>NZ_NNBP01000030.1 GCF_002803155.1 Streptomyces sp. CB02959
TTGTAGATTCTCATTGGAGATGTCGTTGTCTCAGCGTTTTGTCATCAACTTGTCGCCCAGAGCCCCAGATCCACGGGCCTGCTGTACGTGACCGACGAACGCCACCTCGGTTCGAGAACCAGCCTTTCGCTTGGTTTGCCGTGCCTTTCCCGCAGGTTACCGCTGGCCGCAGGCCATTGTCCCGGTGTCGGTATCACCTACACAGGGGGTCTTCGTGGCACGCGCTTCAAGCAGGAACGGCACGACAGAAGGTGAGACGGTTTCCGTCCGCTATCGGCAGGCGGATGGTCAGCTCGTTGAGACGGGCCTGGACCGGCTCGTCGTCGCCGAGGTGACCGGCGGTCTGCCGGTGCGGGATTTCCGCTGGTACAAGGGCCGTCGTCATTACTCGGGCTGGTACTACGCCGCCACGGTTGGTCGGCTGGTGGCCTACGAGAGCCTGCTGGAGCTGGCTCGCATTCTGCTGGCCGACTTCGACCCCGGGGTGGTGGAGATCGCCTCCCAGCCCTTCCATCTGGCCGGCCGCGATGGCGACCGGCTACGGCAGCACGTTCCTGACCTGCTGCTTGTCCACGCCGACGGTCTGGTGACCGTCGTTGATGTCAAAGCCCCCTCACGCATGAAGGACCCGAAAGTGACTGCACAGTTCGCATGGACGCACCGTGTGTGCGCTCGCCGCGGCTGGGCCTATGAGACCTGGTCGGGCGGCGATCCCGTCGTGGTGGAGAACGTGCGGTTCCTCGCAGGCTTTCGGCGCCCTGAGCTGCTGGAGACGGACCGGATGCCCGCGGTCATCGCCGCGGCCCGAGAGCAGTCGACCATTGGCGGCATCGAGGCAGCGTTGGCCGACGAGATGCCGCGGGAAGCGGTGCGTCCGCTGGTGCTGCACCTGATCTGGTCAGGATCCCTGCTCGCGGACCTGCGCCGGCCGATGGGCTCGGCGACGACGTTCGAGGTGGTGGCATGAGCGACCGGGCAGTGACCGTTTTCCCTGGAGTTCGGCTGCTCTACTGCGGCGACGTGGTCGAGGTGGTCGAGCTCGAAGGGCTCGTCGCCACGCTGCGCAATGAGCGGACGGGCGAGTTCAGCACGTTGCCTCTCGGGCGGCTGGCCGCCGGCGCCCGGTCCCTGGACGAGGGGACAGAGCCGGAATGTCAGGAGGCGTCCGTCCTGCTGGCGAATCTGTCTGCCGCCCAGCGCGCGAAGCTGCGGGAACGGGCCCGGCACGTGAGGGAAGTGCTGACCGGCTATCGGTCCGGCCACCCGGAATGCGCCGGGGCCAACGAGCCGCACCCACAGTTCCATCCCGATCTGCCGCTTGGCGACCGGACGGCGGCCAAGGCCGCTGAACTGGAGGTTTCGCACCGGACCATCGACAGGTGGGTGGCTGCCTACCGCGAGGCCGGCGAGGCCGGGTTGGTGGACACCCGGGCCCTCAAGGGCCGCGGGTCGCGGGTGGATCCGCGTTGGGAGGAAGCCCTGCGCCGGGTGCTGGCCGAGTCGGTGAACGCCTCGACGCCGACCCGCTCAGCGGTTCTCCGCCGGGTTGAGGACCGGGTGGAGGAAGAGTTCGGTTGCTGGGTGCCGTTGCCGTCCCGCGCTACGGCCTACCGGCGCCTGGCCGAGCTGACCAAGGGCACAAACGCGGTCTCCGGCAGCGCCAAGGCCCGTCGTTCCATCGCAGATCGCCCACGCGGCACCTACGGGCGGCTGCGGGCGACGCGACCGGGTGAGTTCGTGGTGCTCGACACGCAGGACCTGGACATCTTCGCCATGGAGCCGGTCACCTGCCGATGGGTGCCCGTCCAACTCACGGTCGCCCAGGACCTGTTCTCCCGCTGCATCGTGGGCCTGCGGGTGACCGCGTGTTCGACCAAGGCTGTCGACGTCGCCGGGGTGCTGTTCGAGGCGGTCTGCCCGCCGATGGAGAATGCCGCCCGTCCCGAGCTGGCTCCTTACCACGGGCTGTGGGACCAGGTGGTGTTCACCGAGGAAGACCTGGTGCCGGGAAGGGGGCTGTGTCCGCCGGAGACGCTGGTCATCGATCACGGGCGAGCGTTTATGTCCGCGCACGTGATCAGCGTCTGCACCCGGCTGGGCATGTCGATCCAGCCGGCCCAGCCGAAGAAGCCGACCGACAAGCCGACCGTCGAGCGGTTCTTCCGCACCCTGCGCGAGGGGCTGATCCAGCACCTGCCCGCCTACAAGGGCCCGGACGTTCACAGCCGCGGCGAGGGCATCGAGGATCAGGCGTTCTTCTACATCCACGAGGTCGAGGAGGTCATCCGCGAATGGATCAGCGAGGTCTACCACTGTCGCGGGCATGAAGGGCTGGTCGTCCCGCAGTGGCCGAAACTGGAGCTGTCGCCGATGGAGATGCTGCGCATCGGCCTGCACCGGGCCGGACGGCTGCGGATGCCCGCCACTGCTGAGCTGGCGTTCGACTTTCTGCAGGTCAAGCCGCGCACGATCCAGCACTACGGTGTCGACGTTGACGGGCTGCGTTACAACGGGCCCGCGCTGGACGGCTTGCGCGGGGCGACGAGCCCCTACGGCGGCCGGTTCGCCGGCCGGTGGCCGTTCCACGTCAACCCCGACGATGTCCGCTTCGTCTACTTCCAGGACCCCGACGACAACTCCTGGCACGCCCTCCAGTGGGAACACGCCCCAGGGCTGGAGTCCGCCTTCAGCGCGGAAGCCGCCGCCTACGCCCGGCGGCTGGCTGCCCGCACCGGCCGGCACATCAACGCCTCCGAGGCCCTGGGAGATCTGCTGGCTCGCTGGGACCAGGGCATGGTCACCGGCCGGCGCGAGCGCCGCATGGCGGTGCGGTTGTCGGCCGAGCGCAACGCGCTGTCCTTGCCCACCCTGCCCGAACAGGCCACGGCCAGTTCGCCGCCCGAGCTGACAGTGGTGCCTGATCCGCCGGTCGGGGACAGCGACGACGAAGAGGAGATCTTCGATTCGCCGGACGGCGAGGACTACTACGCGGACGCCTTCGAGGTGATCGAATGAGGCAGCCGAACCTGTTCAGTCTCTCCCGCAAGGAAGGCTGGCGACGCTTCGTCGACGAGGCACCGCGGCTCCGGCCCGAGACGCTCACTCTGCGCCAGCTGTCGGCCCTGGGCCAGGAGGCGGCCGAGGACTACAACGACGCCCGGCACGACTGGCACGCCAACTTCGGCATCGTCGCGACCCCGCAGCTGTCCGCTGTCCACGATGAGCTGGACCAGATCGTCGCATCCAACCGGCAGGACGGGGACCGCATCCGCTCGGCCGCGGTGATCGACGCCCTGCCGGGGCTGGGCAAGACCACCATCGCCAACCTCTTCGGCCGCACCTTCGACCGGGGGCAGATGCGCCGCCTGGGCCAGGTCACCACCGCCGGGCACGAACGCATCCCCGTCTTCCGCGTCGGGCTGACCTCCAACACCACCCTTCGGACCTTGAACCGGATGATCTGCGAGTTCTACGGCCACCCCGCCACCGACCGGGCCAACGCCGCCACCCTGGCCAGCCACGCACTGGACTGCGTGCTGTCCTGCGAGACCCAGCTGGGCATCATCGACGACGTCCACTTCATCGACCTGGACCGCCGCGACGGCCTCGCGGTCTCCAACCACCTGAAGTGGCTGGCCAACGAGCTGCCCGTCACCTTCGTCTATGTCGGCGTCGGCCTCGCCGAGCGCCGGTTCTTCGCCGACGGCCTGTCGGGCAAGAACGTGGTCCTGGCCCAGACCGCCCGCCGCTGGACCCGCCTGGGGGTCGCTCCCTTCAGCCTCACCGACGAGACGGGGCGCCGGCACTGGCGAAGCCTGCTCAAGGCCACCGAACGGCAACTCGTCCTCGCCGAGCACCGACCCGGCCAGCTGACGAATCTGGACGGCTACCTCTTCGAACGCACCAGCGGCCACATCGGGTCGTACTTCACGCTGCTGATGCGGGGCTGCTACCGCGCCATCCGCACGGGCGGCGAGGCCCTCACCCGCGATCTGCTGGACGAGGTCCGCCTCGATGAAGCCTCCGAACAGGCCCGCAAACAGCTGGCCGCGTCCCTCGCCCACCGGCGACAGACCGCCGGGACGGAGGCCGCCTCATGACCCCGCTGCGCGTGCTGCCTTTGCGCGTCGCTCCCCTGCCCGGGGAGGGCCTGGACAGCTGGCTGGAGGCCCTCGCCCGCCGCAACGGGCTGCCGATCCAACCCCTGCTGAAGGTCCTGCACCTGCCCCCGTTCCTCGCCACCCGCTCGCTGGTCACCAGTCTGGAACCGCACGTCCTGCGGCAGCTGGAGCACGTTGCCGCTCTGCCCGCAGGCCGTCTCGATGCGACGGTGCTCGGCGGCGGATTCCCGCTGGGCCCGCAGCGCGAGCCCCGCTGCCGGTTCTGCCCGCAGTGCCTGAGCGAGCGCGACGGCCGCTGGCTGCTGCACTGGTGGCTGCCCTGGACGTTCGCCTGCACCACTCACCAGGTGCTGCTGCACGACGTCTGCCCGCGCTGCCACACCGCGCCTCGGCGGGCGATGCCACGGCGGACGCACCGCAGCGCCCCCGGCAGCTGCCTGCGCACAGGCAGGGACACCTCGACCTGCGGCACCGACCTGAGCACGGCACCGGCGATCGTGCTGCCGACCGGGCATCGGCTGCTGGAGGCCCAAGCCTGGATCGATGCTCTGCTGGCCCAGCCCGACCAGGCCGAAGCCCACACGGTCTTCTCCGACTTGAACGCCTGCACCTCCTGGCTGCTGCGCTCGCTCACCACCGCCGATCTTCACGGCCTGGGAGCCGTGGTGCTCGACGACTGGAGCCGTCAGCCGCCACCGTCCCCCAAGGCCCGCCTGCGGCCGCTGTCCGCCGCGGCCCGCGGCGCCCTCGCCCAGGCCGCTCAGCCGATCCTGGCCGGCACGGACGCCGAGGCCATCGAGGCCATCCGACACCTGCGCCGGCAAGGAGAAGCCACAGGGTCTCCCGCACCGCAGGGAATGGACTTCCATCCCTGGCACCAGCTCTCCGCCGACGCCCACCGACGGTTCCTTCAGGCCGCCGACCCGCAGATGCGCCCGATGGACCGGCTGCGTCTGCGCTCGGCCACAGACCGCGCCGGCTATCCGTCAGCCGACTCCGCGGTCTCGACCAACCGCCTCCGCCACCTTCCCCAACTGCTCTGGCCCACCTGGACGGTCCAGCTCATGCCGCGCGAAGGCACGGACGAGGACTACTTCCGGGCCATGGCCTCGGCACTGCTGCTCCTGCCCGGCCAGCCGCAGCAGAGCACCCGCGAGATCACCGACCGGCTCCACCCCTACCTGTCGGACACCATGGGCCTGGTCCTGCGACGGAGCATCGAGAAGCACCCGGAGGTGCTCACCGCGCTCAGCCGCCTTGCCGACCATCTCGATGACCACGGCAGCGCCATCGACTACCAGCGGCGCCGGGACCTCATCCCAGGGGAGCCCATCACCTGGGACGCCTGGAAACAGCTCTGCTTCGACACCGGGACACAACCCGGCGAATCCCCCACCAGCACCTCCCAGACGCCCCGCTTCGTCCAGGCCCAGCGCTACCTCCACCAGCTGCTGACCGGCTCCGACCTCGCCGACCCCGCCCACCCCTTGGCCTGGCAGTCAGCCGGCGACCGCAGCCGCTACCTCGCCTTCCTGCCCACCCTCACCCTCGACCAGCGCCAAGCCCTGCACGCCCACGCCCGCACCCTCCTCGCTCAGCTGAACATCGCCGAACCCCACACCTGGGAACCACCCGAAGACCTCGCGACCGGCCTGACCCTGCCCGGCCGGCCGCTGAGCGACATCGACCTGGAAGCCCTGGACCGCATCGTCTGCGTCGAACAACGCACCCCCGGTGAAGCGGCCCAGCAACTGGGCACCACCCTCACCCACGTCCGCTTCGCGCTGGAACACGTCGGCCCCAGGCCGCGGCAGTGGACCAGCCCCACCTCCCCGCTGGTCTCCTGGCAACTGCGCGAACGAGCTCGCGCCACCCTCACCGCTGAGTTCCTCGATCGGGAATACACCCAGCAGGAAAAGCCCCTCACCCAGATCGCCCAGGAGACCGATCTGCCCCGTCACATCGTGGTCGAACGGGCCAAAGACCTCGGGCTGACCATCTACCGCACCCGCCGCCCGCTGCCCATCGACGAGAACTGGCTGCGCGAGCAATACCTCACCCACCAGCGCTCCACCTACAACATCGCCCTGCAGCT
This sequence comes from Streptomyces sp. CB02959, assembly GCF_002803155.1. Classification (GTDB taxonomy): domain Bacteria; phylum Actinomycetota; class Actinomycetes; order Streptomycetales; family Streptomycetaceae; genus Streptomyces. Next base: position 6,217 of record NZ_NNBP01000030.1, read on the forward strand.
CGACACCGAGGACGAGACGATCCGACGCCGCCTCCAGCGCCTCGGCATCCCCCTGCGAGCCCAGGGCGTTCACAGCCGGACAGTCATGATCGCCAAGCTCGACACGTCCATCCCCCGCGACATCCGCGCGGCCGTCGAGGGCACCCTGCACGGCTGGCTCCGGCTCCACCGCTTCCACATCACGATGTCCTTCCCGAACCTCACCACCGCCGGCGCCTACCTCGGCGCCGAGCAGAGGGCCCTGACCACACAGTTTCAGCGCCTCGAAGCCGACATCGGCCATCCCCTCTATCACCGCTCCGTCCAGACCACCCCCCAACGCCCCACGAGCCGCGGCAAATCACTGCTCCGCAACATCCAGCGCCCCGAAGTCCAGGCACTGATGAACAACGCCCTCTCCCCCACCCAGATGCTCCCGATGTCCGACGTCAGCACGATCGCCGAAGCCGAGGCCGCCGCCCGCCACCGGGGCAAGCGCGGCCCGCTGAAGCCCTTCGACGGCATCGCCGTCGAACGAATCCGCATCCGTCAGGAAACCCTCACGCTGCTGCAAGACCTTCTCGACCACGCCGACCAGGAGTTCTACGGAGCCCAGGTCCACAGTCGAACCGACCTGCCGCAAGGCACCGTCTCCGACCAGCTCCGGCGACTCCGACAAGCCGGCTGGCTGACCAGCCGCCCCGAAGATGACGGCAGCTGGATGCGCCGAGCGACACCCGGACGCGGCCCCGGACGACGCATCACCTACTACTCGCTCACACCCGAGGGCCGCCGCGCCGCAGCCCACGAACTGCACACCCGCAGGTTCCCGGCTCCTAGGAATTCGACAGAACGGTGGGACGAATCCACCGACAGAACGTCGAGACACCGGTCTGAAGCCGCAGGTCACGCCGACCGCGGACGACAGAAATAACCGGAACCTACACGTGTCCCGCCTGGCCCCTGGAAGCCGGGCGGGCCCGGCCGGTCACCTCCGCGCCCCGAGCGCCTCCTCCCCCTTCTTCTTCCCCTTCCCCGCTGGGCCATCCGGCCTGCCATGCAAGGAGCTTTGCCATACCCATGTCTCTCGCAGACCACGTGGTCTACCTCGCCTACAACCCAGGCGTCTCTCCCTCCGACGGGGGCCTGCCTGGCCTTTCCGTGCTGAAGAACGTCGTCAACAGCATCAACCTGTTCGGCATCGTGGCCGTCGTCGGTGCCCTGGCCGTCTCTCTCGGTGTATGGGCTTGGGGCCACCACACCGGGGGTCACCAGGCCGAAGCCAACGGCAAGAAGGGTGCCGTGGTCGCCGCCGGCGCCGCCCTGGGCCTGGGAGCCGCGAACGGCATCGTCGCCTTCTTCTCGGCTCTGGGGTCGCAGGTCCACTAGATGCCGAACCGATTCAGCTCCCCGCCTTCGGGCTATGGCGCCACCTGGTCGACGAAACGCCGCGTCCTGGTCGTCGCCGTCGTCATCGCCGCGCTGCTCGCCGTCGCCGGCATCGCCGCCTGGTTCACCGGGCACGACGGACACCACCACGACGCCAGCGCCACGCCGTCCGTGACGGACAGCACCACGCCCTCCGCGGATCCCACGCCGACGGCGACGCCACCGGGCGCCGGATCGGTGCCCAAGCCCCCGCGGATCAGTGATCCCTTCGCCTACTCCAAGGCCGCCGCCGCGATGCTGTGGTCCTACGACACCCGCGACACCAGCCGCGACCAGGAACTGGCCGGCATGAAGACGTGGATGACCGCCGAGGCCAAGTACGCCGACTGGGACTCGGTCACCGGTCAGGTTCCGGACCCGGTGCTGTGGTCGCGCCTGGGCGACAACGCCCAGCACGCCTCCGCCAAGGTCACCGACGCGCACTACCCGTCCGCGTTCAAGCAGGCCCTGGCCGACGACCCCTCCGCGATCACCGAGGCGTACATCTACTACGTCACCGTCACCGGCACGCAGAAGATCGCCTGGAAGAAGGGCGGCAGCGGAGCCGAGGACCGCTCGGTGACCCTCGCCGTGCAGTGCCGGCCCTCCCGCGACTGCTCTCTGGTCGCCATCGCCCCCACCGTCGCGCCCTGACCCCAACCCCATCTGAAAGGAGGGACAACTCCCCTTGGGCTTCTGCAACCTCCCCCTCGCGGACAAGGTGTGCGCCGTCGGCGACGCGGTCGACTTCGTCTCCGACCCCGGCAAGGCGATCGGCAACTGGATGGCCAAGAGCGCCGGCGAACTCGCCGCCGCCGCAGCCGATCTGGCCGCCAAAGCCGTGAACAACACCACCAACGTGGACCTGAACGCCACATGGTTCCGCGACAACTACGAGATGCTCCTGCCGATCGGCTTGATCATCCTGGTCGGCACGTTCTGCGCGCAGCTCATCAGAGCCGCCGTGAGGCGCGACGGACAAGCCCTCACCCAGGCATTCACCGGCACGATGAGCGGTGTCCTGTTCGCCTTCTGCGCCATCGCGGCGACCACCGTCGCCATCGAAGTGGTCGACGCGCTCTCGGAGGGGCTGTTCTCCTCCGCGCACCTGTCCATCGAATCCGCTGTCCGCCGCATCGTCCTGGTCAGCCAGATCGGCGCACTGTCCGGCATGGGCTGGCTGGTGGCGGTATTTGCCGGGCTAGGCGCAGCCGTCGGGGCGTTCTTGTACTGGTGCGTGATGATGGTCCGCAAGGTCGGCATCCTCGTCCTGGTCACGCTCGCGGTCTTCGCCGGAGCGGGCGGCGGCTGGGAGGCCGCACGCCGGTGGCGCAAGGGCTGGATCGAGGCTACCGCCACCCTCGTGGTCAGCAAGCTGCTGATGACGATCATCTTCGTCCTGGGCATCACCGCCATGGGCAGGACCAACTCCAAGGACGGACTGGCCGCGCTCGCGGACGTCATGTCCGGCATCGTGATCGTGGTGCTGGTCCTGCTCTGCCCGTACGCCGTGTTCAAGTTCGTCCACTGGGCGGCCGACGGCACCAACGGCGAGGACATCCACCGTGCCGGCGGAGCCGGTGCCCAAATGGCCCGCCAGCACGCCGAACGCGCCGGACGCAAGGCCGCGACCATGGCTGCCACTGCCGGAACCGGCGGCGCGGCAGCCGGAGCAGGCGCCGCACCGCAGGGCCCCAACGCCGTGTCCGGCGGCGGATTCCCCGGTGACGTCGCCGCCAATCCCACCGGGGGCGGCAACGGCAAGGAGGGGGGCGGCTCCGGCTCCCAAGGCTCCTCCGGAGGCGACGGGATCAAGAGCGGTCTGGAGAAGGCCGTCCAGCCTCCGCCGACCAGCCCCAGGGACGACACCAGCGGCCAGTTCGGCGGCTCTCCCGGTCAGGGCGGCGCCGGTTCGGGATCACCCGCCGGCCAGGGCGGCAACTTCATGTCCCAGCCCGGGACAGGCGCCTCCACGCCACCGCCGCAGGGCCCACCGCCGGCACCGAACTCCGCCGGCGCCGCCAGCGGGACCGGCACTCCGCCGCCTCCGCCCACCGGCATCTGACCCTTGCCCGACTCCGGGGCGGCACGCTCCGTGCCCTTCGCACAGCGTGCCGCCCCGGACACCACCCGCGTCTTATCGGAACGGCCCTTGTCTGATCTCTCCATCACCCCGCTCACGGTCAAATTCCCCCACAGATCCAGGCGCGGCATCCTGCTGGGCCTCTCCCTGGCCCAACTCGTCCTCGTCTCCTGTGCTCTGGCGCTTTTGCTGGTCACGGTGGTGTCCACCGGGCTGCTCGGTGCCATCACCCTGACCCCGCTATGGGCTGCGGTCACCGCCCTGGTCGCGGTCCGCCGCCACGGCCGCTCGCTGATCGACTGGGCGCCGATCGTCCTGCGCTACGCACGACGGCGCCGCACCGGACAGACCCTGTGGCGCGCCCGGCCCGTCACCCGGCCCCGCCAGGACGGCATCCTGCACCTTCCCGGCAGCGCCGCCTCGCTGCGCGTGGTCACCCCCGGCGACTCGACGAACCAGGCCGCCGCCGTGCACGACCCGCACCAGCAGACCCTGACCGCCGTCGCCCGGGTCTCCAGCCGCGCCTTCGCACTGCTCGACCCGGCAACGCAGAACCACAACGTGGCCGGGTGGGGACGCGCGCTGGCGGGCATCGCCCGCACCGGGCACGTCGCCACCGTGCAGGTCCTGGAACGCACCGTCCCCGACTCCGGCGACACCCTGACCCGCCACTGGACCCAACAGGGCAACCCCCAGACACCGGTCGCCGGACAGGTCTACAGCGAACTGGTCGCCTCCGCAGGCCCTGCCGCCGCACCACACGAGGCATACCTGGCGATCTCCCTGGATCTCAAGGCCGCCAAGCGCCTCATCAGCCAGGCCGGCGGCGGACTCCCGGGTGCGTTCACCGTGATGGAACAGACCACCTCCTCCATCGCCCAGGCTGCCCGCAGCGCCGGACTGACCGTGACCGGCTGGCTCAGCGCCCGCGAAATCGCCGCCGTCATCCGCACCGCCTACGACCCCAAGGCACTGTCCGCTCTGCAGCAGTGGTCGCCATCCGGCCAGGCCGAGGCAGAACCAGCCGCCGCCGGGCCCGTGGTCCAGGTCGAGGAGTACGACCGGCTCGCCACCGACACCGCTCGGCACGCCACCTACTGGGTCGAAGACTGGCCCCGCACCGAAACCAGCCCAGGTTTCCTGCACGGTCTGATGTTCACCACCGGCGTCCGGCGCACCCTCTCCCTCATCTACGTGCCGCAGGGCATCGAGTCCGCGATGCGCGACGTCCAACGCAAGAAGGCCGCGATCATCGCCGACGCCAACGAGCGCGCCCGCCGCGGCCAGGTGGACTCCGAGGCCGACTCCGTCGAGTACGCCGACGTCAAAATCCGCGAACGTCAGTTGATCGCCGGGCACGCCGATGTCGCCCTGACCGGGCTGCTCACCGTCTCCGCCGAGACCGATGCCCTGCTCGATGCCGCCTGCGCGCAGATCGAAGCCGCCGCTGTCACCGCCCAGGTCGACCTGCGGCGCCTCAACTACCAGCAGCCCGACGCGTTCACGCTCGGCGCGCTGCCGCTCGCCCGCACCGCTCTGTGACCCCACCCCGCGGCGCATCCCCGCCGTCAAGGATCCCTTTGCCCTCTGCCCTCCCCGTCGGCGACGCCCACCCGTATCTGCGGGCCGCCAGCGCCGGCGTCCGCCACCACGCACGCGCCCTCACCCAGCAGACCGCTCCGACAAGCGCGGACCGCGTCCACCTCGACGTAGTGCACGCCCATCTGACCGCGCTGCATCAACTGCTCGACCATCTCGCCGAGGTCACCCGGCCCCCGAATCCCGCCGCCGGCCGTCACCTGGCCACCGCGCACACCCGGCTGTGGCAGTCCGCCGCTGCCGTGCACGACGCCTTCCACCTCCTGCCCGCAGTGCACGAGACCGCGCCGGACACCGAATGCCATCCCGAGCGGCTGCCCGAGGGCCCACCCGTCCTGACCATCTGCCAGCGCCACCTCGCCGCAAGCCACCTCGTACGCCGCAAGACCACCCCGAGCGACCTCAACACCCCGCTTCACGGCCACACCACCAGCTGCAGCCGCTAACCCGCCAGCTGAGCGGCACCGCACCGAGACCCCCTCACGTGAAAGCCGTAATGTCATGAACCACCGGCCCGCGCGCCGAGCCCGCCGTGCCAGCGCCAGCCCCCTGTTCACCCCGCACGGCACTGACCGCGCCGCCCGCAAGGCAGCCCGCCGGCAGCTCGCCGAGGCCACCGCGAAAGCCCGAACCGAGGCCGCCGCCCACACGACCGGGACCAGCGCGGAGGAGCAGACGATGCCGTTGCCCCTCTTCCCTCCCGCCGGTCGCCCCGGGCCCGCCTCGGCCCGCAACAACAAGCTCAAGCTGCCCGCCCACCGCATGACCACCGCCACCGCCTCCGGGGCCTACCCCTTCCTCGCCGAAGGCGGGCTGGGCGCGGAAGGCATCTACATCGGCCGCGACGTCCACGCCGAGGCGTCGTTCTGTTTCGATCCGTTCGCCCTTTACGGCAAGATCGAGGGTTTCACCAACCCCAACGTCTTGCTGGCCGGCGTGATCGGCCAGGGCAAGTCCGCTCTCGCCAAGTCCTTCGCGCTCCGCTCGATCGCCTTCGGGTACCGGGTCTACGTCCCCTGTGACCCCAAGGGCGAATGGACGCCTGTGGCCAGAGCTCTGGGCGGCACCTCCATCGCGCTGGGCCCTGGACTGCCCGGAAAGCTCAATCCCCTGGACGCAGCCCCCAGGCCCAACAGCGTCTCCGAGGCCGACTGGGCCAATGAGATCCGCAAGCGCCGCCTGCTGCTGCTCGGCTCCCTGGCCCGCACCGTCCTCGGGCGGGACCTGCTGCCGATGGAGCACACCGGCCTCGACGTCGCTCTGGACGCCGTCGTCACCCGCGCCGCCGCCACCGGCCGCACCCCGCTGCTCGGCGACATCGCCGCCACCCTGAACAACCCCGACGAACTCGACACCGCCGGCGGCATGATGTCCGGCCGCCTCGGCGACGCCTCCCGCGACCTGGCCCACGCCATGCGCCGCCTCGTCCACGGCGACCTCGCCGGCATGTTCGACGCACCGAGCACCGTCGCCTTCGATCCGAACTCGCCGATGCTCACCATCGACCTGTCCCACCTCGGCGGCTCCGGCGACGACACCGCCCTCGTCCTCGCCATGACCTGCGCCTCGGCCTGGATGGAATCCGCCCTGTCCGACCCGAACGGCGGCCGGCGCTGGATCGTCTACGACGAAGCCTGGCGCCTGATGCGCCACCCGGGCCTGCTGCAGCGCATGCAGTCCCAGTGGAAGCTGAGCCGCGGCCTGGGCATCGCCAACCTCATGGTCATCCACCGGCTGTCCGACCTGCTCACCGCCGGCGACGCCGGATCCCGCGGACGCGCCCTGGCCGAAGGACTGCTCGCCGACTGCTCCACCCGCATCATCTACCGGCAAGAGACCGACCAACTCCATGCAGCAGCCGGACTCTTGGGACTCACCTCGGTGGAAACCGACGCCATCGCCCACCTCAACCGGGGCCGCGGACTATGGAAGGTCGCCGGACGATCTTTCATCGTGCAGCACCTCCTGCACCCCCACGAGCTGGCACTCTTCGACACCGACGCCCGCATGCACTGAAAACCCAGTGATGTTCATGAATCCCGATGCCCAGCGCGAACTGATACCTCGCGACTACACCCTCCACGTTATCGGCGCACTCAACGACCTGAAGGCCAAACTCCTCGCCACCGCCGAGAAGTGCCAGCTGCTGGACGACACCGGCCGTGTGCCGGCCGCGCCGTCCTACGCCGAACTGCTCCAGCATGCCGCCGACGCACAGGCCCTCTCGGCCGACGTCGTCCGAATGACTGCCGAATTCGCCCGAAGCACCCACAGCACGAACCGCATCGGCAGCGCCGTACTGGCCCACCTCGCGACGGCAGCCACCATGTCGAGCCACGCAGCACCGTACTTCGCCGAGACCGCGGAGAGCGCCCTTTGCCTGCCCCGGTCCTCCAGCCCGACCGACCGGCAGTACCGGGAGAACCGCATGGTCATCGACCACGCCACCGCGCGCGCCTACCTGCGGCGCACGTCGGAATCGCTGCGCGACGCGGCCAACGAACTCGACGCCCACCTCGACTTCCACCGTTTCTTCCCCGCACCGGCCCGACAGCAGAGCCCGGCGACCCCGCCGCCCCGGCCGACTACACGCCACCGCTAGCGAGTCTTCAAGCGAATCCTCGTCCCCAGCAAGGACACACGTGTCTGTGCGGACCGTCCAGTGGTGATGGCCTCGACGTCACAGGGAGTCGAGGCCATCACTCGCGATATCCCGGAATATAGGCAGTGGACCGGGAGAATCTGTTGCGTCAGGAAGCGGGCTTGTCCCAGATGATCAGGACGTAGCCATTGCCGCCGGGCTGCCCGTCTGTGCCGAACAGTCCGCCGTGCCCGGCCTGCCCACTACCCTCGGGGCGGCGGTTGATCCCGACCCCGCCGCGCCCACCCTTGCCGCCGTCGCCGCCCGTCCCGCCCGTACCGCCGGCGCCGCCCAGGCCCACGTTCTCCGGGGGTGCGATGTCGGTGTATTGGGGCTTGGCACCCTGGCCGCCCGTGCCGCCGGCGGCACCCTTGCCGGGTTCACCGGCCTCTCCGCCCGGCTGGCCCTGCAGGCCGATGCTGCCGTCGCCGCCGCGTGTGCCGACCGTGCCCTGGCTGCCGTTCTGACCCTGACCGCCGGCCCTGGAGTCGTAGCAGGCTCCCGTGACTCCCTCGCCGACGGTCCCGCAGGCCCCTACGTCACCTACGGGCTGGGCTGCACCACCACCGCCGGGCGCACCGGCGTCACCACCGCGGTAGCGGTAAGGGGGCTCCCAGACGCAGTTGGGCAAGGTATGGCCGGCGCAGCCGCCCTTGCCGCCGTGTCCGCCGGCGCCGGGATGGCCAGCGGAGCCGCCGTTGACGGCGAGCAGCCAGCGGCGGGACGCGATGTCGGTGATCTTGGAGCCGCCGCCGATGCCGCCCGTGCCGGGGCGGTAGGCGTCCTGCCCGGCCTTCCCGTCCTCGTCCTTGGAGCCCGCTCCGCCGTGGCTGCCCACCCGGGCGGCGGTGCCGGCCTTTCCGCCTGTGCCAACAGCCACCTTCAGCTTCTGCCCGGGGTGCACCTTGACCCTGCCGAAGGCGTAGCCGCCGCTGGAGCCGCCGTTGCCGCCCGCACCGCCGCCGCCCCCGCCACCGCCACCACCACCGGGGTGCCGGGCGTTGGTGGCGAGGCTCACAGCGGTGCCGCCGCCACCACCGCCACCACCGCCGGTGGAACCACCGGCGCCACCGGCGCCCGCACCCCACACGTACATGGTGATGTACTCGACACCGGCCGGCACGGTGAACTCGGCGTACCCCCAGTCGTTTGTGAACTCCGCACGGCAGGTCCTCTCCCCGCACGTCGTACTGTCCGCCTGAGCGGGCGGCGACACGGTGCACAGGGTGCCCGCCACCAAGGGCGCGACGAGCAAGGTTCGAAGCACATGACGAATCAAGACCAACTACCTCGTTCTGCAGGCCAGTTCACTTAGTCCCAGCCAGCTAAGAGCCAAGTGCGAACCCCGCAGATCCACTCGGCACATCAACCACCCGAACGAGCGACGTGCACCGCAAGGCGCTGGTCCTGGCGCGCCCGAGACCACGTCCCGGGCAGAGCCGTGCGTCCCGATAGCAGGTGCGTGACCACACCAAGGCCAGCATGAGTCCCGCCACGCGACCCGTCGGACACTGCCTAGGGCCCACCGAAGCATCCACGCCGGCATCACCCACTCAAGGAGTCCCCTGAACCGCCCCGCCCACTTCAGCGACGCCGACTGGGCCGAGTACCGACAGTGCCAGGAAGAAGAGGACGAGTTGCTGGCCCAAGTCGCTGACCGGGAAACCAAGCTGAAACTGGGCCTGATCGACCCGTACGACGGGTACGAGTTCACCTGGGAGTACCCCGGCAGCGCTCCCCGGCCTCACGATGGTCAGCCTTCAACGGCGCGGTCCGCCCCGGCCACCCCGCGTCATCGCTCAACGCCCGGCAGCGCGCCCATCGCGGGTCTCCCACCAGGCCCGCCGCGCACCGCCCGCGCCCTTCGTCCCCCGTTCTGAGCCGGCACTCACACCCCCCTGCACCGGCTCCACACCTTGGACCACATGACCGCCCACCGCACCGACTTGGCCTCCTTCGCCGACGCGCTCGCCGCCCGTCTGCCCGGCGTATGGACCAGCCAGTACCACCACCACACGCAACACAATGAACAGTTCGCCCTCGGCGACCAGGTCTGGGACTGCGGACATGTCCAGTGGGCAGTCGCCGAATTCGTCCTTGCCCACGACTCCGTGCTGACCGGTCCGGACGGCGAGCAACTGTGCGTCATCGACCGGCCGCTCCACCGCGACCAATTCCTCGTCACTCCGCTCGCTCCCGAGGCGGGCCTCAAGCCGCACCACTTCGACGGCGTGGCGGAACCAGGCGGAATCAAGGTCACAGGCGACCCTGTCCGCGCTGCCGCCGCGGTCATCCGCCGCGTCCTGCCCCGATACCGGTACGCCTTGGCCGTCGTACGTCACAACGCCGCCCTCCAGCCGGAGCCCCCTCACCGGCCCGGACCACCGCAGGTGACACGCGTCGTCACCCTGACCTGGTACGAGGACGGCGCGCTCGGCACGCCGTACCAGAGCGTTCCCGAGGACGCCCGCATGACGCTGTACGCCCTCGGCTTCCAGTACCACCCCCACCAGGCCGCGTTCCTGCTGCCTGCGGCATACGGCGAGGACGGCCGTGCTCTGCGCGTGCAGGCCCTGGCGCACCAGCTGGCCCACAAGGGCATCGGCGTCAACCTCCGCCACACCACCACATCCGCGCCCACCACCACATCCGCGCACCCGCCCGCTCCCGCACCACCCAGCGCCTCCGCGACCGCCCGCCACCGGTAAGCCGACCCCAGCCGCGCTCGCGCCTTCCCCCTCTTTTCCTCACCTGCGTGTAGGAGCCTTGATGCCACATCCCGACTTCGAGCTGTACGACAACGTCGGACGCGATGCCGACCAGATCGCCGCCGCCCACTACGGCATCGCCACCCGAGACGACCTGCTGCGCTGGGCGAAACGGGACGCCGAGCCGTTCCTGGCCCAGCACCCGCTGCCCGAGCAGAGCCTGCCGAGCCCCGACCTTCGCCCCTATCTCGACGCTCTCGCCACCGCCGAGACACCAGCGCAGGCCAGTGCGGTCACCCGACATCTGCTGGATGCGGCCGAACCGGTCCTCTAGGCGGTGAGCGACTACCTTGTGGCCGCCGCCCGCTGGCGCGGCCACAACCGCAGAGCGGAGCCGGGGTCTCCGCCGAAGGCGCTGATGACAGCCGCCAGCCGCAGCCTGTCCGTGCTGGCCATCGCTGACCAAGCAGACCTGGCGATCCTACGCGCCGAATACGACCCGGCACCGACCCCGCCCCTCCCACCCCAGGGGCGGACTGCGCCCGGCCTTCCGCCGCCCCTCCCACCGGCCCGACACACGGCCGGTAGCCCGCCCACACTTCTGGAGCCCCTCCTGTCAACCCGATCCTTCATCGCCCGTCCCACGCAGACCGGCTACGCCGGCATAACCGGCTACGAGGGCATCTACGTCCACACCGACGGTGTGCCGAGCCACCACCTGCCGCTCCTCCTCACCGCTTTTCGGTACCGGTTCCGCCAGAACCTGGAAGCCATGTCGCGCCACCTCGTGGACGACGTTGCCATCGGCTGGGACGAGTTGGGCACCGACCTTCTCCACGGCGCTCCGCCCGCGCTCGTCGCTGCCCTGACCGGCGGCGATCAGTGGCCCAGCCGCACCCTCGACAACCTGATCACCCCGGACGGCGCCCCGCCGGCGCGGATGACCGTCACCGACTACACCGCCGACGAGCAGGACCTGCAATGGGGCTACATCTTGCACCCGGAGGGGATCGAAGTGATCAGCCTGCTCCACGAAGACATCGGCCCGTTCGTGGACTGGAACACCGACCCCCGCACTGCCTTCAGCGACAACCCCGCACGCTGGTCCTCTACCGCGCCGCCCCCAGTCATCCAAGCCCCGCGCATCGCCGCACCCCAGGCCGCCGCTGGCGCCGCCACCCCCGCGCGGGGCGTACCGGCCCACCCAGCCGCACGCCGCTAACCCCAACCTCTCCCCACCTGCCGAAGGACCTCCCCTGCCCACGTCCGACACGCCCCTGATCACCGTCGTTATCGCCACCCAGCTGCACGAGGACCGGCTCGGCTACCTGACCGCCATGCACGCCAGCCTCACCCGGCAGTCCGTACCCTGGGAGGCGGTTGTCGCGATCGACGGGGCCGATTCAGCGCGCCTGCCCGCCCCGCTCGCCGGCGACCCGCGCGTGCGCGCCCTCGCCCTGCCGCGGCCAGTCGGCGCCGCCCGCGCCCGGAAATTCGCGCTGGCCCAGGTTCGCACCGAGTACGTGAACTGGGCCGACGACGATGACGAATTCAGTGACGACGCCATGGCGGCGCGACTGGACATCCTGGAAGCAACCGGGCTGGGCTGGTGCGCCGGGTGGAGCGAGGACCTTCACCCCGACGGGTCGTCCACCTTGTGGCGCTGCCCCACGCCGCCCGGCCGGCACGAGGCCGGCGACGTGTGGACGTACTGGCGGTCGCCCGCGGACACCATCCCGATCGGGCCGACCACGATCCTCGCCCGCACCGAGCTGGTGCGCGCCGCCCCCATGGGCGGCCTCGTCCAGGGCGAGGACTACATGGCGGCCGTCGGCGTGACCAACCTCGCCCCCGGAATCCTTCTGCCCCAGCCTGTGTATAGGTACCGCAAGCACCCTGGCCAGCTCACCGCCCAGCGCGGATACGACCAGCTGGAGGCAGCCGCCCGCGAGCACGCCTGGCACTACGGTCGCAGCCTTCGCTCCGTCGTCTGCCGTGAGATGCCCGCCCATGGCTGACGCGCAGATCATCCTCGCCTACAGCCGGGATGCCGGCATCGTCGCCATCGCATCCGGCACGAAGTACCAGGCCGCGCAAGGCGCGCTGCAGGATTCCGGATTCCATCGAGACGCAGCCGGGGTGTACCGCCTGCAGGCCGAGGATCCGGACGCCTCCCGCACCACCGTGACCGGTCTGGTCCGCTCTGCCAAGGCGTACGGCGTCACGGTGACGACCAGCACACGGCGCTTCATCGACGACACCGTCCGTGACATCGCCGTCCTCCTGCCTGGCAATTGGGAGACACAGGTCGAACTGTACTGCCACCCGGTGTGGCAGGAGGACCTCGTGCCATGGCTATGGGACAGCGGCGAACTCGGCCGCGCCGTCCAGAGCGACCGGATCCCCTACGCCGCCACCCTCACCGAATCCGCTTCAGGCACCACCTTGCTGCTCGTCGAGCGCCCCGGCCACCAACTCGACTACCTCGTCGGCGCTTTCACCCCCGAGCCGTTCGACGAAGGGTACGGCGAGCCGCACGCCCCGCGCAGCATCGTCCTGCCGCCCTTCCCCGGCCGCGCGGCGAGGGCGATCACCGACCGGTACCTGCCCGCCTACGACCGGGCCGTCCACGCCCGACGGATCGCCGCAGCGGCCGGCGCCCTCGACCGGATCCGCACCGAGCACGACACCTGGAGTGCGATGGTCGCCTCCAACCGTTACAGCGACGCCACTCCCCTGGACATCGACGCGCTCGGCACCGCGACCGCACAGTTCCTGGATGGCGCCTGGCGCGACTTCCTGACCGTCGTGGACCACGCTCCCGCGCTGCTGGAACGGTGCAGCCCCGCCGCCGCGCCGTGGCCCGAGGACACCGACGCCCTCGCACGGCTTGCCGACGCCCTCGGTGATGCCCAGGCGGTGCGCGAGGAGCTGGCCCGTGGCACCTCGCGCACCCGCCCCGAACTGGGCGCGCGGACGTGGCCGGCCATCGCCACCTGGCTCACCCACAGTGAGCCGTTCCTCCGCCAGGCCCGGGCGGCGACCCCGCACCCACGCTCCGCTCTGGCCGTCGCGGCGCCGCCCCGCATCCTCCCGCCGGGCCGGCCCACACCCCGCCGGTGACCCGCTGTTCCACCGAAAGGTTCACCCGTTGCCCCCTGCCCCCTACTTCGCCTTCGGCACCCATCCCGAGCACGGCTTCGTCGCCACCACCGCGAACGTCCCCACACACCTGGCCCACTGGTTCCTGGTGCGCGAGCAGTTCGTGCCCGTCCTCGCCACACCCGGCCTGTACCGGCTCACCAACCCGGACCAGGACGGCATGCGACGCACCCGGCAAGCCGTACACGATCTGCGCCGCCACGGCTACGCCGTGCAAGCCGACTACTCCCTCGACCCCGCCCTCACCCCTGGCCCTCCCCACAACCCCATCGCCGTCCACGAGTACTCCGAGCGACGCAGTCGGATCGCACGAGCCGCCGCCAGCCGCTCCCCGCAAAGCGGTCCCGCACTGACGACGTCGGTGCCGTCCGCCCGGCCGATCCCGGCGAAGCCCACCTACGCCCCCACCGTCCACCTGACCGCTACCGCCACCGGACGCTCCAGGTGAGCACCGAGCCGATCCGCATCACCCGCGGGCAAGGCGGCGAAGTCGAAGTCGAAGGCACCCTGGACTTGCTGGCTGCAGACGTCCTGCGCCGAGCAGGCTTCCTGTTCCAGCCGACCCTGCGCGGTCACTGGATCCGGCTCCCGTTCGACCTGGGGCGCGACTGGGAGAACGAGCACGCGACGTGGGCGGAGCAGATGCTCACCGCCGCCCGCTACCCGGTGCACCTCGACCCCGACCTGCGCACCGGCACCCTCGAACAGGCTGCACCCCCTGGCCCGGTACGCCCGCCGGCCATGACCGCGCAGGTGCCGCCCGGGCGTCGGGCCCGCCGCTGACGCACCGACCCAGGAGAGACGCATCACCGACATTCCCACAGCCACCGAACTCTCAAGCAGAGCCCGTGACTTCCGGTTGCGCATTGCCGTCATCGACCGCGAGGCCGAGACCACGCTCGACACCACCCGGGATCGCTTCGGACAAACCGTCCACCACCATGCCGCGGCAGCCGCCCGCGCCCGCCGCAACGCCGCAGCCGTCGCGGCATACGCCGCCCATCTCGCCCCGCACGCCACCCACCTTCTGGACGCAGCCCGCAGCAACCTCGACGAACTGCCGCCCGCCCGGCACACCACCGCCTGGCGAACCCTGCTCAATGCCCTCGCCGCCTCCCACGCCGAGATCACCCGCGTCCTGAGCCGCCCCGCAGCCCCCGGCTCGGCCGCCGAGCGCGAGCAGCATCAGCTCCTGTGGCCCCACCTCGCCGCTTGGGCGGACCACAGCACCATCGCCACTGACCTCGCCGACCAGCACCACCAACCCGAGCCCGAACTGGACGCTGAGGAAGCACGGCAGTGGACGCAGAGGGCCCAGGCCGCGCAGCGACGGGGCGAGTTGGACCTGTTCGAGTCGTGGTACATCTCCGACGGCCGGCGCATCACGCTCGCCTACCTGGTCGAGGACGGCACCTCGACCGTGATCGCCCTCACCGGCGACCCGGACGCGCCGGGCTGGCAGGTCATCGGGCACTACGCCCACGAATACTCGGCCGGACAGGCACTGCCCCGCCCAGTTCCACCCGGAATCCTGCGCCCGGACATCTCGCATTTCAACCGCCCGCAACCCGCACCCGAGGTGCCCCTGCAAGAGCTGCTCCAGGACCTCGCCGAGGCGCGCGCCGCAGGCGACGTCTCCGAGACGCTGCTCACCGCCACCCAGCACGGGCACGACGCGGGCCCGATGGTCCGCCTGCAAGAACTCCTGCACAGGGCCAGCCACTTCGCCGGCGCCCTGGAAACCGTGCAGGGCCGGCAGATTGCCGCCCGGCTCGATTCCATCGGCCGACAACTGGACTTCCTCACCCGCGAAGTCCAGGACGCAGCCGAGGACCTCGGAGCCACCGTCGCGGTCCTGCCACCCCACCGCATCCCCACACCGCCGCGGATCCGCCCGCGCCCCGCCCTGGACACCACACCCCCGCCTCCACCTCCCCGCGCCACGACCCCCGCGCATCACCCGTAGCACGCCCTATCCCCGGCAAAATGCCCCGTTGAGCCTGACCGCCTCGGTGGCCCCGGCGCCGCGCAACGCCTCCAGCGCGGCGCCGGGGAGCCCGCACCTCACGCGCTCCCTGTGCTGTCGGCGTTCAACATGCCGATGAAGGCGGCGTTCACGATGCCGACGTCCCGTTCAACGACGACCAAGGGGCTGGTCAGGCGGTGCGTTCATCGGCGAGGTGCCGCCGCCTCACAGTCGCCGGCAGCGCCCCTCACCGTGGGCGGCACCGCCCCACCGCGGATTCACCCCGACCACCTCTGAACCCACTTCACCTGCAAAGAAAGAGAACCCATATGCCTGTTCGAACGAATTGGAATGTTGCCCACAGCTGTGGACACGCCGTGGATCACGACCTGTCCAACCGCCCCGCTGATCGGCGGGCAGGGTTCGCCCGCTGGCTCGAAGGCCGCGAATGCACCGACTGCTGGAAGGCCGCCCGCGACTCCGACAGCGCCAGCAAGGAGGAATGGCTCGCCGCCAAGCGAGCCGAGGAACAGCAGGCCGCTACCGACTGGGCCGAGCAGTTCGCCATGCCGCCGCTCGAAGGCCCCCACAAGGCCCTCGCTTGGGGTGAGCGCTCCCGCCACCAGCTCGTCACCACCGCCTACACCGCGCTGGTGACCGAAGGCAGCTGGGATGAAGCCGACTGGGCCGTGCTGGAGGAGCAGATCCGTGCCGTCACCCGGGCGGGATGGTGGATCGATCAGAGAGACGCCGAGGGCACTGACCTGCCCGAACTCCTGGACGCAGCCAACAGCGACGACCTGGGCACCGAGAACCCGTTCCGGTAGGCGCAGGCCCCTCTATACCCGACGATCCCCGGTTACCGAAACCGGGGATCGTTCGGAGTATTGATCCTCCCACCGCCACCCCGCGCTCGATGTGGAAGGACCAGCTGTGCCCGACGCCGTATCCCGCCCGCCCTACATTCCGGGCGACGTCTTCACCCCCGAACGGGACATCACCCACGCCCACTTCCGCCCCGGCGACAAGGTCGTCGTCCTCAAGGGCGTGGCCGGCAAAGAACTGTGGGGCGATGCGTACAAGGTCGTAACCCCCTCCTGGCACACCCCGACCGACGAGGACGGGTGGCGTCTGTACGACCCCAACGGCGGGGACCGCACCTACATCACCGCTCACCCCCGCTACCTCGTCCACCTCTCTCGCCGGTGCCCCGACTGTCTGATCTACCTGCGCGCTCTGGAGGACTACCTGCTGCCCCAGTTCGCAGACGGCAACGCGGCGGTCGACTGCGGCTGGTACTCGCTCACCCGCCTTAACCAGCTCGTGCACGTGTACGACGCGCGAGGCGACCGGTGACCCATACCCTCAGCACCCCGGACCGCGCTGCGGCTCTGGCACGGGCGGTCTCTCACGCCACTACCACGTTCGCCGATCCGCGGTGGCCCGCGTGCCTGGCCGAGGTCCTGCAGGATCTCAATGCGACCTGGCAGGAATCCGCCCAGGTGTGCGCCGGCGTCGCCTGGCAGGCCCGCGCCACCGGGCACAGTGCACTGGGCGTGCTCCACCCGGATCAGATCACCGGCCACCGGCCAGATCCGGTCACTGGGCGGACGTACCGGCATCTATATCTGAGCACGCTGCGCTACGACTTCCGCTGCCGCACCCTCGAATCCGTCGTCGGCAAGGTCCCAGTGAGCGTGCTCAATCGCGACCCCTACAGCTGGGCGCTGGATGCCTTCGCGCGCCTGGGACAGTCCCGTTCGGAGGGGCTTGCCCGGATGGAGCGGGTCCTCGATACCGCCGGCGATCACCCTGGGACGCTGCACGTCCTGCTGCACGGGGTATGGCTGGGTGGTCTGCTTCCGAGGCGAGCGCACTGGCTGCTGGCGCTGGTGGACCGGCTCCCCGACGGCGGAGCGGGCGATCCGATCGCGCTGTTCCGCAAGTCGTCGGCCCTGCGCTCTCTGGGCCGGTACCCCGAGGCGCTGGACACCATCGACCGCGCTCTGGAGCTGCTGCCTCCCGGCGAACTGGCCGTTCACGCTGACCTGGTGCGCGAACGCGCCCTGGTCACTGCAGCCCACGACCTGACCCAACTCGCCCTACCAGTCGGGAAAGTCGCCCCGTAATGATCCCCCGCATCCACCAGCGGAGCCCCGACGCCGTCGAGGCACTCGGCGAAGCCCTCGGCCGCCCCGTCAGCGACCAGGAGGGCCTGACCGCGCACGCAATGGTCGCCCGCTGGCCGGGCCTGGACTACTACACCCCCGATGACGAGCAGGAGAGGTGGACGTCTGCCGACTGGGCCGAACTCCTCGACGCTCCGATGCGGGATCGCCCCCTCGCCGGCAGCCCGCGCGAGGACCGCCGCGCCATCTGGCACGCGGACGTGCGCCTGCACCCCGGCGACCGCGATCTCACCGGTGCGGAGTGGTCCGAGATCGCCCACCGACTCGCGCGCACCGCGGGCATCCACGCGCCGGGCGACCACCATGGGTGTCGCTGGATCGCCGTCCAGGCCCAGCCCGGCCGCCTCGACCTGCTGGCCAACCTCATCCGCGCCGACGGCACATGGGAAGGACAACCCCACAATTTGGCCAAGGCGTTGATGAGCGAGTGCCGGCGCATTGAGGCCGACTTCGGCCTCACCCCGCCCCGCCAGGGCCGCGTTCCTCAGCGTCCCGCACAGCCCGTTCCTGCGCTCACCAGGGCCACCGGGCACCCCACTGCCCACTCCGCCGAGGAACTGGTCGGCGCCACGGCACAGCTCGCCGAACTGCTGCACCAACTCGCCGACGAGGCCACCGGCCCGGTGGCCACCGGGCGCGGCCTCGTCGAGCACGCGGCCTACCGCCTCGACCGCCTGCCCCACACCTACGGCCCGGCGGCCGGACACCAACTGGAGCTGATCGCCCGCCGTCTGCACAGCATCCAACAGGACCTCGAAGCCACCGCCGCCGCTCTGCCCAGCACCACCCGCAGGCCCGCACCGACCACCCCCGCGATCGCGTCTCCCCAGGCCACCCCCGCACGACCGTCCCGCTGACCCACCAGAAAGATCCTTGTTCTTGGCCCTTGCCGACCGCTTCATAACCCTGGGACGCGATACGCACTCCGGGGAAGTCCTCGCCCGCGGCGGCGACCCCGAAGCCCACAGCATCCTTCAGCGCACCGGCTTCATCCCCGTCGTCCGCCTCCACCAGACGTATCACCGCCTCCCCACCAGCCTGGACGAAGCCGAGGAGAACCGTCTCGCCACTCGCGCCGTGGCCCGGCTGCGCGCCGTGAGCTATCACGTCGAGGCCGACGACGCCTTCGACACGGACCTGCGCGAGGCGCACTACCTGCCGCTCGGCTCCCAGATCGCCCACCTCGCCGAGCAGATCCGCGAAGCCACCACGACCGACGAGGTCGCCGACACACTGACCGAACTGACCGCCACACACGACGGGGTACTGACCGCCCTCGGTCAGGTCCTAGCGGCAACTGCCGAGTTCTACCAGAACCTTGGCCAATCACCGGACCCGTACACCGCAAAGCGACTGCACTACCTCGCCGATCACCGGCTCGGCGTCATCTGGTCCGACTTGGCGCACATGCGCAATGACCTCGCCGACCGGCACCAGGCCCATCCCCAGCGCCGCGCGTGCACCGCCGAGGTCTCACCGGGCGAACGCGAAGCCTCCGCCACCTACGCCTGCCCACCTACCCCGCCACGGCTGTCCACCACCAGCCCCGGCCCCGCCGCACCGAACCCAACGGCCCGGCGGCGCTGACCCTGCACCTTCCTTCCCGAGGAGACCATGCACGACCCCCACACCGACACCGGATACCTCGGCTCCTTCGCCATCATCCTGGCCGGCGAACTGCCCGGCACCTGGAGAAGCCAGTACCACCCGGACCGCGGAGGCAACACCGACCACGACGACCTCACCGTGGATGTCTGGGACATGAACGAGGTCGTCGATGCCATGGCCGACTACATCGTTGACCACTGCGCCGTACTGACCCGCAGCGACGGCACCCGGCTGTTCGTCATGGACCGCAAGGGCCACGACGAGGGATTCCTGATCGCCGCCATGGCCCCCCAGGGCATTCCCCTCGAAGCCTTCCGTGGCGTACGGGAGCCCGACGGCATAGCCGTCGCCGACAATCCGTTCACCGCTGCCAAGGACATCACGCACGGCCTGCTGCCCCGCTACGACAACGCTCTCGCCCAGGTCCGGCACAACGCCGCCCGCCTCACCGCACCGGCCGCAGAGCCCGATCGCGTGGTGATGACCTGGTCCGGCGACGACCTCGTCGTCGAGGCGCCCGAACGCCCCGACATCGCCAAGACGCTGACCGACCACGGCTTCACCTTCGACACACACAGGGACGTCCTCGTCCTGTCCGGTGACGACTCCGCCCGCCAGGGGGCTTGCGTGCGAGCAGCCGGTGCCCGCCTGTCCGAGCTGGGCGTCGGCGTCATCCTGCGTAATCTACCGGCCCGGCCTGCCCTGGGCACCACCGCGGTCGCACCCCCGGCCCCGGCCAGCACGCCCGCAGCACCCCAGTCCACGCCGACCACCAGGCGCCGATAGCCCTGGCCTGCGAACAGGAGCACCCGTCACGTGGGAAACCGCGCCGACGACGAAGGCACCGACGTCGAGATCTACCTCAAGCCCCTGACCGACACCGTCCATGCCGACACCCCCACCGGCGCACCAGAGAAGCTCCTGGCCCTGCTCGATCGCGCCGGCTTCGAACGCAAGACGTTGGAGACGGCCGGGCCGGTCTACGTCTGGCACGAGGCTCCCGGGCACCTCACCGAGGACGCGAAGAAGCACCTTGCCACCGGCGCCGTGCCCGCACTGCTCATGGCCGGATACCTGGTCAACATCACCAATGACGTCTGGGACGCCGCCGCCTACCAAGACGCCGTCGCGAAGATGCGACGCCAGCCCGCCGCAGCGCCCGCAGCCCGGTCGAACGCCTCGCCTCTCTCGGCGTCCGCGTCCCGCCCACACCGCACACGCTGACCTTCACATCACCTGGAATCCCTGTCACCCACAAACCCGAACGCACCCCGCCTCCCATCACCGCCAGCCGCAAACCCCGCCTGGCCAGCGCCCTGTTCCGCCGCTACCTGCGCACCGTCATCGTCGGCAACCACGACCGGAGCATCCCGCTGGCGGGCGGGCGCCCCGAGGCAGCCCTTGACGAAGCCCGTCGCCATGCCGACGTCCACCGCCATCTCAACTAGCCGCAGCCCAGATCCTTCAGGAGGCCCATGACCGACCCAACCCGCTCTTCCGTACGGCTCGCTGACGACATCGCCCGTCAGCTCAGCCTGCTCACCCAGCGACTGTCTCAGGCACCGCCGCGCGAAGCCGCCCAGATCCTCGGCAAGGTCCTCGACTACAACGAAGGCATCCTCGGGCGGGTCACCGAACTCATCGGCACCGGCTCGCGGTTCGCCCAGGACCGCTCCCAGCGCGGCATCCTGGGGCCAGAGGTGTGGCTGGCCCTGGGCCGCGCGGCCAACGAACTCGACAGCGTGGGCGTGGACCTCGACGAGCACACCGACTCCATCAAGCAGCTCGCCAAGCCCTCCCCCGCCGCCACCGGCCCGGCATCGAAGCCCGTGGCCTCCGCCATGGTCGTCAGGCGGCGCGGGTGAGGAAGAAGCAGCAATGGGCCGGCTGGGGCCCGGCCGGCCAGCAGGCTGAGCAGCACTATCTCGTCGAGCCCCGTCACCTCGCCGGCGGCGGAGACCTGCGCCACGTCACCGAGTACCTGCGCGCCTCGGGATGGAAGGACAAGACCAAGCCCGGCGGCCCGATAGTCTTCGACAGCCCGGACAAGTCCATCCGCGTCGGCTACGACCCGATCACCCAGCCCGGCGGCTGGACCATCAGCGCAAAGCAGAACGCGCGGCAGGAGGCGTGGCAGGCGACCTTCTCGCGGCAGGTGCCCGTGGAGATCGTGGCCGGGGTCACCGACGCGCTGACCCAGCCGCGCTCCGCGCACGCCCCCAACGTATGGGCGCCCCTGCAAGAACACGGATGGCAGACCGAGCAAGGCCAGCACGTCACCGCGCGCAACCCGCAAGGCAACGCCTTCGTCCGCTTCCACCAGCAGGCCCCAGGCCAGGCCCACTGGTGGGCAGGCGCCCGCAACGAACACGGCCCGGTGTGGGAGGCGCGATTCACGCCCACCACGCCCATGCACCTGGTGCAGGCATTCAGCACGGCCCTGTCGGATCCGCAGCCGGTGATGCGTCCGCTCGGTCACGTCCCACCCTCCCAGCAGATCCGCACCACCTCCGTGTCCGTCCTGCCCTCCCAGCTCAGCGCCTGGCAGCAGACCCGGATCACCGCCGCCCGCGCCGCCACCTGGGCTCGCAACTCCTTCGCCACCAACCGACCGCGCACCAGCCCCAGCGCCCGGTCGTACGCCGCTCAGACGGGACGGATGCGGTGAGCCACGAACACTTCTACTCGCGCACCAACGGGCCCACCATCCACCGCATCAACCGCGTCCGGTACCTGGACGAGGTGACCCCGCGGCACCTGGCCGGCGGAGGCGACCCACGGCACGTAACCGAGTACCTGCTCGCCGCGGGCTGGAGCAACCATTCGGTACCCGGCTACCCCCACGTCCTGCTGGAAAGCCCAGACCGGAAACTGCACCTCACCCTGGAGCCCACCGCCCCGGAGGAACGCGACACCTGGTGGCGCATCCACCCCGCCCCCGGCCCCGACGGCGACGCCGGATGGTCCGCGCACTTCGGCGGCCACACCCCCGTCGAGATCATCGCCGGATTCACTGGCGCCCTCTCCACCCCAACACCACCAGCGCAGACGCAGACAGCCGATCTATGGCACATCGCCGAAAGCCGGGGATGGGCCAAGCAGTCGGTAGACGGCGACCAGATGGCGCTCTCACCGGACGAAACCGCGATCCTCGCCCGGGTCCAGACCCTCACCTTCGCCGGCACCCGCGACAACGTCGGCACCCCCACCTGGCGGTGGAAGACCGAGGTGTCCCTCCCCCGCGCCGATGGGCGCCGCCAGTGGCTGTGGGGAGCAACCCTCGACGACACCGCTCCCGCCGCCGCACTCGCCGGATTCATCACCTCCCTCACCTCCCCCGCACCGCTGCTTCGGGACGAGGGCCAAACCATCGGTCACACCTTCGGATACCTCCATTCCACTAGGAGCCCGATCGCCCCGGAACAGAACTATCGGCGCCACCTTCAACGGCTGGAAGACGCCCAGCGCACCAGGCCACCGGCGCCGCCCTCGGCCGGCCCCGCCTCGCCCACAGGAACGGCACACCGAACGAAGCGCCGCTAGCCGGGCACAAGCCCACCCGTCCATTCCCTCTTCCGCATAAGGACGTTGATGCCCCACACCCCTGCTCCCAGCCCCGACCAGATCACGCAGGCCACCACAACCCTGGCCCAGGTCAAGCACTATCTGCGTACCAACCCAGCCGCAGCAGACATGCTGCCGCTGCTCGCCCCGCTCCTCGACGAGGACACCGGCATGCCCATCCTGCTCGGCGACGTCCTGCGCAGCGCCGCGCGCCTCGTCGCCCAGCAGTCCCCCCACCCCCTGCCCGACGAGACCCGCCGGATCATCGAAGGGCTGCGGGAAGCCGCACAGGACCTCACCGACTGGCACATCCTGCACTGGGACATTGAGCGCCTCGGCAATCTGCCATTCGACGCGCCGCACCCGCCGGCCCGCCGTCAGTGACCCGCCCCTACATCCCCACCCGCGCCAACGAGCCGCACAACACCATCTGGTTCGAGACCAGCCCCCGGCACCTGGCCGGGCGCGGCGACCCCCGCCGGATCACCCAGACGCTGCGGGCCGCCGGGTGGAAGAACCACTCCAACCCGGACTATCCCCACGTCGCGCTGGTCAGCCCGGACTACCGGCACACCCTGGTGCTGGAACCCGAGCCGAAGTCGTACGGCGCGTGGTGGCACATCCGCGGTGAATCCGAAGGCCGCAGCTGGTACACGGACTTCGGCGCCAACACCCCCGTCGAGATCCTCGCCGCCCTCACCGACGCCCTGCTCAAACCCGAGCCCGCGACCACGCCGGACATCTGGCCAGCGCTCGCCTCGGCGGGCTGGGCATACGAACGCGACGAACACGGCAACGAGACCGCCACGCACCCGGACAGCATCCTGCGCGTGCGCCGCTGGACCGTCGCTCCCAGTGAACGGTTCCACTGGACAGCCGAAGCCGCCCTTCCCAACGGAGGCGGCGGCCGTGAACTCCTGTGGCGGGCCTCACTCGACGACGCCATGCCCCGGCATCTGATCGCCGCGTTCACCACCGCCCTGACCAACGACGAACCCGTCCAGCGCGGCATGTACGACGTCCCGCACTCCCACCTCGTCACCCAGGAGCAGCGCGGACCGCAGGGCGAGCAGCTCGCCGCCGCCCACGAAGCACGCCTCAAAGCCGTGCGCGCCGCCGCCCGCAAGGCCCGGCACACCGCAGTCCTAACCGCCGGCAGCGGTCCGGTGCCCACCGCGGCATCGGCCGCGCCGGTCCGCAGCCACTGACCGTGAGCTGGGCGCCGCCCGGCGTCCAGCTCACCCTCCCTCTGCCCCGCCGTTTCTCCGAGAGCGCCCTTGACCGCCCCCTCCCCGTCCCCGCAGGAACTCCACCAACGACGGCTCCAGCAGCTCGCGACGTACCTGCGCGAGAGCGAACTCATCCTCGCCAGCTGGGATGCCTACTCCGACGAGCACACCGATGAATCCGGATGGCCCCACGACGAGCAGGCGTACGGACTGCGCGCCGCCGTCCGCGACGCCGAGACCTGGAGAGCCTTCAACCGTGTGCGCTCCTGCGCCAAGGAACTCCTGGCCACCGCTGAGGTCCAGCTGCAACAGCTCGATACCGCAGTCGTCCTGCCCCACTGGCCCGGACGACTCGCCGCCCTCCACCACGCCCTGAACCGCCTCAACGCCCTACAGCACGAGTGGCTGGAGACCCGGGCCACGCTCGCGGCCTCCCTCAAGCCCGGCACCGAGGCGTACGACGACGTCCTCGACGAGCGCAACTCCGAAGCATGGCACTACCTGGGCGAGTGGTCCGCCCACGGCCAGGCGCTCCTCGACATCCCCGCCGCAGCTCGCCAAGCGCCGTCGCGCCTGCCCGGTACCGGCGCCGCACCCAGCTGGGCGCCGGCCACACCCGTTGCGTCGGCCGCATCGTCGACAGCGCGGAGGTGACGGCATGCACGAGACCATCGAGCAGACCCTCACCTCCCCGCGGTATCTCGCCGGCGGCGGCGATCCGGCCTGGGTCACCGTCCCCCTGCACCGAGCCTGTGGATGGAGTTACGGACACGACCCGCTGATGCCCCGCGTCATCCTGACCAGCCCCGATCAGCAGGCGACCTTGCGGATCGATCCCGACCCGGACGAACCGTGGTGGACCATCCGCCACGCCCGCACCGGCAACCAGCCGGCCTGGAAGGCCACCTTCGAGGCCCGTACCCCCGTCGAGATCATCGCCGCCTTCACCGACGCCCTCACCGACCCTCGCGCCCTGAACGCCGCCCCACCGCCCACTGCCCCTCTACGACAGGCGGGTTGGCGCGATGTCTCCCCCCAGAGCGGCCTCATTTCGCCCGATGGCGTGGTCCGCGTCGACTACGTCACCGACCACGGCCTCGACCACTGGTTCATCACAGTCGCCGCCGGCCACACCCCCGGCGATGAGCTGTGGGGGGCGTGCCTGGACGGCACCACCCCACCCCATCTGATCGCCGCGCTGACCCGGGCGCTCACCGATGACACCCCGGTGATCCGTGATCCGAACCGCCTGTCCGGTCTGGGCGTGCGCCACCGGCACGACGTCAGGCAGCACGTGCCCGTGGAGGCCGTCGCCTTCGCGCTGGAGCAGCGTGTCACCGGCCTCTGCGCCCGGCGACGGTACACCACCGCGAACACCCCGGCCGCCGAGCCGCCACGCGTGCCGAACCCGCGCCGCACCCGCTGACCCACCTCCTCCCCTGCCTGCCCCCGCCACGTAAGGCCCTGCCCTCTTGCCTCAGCCCTCCAGCCCGAATACCCCGAACACTGACGGCTACGACATAGCCTTCCGCGTCCTGCTCGGCGCCATCGCCATCGCCGTCCCCGCATCCAACCTCGCCTGGCTCGGCGGCAACCTCACCGCCTGGGCCACCGACTCCGGACACACCGCCCCCTACCAGCCCGTCCAGGCTCTGCTGCACCCCGACCAGCTGTGGCCCAGCCTGGACGACACGTCCCTCCTGATCGGCGCACGCATCCTGCCCGGCGCCATACTGATCGCCCTCGGCATCACCGCCGCCGTGCTCTACAAGCGGCACAAGGACGGCACCAGCGGGCGCAAGAAGCGCGTCGCCGGGATGGCCAAGCACCAGGACATCGAGCCGCTGATGTCCAAGGCCATCACCGCCAAGGCCCGCTCCCTGCGGCCGAGCCTGAAGGACACCAAGCACATCGATGCCAAGGACACCGGCATCTTGCTCGGCAACCTTCAGGGCACTCGCCACGAGGTCCGCATGGGTTATGAGGATGTCGCCGTGGCGATCATGGCGCCGCGCTCCGGCAAGACCACCTCGCTGGCGATCCCCTCCATCCTCAACGCACCCGGCCCCGTCCTGCTCACCTCCAACAAGGCGGCCGGCGACGCGTATACGGCAACGCTCGACGCGCGGGCGGCCGTGGGCCGGACGTGGTCGATGGACCCGCAGCAGATCGCCCACTCCGAACGCCAGATGTGGTGGAACCCGCTGGCCGACGCCAAAACGTTGGACGGCGCCGGCAGGTTGGCCGGGCACTTCCTCGCCGCGAGCGTGGACGCCTCGCAGCAGGGTGACTTCTGGTCCAAGGCCGGATCCAACATCTTGTCGCAGTTGTTCCTGGCCGCAGCCCTCGACGAACGGCCCATCACCGACGTGATGCAGTGGCTGGCGTTCCCTGCCGACCGCACGCCGCTGGACATCCTGCGCGACCACAACCACGCCGCAGTCGCCGCCCAGCTCAAGGGAACCGTCGAGGGCCCGCCCGAGACGCGCGACGGCATCTACGAAACCGCCCGGCAGTACGCCGCCGCCCTCCTCAACAGCGAGATCGCCGCATGGGTGACCCCGCAGAAGGACGTCGAGGAGTTCAAGCCGAAGGACTTCGTGACCAGCAAGGACACCCTGTACCTGCTGTCGAAGGACGGCGGAGGCGGCGCGTCGGCGCTCATCGCGGCGTGCGCGGACTCGGTGATGCGGGCCGCGACGGCCCAGGCCGAACGTGCCGGCGGACGCCTGGACCCGCCGATGCTCGCGATCCTGGACGAGGCCGCCAACGTCTGCAAGATCAGTGACCTGCCGGACCTGTACTCCCACCTCGGCTCCCGAGGGATCATCCCCATCACGATCCTGCAGTCCTACCGCCAGGGCCAGAAAGTCTGGGGCGATGCCGGCATGGACGCCATGTGGTCCGCCTCCACCATCAAGGTCATCGGCAGCGGTATTGACGACCCCGACTTTGCCGACAAGCTCTCCCGGTTGATCGGCGACCACGACGTCGAGACGACCTCCACCTCGGCCTCCGAGTCCGGGAAGTCCACCTCGGTGTCGATGCGGCAGGAACGCATCCTGGCCGCCGACGCCATCCGCGCCCTGTCCAAGGGCACCGCACTCTGCTTCGCCACCGGCATGCGCGTGGCCATGCTCGACCTGCACCCCTGGTACCTGGAGCCCGGCGCCGAGGAGCTGTCCGCCGCCTCCGACCGCGCTTCGAAGGCGATCACCCACCGCGCCCTGGCCAAGTACACCCCTCACCAGGGCGACTACGGCACGGCCGCGTAGCACCCGCTCATCTCACCCCTGTCCTTGGAGGCCTCCATTTCTGTATACGAGCCCGACGATCTCGACTACATGACGCGCCCCGAAGCTCTTGCGGCCGTCCTCACCGACCTCCGTGCCCACCAGGTCGACCCCGGCCCCGACGGCTTTTTCACCGCCCTGCGCCACATCGACCTCCTGGGCCACCTCGCCCTACGGTTCACCGCCGACGCCCACCACCTCCTCTCCGAGGAGATCCCGACCACCAACCCCGCACAGGACGCCCTGCGATCGAGCCGGGCCGCGGCGACGATCGGGCGTGCCCTGGCCCACTACACCCAGGCCCTCCCCGCCCTGACCAAGGTCAGCGACCCTGCCAGCCGCACCACCATCAACGCGCAGCTGGAAGCCATCCCGCACCACTCCGCTCTGCGTCGCCATCTCGACGCCGCCCAACGGACCCTGGACGAGGCACGGATCGAGCTGACCGGCGCCGTCCCCCCGCTCCCCACCCGCAAGGCGTCGGCTGACGCGAAGCCCCCCGCGACGCCCCGCCCCCTCCACCGTCGCGGCCTGTAGCGCCACACACTCCCGGTGCCCACGCGCCGCGGCACGACGTTGCGATACAGGTCCTCGTCGACCACCACGACAGAGTCCTCGGCTGCTCTGCCAACGGACACCGTCGACCTCCACGACCAGCTCCGCAGGCACCTCGATGCCCCTTGGCCCGCCCTGCACCGCTCAGCAGTCAACGCAGCAGATCGCCTGTCCCCGACGCCAAGGAATCGCCACGTCTTCCGACTATTTCCTCTCCCCCTCCCTCCTCCTCGTCTCACCACTGCACGTGGCCGGCGAGGGCAACACCACCAGCACCTTCCAAGCGATCCGAGACCGTGCACCCAACTGGAGCCTTAGATCGGATCCAGACACCGGTCAGGTCATGCTGACCTCCCCGGACGACGCCACAACGATCAGCTACCACATGCTGGCCTCCGGCCCGGTACCCCGCTGGACCGCCGCCCACAGCGGCCCACGCCCCTGGACCGCCACCTTCTCGTGCAACACCCCTCGCGAACTGCCCCACGCGCTCTTGGCACCGCTGACACTGCTGCCCTCCCACCCCCTCACCGACACAGACCCGTTGAAGGACCTAGCCGAGGACCTCTACAACGCCGGGTGGAAGCGCACCGCCTACGGCACGCGAACCGTGTATCTCTCGGCCGACCGTCTGTGCATCCTCGCGCACACCCCCCACGAGGAGGCTGCCTGGCAGATCGCGACCCAGACACCTCGCAGTGACGGCTCCGAACGCTGGAACCTCTCGCTCAGCCACGACGCACCACCGCAGCTCGCCCGCAGCGTCATCCGCACGCTGGTGCGAGGCGAGCCCGTGATGCGCCGCCTGCGTGAGATCCCTCGCCCACTACGCCAATACGCCGTCATCGCTCCCCTCGCCGAGTTCCGCGGCCCACGTAAACCCCCCGAGCCGCCGGCGCCCCCACCAAGCCCAAGCCGATGACGCACCGGCCACCACGCGAAGCAGAGCGACTTCGACCCTGCCGCCTAAGCGCCCCCGAGGCCAGCGGCCATACCCAACCCGACGGAAGACGAGTCCCATTCACCTCTGCCCGACGCGGCGTCGCTCATGACCGAGCCGCCCGCCGAATCCCTGCTCTTCGACGTGGCGCCACCGCCCACGCCCGTCGAGCGGCTGCTCCACCTGGCCGACCAGTACACCCAGCACAACGACGCGCTCGACCTCCTCCTGCGCGCCGCCGACCCGCCAGCACCGGATGCCCACGCTGCCTCCGCGCAACGTCTGGCCACCGACACCCAGTCCGCCATCAAGGCGATCCAGAGCGAACGGCTTTATGAGAGCGTCGAGTTGACCGAGACGGTCATGCGGCTGAAGCAGCTCGCCTTCCTCGCCGGCGCCGCGGCCGACCTCAGCGTCGGGGCTGCTCGCGAGCTGACCGCGCTGGCTCCGGAAGCCGCCGTCAGCTGCGCCGTGACACTGGCCGCCGAGACCCGGCGGCGCCGCTGGGCCACCGCGCCAGCCCCCGACGACCGGTTGAGCGCCGTTCAGCGCACGGCCCTGGCCGAGATCGCCTGCGGACATGTCGTGGCCAGCAGCTCGCTGGGCCGCGAGTTCACCCGCTCCCGCGAGCCCAAGGTGCTGATGAGCACCCTGCGCGCCTTGGAGACGAAGGGCCTGGCCGAGAGAACCGCAGGCTCGCCACATGCCGCCTACGTCGGCGGCCCGCCCCTGGACCGCGCGCGCCTCACCTCGGCAGGCATCACCGCCCTCGCCTCGGTCATCGACTCACCTCCGGCCGGGCCGAGCACCGCGCCCGGAACCACGCCCCGCCCCCTGCCTGCCACCGCGCAGGTCATCGCCCGAAGCCGCTGAACCAGCCCAGGAGCCATCTCATCACCACGCCCCCACTCGACCTGAACGAAGAAGTCCGCCAACTGCGGCAGTTGGCCCGCGACTTCGAAGCCCTCAAGGCGCGCGTGCGCGACATTTCCTACACGCCCGGCACGGACGCACTGCATCGCATCAGCCCCCTTCTTCTCCAGACGCAGGACCTCACGGCTACCGCCCTGGCGCGCCTGACCGCGCTCGACAACAGCTCGTACACCCACATCGCGGGCAGCCGGGGCAGCCTGGAGCTGCTGGCCTCGGTCGTCTCCTCGTCGTCGCTCGCCGGCACCGACCTGGCCCACGTGGTGCTCGCCAACCCCTACGAGGGCGCGCAGGTCACCGGCTACCCGGCCGATGACGAGGCGGTGCGCACGGCCCGGCACGCCGAGGCCATCCCGAAGATGAGCGGGCACCTCGACGATGCCGTCCACCAGCTCGACCTGTGCGCGATCGGCTGCCACTACCTCGCCCACGGCATCACCGAGGACCTGGCCACCGCACAGGAGTACAAGTCGGCGGTCGTACGGCAGAAGACGGGTCCCGCGCTGAGCCCCGCCCAGTACGACGCACTCTCCGCGCTGCAGGGCGGCGGAAAGTTGTATGAAAGCTCGACACGAGGGATGGGTGTAACCCGGGTCGCCACCAACGACGGGACCCGCGTCTCCATCTCCACCTACCGGGCTCTGGCCAGGCGCGGGCTGGTCAGCGCCGACGCCAGCACCTCGCTGTACCAGGGCCAGAAGATCACCGTGACCGAGCAGGGGCGACAAGCGCTGGCCCAGCCTCGCCCTCGCACCCCATTGCCGACGGCAGCGGCCACCGTGCCGAAGGCCACGGCAACGCAGGGAGCCCACCGGTGACCGCGTACGCGCCCGACGACCGGGTCATGGTCTCCCCGCGCTACATGGCAGGCGCCGGCGACCGGCTCGCCGACGCGATCGGCCCCCTGATCCACCTCTTCGGCTGGACCACTCAGCACGACGCCACCACCGGCCACGTCAAGATCGACAGCCCCGAAGGCAGCGTGTTCTGCGACTTCGACCCCATCCACCCTCTCGGCACCTGGTGGACGATCGCCCACCACGAACCGTACTGGGAAGTGCAGTTCAGCCGGCAGACGCCCATGGAGGCCGTCGCCGCCGTGACCCAGGCACTGCCTCAGCTGCTCGGCGATACCCGTCACGCCGAGCGCATCCCGATCACGGACATGCCCCTGGAACAGATCGCGGCGCTCAACGACTGGTCCGTCGACGACGGCTCCCTCACCTCGCCCGACTGGTACTGCCAACTACGCCACACGCCCCATGAGGAAATCGTCTGGCGGGCCGAGCACGCCTACTACGAGAACCAGCCGCTGGCCACCTTCACGCGCGAGGTCCCCGAGAGCCTCGTCCGCAACTTCTTCGCCCACCTGTCCACGCCCACGGCCGTGGAGCGGGCCTTCGCCGACGTCTCCCTCAGCACGCGGCACGGGCACAGTGCCCTGATCACCCCGGTCCGCGCCGCCGCGATGAACCCGCACATCGATCACGCCCTCGCTCAGCTCGACCGCCCCGGCCGGCGTCGCTGAGTCATTCCCTGCCCCGGAGCCCTCCCTGTCCGAGAAGACCCTCTCCCTTGAACCCGCCGAACAGCTCCTCGCATTGGCAGCCGACTTCACCCGCTTCAACGACGCCCACCTGCGTCACGCGCTCAACGGGACAACCCCCGCCACCCTGCTGAACAGCCAGACGGAATCTGCCCAGCGCCTCGCCCGATCCGCGCTCACCATCGTGGACACGCTCAACGCCCAGCCGATGTACCACAGCCCCGACATCCGGGCGGTGTACGCACGCGTACGCCAACTCGCCCATCTTGCGACCGATGCAGCCGACCATCTCATGGACGCCGTCGACATCCTCGACCACACCCGCGCGGGGCTGCCTGTTGAACTCGGCGACGACTTCCTGGCAGTCCTGACCGAGCAGGAGGCCCGACGAGAGGCCGGCCGACGCTTCACCCTCGTCGCCAGCCTCACCGCCCTGGGCTCCTCGGACGCTCTGGCAACCGCCGAACTCTTCGTTGCCGAACGCCGGCACCGCGGCTTCGTACCCGAGCACCAGCCGCCTGCCCTCTCCCCCGCGCAGAGCACCACACTGCGCGCGATAGCCCGCGGCGACGTCGCCATCACCCACGACAAGCCCTACCTGCGCCGCGAGGACCTCCGCGTCAGCATCAGCACCATCCGCGCCCTGGAGAGCCGCGGCCTGGTGATGCGCGAGGACTGCCCCGACTGGTTCCGCGACGAGCGCGTCCACCTCACCGCAGCCGGGCGCCACGACCTCGCCGCCTCGTTCGCACGGCCACGCCGCACCGGTCTGACCACCACACGCCCAGCCACGCCCCTGCCGACGGCCGCCGCCAGCCGTTCCCGCTGACCCCGCACCCCACTTCCCGGGAGACCTCACGCCCTCCGACACCCCCACCGCGCACGACATCGCGCTCGCCCTGGCCGCCCAGGTCCACCCCGACGCCACACCCCGCGACGTCGTCGTCCACTTCACCCTGCGCCGCCTGGCCGCGCCGCGCTATGACCACCGGTCCTCCGGCGGCCCCGCAAACGGCATCGCCCAGTCACTGCATGCCCGGCTCTACGGGCTCCCCGACGACCCGGGCTCGGTGCCCACCGCCCTCGACGAACTCCTCCAGTCCCTGGCCACCGCTCGCGACGGAGACCAGCAGCACGCCGTGCTGGCCCAGCTCGCCGAGCAGCTGCGCAACGCCGCCGAGATCCTCGAATGGGCTCGCAACAACGCCCACTGGCGCCAACTGCCCGCCCCCACATGGGAATGGCTGCGTACGGCCACGGACGCCGCCCGCGACCTCGCCGACGGCCTCGACGAGGTAAGTCCTGCCTTCGCTTCTCCCCGTGCCCCCGTGACGGCCCCGGCTCCGCCGGCCCCCGCCGCACGCCGCGCCCCTGCTCCCCGCCGCTGACCGACCCGCCCACGGACAGCGCCCCGCTCGCCGCAAGGACACCCAATTTCCACCAACCCCGTATTCCGATCCATCTCGCTCGGCGCCGGAATTCAATCCAGCGCCATGCTCGCCCTGTCAGCCGAAGGGATTCTCCCCAAGGTCGATTACGCCATTTTTGCCGATACAGGGTGGGAACCGAAGGCCGTCTATTCGCACCTCGACCGCCTGGAGCGGGAGATAGCGAAACCGGCAGGTATCCCTATTCTGCGGGTCACTTCCGGGAACATTCGCAGCGATGCGCTCGACCCTGGCCACAGATTCGCGTCCATGCCGCTCTACATTCGAAATCAGGACGGCAAGGACGGAATGACCAGAAGGCAATGCACAGGCGAATATAAGATAAAGCCGATCAAGCGACAGGTCCGCGAACTCCTCGGCTACCCCTATCCTGCCCGCATTCCGCGAGAGGTGTTCGTGGAGCAGTGGGTGGGCATCTCCACCGATGAATTCCACCGCGCCAAGGACGCGGATGTAAAGTACATGCGCAACCGGCACCCGCTCATCGACATGGGCTGGTCGCGCAGCGACTGCGTTCGCTATCTGTCTTCGCTCGGATTGGCGGACACGCCGAAATCGAGCTGCCTTGGCTGCCCGTTCCATGGTAACGCCCAATGGCGGCATATTCGCGACACCTCCCCAGCCGAGTGGGCGGACGTGGTGGAATTCGACGCCGCCATTCGGAAGGGAAACGCTCGCGCCAATGCCACCGGCAACCGTCTGCTGGGCGAGGCATTTCTGCACCGTTCACGCATTCCGCTGAGCGAAGCTCCGATCGACCATGTAACCGCCGCCGAATGGGCGGCGCTCCAGCAAGAGGTCGGCGCCGAAGAAGACGCGGAGCAGCTGGAAGAGGGCGTTGCTGACGGGTGCTCTCCCTGGGCCTGCCGAGGAGAAATCACAGCCACGCAGGACGGCTTCGGGCTGGCCACGTGATCGTGCTCGACCTGTTCGCCGGCCCCGGCGGCTGGAGCCACGCACTGGCCGTGCTCGGCGTGCGGGACATCGGCCTGGAATGGGACGAATGGGCCTGCAAGACCCGCGCCGCACAAGGGCAATTGACGATTCGGACCGACGTGGCGATGTACCCGGTCTGGCCCTTCCTCGGGAAGACCACCGGGCTCATCGCCAGCCCGCCCTGCCAGGCATGGTCGATGGCCGGCAAACGCCTCGGCCTCCTCGACCAGCCGCTCGTCCACCAGGCCGTCGCCGACCTCGCCACCGGCCGCGACACCCGCGAACAGCTGCTGGCCGACTGCCGCGACGAGCGCTCACTGCTCGCCGCCGAGCCCATGCGCTACCTGCACGCCCTCAACCAGCACGGGCAACCCGAGTGGGTCGCTATGGAAGAGGTGCCCGACGTCCTGCCCCTGTGGCGCCAGTACGCCGCGATCCTGCGCACCTGGGGGTTCTCGGTATGGACCGGGATCCTGAACGCCGCCGACTACGGGGTGCCGCAGACGCGGCGGCGGGCGATCCTGCTCGCCTCCCGCACCCGGACCGCCGAGCCGCCACCGCCCACGCACGCCAAGGCGGCCGAGCCCGAGTCGCTGTTCGGGCCGGGCCGCGCGCAGTGGGTGTCCATGGCCGAGGCCCTCGGCTGGGGAGCCACCGACCGTCCCGTGCCGACCGTGTGCGCCGGCGGAGGACCGGGCGGCGGTCCCGAGCCCTTCCCCTCCGGATCCCGTAAGACGCTCACCGACGCCCGCGACCGTGGGACTTGGAAGCCGCAGAGCGCCATCGTCCTGCAGTCGCGACGTGAGGGTGCCGGGTGGAGCGCCCGGCACGGAGCCAGGGAGAACCAGCCGGCCGACGTTTCCGCCCCCACGTTCGCCGGCGAAGCACATCGCTGGTCGTGGTCTCTGCGCAGCAACAACCAGGCGAACGCGACCGTGCGCCGATCCGACGAGCCGGCCGGGACGCTGTTCTTCGGCCACCGTGCGAACGAGTGCGTCTGGGTCGCCGAGCCCGCTCCCAGCGGCGCCAGCGGGGAGCGGCCCTCGCCGGAGTCCATCCGGATCACCGCCCAGGAGGCCGGCCTCCTGCAGACCTTCCCCGCCGACTACCGCTGGGCCGGGAACAAAGGTCAGCAGTTCTCCCAGATCGGCAACGCCGTGCCACCCCGTCTCGCCGCCCACCTGCTGGCCCCGCACCTCGGCAAGACCCTCCATCCCCACGACTTCACCCTGGCAGCCTAAATGCCCACCGACCCGTACGAGGACGACCTGGACGACCTGCCCCCTGCTCAGCCGGTGCACTACGCCGAGCAGTCCCTGCTGGGCGCACTCCTCCTGGAACCCCAGCGGCTCGCCGACATCGGAGACCTGGATGCAAGCCAGTTCGGCAACCACGCTCACGGCGCCCTCTTCCAGGCCATGCGCACGGTGCCCCCACCCGACCCGGAGATCCACCACTCCGATCCCACCCGGCTGAACACCGTGCTCGATGCGGCGCGCCCCCATGCCCCCGGGCTGACCGCCTCCTACCTCCACACCCTCATCCAGGTCTGCCCCTGGCCCCGGCACGCGCCGACGTACGCGCGGATGATCCGAGCCGATCACGCCCGGCGCACGCTGCTGATGCACGCCGAACGCCTCGCCCAGACCGCCACCGACACCACCCTGCCCAACCCGGCCGCCAGCACCCTGGCCCAGGCCGAGACGCTCGGACAGTTCCTGGACACGCTCGCCGGACAGTTCGCCCCGCACCCCGGCTCCCTGCCGCGCACCTTGGTGCCGGACAACTCCGCGGGGCACAGCAGCGAGGAAGCCCTCGACGAGGAACGACTCCTCCTCGCCACGGCCACCGCGCACCCGGCAGAGCTGAAGAACATGCGCTGGCTACAGCCCAGCGATTTCACGCTGCCTCTGCACGCCACGGTGTGGCAGTGCCTGACCGCCCTGGTCCACAACGGGGAGCCCGTAGACCCGGTCACCGTGCTCTGGGAAGCCCAGCACCGCGGACTCCTCACCGACGGACTCGACCCCGGCGACCTCATCGCTCTGGTCTCCGCCCCCGTCGGCTCACCCGAATACTGGGGTGAGCGAGTCCTTCAACGCGCCCTGCTAGCCTGCGCATTCGGCGTCGGCACGCGCATCGCCGCCTACGCCCACGACCCGGCCAACACGCCACACCAGCTGATCACCGGCAGCCGCCGCGCCCTGGCCGACCTCACCGCCCTGCGAACCCGCTGGCAGCACAGCACCGCCCTTACGCCGCCGGCACCTCGCGCACCGCACAGCCCGGCCGGCTCACGGGCCGGCCCGCCACCACGAGTCACCCCAGCCCGCGCACGAGCACTCCGATGAACCACCCGCCCCGGCCGGCCCTGCGTCGGCCGGAGCCGTGAAGCGAGAACAGATTGCCGCACCCCGAAGCAGACCTGCACCTTCGCCTCGACCTGCTCCACGGCCGCCCCAGCGCCGTCACCGCCACCATCACGGGCACCCCCACCCACATCGTGCGAGCCCTCCTCGCCGTCCACGGCTTCGAGCCCCTCGACGACACCACGATGGTCATGGCACGCATCGACCGCGAGGAGGCGCACTACGCCGAACTGGCCGCACGCGCCCTGCGCGCCGAGGGCGTCACCGTCGACATCACGCCCCAGCTGCGCGAAGAGATCGACACCGAATGGACCTGGGCCAACTACCCCATGCCCTGGTGCTCGCGCGAGGAGATCCGCGAGGTCTCAGGCGACGCCCAGCAGATCTACGACGCCATCCGTCACGGCCGCCTGATCATCCACGCCCACGCCCACGACGGGTGGACCACCGTCGCCGTCGGCACCTACCGCGACGGCCCGAGCATCCACCTCCACGGCGAGAACCACCTGCGCACCGAGACAACCCAGTACGACAACCCCGCCACGGCCATCGCCGAGTTCGAGCGCCTCTACGGCGATGCCGTACTCCCCGGCCGCCAGCACCGAACGTCACGCCGAGCAGGCACGCACCCCCTCGCCGTCGGGTGCGGCCGACGCCCAGCCGCCCCTGGCCACTGCCGAGTCTGTAGAGATGCACGCTGCCGGGGCCGGCGACCACGAAGCACTCCTGAAGGACTTTCTCGAGTCGCACGGAGAGTGGGAGAAGTGGCGCACCCGGTCGGACGAGACCACCCTCGCCGTCCACGAATCCCTCGTCCTGCGCGCCGAGTTCGTCCACGAAGCCGACCCCGACGACACTCAGTGGAAGATTGCCGCGTACGAGAGCCCGGTCGGCGAGCGCCTGTGGCACGCCACCGCGAGCGCCACGGTCCCCGTAGAGATCATGCGGGTGCTCCTCGACAGCCTCGCCTCCACGGACGCAGTGGAGATCGCGGCGGGCAGCCAGGTCTCGGAAGCGACCATCAGCGACGCCACCCGCCCGCTGGCCGACGCCGGCTGGGAGCACACCGTCGACGGCCGCTGGATCCGCTGGCAAGCCCCGAAGGATCACCCCTCCGGCGTCCAGTTCGACGCCTTCGCAGCCCAGTCCCATCACAGCCCTCTGCCCGCCTGGACGTTCTGGGGCGGCGGCGCGGCCGACACCCCCAGGTGGACGCTCCACTTCTCTCCGCACGCCGCAGCCTCCGTGCTGCAGGACGTGGCCTTCGAGGTGGCCCACGGACTCACACAGAGGCACCTTGAGTCCAGGCCCCGAAGGCTGAACGCCCTGAGCCGTCCCGACATCCGCGCGCAGCCAGCACCACGCGCGAGTTCGGCGAGGTCACGGTGACGTCTGGCCAAGCCTGTGGCAGCGGTCATCGCATCTGCGCCACGATGCTGAGATGCACGACGAACAGGAGCCGCTGGAGGACTGGGCACGGCGACGCGAGGAACGTCAGAACGCCTCGAAGGGCAAGCGTCGCGCAGTGCCACTGACCGAAGGTCCGCACCGCGGGCAACACGTCGGCCCCAGCGCACCACGCGTGATCCAGGAATGGAACGGAACCGAGTGGCAGACGGTCAGCCTCGTCAGCGATCTCGCCGAGGCCAAGACCGTGCTGTACCTGCCGCAGCCAGCCGAACAGAAAGCCGCCGAATGGGATCGCCCCGCGCTGGGGAAAGGCCAGGGTCGACACCGGAAGCCAACCCCAGCAGAGGACCGAGAGCAGTAGCAGTCCATTCAGGGCCGCGCGGGAAGACGGCGGCAATATAGCGGCGGATCCCCGGTTACCGAAACCGGGGACCCGCCGAATACTTGTAGCTCCACCGCCACTTCCTGACCGCCCGTCGAAAGGCAGCACAGCGACGATCCATAACGTCACCGCCCACGACACGCACTACCTGTTCCTGGCCCGTCACGCCGCGGCGTAGCTCAGCCGGAACAGGTCCTGGGCGCGCTCCAGGTCCCGCTCGGTGCGCAGCTGCACCTCCAGGTCGCCCGTGCCATGGTGGCCGAGCCCGGTCACGTCCCGGGTAAAGCCGGACACCAGGTCCACTGCCGTCGGATCCGCTTTCAGATAGACCAGCACCTTGGTCTGCTGGGGCGGGATCAGGCAGGCGAAGTTCCGCAGCCGCTGATAGGCGCAGTACTGCTTGCGTTGCACCCGGTTGACGCCGTCGCCCAGGCCGACGAGGACCTCGTCGACTGCCGCGGCCAGCTCGGCCATCGCACCGCCCTGCTGCCGAACCGGCGGCGCCCCGGGCGCGCGGCGGCGTACCCGCTTGACCTCAACCGAGTGGCCCGTGACCGAAGCCACGGTCTCAAGACCGAAGTGGTCGCTGCCGAAGTACCGGTAGCGCACCAGGTCGATCGAGCGCCGGTGCTCGCGTACGGCGTGCGCGTCGTAACGGGTGAAGTCGCCGGCGACGCAGATCAACCTGGGTGCGCTCCACAGGATCTGGGACGCGACCGTCACCCCGAGCCGGTCGCGGACCAGGTTCCGGAAGGCGTCCTTGTGGGCCATGAGCCAGGACATGTAGTAGAGGCCCTGGTGGATCACGCCTGCATCTGTGCCGCGCTTGAATTCCACGACCACGGGTGCATTGTTCTCGTCGATTCCCAGCGAGTCGATCCGCCCGCCATCGGCGCAGTCGATGACGTACTCGCTCGCCAGGAACCGCACCCCCAGCATCGTCTCCATGTTCGCCTCGACGAGGCACTGCACATCCGCTTCGACAGCAGCAAGACGCGGCGTGACCTCGGTCACGCCGCCGTTTGCGTTGAACAGCTTCAGGCCCGTCACCGTCCCCTCCTCGGCTACGGGTGCTGCAACAGCCGACGGTGATCGAATTGTTTCCATTTGACTGCTCGGAACTGTGAAGATCTTGTGAGCCGCTACCTACGCCCCGGCGGGGGGCGCTCTCGCCCCACAGAACCCAGGGGATCGGGTGATCCCACATACGTCCCAACGCAGGTCAAAGAGCGTTGGGGCAAGATGGATTCAGTGCCTTCTTAGCTCCAAGGGCTGAAGGCTGTTGCGATTCGTGGCGGAGGGCGACCGCCACTGTGGAGTGGTGCAGTCCGTAGACGAGCAGTCTCCTCGTGCTGCGATCTCCGGTCGCTCCGGGGACTACCGCCACGTTGACGGGCAGCCAGTCCCCGTGCGAGGCCATCCAGATGCGATCCTCGGTCGCCCCAGAGGACCACCGCCACCGTCAGCGGCCGCCCGCTGGTCGGCGCCCCGAAGTCTTTGCGATCCCCGGTCGCCCCGGGGGCGACCGCCACCATCATCGCGGCCCAGATAGAGGCCGATTCCGGATGGTTGCGATCCTCGGCCGCCCCAGGGGGCGACCGCCACTTCTTGGGCTTCGCGTTCGGGTCGGTGTCGAAGATGCGTTGCGATCCTCGGCCGCCCCCGGGGGGGGCGACCGCCACCTGAGGTCGTAGTCGAGGACGGTGGTGGCGCGGGGGTCGTTGCGATCCTCGGCCGCCCGGGGGGCGACCGCCACTCCCGGGCCCCTCCGCCATGTCCCACCGGCTACGGCGGTTGCGATCCTCGGCCGCCCCGGGGGGGGCGACCGCCACGCTGCTCCTGGGTGCGCCCGGTCATCTCGCGGAGACGTTGCGATCCTCAGCCACCCCGGGGGCGACCGCCACCCATGCCGGTGCTGCGTTTCGAGCAGTTCCTGGTCAAGTTGCGATCCTCGGCCGCCCCGGGGGGGGCGACCGCCACCGGCGTGGCGCCACACGGCGTTGGCGAGGGCTCCGCGGTTGCGATCCTCGGCCGCCCCGGGGGGGGCGACCGCCACGCGCGAGTCCCAGGTGCGGACGCTCATGGAGATCAAGTTGCGATCCTCGGTCGCCCCGGAGGGCGACCGCCACGAAGTGCGCGGGAGCGGTGTACGGATCCACTCCGGTGTTGCGATCCTCGGTCGCCCCGAGGGCCGACCGGCACGCCTGGGGCCTGCCTCCGGCTCCTGGTGCGCCTGCTTGTTGCGATCCTCGGTCACACCGGAGGGCGCCCCGCCACAACTCCCTCCGCAGGTCTGCCATAACGGCAACAAGCGGTTGCGATCCTCGGCCGCCTGGAGGGCGACCATCACGCGGTCCCACCCTCACCTGCCCTTGACGTAATCGCCTTTGCGATCCTCGATCGCCCCGGAGGGTGACCGCCACTCGACTTCGACAAGCCCTACCCGTCGATTGTGCAGGTCATTGCGGTCCTCGGTCGCCCCGGGGAGGGATGACCGCCACTGTGCGACCCACCCGGAGCCGAACGCCTTCTCGTCGTGTTGCGATCCTCGGTCGCCCCGGGGGGGCGACCGCCACGGGCACCGCTGGGCCCCCACCAGACGGTGTCCTTGAGTTGCGATCCTCGGTCGCCCCGGGGGGCGGCCGCCACCTGGCTCCCCCACCTCATCATCCCCTCCCCCTCGAAGGTTGCGATCCTCGGTCGCCCCGGGGGGCGACCGCCACGTTGTTGTTCGTGTTGTTGTCCGGTCTGACCTGCGGGTTGCGATCCTCGGTCGCCCCGGGGGCGACCGCCACGTCGCCTGCGGCCGCAGCTGCCGCATCTGCCGAGCGAGTTGCGATCCTCGGTCGCCCCGGGGGGGCGACCGCCACTACAGGGCCTGCTCCCCCATGGCGGTGGGACGCAGGTTGCGATCCTCGGTCGCCCCGGGGGGCGACCGCCACGACGAGCATCGTCGACACCGGCTCCAACCTGCTCACGTTGCGATCCTCGGTCGCCCCGGGGGGCGACCGCCACCCCATCGTCGGCTTCTTCAAGGGCATCGGAGCGGTCCTGTTGCGATCCTCGGTCGCCCCGGGGGGGCGACCGCCACCACCGACCGCCGCGGCTGCGGCGTCGGCTTCTTCACGTTGCGATCCTCGGTCGCCCCGGGGGGCGACCGCCACACGCCATCCGGTGGCCGGACGCGGTGGCCGCGGAAGTTGCGATCCTCGGTCGCCCCGGGGGGCGACCGCCACCGCCCCAGGTGCCGCCGATCACGGTCACGCTCGCGCCGTTGCGATCCTCGGTCGCCCCGGGGGGCGACCGCCACGTGGTGGAGTGCGAGGTCCCGGACGAACACCCCCTGCTGTTGCGATCCTCGGTCGCCCCGGGGGGCGACCGCCACACCGTCGCCCACCGCCACCACGACGCCTCATGGGCAGTTGCGATCCTCGGTCGCCCCGGGGGGCGACCGCCACCCGACGTCGTCGCCGTTGGTTGGGTAGCGCAGGAGGTTGCGATCCTCGGTCGCCCCGGGGGGCGACCGCCACAACTGGGTGTGAGCCCCTATCCCTCACTGGGGTAAAGGTTGCGATCCTCGGTCGCCCCGGGGGGCGACCGCCACCCGACCGGCACGGCCGCTGCCGGGACCTCCGGCCGGTTGCGATCCTCGGTCGCCCCGGGGGGCGACCGCCACACCCCATCATGCGAGGCGCCGCGCGGATAGTGGTGGTTGCGATCCTCGGTCGCCCCGGGGGGCGACCGCCACCCCCAGGTGCCGCCGATCACGGTCACGGCGACGCCGTTGCGATCCTCGGTCGCCCCGGGGGGCGACCGCCACCTTCGGGGTGTGGGGCGCATCGTCTTCTCCTTTCCGGGTTGCGATCCTCGGTCGCCCCGGGGGCGACCGCCACCCGCCACCGTCCACCCCACCGCGATGGCCGGCATCACGTTGCAATCCTCGGTCGCCCCGGGGGGCGACCGCCACGATCGCCTTCAGGTACACGGGACCCACCCCCGCATCGTTGCGATCCTCGGTCGCCCCGGGGGGCGACCGCCACGCGACGAGGCACGAGTCCGTCGCCGCCTCCACGAAGCCGTTGCGATCCTCGGTCGCCCCGGGGGGCGACCGCCACCCGTCGTCAAACGGGTGCCCCTCGACGCGTCGTGGCAGTTGCGATCCTCGGTCGCCCCGGGGGGCGACCGCCACTAGGGGGCACCGAGGGCGCTGGGGGTGCCGGAGGTTGTTGCGATCCTCGGTCGCCCCGGGGGGCGACCGCCACACATCGACGGCACGAGATCGTGGGGGCGCACTGTTGTTGCGATCCTCGGTCGCCCCGGGGGGCGACCGCCACCTGTGCAGGCCATGCTACGTACACACACTGCTGG
Organism: Streptomyces sp. CB02959; assembly: GCF_002803155.1. Lineage (GTDB taxonomy): Bacteria > Actinomycetota > Actinomycetes > Streptomycetales > Streptomycetaceae > Streptomyces. The sequence goes on from NZ_NNBP01000030.1 coordinate 48,550, forward strand.
GGGTTGCGATCCTCGGTCGCCCCGGGGGGCGACCGCCACTCGGGCAGAGGCCGCTTCGTCCGGTCGCGGAAGCGGTGTTGCGATCCTCGGTCGCCCCGGGGGGCGACCGCCACTTCGGGTGCGCTTGCTTGACATGGCTAGCGTGGGTGAGTTGCGATCCTCGGTCGCCCCGGGGGGCGACCGCCACCCCACCACCGCCAAAGCTGCTCGCTCTCGTCGGCATCGTTGCGATCCTCGGTCGCCCCGGGGGGCGACCGCCACTCGCGGCCACCGTCTTTCTGTTCCTCGGGGTCAAGGGGTTGCGATCCTCGGTCGCCCCGGGGGGCGACCGCCACACCAGGCTGCTGTCCCTCACACCGCACCGGCGCGCGTTGCGATCCTCGGTCGCCCCGGGGGGCGACCGCCACCCGGACGGTGGTCCGTTCTCGACGAGCACACCAAGCGTTGCGATCCTCGGTCGCCCCGGGGGGCGACCGCCACCCGCCGCGACTCTGCGTAGATCTCCGAACCGGTGTGGTTGCGATCCTCGGTCGCCCCGGGGGGCGACCGCCACCGGCATGTTTTGCGCCGCCTTCTTCTGCCGCCACGACGTTGCGATCCTCGGTCGCCCCGGGGGGCGACTGCCACCCCCACCCGCAGCGGTCGCCACCGGCGGAGCCGGAGGTTGCGATCCTCGGTCGCCCCGGGGGGCGACCGCCACCTTCCCTCCGCCCGCGCTGCCCCCATACATGACATCGTTGCGATCCTCGGTCGCCCCGGGGGGCGACCGCCACCGGCGGCGTTCGCCTGCGCGAGGCGGTCACTGCCGAGGTTGCGATCCTCGGTCGCCCCGGGGGGCGACCGCCACACGCCGGTCACGTGGGCGCTGTCGGGGGCGTATCCGATGTTGCGATCCTCGGTCGCCCCGGGGGGCGACCGCCACACTTCACCTCCCTCATCAGCCCGTTTCCCCTCTAGGGGTTGCGATCCTCGGTCGCCCCGGGGGGCGACCGCCACACCTGGTGCTCGACGACGGGGTGTTCCCCGAAATGCGGTTGCGATCCTCGGTCGCCCCGGGGGGCGACCGCCACTTTCCTACGACGGAGGCCGAGCCCGCGCCACCGAGATGTTGCGATCCTCGGTCGCCCCGGGGGGCGACCGCCACACTGGCTGAGCAGCGGAAACGCGACACTCGAGCCAGAGAGTTACCCGGCAGGCGGGATCAGAGATACACAGAAAGGACATTCTGCTTCGGCGTGATCCGCGTGTCGTGTGTGTGCTTGTGGTTCCGAAGCAGTGACATCACAGGACGAGATCGTCTCGGTGTCGCTGCGCTTCGGCGATACCGAGGGTCTGGACGCTTTCGAATCCCTCATGGGGCAGACGGTAGATACGGATACTGTCACAGTCCGCGTTGACGATGCTGTCGAGCTTGCCCAGGAGCATCAGCAGGTTCTTGTCGTCGGAGACGATTTCGAACACGGATTTCTGGACGCGAATGCCATGGCCTTCGCAGAGTTTGGCCACGCGGCGGAGGCGACGGCGGCCTTCCGGCGTGGTGGTATCAACATCGTAGGTCAGCAGCAGGTCCACTAGGCCGCCGTCCACGGGAGGTATCCAGGCAAGTCGCCTCGTAGATGCCGGGCAAGCAGGCGCGCCTGGATGACGGGCAGCAGGCCGGCGGGGACGTCCCTGCCAGCGATGGGGTGCTCCCATGTTTGGGTCTTCCACTCTTGCCAGGCACTGATGACGGCTTTGCGGCCATCTTCGGTGAGGCGTACGGCGCCGCCAGGTAGGTGTTCGAAGTGTTCTGCTCGGAGTTGGCGTCGGTTGAGTTGGGTGAGGGCGAAACGGTCGGCGAGGACGGGGCGCAGTTCCTCCATGAGGTCGAGGGCGAGTGCGGGTTTGCCTGGGCGGATGCCGTGGAGGTAGCCGACGTAGGGGTCGAGTCCGATCTGTTCAGTCGCTCCGTGGACAAGTCCGCGTAGGAGGCCGTAGGTAAAGGAGAGCAATGCGTTGACAGGGTCGGTGGGAGGTCTGCGGTTGCGGTGTGTGAAGGCAGAGATGCCCGCAGCGGGACGTAGGACGTGTTGGAGGGCGCCGAAGTAACAGCGAGCGGCGTTGCCTTCGATGCCCATGATGATGTCGAGGGATTCGGCAGTGGCGGTCTTGTTGAGTGCTTCGGCAAGACCTTCGGCGGCGCCTCGGATCTGCTCGCGCTGTTGGGTGGGAGTATCACGGGCCGCGCGTAGGAGGATCCAGCGACTGTTGCGGATTTTGCCGGCGACGATGTTGCGAGCGATCGCGAGCCGGGGTTCGGGTTGGTCGTGGAGATGGTGCTGGGCGTGGCGGAGGAGAACGTTTCCTTGGATAGCTCCGTCAAGGCGGGCGAGGTAGCGGCCGCTGCGGCTCATCCAGGTGACAGGGCGGTTGTCCTGGGCGCAGCGGGTGATCAGTTCTGTGGAGAGGTTGATGTGGCCGTAGACGACGATGCTGTCGATGCGGCGTAAGGGGAGGATTTTGCGTCCGGGTGTGTCGGGGAGGTGGACTCGGAGGCTGTCCTGGTCGAGGCGTAGGTCGGTGCCTTGGGTTTGGACGTAGAGGGTGTTGAGAAGTTCGGTGGTCAAGGGACGTCGTCCTGGGAGTCGTCGAGGGTGTAGAGGTCGGTGAGGGCTTGTTGGTAGCGGCGGGTGCTGGCGAGGGCTCTGGGCATGCAGCTGGTAGCCATCGAGCAGCGTCGACAACGACTGTCGGCGGCGGGTGGGGGGAGCGAACTGGTGGAGAGCATCGTGCGCACGGTGAGGGTGAGTTGGTGTACGTGGGTGCGTAGTTCGTCGTCGACGGTGACCTTGTGGCGTCGGCGGTCGGCGGCGGAGTACACGGCGGCTTCGGGAACGCGTCGGCGGAACATTTCTTCCAGGCAGATCGCCTGTGCGGCGGCCTGGATGTCAGCAGGGCCGCCTGGGCGGTAGCGCCCGGATTTGTGCTCCACGGGGAGGATGCGGCCGTCGGCGTGGAGTTCGACGGCGTCGCAGATGCCGGTCAGTCCGTAGCTGTCGCTCCACACCGGCAGCGCGTGGAGGGTACGGACGGTTCCGCGACCTCGGTTGCCGGGAGTGTCGACACGTTGATGCAGGAGGGTGCCGCGGACGGTGGCGGCGTCATCGGCGAAGGCGTCTTCCAGGATGATCAGCCCGGACTGGCGTGGGCAGTACGCGTAGTGTTCCAGGGCAGAGAGGGGGATCTGGGCCAGATGCCCCTCCCCGCCGTCCTCGAGGGTTGGGGTGTTCATCCGATGAGGCGGATGAGGCTGACGCCGGCGGGGAGGTCGGTGTCGGCGATATCGAGCTGGTAGTCGGTGAAGGCGCGGGCGGTGGCGTCGCCGGGGCCCTTGATGGTGATGCGGTCCAGGAGTTGGCGCGCGGGGGCTTTGCCGTACTTGTCGTCGTGGGTGAAGACGTACAGGCTGCGGAGGTTGAGTTCGCCGCGGGCGGCGGCGCGGTCGTGGTCGAACATGAGGGTGAAGGCGCGCCAGAAGATCTCCAGGTCCTGGGTGGTGATGCCGGTGCGGGCGGCGAGGGGGGCGCTGAAGTGGCCTTCGCCGCGGTAGAGGCCGTAGGGGACGATGTGTTTGGTGCCCATCTCGGTGTTCTTGCCGGACTCGATGTCCTCTTGCTTGGTGGGCGTGACGCGGGTGATGCCGTATTCGAGCGGGGTGATGGGGTCTACTGAGCGAGAGAAGGTGAGTTGGAGGGGGCCTTGGACGCGGCCAGCCTGCTTGTCCTTCTTGCCGGTGGTCATGACGGCGCCGAACATGCGGACGTCGAAGAAGGTCTGGCACATCCACTGGCGGGCATCGAGCTGGCTGGCTTCGTTGCCCAGGGCGTCGGGGGCGTAAGCGCGTTCGTGCTGGGCGTTGAGGGCGGTGCCGGCTTCGACGTAGATGTCGTAGCCGGGCTGCTTGGCGTCCTCGTTGAGGAGAGCGACGGTGTTGCGGATCTTTCGCTTGAGGGCGACGTCGGTGATCAGGCCCTGGCCCGAGACCGGGTCGGTACGCGGCATGCCGCCGGCATCTGGGTCGCCGTTGGGGTTGGAGTCGCGGGCCTCGATGAGGAACACGAAGTCCATCTTGCGGTTCGGGTCAAGGTGCGCTGCAGTCATGTGCTGTTGCTCCTAAGTCGTGAAGAAGGTTGTGGGGCCCGTTGGATGTGCGACGGCTTTAGGCGGGAGCGCCGGCGCTCTGGGGGTTCTCGGCTTCGGCCAGTTTCCGTTCCTGGGCGGCTTTGTGGGCGGCGCGGGCGGCGTTGTCCTCGGCGCGCTGTTGTTCGTAGCCGAGGACGAACCACGCCTGTTGGCGGGTGTTCAGGAGTACGGGGATGCCGCCTTCGATGTGGGCAAGGGCTGCGAAGGCGTCGGCCAGGCGCGCGTCCAGGGCGTAGTAGGTCCCCTTCTTGTCGCGGCGCAGGCGCTTGAGGTGGCCGTTGGCGCCGTTGCGCAGGTTGGTGAGGACCGCTGCGGGGGCGGTCATCGCGGTGCCGAAGAACTTGTCGCCGATGGTGGCGTTGATCTCGGGCAGTGCTGCGCGCTGGATGGCTTCCAGTACGGCGAAGGTGCGGCCGCACAGATAGCCAGGCTCTTGGTTTGTGTCGTCCAGACGAGGCATGGGGCCGGTTTGCTCCTTGTCGGTGCGGTTGGAGTGGAGGGTCAGGCGCATCAGGGCGGTGCGGGGGGCGTCGACACGGTGGTCGGCTCGGATGCGCTGGAGCAGGTGTGGCAGCAGGCGGGCGGGCATCGGTCCGCGGGTCAGGGCGGCGTGCAGCAATTCGTCTTCCAGGCCGCGGGGTGCGCTGCGGGGGGCGTACTTGCCGGCCTTGTCGTCCCAGCGGCCGGAGGCCAGAGCGAGGTGCCACAGGGGCAGGTAGCGGTAGGAGCCGGTCCATCCGTCGAAGACCTTGTGGTCTTCGAACCAGGCTCCGAGGTGGTTGCGCAGCCGCCCGACAGTGGTGTCCAGCCAGTCCAGAACGGCTGCCCGAGCATTGTTCAGGGCGAGGGTGAGTGCGTAGTAACCGTTGGGGTCGAGGCGCTCAGCGATGATGGGGTCGGGGCAGGCGTGCAGGGAGTCGACAAGGCGTGCGACCGTCTCCTCGGTGGGATGGTCCAAGGCGTCGAAGAATGGGTCGGTGGGTTCACGGGTCCACCACACGGTGACCGACTCAGCGGCGCGCCGCCGGTGGCGGTCGTCGGCGAGCAGGAGGTTGAGGGCGGCCATGGACCGGGAGCCGCAGGTTTCGCAGACGGGCGTGTTGACGAGTTGTAGGGCTCCACCTCGGCCGTGGGCTGAGGCGTTGATGCTCACCAACTGCGCGTCACGGCCCACTCCGCTGGTGGGGATGGCGCCGGACTTGATGCTCTCGGGAATGGTGGTGAGCAGTTGCCCCTCGTCCTCGCATACCAGGCACACATCGACGATGCCGCTGCCGGCTTTCCGTGCGCGGACCTGTGTCGCCCACGCCTCTTGCGCGGATGGGCGCAGGTGCAGCCAGCCGGCGTCCGCATCCATCACGGCGACAGTGTCGGTGGAGTTCACCTCCTGCGGGATCTTCACCCGGTCCAGGCCGCCTGAGGAGACGAATGTGGCCAGTGCGCTGACGCCCGGGTCGTCGGGGTGGTGCTCGGCCCAGGACAGCAGCAGGGCTGCGTACTCGTCCCGGCGGCGGTGGGCCTCTTGGATGGCGGCGTCGCTGACTCTGCCGTCGGCCGCGGCTTTCGGCACCCCAAGGACGAACTGGGCAGTGTCTACAAGCAGGGAGGGGGGCGGAGTTTTCCCCGATCGGTAGGCATATGGAGCGGGCGTCTGCAGAGGCTTCTCTTTAGACCCCTTGGGGAGGCGCTGGTCGTACAGGGCTGCGGTTGTACCGTCCGCGTCTACGCGCAGTGCCCACTGGATCTTCTTCGGGCGGTAGTACGGTGGCGGCAGCTTCTCTGCCCGGTCCGCGTACTCCGTCAGGCGATGCAGCAACATGTGGTCATTTCCCCCGGGCGGACGTGCGCGCTCCGACGCCGGGCAGTGCAACGTGGCTGTCATCCAGGGGCTTCGCCGGAACGTTGAGTACACCGTTGATGAGTTGAGCACGGAACCAGCGGTATTTCTCCCCGCCGCCCTGGCCGCGCTTGGGGTAGATGATGGAGTGGAGCATGACTCCCAGCTCTTCGTCCCTGTCGATGGTCGGGGCTTCGGTAGCAGGGCCGAACGCGCAGCTGAACTCACGGCAGCCTAGGAACGGTTGGGAGAAGCAGGCGCCTTTGTCCACGCGGCGGCGCAGCTGCTCCCGGTACTTAGCAGGGGACTCGCCCTGGCTGTGTGCCGCCGGCTTCACCTGAGCTCGAATGCGGTAGGCAACATCCCGCAGCAGCATGGTGTTGCGCTGATCGCGGTCACCTTCCACGTCGTAGCGTCGTCGTGGATCCTTGCGTAGTGCTGCCACCTCGGCGGCTGAGATCGCCGACTTCACCTCGTTACGGCGGATCGATGTCCATTCGATCGGCCTGAGCACCTCGATCGCCCGAATCACGTAGTGGAACTCGGGTTTCCAGTAGATGGCCTCCAGCACCCCTGATGCCGCTGAGGGCGTCATCACCGGGTAGGAGACCCGCTCCACCTTCAGTTCGGGGCGGGTGAAGCAGGCCAGCGGACCGGCCACCTCCACCACTAAGTCCGGATAGACCCAGCCGTCGTTGCCGCGCCGCTCAGCCAGACCGAGGCGCCTTCCGGGATCCGACTCCACCATCAACTCCTCACCAAAGCACGATTGTTGAAAGGACCCGCAGCCGGTGGCGCGGCCTCGAATCCTCACCATAGGGGCGACCACTGACAGCGGCGGCGTTGCCAGCCAAAAGCCAGCAACGCCACGCTGTGTTTGGGCAGTTCAGGTCACCTCCAGGAGGAGTCGCACAGCACGACGGCGAATCACGAGCACGACGACGAGGATCACGGCGACAACGACACTGCCGGGCTCGATGAGCAAAGCAATTGCGTTCAACCCGGCTCCAGTTACAGCTTCCATGTAGGTGAAGTGGTATTTGCTTGATAACCAGCGTCTAGTGCGGTCGATAGTGATCCTGGGGTACGCGGATCTTGTGTGAGTAGCGTTCGGGACGGAGTTCGCTCAATGGGGGCACGAGTGAGGGGCGAGGCTGACGCCCCGCCCCTCACCGGTGCGGACCCTGGTGGTGCAGAGCAGCACGCACCCACCGACATGATTGCGACCCTCAGTCGCGGAAGGCGACCGCCATGCTGGGTTTGCTGCCCCAGCAACATGCCACATTGCTCTTGCGCCGGGACTCGGCGGACCGTCGCCTCCTGGCATACCGGAGAGCGCAGGTATTGGCCGCCTCGCAAGGGCCGGGAATGACCTATGATGCCACGTCCTACGCAGACTGCCCCGCCAACCGCGAACAGGTGTGCCTGGGCGGAACACTTGTCAGAGATTGAACGCGCTCCGGTCCTCGGGAGCGTCCGGGTCGAGTCCACGCTGTGGGTGGTACCCCCCTTCCCACAGCAACAGGTCGCCGGTGATGGGCGTCGCCAGGCCAGAGCGCAGGGCCGCCTCCACTTCACCGCGCGGCAGGGAAGCGGTGTGCGGTTGCAGGCTGCGAAGCACCTCAGGTCCGCACGGGCGGGCGGGGTCCCGAAGCCGCGCGATGGCCGTCTCGATAGCCTCTCGGTCGGTCTCCCAGCGAATGACGACTACTGGTGCGCTCAGCTCGTCCTCGATCATCTGGAAGCTGCGGTCGACCTTGGGGAAGTCGAGGCTGCGTCGCAGGTCCTCGATCTCGGCCCCGAGCCCTGAATCGGGGGTCCCCTGTTGGAAGGCGTAGCGCTCAGGGTAGTAACGCTCAAAAGCTTCCAGGTCGTCCGGAGCGGACCGACCAGGTCCGAAGTAGGTGCCGCTGGCGTTCAAGGCAGCCTCGTACGTCTTGCTGCGTGGTTGCTTTCCGTCGGAGGGCTGGAAGATGACGACGGCGCCTCGGTGCAGGCGGCCGTCGCGGTTGCAGCGCCCTGCGGCCTGCTGCATCGACTCCGCCGGCGCCCATGCGCGGTAGACCCGCGGGAAGTCAAGATCCACTCCAGCCTCGATGAGACTGGTGGATACCACCTGCACGGGCTGCCCGTCGCTGAGGAGCTTCTTGATCTCCGCGATGGCTTCGCGACGGTGGCCGGCGGTCATCCGAGTCGACAGGTGCAGCACTTCCGCGGCCTGGGCCACGTGTTCGTCAAGGTAGCGATGGAAGTGTGCGGCATCCTTCGTAGTGTTGACGACAGTGAGCACCTGCTCGTATTCGGCCGCCTCGGCCGCGATGCTGCCCAAGGACACGTCATCGCCCGCTCGCCATTCGTAATCGACTCGCCGCAGCGCCTCGAACAGCCGGGATGGATCGTCGACGATGTTCCGCCGTTCCAGCCCTTCCCACACGGGCAGCCTCCAGAAGGAGGGTTGAGTGGCCGACGCCAGTACCACCGTGACCCCGAAGTGGTCGACCAGGCCCCGCAGCGCACTCAGGATCGGAGTCAGCAGCCGGTCGGGCAACGCTTGGACCTCATCCAGCACAATCACGGATCCGGCCAAGCGATGTAACCGCCGCATCTGCGAAGGCTTGTGCGAGAAGAGCGACTCAAACAGACGCACCGTTGTGGTCACCACGAACGGGGCGTCCCAGTTCTCCGCCGCGAGCCGCGCCGTGTGGGCTCGCGCTTGGAGCTCATCCTGCTGCGTGGGTGTCAGGCCCTTCAAACGCTCCTCGGAGTCCAGGTCCACGGCACTGTGATGCTCCAGAACGACGGCTTCCTCTGGACGGGGCGAGTCGGGGTCGAGCAACTGGCGGTAGATGGCGGCGTTCTGCTCAGTGATCGAGATGAAAGGAACCGCGAGGATCACCCGGCGCATGCCGTTCGCCGCCGCGTGCCGTAGCGCGAACGCCCCCGCAGCCATGGTCTTGGCACCGCCGGTCGGCACATGCAGCACATACATCCCCGGTTGCGCCGAGGCGGCCACGCACGCCTGCTCGTACACCTCCTGCCGCAATGCGTCCACGGGAGAAGGATCGCGATCGGCCAGCATCTTCGCCCGGCGCGCCTCGTACCGCTCGACCAACGCCGCCACATCCACCGGCTCACGCAGGCGTACGGCACCGCCACCGAAGTGCGCCGCGGTGTCGAGAAAGTCCGCATCGACCACACAGCTGAACAGCATCCGCACCAACAGATCCAGCCCCAGGCGCCCCTGCCCCGAGGGCGCCCCCAGCCACGTCGGCAGCGCTGGCCACGGATCGGGGTGAATCTCAGGCACCACCGCCTCCACAGCACGGATGGCCTCCGCCACCCGCTGTGCTTCATCACCGCCTGCCATCGCGCGCGCCAGCTCGTCCTTGAGCTGCTCCATATCCGGCATGCCACCGTGGTGCCCGAATACCACCGCCCCGAAGGGCAACTTCGTGTACCGGTCGGCAAGCAACGTACCTGCATGTTTGTGCATCACCCCTACCTTGCCGCCGCCCTCACGTTCGACGGCCAGAAGACGGTCCTGCCACACACACGTCCCCTTGCCGACGTCGTGGATCAAGGCCAGGTACGCAGCCAGCTCCCCACAACCAAACACCTCACCGAACCGCCCTGCCAGAGCGGCCGATCCCCGCAGGTGATCCTCCAGCGAGTGCCGTACGCCAGCCGAACCGCGGCTGTGGGCAAACAACTTCCGCTCAGACATGCAGCGTTACCTCGATCCATCTCTGGCTATGACCGAGATGAACATAGACCGGTTGCCGTCATCGAGATTCCGCGGCAGGCAGACCGCCGCGGGCGAAGCCGAATGCCAGGGACCACCGACTAGCGTGGCGGTGCCGGGAGCCCCGCGCCTGCTCCTTTATCCACAACTCGCCTGGATGTCAATGGTGGTGGAACACAGCTGGTGCGACGCCGAACACCGCACCAGCTCCCCGGCCTGGGTGGAAGCCGGCCGCTGCCTGCTCCTCTACCCCGCAACCGCGCCCTGGCCCACCTCACCGCGGTGGCCTGGCTCCCCTGCGGCGACCTCCACCACTACCCCCACCCCAGCGTGCGCTGGAACTACCTACCCGCCCTCGAACGACACCTGGCCGCAACGCACTTCACGCCCGTCAGCCTCCTTCTAGGCCCCGACTCCGTCACCAGCCGGCACTTCACCGCGCCCTGGCAGCCGCCCACGCGTCGGCCCCACGGCCCGCACCGGCCGCCTGGCCACCCCGCAGCGAAGCTGCCTGGCCCTGAAGATCAGGTCCCGGCAGACGCCTCTTCTCCTTGCGCTCGGCGAACACCCGGTAGACGCACGCGACGCTGGGGCCTGGCCCTTGCGTTTGCCGGCGGGGATGATCAGGCCGGGCCTGATCTGCTCGACTGGCTCGCCGTTCGACCGGCGTCGGAGCCCAGTGTGGAGCAAGTCGTCAGTGATGACGGGTGGCCGACCGCCGTGCTTGCCCTTGCGGGCCGCCGTGCTGGGCCCTTCGAGCGTCGACTCCCGGATGGGTTCCCGCTCGGTCTCCGCCATCGCGGCGAAGTACGCGAACAGCAGACGGCCGGGCCCGCTGGGGGCGCACATCCCGGCCGGAGCCCGGCGAGCATCTCCAGGATGAGGCCATGAGGGGTCAGGTAGCCAGCGAGCGAGGTGAGTTCGGCGGCATTGCGGCCGAGGCGCTTCATCTCGTACACGGTGAAGATGACGCGGCAGTGTGGGGCGTGGGACTTGATCTGCCGGACGAGTGCAAGCGCGGCGCGGTTGCGCTGCCACCTGGACGCGCTCGCCGAGCCGTCGACGAAGCGGAGGGTCAGGAACCGCAGCTCCACCAAGTCCAGCAGCATCGAAACTGGCCATCTTAGTCCCGTGAGGTGGCTGTCGGGACGCCGTGTTGACCACTGACTGCAGGTTCGGTCACCCTGAAAGAGATAGGTCTAGGGCATATTCAAGACCACCATATGGGTGATATCGGACTTTCTTGCGAATCTTCCCCCTGTCCGGCAAGGTTTCGTGCACCATGTGTATCTAAAGCATCACAGAGAGCGCGGAAATCAGGGAGTTGATGTGGTCCATCGGGCGTCAGACGCTGAAGAGACCGGCGAGGGCGGCCAGAAGGCCCGGGATCGAGTGCTGTTCCTGCGAGAAGAGCTGGCCCCATCGGCGCCGTGCATGGTGCTCGGCAGGGGGCTGCGCAAGAAGCGCGAGGACCTGAAGCTGCCTCAGCAGGCTGTGTCCAAGGCGTTGCACTGGTCGACGTCGAAGATCAGCAGGATCGAGGGCGGGCGCAACGCAATCAAGCAAAAGGACTTGGAGGAACTGCTCTCACTGTATGGGGTCGACGAGGAGGGGCAAACGGCTCTGCGGGAGCTGGCTCTTTTCGGCAAGCAGTCGATGTGGTGGAAGCCCTGGTCGGGGATAACAACCGCTTACCTGCAGACCGTTATGAGCTTCGAGGACATGGCTCAGCGGATCAGGTCCTACGAACCGCAGTTCCTGAATGGGCTCCTACAGACCCCTGAATACGCCAGAGCGCTCATCGCGCGCGGGCCGGACCCGGGATACCACGCAGCCTTAGCCGAACTCAGGCAGGAGCGCCAGGCCCAGTTCGCCGCCGCGCCAGGCAAGGAACTGATCTGCGTGATCGACGAAGCCTCGATCCTGCGGCCGGTCGGCAACACGCAGATCATGCGCCGGCAGGTACAGCACCTGATCAAGCTGAACGAGGACCCTCGCTACCAGCTGCGGCTCGCGGAGCTGAAACGGCCCAACTTGCCCGTGGAGATTGGCTCGACGGCGATTTTCGACTTCGCGGAGGCGTTGCTGCCTACCATCGCCTACTCCGAGAGCATTGACGCCGGCTTGGTCATCCAGGACGAGGCAGCTGTGGACCGGCGAGCCAAAATGTTCGACAAGCTCCGGCACCAGTCACTGACCCCATCCAAGACGACAGGGAAACTGCGCGACGTCCTGCGATCCAACTACTACCGCTGAGCCGCCCACCGCCGTGGCCACGGTCACGGCTTGCGGGCTACCCCCACGTACAACGAAGCCTGTGCGTCATTCACGAGACTCGGACCACTGGCAGCCTCCGGGCGCCAGCGGTGCCCCACTGCGACACCGGGCTCCTCCAGGACCAACCCGTCGAAGAACCGCGCAACCTCCGCCCGGGAACGCACTCGGACCGTGGTGCCCTGGCGTGCGTAGGTATCGGCGATGGCCTGCCAAGCGTCCGGTGCGAAGTCGCCAGTGCAGTGGGACAGACTCAAAAACGAGCCCGCCGGCAGGGCGTCCATGAAGCGGTTGACGAGTCCGTTGGGATCTTGCTCGTCGGGGACGAAATGGAGCAAGGCGTGGAGGCTCAGAGCCACGGGGCGTTCGAAGTCAACGATCCCTTCGGCTTTCACGGCAGCCAGCACGTCTGCGGGCTTGGTGGCGTCGGCGTCGACGTAGGCGGTCTGCCCTTGAGGGGTTCCGCTCAGCAGTGAGTCCGCGTACACGAGGACGATCGGATCGTTGTCCACGTAGACGACGCGGCAATCCGGAGCAACGTCCTGCACCACTTGGTGGACGTTGGGGGCCGTCGGGATACCTGTCCCCACATCGATGAACTGACGTACACCTTGACCAGCAAGCAGACGCATGGCCCGCTGCATGTAGGCGCGATTCACACGGGCCACCGTCTCGATCGCGGGGAAGGCCCGAATGACCTCCTGGGCAGCCTCCCGGTCCACGGTGTAGTTCGTCTTCCCACCGAGGTAGTAGTCGTACATCCGTGCACTGTGAGCCCGGTCCTGCCCTAAGTCCAAGTCCGCCAAGCCTGGTTCGGGCTCCTGCTCATTTTCCACCATGACCCCCATGTCACTTTTCGTCCCTTGCCCCGCTCTGGGCGAGATGCACTTGCATTATTCGCCTGCTTACCGGCCAGTGACCGGTGATGTCCAGGACTGCTCGACTCGTACACCAGTGGTGACGTACCCCGTCAGTAACTGAACAGGCGTCAGCCTGGAGGACGGCGAGCCGCACGTGATCAACTCCCACAGCTGCAGGAGCACACGTCACGTGCGGCTCTGATCACGTACACCCTCCGACTGACCTCAGAAGGCGCTATCGATCACTGCCGAGATGAAAGTCGCGGCGACGGCCTTGGACACCGCAACGACCGGGCCGCCTTGGACCTTCGAGTCACGAAAGAGGACCACCTCCCCCGCAGGCTGCGCCATCTCGACACACGCCCCCTGAGGGAGGCTGTACGAACTCTTCCGCCAGGCGGCGCTGGTCGCCTGCGCTGCCTCTGTCAGCTTGCTCATCGAACTACCCCCTGTGGTGAACGAACTCCCCGTCGCCAAAATGCAATTGCATTTCAGCTCGTCACAGGGAGGGTCACCGGCCGAGCGGCACGCTAAGCGCATATGAGGTGAAAATGTCCGGATACGGACGGTGGCGCAGGTGCAAGTGCCCCTCGAACGACCGCTTTTTTACGCGTCGTTGGACGCTCCGCTGAGGTTGCACGCACCTGGAGGGCTGACGTCCTCGACTGAAGCGGAAGCGCCGCCCGAGAGGCGCCGAAAATGCCATCTCACCAGGGAAAAGGCTTTCGAGGGGCGACGCGTCCCTAGCCCCTGAGGGCCTCGGTAGGAGGAGCAACTCACCCGCGCCTAAACCCTGTTCGGGGGCTTCACTTCGAAAGAAGGCCCTCAGGGCATCGACACGTTCCGTTTAACGTCAGGTGCACTCGGCTACTCGCCCGAGCGGCACCAGGACCCGGCCTACGGATCGCAACCTCAGCCGGAGTCCCTGCCGACGCACCCTCGAAGGAGAAGAACGCAAATGGGCCCCTCCCCCCGTCGACGACGACGTAAACCACGGCATGCCCGACCACGCGCCTCGCCGTGGAGGCGACCGTGCACGTCCTGCCTTGAGAACAGCGTGCGAATCCTGGCCAGCCAGGCCGATGTACTGCTGCTCCAGCAGCACGAATCCTGGCTCAACAAGGTCGCAGCCCTCGCTCTCCTGGGTCTGCACCTGAAGCGACTTAGCTCCCATAGCCGGTCGCACCAACAGATGTAAACAGCACGCTGGGCGCCGCATGACGCGGCGCCCAGCTCACTCCTTGCCGCACGCCCGGAGTCCGCATGCATCAGACACGGCACCACATCGGAGTGGTCCTGCAGCAGATCTGCTCGCAAGCACGCTTGACGGCTGTTGAGGTAGCTCACGGGATCGGACGCGCTCCTCGCGACGTCGCCGACTTCCTGTCCGGCAAGAGGCTCCCCAGCAGAATCTTCATCTTGCATTTCGCGCAGATCAGCGGAACAGACCCGCAACTTCTACTCAGGGTCTGGGAAGACGAACATGAACGACATCTCCGCCTGCCAGGCTGCAGAGAGAGACCTTGCACAGTTACCCGAAGCCCCCGTTAACCGTCCACGCCACCGTCGTCGCCGCAACGGTCTGCCTTCGGTTCCAGCATGATCCGCCGAAAAGGACCTGACGCCGCCGACCCTGGACGAGCAATCGCCGGCCCTGGGCCAGCGCAGCGGACAACGAAGGCGTCCCAGCAAACGAGCGGGAATCACTGCAAGCACTCTTCATGTGCGGAAGACTCGGGCCGCGGGGCCGCCCGCGAAAACTGGGGAGTTACGGGTCGGGCGGCCCCACCGCACACACCGCTCCCGGACCGAGCAGGCGCCGAGTACGAGGCGACCACCTTTCCCACACCCAGGTTCCCGACTTTCGCCCCCAGGCCCGCTCTCAGCCGTCGGCCACCCAACGCCAAAGCTGTCGTCCCCCGCGATACAACGATCACGATGACGGCGGAGAAAGGGAAGGGCGAGAAGGACTTCAAGCCGACCATCCCCATCCAGGAAAACTCCGCACAGAAGGAGGTCGCGCTGAAGAAGCAGTTCAACAACAACCCCGAGACGACCGGCTGTCCAACGGTTCGACGCGAACAGCCCCGTCGGGTACACCCTGCCGGCCACAGGCGCGGATTCAGCGCGACTCTGATTGGACTGACACTCCATCACCAAAGTCAGCATTGGGTCAGCATGCAACCGGCCAGAGGCGGTGACAGGTGGCAACACATGCACATGCCTAAAATCCACGCTGCACTGCCCCTGAGCTGCGAAGATGCTGGTCAACTCGCCGCATCCAACACACCCCGCCGAGCCCGGTGCCTATGGAAGCCGAAGAGGCACGGCAAGGCATCGTTGCAGGTCAGAGGGCATTTCCAGGTCAGCAAGTCAGCACAAAGTCAGCATCGGCGGCGTTACGCCGGGAAACAGGCCGACTCCCGGGGGTCATGCGGCGCGCCGTGGTCCAGACCTCCGCAGCGTCCGGGGTCGAGATCCGATGCCAGTTGTCGCACCACACAGTACAATTTCCCCGCCATTGCGAAAAGCATCCAGACTTCCCGGAGTTGGACCGCGCTGATATCGGCAGCCCCGACGCCCGTTGCATTTAGCTGTCCAACTAGGTTGGCATCACGCTGCGTTGTGGCTGGGCCGCTGGTACCGCCGGGCGCCCGAGCAGGAACACTGCGCTGTTCTCTCCTTACGCGCACGGTTTACTGCTCGCCTTGTCCTGGCCGGCGCCACCGTGGTGACAGCGGTCGCGGAGTTTGGGTATCCGCCGCGGCCGCTGAACGGCGAGTATCCGCAAGGGGGCTGCTGTGGTGGCACGCCACGAACATGCTGCTCGCCGCAACCAGCATCGCGATTGCGGGCCTGACCGTCTATGCCCTGCTGTGGCAAACACGCCGCGCCGTCGGCGCTCTTTCGCGGAAGCTCGCGTGATGCGCAAGAACCTCCTGATTGGTCTGCGGCTACTACCTCCTCGGCGGTGGCATGGATGCACAAGGCAACTGGGACGCCCTCCTCGGCTGGGGCGCCGTCGCTCTCACCGCAGTACCGCTCACCGCCGCGGCAGCCTACGGACTCAAGCACGCGGTCGTACGCCTGCACCGATGACGCTGACCGCCGTCCCTCTCGTCGCGGTGGCTCGTGCGGGATCAACTACGCCGTACTGCGCTTGTTCCGTCGGTCAGCCCCGCACCATAGGCGATGAACGCGGCCTGGACGCGGTGCGCGGCGTCCGGCTTGGCGAGGATGCGGTTGACCTAGACTTTCACCGTGCCGGTCTCCACGCCGATCCGCCGGGCGATCTCGGCGTTGGTGAGCCCGGCGCCGAGCATGGCGACGACTTCCTTCGCTCCCCCCCATGAGAGGAGGGCGGCACTGTGCCCGCGCTCAGGAAGACCCTTCACCTCTGCTGTGTCCGCCACCGCCCTTGCCGCAGGACTCAGCCTCGGCACGGGCGCGCCAGCGAACGCCGCAAGTTGCCCCTCGTCCGCATCTCCGAAGATCCCGGGCGCACGGCCCCTTGGGTGCTGAGCTGCTCCGGCGGCACGCTCAAGGTTTACGGCTGGGTCGAAGACACCCGCGTGGACGGCCGGGACGCGCTCGTCGAGGTGTGGCCGGGAGGCGGTCACCACTGGCGCCTGGTTGACGCACGCGGGATGGGCGAGAGGATGAACTTCGAGTTCCCCGGGACGACCTCGGCGTCCATAAAGCTGCGCCTCAGCGGCTGACCAGACATGGGCTGGCCTCGGCGGAAACCTGAAAGCCGCCAGTAGTTGATCCCTCCAGCACCCTGCCACCGCTCAGCACCACACCCTCGAAGCCGTGGTCCCGCGGTACGTCTTCGCGGGCCGACAGCGGCCTGCCGGCCATCCCCTCGCGCGTCGGACGTCAGCTCCTCAGGGTCGCCATCCATGCCTCGACCTCGTCGGAGCGGCGCGGCAGGGCCGCCGACAGGTTCCGGTTGCCGTCTTCGGTGACCAGGACGTCATCCTCGATGCGGACGCCGATGCCGCGGTACTCCTCGGGCACGGTCAGGTCGTCGGCCTGGAAGTACAGACCTGGTTCGACCGTGAGAACCATGCCGGGCTCCAGCGTGCCGTCGACGTACGTCTCGGTGCGGGCGGTGGCGCAGTCGTGCACGTCCATGCCGAGCATGTGGCCGGTGCCGTGCAGCGTCCAGCGGCGCTGGAGGCCCAGCTCCAGGACCCGCTCGACCGGGCCCTCGACCAGACCCCACTCGACCAGCTTCTCGGCCAGGACGTGCTGCGCGGCGTCGTGGAAGTCGCGGTACGTGGCGCCCGGCTGCACGGCCGCGATACCGGCCTCCTGGGCCTCGTACACCGCGTCGTAGATCGTCTTCTGGAGCTTGCTGAAGCGCCCGTTGACCGGGAGCGTGCGGGTGACGTCGGCGGTGTAGTACGTGTGCGTCTCCACGCCCGCGTCGAGCAGGAGCAGGTCGCCGGAGCGGACCGGGCCGTCGTTGCGCAACCAGTGCAGGGTGCAGGCGTGCGGGCCGGCGGCGGCGATGGTGCCGTAGCCGACGTCGTTTCCTTCCACACGCGCGCGGAGGAAGAACGTGCCCTCGATGTAGCGCTCGCTGGTCACCTCGGCTTTGTCGAGGACCTTGACCACATCCTCGAAGCCGCGCACGGTCGATTCGACGGCCTTCTGCAGCTCGCCGACCTCGAAGTCGTCTTTGATCAGCCGCATCTCGGAGAGGAAGACACGCAGCTCCTCGTCGCGCTCGGTGGTGGCCTTGTCGGTCAGCGCCGCCTCGATGCCCGCGTCGTGGCGGCGCACGACGCGGACCGGACCGGTGGCCTCGCGCAGCGCGTCGGGCAGCTCGCGCACGTCGGAGGCCGGGATGGCATACAGCTGCTCTGCCTCGGCCAGGGAGTGGCGGCGGCCGACCCACAGCTCGCCCTGGCCCGACAGCCAGAACTCGCCGTTCTCGCGGTCGGAGCGAGGCAGGAGGTAGATCGTCGCCTCGTGGCCCTCGCCCATGGGCTCCAGCACGAGGACGCCGCCCTCGGCCTGGTTGCCGGTGAGGTACGCGTACTCGACCGACGCGCGGAAAGGGTAGTCGGTGTCGTTGGAGCGGGTCTTCAGGTTGCCCGCGGGGACGACCAGGCGCTCGCCCGGGAAGCGCGCGGACAGCGCGGCGCGGCGGGCGGCGGTCTCCGCGGCCTGGGGAATCGGCTCCAGATCTCGCAGCTCCGTGTCCGACCAGCCGCTCTTCATGTTCTCGGCAAGCTCATCGGACACGCCCTGGTACAGGCCGTTCTTCCGCTGCTCGATCGGCTCCTTCAGCGCGGCGGGGCACGCTGCGCTACGGGCTTCCTCTGCCCTGGACGAATAGACCACCTCGGTCACCGTTCCTCCTCGCTACGACACGGGTCGCCCCAGGGTGCCGCGCGCCTCTTGCTGCCGCCTGTGCGCACTGCATAAAGGCGTATGCGAAGTAGTGCGCCGGGCACCGAGTGCGGGGTTGGACGACGCATAGCCTCTGCCTCGGGGGCTGCGGCCCATGCCCAAGCCGGAGACCGGTCGGGTCACCTGCGTGTCCGTGGGCGGTGCAGCCCCCCACTCATACGCCGACGTGGCGTATGGGCTGCCTTGCAGCTGACGCTCAGCAATCCCCTGCCTGAGCCTGAAACTCCCGGAGGTACTCCCATGCCCACACCCGTCCCGGCCGGCTCGGCTGCCCGTCCTGGGGTCTCATCGTCGCAAAGGGAGGCCATCTGGGCAGTGATCACTCGCATGTATGCGGCGTACGCGTCCGGTGACCGGGCGGCGGTCGACGCGGGCCTCGATCCTGAGGCGACAATCTGGGATTCGGCAGCTGCTCCCCTGCTGCTCGGCAGGCGAGACCTCAATCGGCTGCGCGACGAGCGGACTGTGGCCGACGGAGGGCCGGCCGAATCGGCTCTTCGCGCGTACGACCCGGTGGTCGACGTCTTCGGCGATGTGGCCGTGGTGCGCTACTGGCTTCGCGTCGACTTTGCTTCCGGACCGGATGGGCTTCCGATGCGACCGGAGTTGGTGCGCAACACCGCAGTGCTACGAGGAGACGCCGGTGGCAGGTGGCTCATCGTGCATCTCCACGAGGATGTGCATCAGCAGGGAGGGCTGCTCGCCGACGACACGTGAGTCCTGTGCGGTGTGCACGTTCGGCACGCTCGGTTCATGCACTTCGCACAGCAGCCGCGGATCGTCTCCTGGTTGCCTTCCGTGCGTTCCTCGAACCGCAGGGAGGCGGGCATGACTTATCGGGTGGCCATGGATATCGGTGGCACCTTCACCGATGTCGTCGCGTATGACGAGGCACACGGCACCTATGTGGCGGCGAAGGCCCCGACGACCCCGGGCGATCTGGCAGAGGGTGTGTTCACGGCGCTGGAACGCGTCGTGGACGACCTGATGGCGATTTCCTTCTTCGTACACGGCACCACTCAGGGCCTTAACGCGCTGCTGGAGCGCAAGGGCGCACGCATGCTGCTCCTCATGTCCGAGGGTATGCGCGACGTGTACCACATCGCGCGCGGCAATCGCGACCGGATGTTCGATTTGCAGTACCGCAAACCCGTGCCTTTGGTGGAGCGACAGGCCACGGCGGAAGTGGGCGGTCGGCTCGATTGGAAGGGCGAGGAGCTGCGGCCGCTGGACGAGGCGGCGGTACGCTCAGCGGCCCGGCGGGCGCGCGATGAGGGCTGCACGGCGGTCGCCGTGTCGTTCCTCTTCAGCTACGTCAACCCCGCGCACGAGCTGCGGGCAGGGGAGATCCTCGCGCAGGAGCTGGACGACGACGTCATGATCGTCCTCTCGCATCAGGTGGCGAGTGAATGGCGGGAGTACGAGCGGACCTCGTCTGCCGTGCTGGACGCGTACACGGGGCCGGTCGTACGACGGTATCTCGGGCGGATCGAGGAGCGGTTCGCCGAGCGCGGCTTGGGCGTGCCGGTGCAGATCATGCAGTCATCCGGAGGGGTGGTCAACGCCGACTTCGCGCGCCGCAATCCGCTGCAGACGCTGCTGTCGGGGCCGGTCGGCGGCACCATGGGCGGGGTCGCCGCGGCGGCGCTGCTCGGTCGGCCCAACGCCATCTGCATCGACATGGGCGGTACCTCCTTCGACGTGTCGCTGGTTCTCCACGGCCGGCCCGACATCTCCAATGAGGGCGTCGCGGATGGCTTCCCGGTGCTGATGCCGCTGGTCAATCTGCACACCATCGGCGCAGGCGGCGGATCGATCGCCACTGCGGAAGCAGGCGGGCTGCGGGTAGGGCCCGAGTCGGCCGGCGCCGTGCCGGGGCCGGCCTGCTACGGGCGCGGCGGCACCGCCCCCACCGTCACCGACGCCAACGTCGTGCTGGGGCGGGTCGACCCCGACTGGTTCGCAGGCGGTCACATGACACTCGATGTGGCCGCCGCACACCGGGCGGTCGGCGTGCTGGCCGACCGTCTCGGGATGGGCAAGGAGGCGTTGGCGCACGGCATCTGCCAGGTTGCCAACGCCAAGATGGCGCAGGCCATTCGCACCCTGACCGTCGAGCACGGCTTGGAGCCAAGGGAGTTCACCCTCTTGGCCTTCGGCGGTGCCGGCCCGATGCACGCCGCGGAGATCGCCCGGGAGCTGGGCGTCGAAGAGGTCGTGGTGCCGCGTTTCCCGGGAGCGTTCTCCGCCTGGGGCATGCTCGGCACCGAGGTGCGCCGCGACTTCACCCGCCAGTTCTTCACTCCAGGCGACGCCCTGGACAGCACCGCGATGGCCGGGGCGCTCGGCGCGCTGGAAACACAGGCCCTGGACGCGCTGGGGGAGCAGGGCGTGCCCGGCGAGCGGCGACGGGTCGAGCACGCCATCGACATGCGCTACCAGGGGCAGGACTACACCCTGACCGTGCCGCTTGAGGCCGCCGACGAACCACTGCGCGAAGGCTTCCTCGCCCAAGCCGCGGCCAGATTCGCAGCTCTGCACGAGCAGCGCTACGGTCATGCGACGCCCGAGGCGCCCGTGGAGTTCGTGACGCTGCGCACGACCGGCTTCGGCGCGCTGCCCGAGGCTGCACCCGCCCCGTACACCCCGCAACGCGGCGCGGATCCGGGGGCTGGGCACACCAAGTCCGTGAAGTTCGGCGGCACCTCGTACAAGACGCCCGTGCTGCGCCGTGAACGCCTCGCGTCAGGCGAGCAGTTCGCAGGCCCCGCGATCGTGGTCGAGGCCACGTCCACCATTGTCGTCCCACCGGACGCCACCGTCGCCGTCGACTCCCACGGCTTCCTCATCATGAAACTCGGAGGCACCGCGTGAACACCCCAACCCCCGTGATCGACCCGGTCACCACTGAGATCATCCGCTGCGCCCTGCTCCAGGCAGCGGAGGACATGAACACGACCCTGATCAGGTCGGCGTACACGCCCACCATCTACGAGGCCAAGGACTGCGCGGTCGCCCTCCTAGACCGCGACCACCACGTGCTGGGCCAGTCGTCCGGACTGCCGATCTTCCTGGGCAACCTGGAGGAGTGCACGCGCGCGACGGAGCGCATGTACGGCCGCGAGGTATGGCAGGAGGGCGACGTCTGGGTGCTCAACGACTCCTACATCGGTGGCACCCACCTCAATGACGTCACGGTCTATGCGCCCATCCACGTGCACGGTGAAGTGGTGGGGTTCGCGGCATCCCGGGCGCACTGGATCGACATGGGATCCAAGGACCCAGGCGGGTCGATGGACTCCACAACGATCTACCAGGAGGGTCTGCGCATGGGCCCGCTGAAGATTTACGAAGCCGGCGAACCCTGCCTGCTGACACAGGACTTGATCGCCCGGCAAGTCCGTTTCCCGCACCCTACCCTGGGTGACATGCGTGCCCAGGTCGCCTGCGCGCGCACCGGTGCCAGGCGCCTTGCGGAGATCGTCGAGCGCTGGGGCATGGACACCCTTCTTGCCGCCCGTGACGCGATCTTCGAGCAGACCGAGCGCCTGGAGCGCGAGCAGATCGCCGCGATCGAGGACGGCGTGTACGAGGCCACCGGCCGACTTGACAACGACGGCATCGACCTGGATACGCCCCTGCACGTCAGCGTCCGCGTCACCGTTGACGGCGACCGTATGACGATGGACGTCACCGACTGCGCCGACCAGGCCGCCGGCCCGGTCAACTGCGGCGCCGCGCAGACCGTCGCCGCCTGCCGGGTCGGCTACAAGCTGCTGGTGAGCGGAGACGTGCCGCTCAACGGCGGCTCCTTCAAGCCCCTTGAGGTGCTGACCCGGCCCGGCTCCATGCTCGCCGCCGTGGAGCCGGCGGCCTGCCAGTACTACTACTCGCACCTGGGCCTTGTCATCGACCTCGTGGTCAAGGCCCTGGCTCCCGCGCTGCCGCAGAAGGCTGCCGCGGCCTCATACGGCGATTCGATGATCGTGCAGTTCAGCGGGACCGATCCGCGCACCGGCCAGCTGTTCGTCTCCCAGGAGGCCACCGTCGGCGGCTGGGGCGCCTGGCAGGCCGGCGACGGTGAGTCGTGCCTGATCAACAATGTCAACGGCTCGCTGCGCGACATGCCGGTCGAGGTGCTGGAAACGCTCTTCCCGGTCCGGGTGGAAGAGTACGCGGTCCGTGCCGACTCGGCCGGGGTCGGGCGCACCCGCGGCGGCAACGGTGTCGTACGCCAGTACCGGTTCACCTGCGACCAGAACCTGTCCCTGTGGTGGGAACGGTCGGTGACCCCAGCATGGGGTCTCTTCGGCGGAACATCGGGGGCGCCACCCCGGGTGACCCTCAACCCCGGCCGGGGCGACGAGCGTTCACTGCTGAAGGCCAACGCCCTGCTGGTACGGGAGGACGACGTGCTGCGCTGCGAGAGTGGTGGCGGGGGCGCTTTCGGGCCGGCCGCCGAGCGCCCGGCCGAGGCGGTCGCCGATGACGTCCGTCAGGGACTGCTCAGCGAGGCACGGGCGCGAGCCGACTACCCGGCTCACTCACGTCGCTGACGGGCCATCAGGACTGTTGGGGTCCTCAAGCAGGACTCGGCAGGCCAGGTGCAGAGCGAGCCTCAGGGCCGGGTCATCGGGGTCGCAGCCGAGGGCCCTGAGGCGCTCCATGCGGGCGGTAACCGTATTGCGGTGCACCCCCAGCCGCGCCGCGACTGCGGACGCGGCGCCTGCGTCGAGCCATGCTGCGAGCGTTCGCAGCAAGGAGCCGTCCCGGTCTGTGCGCAGCACCGGCGCGAGCAGCGCTTCGGCTGGGGCGCGGAGCGCGTCGGTGGGCAAGGCGGCCAGAAGGCGGGCGGGTCCCATCCGATCGGCGCGCACGACGTTGAGGGGACGCGCGGCACGGACCGCGGCCACCGCGTCGTCGAGCGCCGGCCCGAGCCCGGCGAGGTCGTTCACCGGCCCGGCGACCGCCCCGGCCAAGGGCACCGGCGCGGTGGGCTCCGTGAGCACGGCACGGAGTCTGCGCTCGGCGCGGCCGAGCGGGTCGGAGATGTCCGCGGGTTCTCCCTGGTGGGCCCAGGCAACCCAACAGCCTTCGTATGCAACGAGCGGCCCGCCCCGGCCTCCACGCGACCACCAGGCGCACAGCAACCCGCCCAGAGGCTCTGGCGCGTCCGCCGCTTCGGCCGGGCGGATGACGTTCACCGTGAAAGGCCCCTGGAGGGGCCAGCCCAGCGCCAGAGCCTGAGCCAGCAGCGGGTCGGGCGCGAGCGTCGAAGGCCCGGCGCTCGGCCCGCACCGCCGGCGTGTGAGCAGCTCCGCGAGCAGTCCCGAGGCGTAGCGGCTTGTGCGTTCTGCCCTCAGGCGCTCACGGGCGGCCCAGGCCGTCAGGGGAGCGATCGCCAGGCCCAGAATTTCTTGGACGGTCGACGCCCAGCCCGCCGCACGGGTCCGAGACCGAGCCACGAGCCACGCGAGCGCTCCTCCCTCCGGGTCGTTCACCTCCACCCGCACCGCCACTGATCCGGCGTGCTCGTCGAGTGCCGCCGCACGGCCCGCGATCACCTCGCCACCAGGGATGACGAGCGCCACCGAGGTCGAGGGCAGCACCGCGTGCAACGCCGAGACGATGTGCGGGGCGTTCGTGCCGGCCTCGGCGATACGGCGAGCGGCGGCCGCGAGCAGCGCCGTCCGTCCCGCCTCGGGCTGGGCGACGGCCGAGGCAATGCGTACGGCGGCGTCCGGGGCGTCCCCGGCCACCACGAGCAGCGGGACACCGAGCCGTTCGGCCAGCTCCGCAACGGATGCCGGATTTACCGTGCCCTGGGCGACGACCACGCACGCGGCCGCGTGCTCCCA
This sequence comes from Streptomyces sp. CB02959, assembly GCF_002803155.1. Lineage (GTDB taxonomy): Bacteria > Actinomycetota > Actinomycetes > Streptomycetales > Streptomycetaceae > Streptomyces. The sequence goes on from NZ_NNBP01000030.1 coordinate 72,727, forward strand.
CGCCTTGCGCAGAGCCATCTCGACTGTCCATGAGGCCGACGCGGCAAGAGCGGTCAGGACGACGGCGGTGTGTGGTTGCAGCCCGTCCAGCACGTCGAGCCGGTCGGCGATACGGACGCCTCGCACCTCGACGCTGCGATCGACCGGTCCGTACACGGTGACATCGGCGAGCAGCCCCTGCTGGAGGAGTTCGGTGAGGGTCAGGAAGCGGCCGTCTGCGGGGCGCTTGTCCGTCACTGCTTGCCTCCCGTATGCCGTGCCGCCGCTGCGGGGGCAGCGCTGCACCCGTTGCTCTCTGAGGTGCTCTCCAGCGGTGCCAGTGCACCGACCCGGGCCAGGGCTCGGCCCTCGGGGGTGTGCCAGGCCGGCACCGATTCGAGGACGACGATCTCGACTTCCGTTCCCGGCACGGCCCGCTCGACGTCCACGACCCGCCCGTCGGCGGCGGAGAGGATGAGGATCTGATCGGGTGCTGCGGCCGCCACGGCACCGTCCGCGAGGGCGAGCAGCACCTCGTTGTGGGCCTCCAAGCGGAATCGGCGCCGCAGCCCCTCGGCCTCGGTGACGATGACGCTGGTGGGGGTGGACGGCAGCGCCGCGCGGGACGGGCGGAGTGTCACACCGTACGGGCTGCTTGTGGGCTGCTCCACGGCTGCGATCCTTCCCCGGCACAGCCGTCGGGGCCGCCACGGCGTGAATCGCTCACGCTCAGTGGCGGCACCGGCGGCAAGGGCTCGGCTGACCGTGCCGGGCACCAGGCAGCGGGCGAGATCAGCGCCTTCCAAGGGGTAGGCGGCGACGACCGCCCAGCCACCGGCGGCCAGCACCAAGGGGCGCACCAGCTCCTCCACGCTGCTGCCTGCCGACTCGACGGCGATCACATCCCCACTGCAGGTGGCGAGGGCTAGCGGGGCCGGGCAGTTGCCTGCGAGGGTGAAAGTGGTCTGCTCCAGAAGGGGCATCACTCGTCCGCAGCCGTCGCCGTCGACGAGCGGAAGGCCCAGCCGCGCGGCCGCAGCAAGGGCGATGAGGGCGTTCTCGGCAGCAGTGTTGAGGGCCACGACGGCCTGCGCGGTCCGCCCCACGACGCGTTCCACCGCACGTACGGCCTTCACTGGCTCGTCGCCGGTAGGGAGTTGCTCGGCCAGAGCGGCCGAGGCACCGGCGAGGGTGAGGGTCAGGCACAGACCTGTCGCGTCGAGACGGTCGGCCGGCAGTAGAGGGACCGGCCCGTGTGCGGCGATTTCGGCGCTCGCCCAGTGCAGCGCCACACGATAAGCGCACTCCTCCGTACCGGCTGCGAGCACGCGCGCACCAACCGCCAAGTGCGCCAAATCCGTGCTGGTCACCCACGACGGTGCAGGGACGGTTCCCGGAGAACTCATGCGGGTACTCCCGCCGCCGGCCGTCCCGCAGCGCGCACCGTCACCCGATGGACACCGGCCGGCAGATAGGCGACAGGGGCGTGACTGATGCTCTCGATGTGGGCCGTGTCGGGTGCCGCTCCGGCCGCCACCACACGAGAGAGGGCATGATCTCGTACCGCTGCGAGCCGCTGCTCGAACTCGGCACGCCCGGCCACCACGACAAACTGCTCATGGTCGACCCGGCATATGGAGGAGGCGGCGAATCGGGCCGCGTCGGTCAGACACCTGGTGCGCAGGTCGGCGCCGGCACCGGGGGCTCCGATCAGCTCGGCGCCGCCACCGGTGTAGACCAGTTCGGTGTCGGCGGCGCGCTCACGCTGCCGGGCGACGAACCGGGCCAGATCCTCAGGCTCGGCCTGGCGGCTGTCGTACTCGTGGATGTCCGGGGAGCCGAGGTGCACGGGCACTGCCAGCGGGCCGGGCCCGGGCCGTACGGCACGCTCGGGTTCGCCGTCGACGACGGCGAGGCAGCGCACCGCGCGTGCGCCCGCGTCGACCACGAGCGCCCTGCCCGCGCCCGCTGCAGCGGCCGCACCACGGGCGGCGCATGCGGTGGTGGGGACGGTGGCTATCACCGGATAGCAGCGAAAGTACTCAGCAGAGACCAGACCGCCGTCGTCGCGTGCGAAGAACAGGGGCGCGGTCAGTCCCGCCGACCGCAACGCGCGTGCGGCCTCGGTGGCCAGGTGCGCCGCCCAGTCGCCGAGGGCCGCGTTGACGGCAGTGGCGTTCTCCCGCTCCCGCAGCCCCGCTGAGCCGATTTCATGAGAGAGGCTGATGGCCGCACCTGGTACCACGTCCGCCAGGACGGCTGCGGCCTCCAGCTCGGGCCCCGGGTGGGTGGGCGCGCCCGCCGCACAGACGGCGAACGCGGATACGTCCGCCGCGCGGGCCTGCCGTGCAAAGGCCGCGACGGCGGACCGGTCCAACGGCGCCGCCGGCCCGCCGGTGACCGTTCCGCCTCCGGCGACCACGGCAGTCAGCGCGTCCACGGCCGTCCTGGCCGGCGCAGGCCAGTCGGCGAGGGGAGCAAGCGCCGGATGACTGCCAGACGCGATACGCACCAGAGCCACGCGCCGCACCGCATGAGGACGCCGGGCAAGGTCCGTAACGAGGGCGACCGACTCGGCCCCGGAAGCGAGCGGACCCAGCTCGGCCAGGACACGGCGTACGGACTCGGCGGTCCCGGCCGTGCTGTCGACCACGGCGTGCGCCGCCAGGCGTCCGTCGCGGTCCAGAAGCGTTGCCACACAGGTGGCGCGCCCAAGGTCGATGCCGAGTCTCACCCACACCATCCTTCCACCGAGACCGCTGGCCTGCCGCTACGCGCGGCAGGCCAGAAGCGTCCCCCGCGGCTGCTGAACGAGGTTTCGTGGTTACTCCAAATCCTTGCCCTCGGTCTCCGGCAGCGGTACCGAGCACAACAGGGCAACCGCCAGGAATCCCATCACGAACAAGATCGTCGACGAGAAGCCCGTCGCCTGCGCGAGGAGATAGCCGACGACGGAGGGGGCAAGCGAGGTCGCGCCCAGCTGCGCGGCCGTGGCCCAGGCGTAACCGGTCGCCCGCAACGGCGTCGGGTAGAACTCACCGTTCCAGGTGTTCCACACGCCCCACGCCCCCAGGCAGAAGAAGGACAGGGCGAAGTTCGCGACGTACATCTGCGTGAGGTTGTCCGCGTAGGCGAACGCCACACCGGAGACAGCAGCCAGGGCGACGTACGGCAGGAACACCTTCTTACGCCCGAACCGTCCGGTCAGCAGCGACGCCGAGACATAGCCAGGAATCATGAACACAGCACTCAAGGCAACGAAGCCGAGGCTGGCAGACATGCTCAGGCCCTTGTCCTGCAGCAGTGTGGGCAGCCACGTCTGCAGCCCCCAGTACCCCCAGTTGAAGGCGAAGTTCACCATCAGCATCAGAACGGTGATGCGCAACAGCCGCCCGCGGAAGAGATCGAGCGGCTGCCCTGCCCTCGCTCGCTTCGCGGCGCCCTCTTGTCCCGCGACGGCGAAGACCGTCCCCTCGGGCACATCCATGCCGAGCCCACGCAGCACGGCCGCTGCTTCGGCGTGGCGGCCGCGTTCGGCCAGCCAGTAGGGCGACTCCGGGACCCAGGCGCGGATAGCGAAGACCCAGATCCCGGCGAGACCGCTGGTGAGGGCGACCACGTGCCAGCCCAGCCCACCGAGCAGCTGGGTGACTCCGACCGCGAGGAGCACACCGATTGGCCAGCCGATGGACAGGTACACAGCGGCCCGACCCCGCAGGCGCGAGGGGAGCAGCTCAAGGAAGTAGGGGAAGGTGACCGTGTAGATGCCGGCGAGGGCTATTCCCGACAGGAACCGGGTCACCATCAGCACGGTGAAATTGGGGGAGAGCGTGCTGGCCAGGGCGATCACCCCGTACACGGCCAAGGACCACAGGCACACCCCGCGGCGTCCGATGCGGTCCGAGACCGGCCCCCAGACCAGGCTCCCGGGAATCATGCCGAGCGCCACGGCCGACAGCGCCCAGCCGACCTGCGCCTCGTCGATGCTGAAGGCGCTGCTGAGGTCCCCGGCGACGTAGACCAGAGCGAGCTGCTCCCACGATTCGATGACGAACGCGCCGAAGAGCGCGACCGCCGCGAGCAGATGCGCGCGCCCGAACGGCATGTCCTCGAACCACTGCCCAACCGGCCGCAGCGGCTCCTGATGCGCCGCCGCGCCTTCCTCAGCCTCCGGCCCTGTCCCTTGTATGGCACTCATCCGCTGTCCTCCGCCTCGCCACCGGCACTATGCCCTCCTCATCGAGGGTGGCGGCACCATAGATAGCACCGGCACCACACCCCTGTGCATCGCGCACAGGCCCGGCGCCCCAGGCGTTGCCGGACGCCCAAAACGAGGGGCATCCATGATCTGCGAGGTCGTCGGCAGACGCCCGGCGACCTCCCGGCAGGTGCCGTCCATCAGCGCGGCCCGAGCTGTACCGAGAAGCAAGGGCCGTGGCGGGAGGTCGACCAGGCTGAGCGGGCGATCGTCCAACCGATCACGTGGTACACCGAAGAGCGCCTCCACTCCGCGCTCGATTGCGTATCGCCCGCCGAGTACGAACGCGACTTCTGGCAGAGCCAGGAGCACACCTCGCAGTCCGCCTGAAACAAGATCACCGGACTCTACGAAACTCGGGCAGCTCAGCCAGGGCGGTCAGCAGCCGTTCGGGGGTGTACGGGACCTCGATACGGCCCAGCTCCTCATGGTGTGTGGGCGGCTGTGTGGTGTAGAGCCGATGGGTGAGGCTGGCGGCGGTGGCCCGGTCTAGTTCGGTCAGGAGTTCGGCGACCTCGGTAGGGGGTGAGGTCGTCCGGTCCGGCCTCGGCTAACCCGAGGTCTGCGGCAGTCAAGTGGTGGCCGGACGGGAGGAGAAGATGTCTGCCAGCAGGTCAGGCACGGGCTGGCGCGGTTGTTCCCCGCCCAGCCAGCGCCATACCCGGGATCCGCCGGGGCTGTCGGGCACGGGCTCGGTCGGCATGGCAGGGCCTCCACCGCAGGCGCGATCTCGCTGTGAAAGTCAGGTAACCGACAGTAGTGCACGTGGGGGCCTCGGGGAGCGCTTCCGCGTCACACCGGGTTCCGCTCCCTTCCGCTCTCCTTGCGCGCCGCGCCGGACCGGGAGCTGCGCATCCCGCACTCCTGGACGTCCGGCCCAGATCGCTGCCGGGCCGCCTCGGTCGCCTCGGTCCCTTGGTGTACAGGCGTGCCCCGTCATCATGACCGATCTTGGAACGGGTGTGCGAGAACCAGAAGTGGTTGCCGTTGCCTGCCCCGAGCTGGTGCAGGTCGATCCGAGCCGATGGCGACGCGAAGTCGAACGTGAATGACCCCTGGGAGGAGACTCCTGAACAGCGGTTGGACGATCCCGCTGGAGTCGTGCCGTTGGGCAGGTCGTCGACGATCAGCGACCCCGCCGGCAAACCCGTGTTGCAGCGCGGCGGATACGAGTTGGCGTCCGGTTGCTCGGGGTAGGTGTCGTCGAACCGGTGGACGGCGTTGCCACACTCCGCGTTGTCACACTTCTTCCACGCGGCAGGCTTGGTGTACCAGCACTTCAGGTAAAGCGGGTTGTGCGTGTCCGGGTCGACGGGCAGCATGCAGGGGCCCTTGCCCGTCTCGTTGGAGGCGCCGTCGGTGGCCGAGGAGGGGTCGCAGTTGTTGGTGGCGTCGCAGAACAGTCCGATCGGTGGCTTTGCCTGGGTGCGCTCTTGCACGTTCGTCCACCAGGAGGCTCGGTAGCCGGCCTGGAAGTCACCGGGGCCGAACATTGCGGAGATAGGTCGTGCAGCCCATCCGATCACCTTCTCCTGGTAGGGCCAGTCCTGAGGGTGCGAAGCGTGGGAATAGTCGTCACCGCCTGATGCGTTTTCCAGGAACGGGGTGCGGTTCTCCTTCCACAGTGGGTTGGCCGGGTTATTGGTCCAGCCCACGCCCCACTTACCGGAGTTGCTGCCAGCTGTGGACTTGGGGTGATAGCCGGAGTTGTAGGTCCACAGGGCGTAGAACCAGTTTTCGATGTACCTCGGGTCGCCGCCGTTGATGGTCATCCCGTCGTCGCGGGTGTCGTTCCACTTCCCGATCAGGATGTTCACGCCGGCGGCGATGTTCGCTGCGTAGTCCAGCGCGACGGCCTCCTGCTGCACGGTCGTCTTGGGGTGCTCGTCCTTCTTCTCTTTGCCGTGCATGCGCATCCCGTCGGTGACCTGGGTGATGCCGTAGCCACAGTCGGCCTCGGCGAAGTTGATCGCCCACGGGTCCTTCTGGTAGCCGTCCGCGCTGTACTTGATGCCGTAGTAGTTGCCGATCAGAGCATTGCCGGTAACGCCGGGGACGACGGTGCGGGCGGCCTGCCACATGTTCGACTCCTGCGCGGTAACGCCGAGCATTACCTGTGCAGGAACGTGCCAGTCCACGCCCGATCCGCCCTTGAGCGGAGTCAGCGGGAACAGTGACTGGGGCGCATACGCGGCCATGCCGGTGTTCTTCCAGTTCGCCCCGCGGGTAGCTCCCTTGTTCAGTTTGCCCACGACGGCTTGGTCCACGGCCCACTCGATCTGACGGGGCGTGGGCTGGAATGCCTGCTTCTTCGCATCGCCGCGCGGCACGGAGCAATAGCGGTCGTCATCGACGGGCCCGCTGGCCTGAGTTGCGGTGCTCGCGCTCTGGGCAGTGAGCACCGGGGAGGTCTCGTTTCCCGCGCGTGCTGACTTTGCGCCGCCGATCAGGTCGCCGGGAGTGGCGTCCAGGACGGCGGTCTTGCCGGTGTCGATCGTCTTCAGCGTGGTCCGGACGGTCCGCTGGGTGAGTGCCTCTTCGGGTCGAATGCGGGAGTCTTTCCCATCCGCCCATCGTGACGTGACCGCAGCTTGTCCGTGGCTGGAGACCAGGGCCCCTTTGGCCAGCCCGCCCGGATTGTGCACCATGCCGCCGGCCCGGCTTGTTGTGGAGGCGGCCTTGCCGGTGATGTACACCTCGCCGGACGGTGTCGCGGTGAGATCGAAGCCGGTCAGGTTGCCCCGGGCAAGTGCGGTCGGCTGGGCATTGCCACTCGCCTTCTGTAAGTCGCGCTCAGGCACTCGAGAGACGGTCGCTGCCTCTTGTCCGCCGGCGCGAGCCTTGGCTCTCTGGGGCACGCGGTCGATGAACGTCACACCGCCGTCAGCATCGGCCTTGAGCTGGAACGGGGTCGCCTTCGTCGTGGCGACCTCGCGTACCTTGCCGCCGGTCACCTTGACGATGTGGTTGCCGCGCGCCGCCGCGAGGCCCCCTCTGACGGGGATCGCCGAGGTCACTTGGCCGGCGACGGTGACCTTCGACTTCACCTTGCCGGTCGCGGCGGCGACAGTGACCAGGCGGCTCTCCGGCGACTTCGCAGTGTCGTCCGTCAGAGCGGTGAACACCGCATCCTCCCCCCGGCCGCAGCCAGGTGAGAAGTAGCCGAGCGTTGCCTGGAACGGCAGCTTCGTGATTCTTCCGGTCTCCAGGTCAACGACCGCGGTGAACGCGCCTCGCGACATCATCTCGGGCTTGTTTGTGAAGGTGCGTGGAGCGTAGGCGACGGCCGCGTGCTTCCCGGACTCGGTCACACATGCGTTACCTATCCAGGTATCAGTGTCGAACCCGGTTTCGGACAGCGACGCGGCCGTCCTCCACCGGTAGCCGTCCTTCTCAGCCCCAGTCAGGAGGTGAAAGCCCGTGCCGTCCCCCGAGGTGGTCCAGGCGATGTCCTTCGAAGCCCGATAGTTCTTGCCGAGCGTTGCCGCCCTCTGCTTCACCGGAAGCGATCGCGGCTTATCTCCTGACTCGGCCACGGACGTTCCACTAGCCCCTGGGCCACTCCAGCCCTGCGCTGCCTTCTTGGGCACGCCGGGGCTGTCTGCGGCAAAAGCCTGGCTGCCAGCGATGCCGGCGGTAAGCGCTAGTGTGACCCCCACGGTCACAGGTAATCGACTGCGTCTGAATCTATTTCTCCGCACTGCTTTTACCCCCTGGTTTTGTTTCTTCTCACGCCGTGGCGTATCTAGGCTGCACGCCACGGCTGTTCCTTGAACTACGCGACTTTCTGGGCACGTACATGGACCATTCCCGAACGTCTCATTTACAAATACCTAGGCAGGCGTCCGGGCTACCTCAATGATTTGGACTTTTGGCTGCTTCGGCAGGGGAGCCCCGGACGCATCCATTGCGGTAAGCGCCTGAGATGCCTTATCGCCCGGCCCGATTACTTGTGTGGTGGCCCGTACGGTTGCTGAATACCCGTGCGGTCCAGTGATGCGGATCTCAACCTCGTAGGTTGCCGGCGTCTGCCCTTGATTGGCGATGTCGACGGCTACCCACATCCCATTTCCGGACGGTTTTGCCACTGGGCGTTTTACGGTTACGCCGTCCCTGGTGGCGATGGCTTGGGACACTCCGGAACTGGCGTCAGTCTTTTTCGACGATTCCGGCTCGCGTGACTCGCGCTTCTCGGGAGAGGCGCTCGGTTCAGACCCTTCTGAGCTTGGTGCGCCCTCTGAAGGCCGCGGAGTACCCGGCGGATACGCAGAACTGGAGGGAGCGCTACCGGCCCGCCCAGGAGACTGCTTCTCCGGTGCCGGCTGCCCGCTGATCCCCGTATCGCGGAACGCGAAAAGAGCGATAGCTACCAACCCCACGACAGCGGCCAGCAGTACGGCAGTTATCAGGGCCCGACGCAGGACGGAGTTCGCATCGGAGTGCGCAGCTCGCCGTCCCATCAGTTGCAGGGGGCTGCGTACGTGACGCGATTGACGACCGTGCCGCCCTCGTACTTCATGATGGCGGTCACCTTGGAACAGAGGATGGAAATGCTCGCGCCCGTGATGCGGACTGGGCCAGCGTACTGACTGAACGTGCCCTCGTCCGTTTTACACAACTTGACGTCGGTACTGTTCGGACAGAGTTTGAGTTTCATGTACAGACTCTTGCCAGAGTTGTTGTCGAATACTGCGCAGGAACTCGTAAGCCCCGATGAGCCGGACTTGATGTACGTGAAGAGGGTGCCAAGGCGCGTCGTATCCGGAAGTCGCTCTGCCATGAACAGTTCGTACCTTGCCCCACAAAGATTTGCCGCAGAATTCACAGCCTGGGGGTCTTTCGCGGCAATTAGAAGCGCCTCGGCTTTCGCTTGCGCAGAAATCCGTACCCCTGATTCCGCGCCTGCATCAGCGGCAACTGCGTGCGGCGCGATCAGTCCCGTTAATGCTAAGGCGGCGACTGTCGCGGAAAAACTTCTCGCGGGCTTGAGGATGGTGTTGATCATTGAATTTCCCCTGGGACCATCACGAAATGATGAAATCGCAAGGAGAGCTCCGCCCTGGTGAACCCCCCGGTTCACGCGAGCCAGGGCAGCCTCGCGATCGGCCAGGAATCTACACCGTCGGACCGGCGAAACGCCCAGGCAAAAGATTCCCGGACGTCGGATTTTCGAATACGTGTAGCGACTAGTTAATCTTATGCGGTAGATATCACGACAAAGATGCACACCTCCATCGAAATGGAGTGACGATGAGTTACCGTGTGGTTTGCATCACTCGGGAAGGCTGGCCGCCCGGTTCGGCCGGGCGCTACTCCTGCAGCTGGGGCAAGGTGCCTCAAGCCGCCGTTTGCGGTACTCGCCTGGCGAGACCCCGTAGGTCCTCTTGAACGCGCGCCCGAACACCGTGGCGTCCGGGAAGCCCCAGCGCGCTCGGATCGCGCCGACGCTGCCCTTGCCGCGATCTGGTCCAGATCGGCGATCGGCGTGGGTAATGGATTCAGCGGACGGGCATTCGCGATGCCCTGGTATGGCCGATGAGCAGCAGGTCCCGCACCAGCGCGGTCGCCCACCCCGGATTCGTGCGGACCTTGCCGAGAACGCGCCAGTTCTTCAGATGGGCGAAGCCGTGCTCGACCGGGGCCCGCACCGCGGCCAGTGCCTTGCTGGACAGCTTTTGACCACGGGTCAGGGGCCGGTTCCGGGCCGCCTTGTAGCCGGTGATCACCGCCGGGTCGGCGTGCCCATCTGGACCTGCCCCGGGCGGGCGGCGACCACCGGCGAGCGCTGGCTGTGCTGAGATTCCCGGAAGGAAACGGCTGACCCCGGGCGCCCGCCGAAGGCCCGGCCGACGCCGGGGCGGCGAAAAGGTTGGTGTGCGGGGCCGGCGGCGCCGGGTAACGTCTTTGTCATGTTCTTCCAGACGCCGATTTACGAGTGAGCGTGATGGGCCCCTGCTGACGTCCTTCGACGTCGCCGCCCGTCCCCCACCGATGAATCCGTAGATCACTTCACATCATTACCGGGAGAACCCGTGACCGTGAGCAAGAACATCAACAACCCCGTGGGCATGGGCGGCGGCCAGCGCAAGAAGCTGTCCCGCGCCGAACGGCAGAACAACGGTCCGCACCGCAACCTCGACCGCCAGGGTGCAGCCGACCGGAAGGCGGAGCTGGTGCGCAAGATGCGCGAGAAGGCAGGCGCAGCTGAGGGCGCCGGGCAGGCGGGCGACGACACCGCACAGAGCTGACGCACCGCCGCAGCAGGGCGGCACCGCACGGGGCAGGGCCCGGACCACGACGCGCGCTCCGGGCCCTGCTGCCGTACCGAGCGCGGCCGGTCCCGATCAGCTCTCGGCCGACCACCCGCGTCTCAGCCGACCACCCGGGGCAGCCGCAGATTCAGCAGCCCCGTCACCGCCACCACCCCGAGCTGCACCAGGAGCGTCACCACCAGCGCGTTCCCCCCTGCGGATCCGTCCCGCCGGACGCGAGATCCGCAAGGCCGCCGACGGCCCCGAGCTGCCCGTGCGCTGGCTACTGGCCGAATGGCCCGCCACCAATCCCGAACCCGTCCAGTTCTGCCTGTCCAACCTGCCCGCCGACACCCCGCTGGCCACCCTCGTGCGCACCGCGAAACTCCGCTGGCGCATCGAGCACGACTACCGGGATTGAAACAGGCCCTGGGCCTGGCTCACTTCGAAGGCCGCACCTGGAGGGGCTGGCACCATCACTGGCACAGCTCGCGACCACCCACCGAGCCCAGCGCCGGCCGCAACCCCCCGCCCCGATGCAGCGGGCCATCGAGCATCTCGGCGCCGACCCCGACGCAACAGCCGCGTTCTCCTTCCTTCTGACGCACCTTGTCGCGCAGCCGGTCGTGGAGCTCGGCAAGCAGACCTGTCACCTGCCAGCGGCGGGCGAACGCGTGCACCCGCCGGAACGGCGGGAAGTCACAGGGCAGATTGACCCACTTCACGCCGTTGTCGACGACGTAGCGGACCGCGTCAAGCATCACGCGGTGGCAATAACCCTCCGGCCGCCCGCCCCGTCCCTGCAGCCATGCGGGGACCGGCAGCAGCGGCCGGATGACCTGCCACTCGGCCTCCGTCAGGTCGGAGCCGTAACACCGCACGCGGTCCGGCCCGTCCGCCGCGTTGCCGAACCTGTGCGCGAGACAGTCACACGCCGGAGACGGCGCGTTGGACTCCATGGACACGAGCACGAAAGACTGCGGCAACAGGGCCTCCTGGGAATGCTCGGACGGGATCGCGCCCCCGAACTACCAAGAGGCCCTGCCTTCATGCGCCACTCCTATCGCGATCACCCGATCAGGACCCCCGTTCGACCAGACAAGCCCGTTGAGCGGTAAGCGGAAGCCTTCTGATAGCAGATGATCCGGCTGCGAGCAGTGCGGCACGCGCTGGCCGTCGTCCTCGACCTGACTGCGTGCGCGATGACGGAGCGACAGCGCACGCCGCGCTATGGCGACCTGGCACAACCTCGCGGTCGGCGCCCTGCGACTGAACGGCGCGAAGAACATCGCCTCCGGCCATCGCCGCAATGCGCGTGACGCCCGCCGACCCCTCACGCTCCTCGGCCTCGCCTGAGCACGAAGTGGACGTCATTCGACTACGCCGAAGCCCTGAGGGCTGTCGCAGAATAACTTCAGGCTTTGATCTTGGTCAGGCGGGCTGTCTCGCGAGGTCATCGAGTGGAACGGCGCTTCGGCGTTCGTGAGTTATTTTCCGACGGCTCCCTGGGCCGCTCAGGGGTCGACCGGGTCCGGCGCATGCGTTCTCGGCGTTCTCTCAGGCCGAGACCGAGAAGTAACGCCGCCTCAGATGGTCGGGGTGTCGTCAACAATCGGCCTGTGAATCTCAACGACCGGCTTCCACCCCGCGGAGAACTCGATGAAGTCCGCACGGGTGGGGTAGGTGTCGATCGCGCGACGGTCACGCTTGGGGCTGTCGCTCCCCTTGCGCCCCCGGGGAATCTGCTCCTCGAAGATGTCGACCTTCACGTCGGGAACCTCCTTGAGGCCCTGGCGCCAGATCTGCACGACGTCGGCGCCGAACGCCTGCCGGGCCGCAGCGTAAAGGGCCGTGAGGGCCCCCTTGTCCCCACCAGGGACGAAAAGTGCCAGGTCCAGCACGACACCGGCGGACTGGAGGACCTCGATGGTCACCGAGCCGTTCTCGTCGGCCAAGTAGATTCCGGCTTCATTCTCGTCGTCGGGAAGGCAGTAGACCTCTTCCTGGAATACGGTTCTCGCCGTGATCGAGCCGCCCTCGAAATCCTCACCGGACTTGGTCAGAAAAGCAGGGACATAGCAGTCGGGAAGCTTGAGTTCTGCCGTGTCGGCGGAAACGAAGAGCCTGTCCTTCACGCCGAGCTTCGTCACCTCTTCCAGCGAGAGGCGGCGAGCGGCGATCTTCTCCGTGTTCACGATTTCCCTTTCAGGTTGCACTGTCCCTCCGAACAAGGACGCTACCACGAAACCCTGAGGTCAACTGCCCAGTAATCTTTGGGTAAATGGCCTCCGATGACCCGCACGGAAGGATGCCGAAGCGAGTGCCACTCGGTCGGGAACACGCATCCGCCAGGTAGTGTCCCTCGTCATGGTGTTGGGGATCAACTGGCGCTTGCATTTCGGTGCGTTGGGTAGCGCGGAGGAATTAAAAGAGAGTTTACGGTAGATATCACCCATATCGCCTTCGGGGAGGTGGTGGCGAGGTAAGGCGATCCATTCGTCATGCATCTCGAAGAGCGCAGCGGAAACCAACCGGATGGTCCGACAACGCAACAACGGAGACCCCCACCGGCAGCATCTGGATGGAGCGCGAACCGGAAGTCGCGTACTACCGCGCCCTCTTCGGTCAGGACTTCGGCGTAGTCGGCTGACGCCGGTTGCTGACGTCTCGTCATGTTGGGCGGGGTTCGGTACACAGCAGGCACGGACGTCCGCGATCATGGAGTTCTCTACGCTCTGTGACCTTGGACTGCCCGTGCCTGCCGACGCATCATCTCTGATCTCCCCTGCCTTTGAACAGCTCAGACCGCATCCGGAAGTGTCCGGGAGCGATCTTCCGGATCTACTGGAACGCCTCGCGCAGGTCCCGGACCCGCGGGATCCGCGGGGAGTACGGCACCCTCTCGTGACGCTCCTGGCACTGACGGCCTGCGCGGTCCTCGCCGGAGCGCGATCCCTGCTCGCGGTGAGTGAATGGGTGGCCGACGCACCGCCGGCCCTGCTCGAACGGCTCGGCACGGCCGTCGACCCGCTGGTCCCGAAACGGTCCTGGCCCGCGGAATCCACGATCCGGCGACTGCTCGCCAGAATCGACGCGGACGCCCTGGACCGGGCGGTCGGAGCCTGGCTCGCGGACCGGCAGGCCAGGGGACAAGGGCTGCGAGGGCTCGCGGTCGACGGGAAGTCGCTGCGGGGTGCGGCCCGCGCGAAGGGACGGAAGATCCACCTCCTGGCCGCCTGCGACCACGTGAACGCACTGATCCTGGCCCAGATGGACGTCGGTGAGAAGACCAACGAGATCACCCGCTTCCGGCCTCTGCTCGACACCCTCGAGGATCTGGCCGGCACAGTCGTCACCAGCGACGCGATGCACACCCAGCATGACCACGCCGTCTACCTGCTCGACCGGCAGGCCCACTACATCGTGATCGCCAAGCGCAACACGAAGAAGCTCCGTCGGCAGCTCAAGTCCCTTCCCTGGACGCAGATCCCACTGCAGGACAGGACCCGTGCGACCGGTCACGGCCGCCAGGAGATCCGCCGACTGAAGGTGTGCACGGTCAACAACCTGCTCTTCCCCCCGCCCGCCAGGCCGTCCAGATCGTCCGCCGCCGCGTCCACCGCAAGACCGGGAAGATCAGCCTCAAGACCGTCTACGCGGTCACCAGCCTCACCGCCGAGCAGGCCGGCCCGGCTCAGCTCGCCCGACTGATCCGAGGGCACTGGACCGTCGAGGCCCTGCACCACGTCAGGGACGTCACCTTCGCCGACGACGCCTCCCAGCTGCGGACCGGAAACACCCCCAGAGCGATGGCCACCTACAGAAACCTCGCGATCGGAGCTCTCCGTCTGACCGGCGCCCGCAACATCGTCTCCGGCCTCCGACGGGCAGCCCGAGACCAAACCCGGCCCCTTGCCCTTCTCGGCCTCACGTGATCAAAACGGACGACATCAAACTACGCCGAAGCCCTGCCTGCCGTAGCCCTGCCATTGGCAGTGCGTGTATCCGACAGCCTGCGCAACCCAGCCGTAGCGGTCGCCGGTGCTCGTGTTCGAAGCGAGGCTTTTGAACTCGACGCCGAAAGCAGGTTCCTTGTCATGCCAGCCTGCCGGTTCCCGAGGCCGCAGCACTGCGTCTATTCGAGTCTCTTCGCCGGTCCAGTAGCGCCCTGGCACCTGCTCCTCGATGTGGAACCACTGGTCCAGTTTGCCGAGGACGAACGCGGCAAGAGCCTTCTCGTCAGGGAACGATTCGGGTGCTGGCAGCAACGCCTTCTGTCCGTGGCGCACTTGGCCGACTCTACGCGGCCCGGGTCTCTGCGACAGGCGATATCAGGTGACTCCGGATATCCCCGACGCTTTCGCGGCGCGGTCTCGGTGATCTGCCCCGCGACCAGAATCTTGATCTCGTCGCGGATGGAGCGGGCCCCATCGACGCCCTGTCTGGCAGCGTTGTCGAGCTGGTGGTCAGGCCGGTGAATGCAACCGGAACTGAAACATGGAGCAGTACACCCGACCCCACCCCGTACCGATCACCCCAAAAGACCCCACGGGATTCACCCAGCCCATCCGAGGACGAACCCTGCCCATCCGAGGACGAACCCTGCCCATCCATTCAGGCGCTCACCACCGAAGCCGAGACGCAGGGGCATATCGCCGCACTCGGACCGCCACAAGGCACTCCCCACTCCCCGCCCCAAAACACCGCAGCCCGCACCCCTCTTCAGCATCACCGCCCAAAACGAAAAGTTCACCGCTCAGCAACACCCAGCCTCACCCGAGAGAGACCCCCATCCCGAATCACTGCCGGCGCCCCTCATATAGCGCAAACCTCGATCACACGCAGAAAGCCGCCATCCACTCTTTCCGGCACGACCTAAGCACACCCCCTGAGCCATCCTGCTCCCGACGGCACGCTCGGGACACCAGATGATTCTCAAGACGGATATCGACAGAGGTCGACTCCGAAATCGAACCTACGCAGCAGCTCGACAGCCGAGACCGTCCGCCGCCTGATCCACCCCACGCAAGGCGACGCCATGACTACCCATCAGGTTGAGCTGACACTACGTCAGCAATGTCAGCATTGAGTCAGCATGCACCCCGCCAGAGGTGGTGAGAGGTGGCGGCACATGCACATGCACCAATCCGCCCTGCACCACTTCTGAACTGCAAAGATGCTGGCCAACCGGCAACTCCGGCAACATCGCCTCAAACCCAGCGCCAGTGGAAGCCGCACATCCATTGGATCGGCGTTCTCGCAGGTCATGGCGGCAGTGGGTGGGCGGCGGGTCAGCAAACCGTCAGCATCAGCCGAGTCACCGGTCGGCCGCTGGGCCGACCACCACCCGCCGACCGTCGACCGTCGACCGACACATCGGCCACGGTTCGCAGGCGGTAGCCGTGCACACGCCCGGACGGCGCCCCGCAGTCCGGGCATCGCACCAGATCCTCCGGCGTCCGCGCCCGCACCAGGATCCGCTCGCTCTCGTCGGCCACGTCCTCGATGGCCAGCAACGACAGCCCTGAAAACACCACGCCTACAAGCTCGTTGACGTTTCGCACGTCATGTCAACGGCCCGCCACCGCGCTCGGTCACCACCGAATGCCAGACGGGGCTGTTGGCTGGACAGACCCCTGCCATACGCGTTGGGCGCCTACCCAGGTCGAGAGGATGGGGATGTCGGCGATGCGTTCGGGGGCGACGGTCAGGAGGTCGTCGCCGAGGACGGTGAAGTCGGCGAGCATGCCAGGTGCGAGACGGCCTTTGAGGTGTGCTTCCCCGGTTGCGTGCGCGGAGCCGGACGTGTAGATCTCCAGGGCCTCGCGTGCGGTCACCCGCTGTTGGGGGCCGAGGACTTCGCCGTCGCCGGTAGTGCGCGTCACCATCGTGCGGATCGCCAGCAGCGGCGGGAGCGGTCCGGCGGGGTGGTCCGAGGATCCGCCGACGGGGATGCCCGCGTCCAGGAACTTCCGGTGGGCGCACGCCGCCGCGGCGCGCTCGTCTCCGTAGTAGCCGCGCAGTTTGCCGCCGTGCTCGTGCAGGAAGGCCCCGAACGGCACGGGAGTCACCTCGGCGGCGGCAATCCGGGCGACCAGGTCGTCGTCGACGAGGCTGCAGTGCTCAATTCGGTGATTGGTCCCGGCATACGCCGGATCGTCCGCGCGGGCAGCCTCGATGGCGTCGAGCACCTTGCCCACCGCCAGATCGCCGTTCGCGTGCACCGCCACGCGGCTGCCCGTGCTGTGGACGGCGCGTACCGTCGCGGCGAACTCCTCGTCCGTCATGACCTGGATACCGTTGTCGGCACCCGTCTGGCTGGGGTACGGCAGGCGGCACAAACACGTGCCGCCCGCGAGCGCCCCGTCGATCATCAGCTTGACGCCGACCAGGCGCAGGTGTTCATCGCCGAAGCCGGAACGCAGGCCGACCCGCGCCAGGTCCTCGAAGTACCGGTGCCACACCAACATGCCCACGCGCGCGGTGAGGACGCCGCGTCGCGCCGCCTCCTGGTAGAGCCTCAGCTCGCGGGGTGAGACCAGGGCGTCGCACCAGGAGGTGATGCCCGCCGCGTGGAAGTCGCGGCACACCTCGGCGAACGACGGGACCAGGTCGTCGAGAGTGAACTCACCGAGCAGTTCGGGGACCCCGCTGGGGCGGTACCACTGATCGAACCAGGCTCCTTCGTACATCCAGCCGTCGAGCCGGCCGTCCGTGTCACGCCCGAGCGTGCCGCCGGGCGGGTCGGCGTCGGTGTCGCGATAGCCGGCGAGTTCGAGGGCCCGGGTGTTTGCGACGGCCATGTGGCACGAGAAGTGCACGGCGATGACGGGGTGTTCGCGCGACACCGCGTCCAAAGCAGCGCGGGTGAGCCTGCCTTGCGGGTCGGCCGCTGGGTCGTAGCCCTCGGCGACGACCCAGCGGCCCGGCGCGGTGGCCTCCGCGCGTTTCGCCAGCGGGCCGCGCGAACCGCCGGCCACAGACATGGCGTTCGCGGTCAGGGAGACCCGCAGACGGGTGTCGGCCAGCACGGCGGGGTGGCAGTGCGCGTCGTTGAGCCCGGGAACGACGACGCCCTCGCCGAGATCGACCCGTTCGGCGTCCGGGAAGCGGGAGCGCAGCTCGTCCCAGTCCCCCGCGGCCACGACGCGGTCCCCGAGGGTCGCGAACGCCTCCGTTTCGGCGCGCGGGTCGGCGTCGGCGTTCGGCCCTCCGCCGGGCCCGGCGAGCGTAATGATCCGCCGCGCCCGGAATATCTGCACCCGCGGCTGTTCGGAGCAGGATCCCGCGGTATGGGCACCGGACCCCGCGATCAGCGCTCCCGAACTTACGGCCGGTGCGCCCAGTCCCGCGATCTGCGAGCCGGATCCCGCGGTGGACGTGTCGCCCGTCTTCATGTCGTTGCCTCGCCCCTCATCGATCTCTTCGTTGGTTTGTTCCTTCGCCCCGTCGACCGCGTCGGCCTGGTGCGGATCGGGTTCCTCCGTCGCCCGGTCGGCCGTGCGCGCGGAGGGTGTGCCGTGCCGTTCGACGCGCCAAGCGGGCCGCCGTCCCTTCCCGCGCTCACGCCGCGGTCTCCTTCATCGGGTGTGTCGTCGCCGGGGCCTCGGGGCGCACGGATCCCGCCAGCCGGAACACCACCTCGACGAGGATCCCGACGGCAAGGTTGACCCCGATTCCGATGAGGCCGGAGTTCACGTGGCCGACGTCGACCGCTTGGCCGTCGTTGCCGAAGGTCAGCCAGATCACGACCGCCTCCCCCGCGGTGATCCCGGCCGCGACGGACCACGCGCGGGCGAACGGGCGGTGCCCCTTCAGCGCGTACAGCAGGCCCGGCGCCATCTGCGCCAGTCCGGCGTAGGTGAGGAGCAGCAGGTTCGCCAGCGCGTCCGGCCGCTTGATGCCCAGCACCAGCGCCAACGTGGTCGCTCCGATCACCGTGGCGTGGTTCACCAACAGTCCCGACCGCTCGGTGCGTGTGCGAACGATGTTCCGGGCGACCATCGACGACATGCCCAGGACGATCGCCGCGGACGGCACCATCGCGCACGCCGCGGCGGCGGTGACGACGACGCCGACCAGCCAGCCGGGCAGCGCGCCGTTCGTGAGGCGCAGGAGCACCCCGTTCGGGCCGCCGGAAGCCGCACCGGCGACGAGGATGCCGGTGAAGCCGACGAGCATCGGAATCACCTGGCTCGCACTGTAGAACGGGATCCAGATGCTGTTGTGCCGAAGTGCCTTCTCATCCTTGGCGGACAGCACTGCGGGCCAGCTCTGCGGCATGGTCATGAACATGACGCTCAGCAGACTGGTCACCATGCTGGTGAAGAACCAGGTGCGGTCGAACGGCCCGTCGTGGAGGGAGAGCTTGGTCGCGTGCGTGTCGGCGAGCTGACGGCTGACGTCGCCGATGCCACCCGCGAAGTGCGCGGGAATGGCGACCGCCAGCACTACCAGGACGAGCACCATGAGTGCGTCCTTGAGGTACGCCGCCCGCGCCACGCCGCCGATGCCCGACCACAGCACGAACGCGGTGATGAGGACCGACGCGGCGATCATGCTCGCGGTACCGGAGCCGCTGTTGCCTGTGGCCAGTTCGACGACCAGGCCGAGGCCGGTGATCTGGAGCTGGAGGTACGGCAGCAGGAACAGTACGCCGAGCACCGCGGTGAGCGTGCCGAGGGCCTGGCTGCCGTAGCGGTCGGCGAAGAAGTCGCCCTGCGTCAGGTAGCCGCGGTCCCTGCCGAGGCGCCAGACAAGCGGCGCGACCACGTACAGGCCGACGTAGGCCAGCGGGAGATACGGCAGCGCGTAGGCGACCCCCACACCCGACGCGTAGGCAAGCCCGGCCAGCCCGAGGAAGGTGAACGTCGTGTACACCTCGCCTGCCTGGAGGAACCACGTGGTGGCGGCACCGAACCGGCGCCCGCCGACCGTCCACTCCTCCAGACTGGCCGCGGGCTTGCGGCGGCCGAGCACGCCGAGCGCGGCAATCAGCAGCATGCCCACGGCGGACACGATCAGCGTGGCGCTCATCGGCCGCCGCCGTTCCGGAGGTGCTCGCTCCGACCCTCGACGCGGGCGCGTTGGTACTCGACGTAGCCGAGTGCCGGGGTGAGAGCCACCACCCACCCCACGCTCCAGGTCAGGATCGACGGCATACCGAGCCAGACATGTGGGGCGTTGACGAACGGCAGCCAGGCCGTCGACAACAGTGCCGCAACGGGCACGAGTAGCAGGAATACTGCGACACGCATGAACCACTCCCGGTGTCTTCGTATCTCGCGAACCCCTGGAGCATGAAACTTCCCGGGTATGATTAGCCAAAATCTGTCGAGAAGATTCATACAGAGTCAAAAAATGAAGCATTTCGCCGAACCACCGACCACCAGCCCGCCCCGCACGAACCTTCTGGACGAGACCGATCTGGCCCTGGTCAACGCCCTCCAGGCCGCACCGCGGGCATCGTGGACGCTCGTCGGGCAGGCTCTGGGCATCAGCGCGGTCACCGCCGCCCGCCGCTGGGAGCGGCTGCGCTCGAGCGGCCTGGCGTGGGTGACCGCGTACGGCGGCCCGTTCGTCCAGCAGGTCAACTGCGCCGCGTTCGTGGAAGTCGACTGCGTGCCATCACAGGTTCCCGCGGTAACCGAGCGCCTGGTCCACGACCCCCGCATCACCGGCATCGAGCACGTGTCCGGCGGCACCGACCTCTTCCTCACGGTCATGGTCGCCGACCTCACGGCGCTGTCCCGCCTGGCCGTCGACGCCATCGGCGCCCAGGAAGGCGTGACGGCCACCCGCAGCATGATCGCCACCCACCTGTTCGCCGAGGGCAGCCGCTGGGACCTACGCTCCCTGGACCCCGGCCAACGCGGCCTGCTGCGCCCGGCGGACGGCACGGCACCCACCGCCGCTGCGACGCTGGCGCCGGAGGACCGCCCGCTGCTGCTCGCGCTCGGCAAGGACGGGCGGCTCGGCTACGGCGAACTAGCCGAGCTCACGGGCATGAGCGAGTCGACCGTACGCCGCCGCGTGACCCGACTGCTGCGCGAGGGCAGCCTCGTGCCCCGCTGCGAAATCGCCCACGGCGTCTCGGGTTTCCCGGTGTTCGTGCACTATCTCGCGAACGTCCCCAGCGCGGATCTCGCCCGCGTGGGCGCGTCTATCGCGGCGGCGAGCGAAGTCCGTCTGTGCGCCGCGATCGCTGCCGGGCACAGCCTGCTGATCACTGCATGGGTCCGCTCCGTCCCAGACACCCGCCGCCTGGAGGCCCACCTTGCCGAGCGCTTTCCCGAACTCACCATCGAGGACCGGCGGTTGACGCTGGCCAACCCCAAACGGATGGGGCACTTGCTCGACGCCGAAGGCCGGAACACGGGTTTTGTGCCGATGGACATGTGGGCGTGAGCGGCGGAACCGGCAGCTGTCGCCCCCCGTCATACTGACCCACTGCCGCCCCGGGTCTCGGACCGATGCACCGGGGCGGCAGTGCGCCGACGAGCGACGGCCTCAGCCCTCGCCGACGTCACCCGCGAGCCCACCGGCCCGGCACCCGACGCCAGCTCACCCCGCCCCGGCAAGCGCCGTCCGCGCCGCCGGAGTGTCGGCTCGCCCTTTCTCGTAGACGGTGAGCCCCTGCGTCAGCCGGAGAGGCACGAGCAGCAGCTCCACGATGAGGGCCTTCCATGCGTAGACGAGGTTGACGGCCTTGGTCGCGTGGACGCAGGGGATGTTCAACAGCACGCCGGCAAGCGGGAGTTTGCGGCGGCGAGCGGCGTAGATGAGGGGTGGTGTCGTTAGCAGGAGCTCGGCGCCGACCCACCAGGCGAAGGCGAGGGCGGGCGGCTGGTCCGTGATCGCAGCGATCACGGACGGTGTGGCCCACCACAGGGGTGCGGTGAGGATCTCGAAGAGGGCGAGCAGGACCCAGAGGGCCAGGAGGGGTTTGTGGCGGAGCAAGCCGCCGAGGTGGAGGCGGACGTTCTGACAGAAGCCGGCCATCCAGCGCCAGACCTGTTTGCGGAGGTAGGTGAGGTCCTCCGGGTCGGCGGCGAGGGCGACGGCATCGGGGTCGTACACCGCGCGCCGGCCGGCGATCTGCTGCGACCAGGTGTAGTCCATGTCCTTAGTAGCTGTTGTCGTTCCGAACTTGAGGTCGGCGTTTTCGCTGGTCAGGCATAGGCTGGTGATCCTGTGGGAGTGGTGACCTGTCGTGTCGCCGCTCCTGTGGAGGTCGTGGATGCCGTCGGTCGTGGGGCTGCTTGAACAGCGCGAGCTCGTTGCTCGGCGTCGGGTGGACGAGCTGCGGGAGGAGGCCGACCGGATCCAGGCCGAGCTGACCCTGGCCGAGCGGGACTGGAAGGAATGGGCCATCGCCCGCTCGCGGGTCGGCGAGGTGCTGGACCCGGCCGAGGAGGCCGAGCAGGGCCACGACCAGGTCGGCCGGACAGCGCCGTCCGCCGGCGGACGGGCCGAGCAGACGTCGTCAGCGGCGGGAGCCGCCAAGCCCAGGTCGCAGGTGCCGGTATGGCGTGAGGGGCTGGCCTGGTCGGTGCTGTCGGTGGACTATCAGCGCATCCTTGAGGCCCTCGGGGACCGGCACCGGCTCCATCAAGGGCCACTGACCTGCCAGGAGTTGGCCGTGATGTTCGGCCTGGACGCGGTGCCGGCCAAGGTAGAGGCCCTGCGGTCGAAGGCGAAGCGCCTGGTCGCGCGGGGCTGGCTGGCCGAGCGGCAGCCGGGCCGGTTCACGCTCGGCCAGGGCCCGGCCGGGCAAGGCGGCGCGTCATGAGCAGGGTCATCGACCAGTAGACCATCGCCTCGGCGCTGGCGGTGCCGCGTTCGAAGTCGCGCACCAGCCGGCGGGTGCGCATCAGGTGGGCGAAGAACCGCTCGACGATCCACCGCTTGGGCAGCACCACGAAGCCGCGCATGTCGTCGCTGCGTTTCACGATCGCCAGGACCAGCGCGAACGCGGCCAGGCAATGCTCGAGGAGGCTGCCGGTGTAGCCGCCGTCAGCCCAGACCAGTTCCAGCCGGTGGTGCACGTCGGCGACCTGCCCGAGCAGCACGTGGGCGGCGGTGCGGTCACCGGTGTCCGCGGCGGTGACCATCACGCCCAGC
Organism: Streptomyces sp. CB02959; assembly: GCF_002803155.1. GTDB lineage: Bacteria > Actinomycetota > Actinomycetes > Streptomycetales > Streptomycetaceae > Streptomyces. Next base: position 95,338 of record NZ_NNBP01000030.1, read on the forward strand.
AGCAGGCCGAGCGTGTCGACCACGACGTGCCGCTTGCGGCCGTTGACGAGTTTGCCGCCGTCGAAGCCGCGGCTGTCCGCGCCGACGACGGCGTCCGCCTTGACCGATTGTGAGTCGATCACTCCGGCCGTCGCCGCCGCGTCGCGGCCCAGCGTTTCGCGGACCTGTCCGCGCAGCCGGTCGTGGAACTCCCTGACCAGGCCGTGATCGCGCCATCGGCGGAAGAACGCATACACCCGGTCCCAGGGCGGAAAGTCCGCGGGCATGGCCCGCCACTTGATGCCGTTGTCCACCAGGTAGCGGATCGCATCGAGTATCGCCCGGTGGCAGTACGCCTCCGGCCGCCCGCCCCGACCGCGCAGCCAGGCCGGCACCGGCAGCAGCGGTCGGACCCGAGCCCACTCCGCGTCCGTCATGTCCGAGGGGTACCGCGGAACACGTTCCTGGTGATCGGCTGCATTCCCGAACCGGTGAGCGACACAATCACACGACAGTGCAACCGAGTTGAACTCCACCGGCGCGAACACGTACAACTGCGGCAACAGGGTCTCCTGGATCTCGGTTGGCTTCGCAACCCCGAGCTACCAAGAGGCCCTGCCTTCATGCCCACAGCCGACGGCGATCACTCGATCGAGACTCCCGTTCGACACGCACCCCTCAAGACCGGAACGACAACAGCTACTCAGTTCTGCGGCTCCCCGTTGTGCAGCCTTGCTGATCCACAACTGGCAGTCGGGGACTATTCGAAAGATGCCGACAAGCGACGCCCGTGCGACGTCAAGAACTCGACGGCCTTCCGCAGCGCCACGGGGGTCCCGATGTCGGCTCGCTCCAACAACCACTCCACCGCCGTGAAGGCTCCTTCCAGCCTGGCGCCTGACCAAGCTCGCCTCGCCCCCGCTCCGGCCACACTCACCCGACCCCACGCCGCAGCGCCCCCAAAACGGATCCCAAGGGATTCACCAAGCCCATCAAGGACCTGCGCATCATCCAGGCGCTCATCATCGAAGCTGAGGCGCAGGGACATAGCGCTCCACTCGGACCGCCACAAGGCGCTCCCCACTCCCCCACCGCCCAAAACAAAGAGATCACCGCTTAGCAACCCCGGACCTCGATCGCACTGAGCAAGCGGCCATCCCCCATTGCGGCACGACCCAAGCACGCCCCCTTAGCCGCCCTGCTCTCGGCTGCATGCTCGGGGCAGCCAGAACCCTCGCGTCCCGCGCCCTGTCCTACGTACGCAAGCCGAAGAATCGGACAGGCGTCGCGGGTGGCAGCAGCAACCGTGCCTCAGCGTTCAGGACATGATGCCGAGATCCGGACCATACACGGACCAACGCCTACAACCGGCAGTCGCAAGTTGTCATATCGGCAGGTCAGGACCGCCACCAACGCTGTACCACCAACAGACCAAGAACCTGCTGGTGTCGTACTCGCCGAAGAAGCTCGGGTTCTTCTAGGGGCACGAGAAAAGGCGCCTGACCTGGACTTTTGCCCGTCAGGCGCCTTCCGCTCGGCCCACTCAGACCAGGGCCCGGTTTACGTCGTAACTCCCAGTTCCTCCCACCGCTATCCCGCTCCTGACCAGCCCTTCCGGACCAGTCACGGACCAAACCCGCCGGCTCACCCCTCAGGCACCTCACCCTGACTCATGCGGTCCCACTCCTTCATCGACTGCTCGATGAGGCGGTTGGCTTGCTCCCGGACCCCGTCCAGGAACTTGGCGTAGTGGCGGAAGAGGACTTCGATGCTCTGGCCCGCGCGACGAGCACATTCGGCCGGGTCCACACCGGAGTACAGCCAGAACGAGATCCCGGCGTGCCGGAGGTCGTAGGGCCGCTTGGCCAGGCCAGAGGCGCGCTCCGTGCGGGTCAGGACGTACTCCCTTGCCCGCTTCCACGTAGTGCCGTACGCCGCGAAGTCCACATAACTGCCGCCTGGTTGACCTCCGCCGGCCGCATGGCCGCGTAGTACATGCAGCCGAAGAACGCCTCAAGATGCGGCCCGCGCCCGGGCAGCTGAGCGACCGCCGCGAGCCGGCGAGCGACCTGAGCCGGGTTGGGAACGGCTGTCGGGTCCAGGAGCACTCTTCGCGTTTCCGATCACACCTCGGACACCCGCCCGCATGAAAGCCCGTGGTCAGCACAATGTTCGGGCCAGCTGTACCCGATACGCTGGGTACAGCTGGCTCTTGGCCACAGCCATGCGGCGCGTTGACGCTGCACGGGTGCGAGCAGTCAGATGTGTTGCGCCACGAAATCGGCGACCTGCGTGCCGAGTTGCTGGCCTGCCCGGTTGTCGATGGAGGTGTGCTGGCCGGTCCAAATCCGGCTGAGCCACGCTTCGGTGGCGGCGCGTTGGAAGCCGGCGAAGGTTCGGGTGACCCCCTTCGACGTCACCACGAGGTGGTGCTGCGCACCGTAGAACCTGGTGAGCGTCGTTGCCGCCGCCTGGCTGAGAGCGCCGTGGGCGGCGGGGTAGGACGGATCCGGGGCGGTCGGCAGCAGGGGGGTCCAGTTGGGATCGCCGGCGATGCGCGGGTTGTAGTGCGTACCACCGAGCCGGAGGGCGGTCACGGGCCGCCATACGCGGTAGGTGTACTTGGCGTCGTACATCGCGATCGCGGTGTCGGCGAGGGAGAGGTTGAGCTGGGCGAAGACCTTCGCCGCCTTCTCCAGGCTTGCGTGCTGGGAGGTGACGAGGCCCTGCGCGATCTGATTCCAGACGTTCCAGACGGGCGCTGCCGCCCAGAACTTCCCGGCTGCGGTCTGATCGGGGGTGCGGGTGGTACTGGTCTTTCTCCCCAGGCTCTTGACCTCATTCAAGGCTGTGGCGTACTCGGCGGTGCTGACGGCCGGCGGCGGCGCCGGGCGGAACTGGCTTCCTTTGGCAAGCACGAACGGCTTGACCGAGCCCCAGTTGGTGAACACCGGTGTGGGGAAGTCGGGCGGTGTGGGCCGGTAGCCACCGGCCACGTTGCGGGGACTGAACGGCGGCGGCTTGGTCGAGGACCCATCATGGGATCGCAGGCTGATCAGCCGGCGGGCGACCTCGGCTCCCACGCGAATGCCCGCCTGCTTACCGGGGTCGTTGGGAATCGCGGACAACTGGCTGCTCAGCCGTCGGTCCACGCTTGCGCGCTTGGCCGGGTACAGGGCCACCAGCACATCGTGGGCTGCTTGGTCTGCTGCGGCGTCTGCACGGGCGCCTCGCGGGGCCGACACCGAGAACAAGTAGGCAGGGCCGGTCCGGGTGACCGATACCACCGCGTCGTACTCGGCGGCCTGAAGGAGCGCGAAGCTGCGCGTGGGGTGGATGGTGGGCGGTTGGGCCTTCGGATCGCTCAGGACGGTGATGAGCTCACGGTTCCACTCCACGACCGACATCCCAGAGGGCCCGGCGGCGGCGCGCAGGGTTGGGGGGTGAGCAGGTGTGGTGGCGGTGGGCCCGAGGGTCAGGCCAGTGAGTCCGGCTGTCAGCGCAGTTCCGGTCAGTGCAGCGAGTATCTTGTGCTTTCTGTCCATATGCTGTGGCTCCCTGTGGTGGGTGGTGGGCTGGGGCAACCGGTGGCCAGACACTTCGACCACGCCAGACGGTCAACGGGCACCACTGAGCGAGAGGGGAGTCCGCAGCGTGTGCCGCAAAGAAGCACTCCGGGCGCCTGATGCGGAGTCCGACTGGGACATGAAGCCAGTTCCGTCTGCCTGAGTCCCGTGCTGGGCGGTCGTTGGAGTATCGCAACGGGACTCACCGGGGTACCGGCCCTTGAGGCGGCACGCGTCACCCGCGCCCATGTTTCGAGGGGTTGACCGGGCGCGAGTGGTCCTGCAACCTGATCACCTCTTTGCGTCATCAAGGTCGCTTGCCAGATACAGCCTGAGGGTTCCCGAAGCACGCCGCAACTCCGGTCTGTGGCCAGCTGGCTACAGTCGGCTGCGCCGGTTGCTGGTCGGCGCCCGACGAGCCCCGCCTTTCGCACTGGTACGACGGCGAGGCCAAAGCGCCGCCTACGGCCGCTTCCACTCGGGCACGAGCCAGCAGCCGGTTGCCCGCAGAGCGCGCAGCGGAGAAGCGCTTGGGTCGGAGACGGGCATGGTTGGTCCGTAGGCCCTTCGCAGAAGCCTGCCTCCGGCGTGGTGGCCGTAGACGCAGCAGATGGCCACCCCGGCAGGGGCCGCGGCCACCGGCCGCGATTGTGCTGGGGGGCGCTGGGCAGTGTGTCGCTCACCGCGGTGTTGCCGGGTCGGCCGGGGCCGCCGTTGGCCGCCGGGAGAGACGTCTCGTGCTCTGCTCACAGGCCGGGTGCCTGGAAGCCGTTCAGGTACCAGAGGGCGGCGGCGTACCAGATCAGGGCGATCGCGGTGACGAGGGTGCCTCCGGCCAGAGGGAGTGCCCAGCCGGGCCAGTGGCGGTGGCGGACCACGATGACCTTGGCGACGAAGGCCCCGTAGAGGAAGCAGCCGGTGAGCGAGTGCAGCGCCACGCGGGTGTCGGTCAGCTGGACGCCGTAGGCGGTGATGCAGTGCCGAGCGATGGGGAGGGAGAGGAGGAAGGCGGTCAGACCGATGAGGCGGTGCGTCGTGTTGACCCGGTGCGGTGCGGTTCGCAGTGCGGGCAGGCGGCCGTACATCCAGAGGGCGAGAAATAGCTGAATCAGCGCCAGGCCCAGCAGTGCGGAGCCGAGTTGGGCTTTGAGCAGTCTGGCGTCGTCGCCGCGCTGCCCGAAGAGGCTGGTCTCGTAGTCGGGGGTGTGTACCCGGCCGTACCAGTAGAGGCCGACCGTGACCGCCACGGGCAGGAGCATCCACAGGACGCCGTAGCGCCGTCGGTGGTTGGCAGGGTGAGCGAGGCTGTCCACGTGATCAGCCGCCCCCGCTCTCGGTCTTGCCGCCCTGAAGCTGGACGGCACACCACGTGGTACCGAGCGCGGCCCTGGGAGTGCCGGTGGTGCGGACCGACGACCCGGAGACCGAACGAGGATCGGTGCGGGCGGATGCGACTGCCGCCGGTGCGGGCTGCGGGCTCACGCCGATCGTCGTCCTTCTGCCGCCGGAGCAACCGATGTCCACCGTGGCACGCACGGCGTCAGCGGCGACCGAGCCGGTCGCGAGGCGAGGGTTTCTCACAAGGTTCTCCAGGCGTTGCGGGCCGATCTCGCCAGTACGTCCGAAGAGTCCCGTCCGGGTCCAGTCGGCACGCCAGCAGGTACGCGGATCAAGGAGAGCGGTTGGATCGGACGGCCGATGAGAGCGACATGCCGACCCAGGTGAAGGAGGGGCCGTGTTCGTAGAGCCATTGGTGCCCGAGTCTTCGGACCGCCTACGGCACCGGCCGGGACGACGAGGGCGAGCGGGCGGACATCGCCGAAGTGTGGCCCTTCGCAGGTGCACGACGGTGATCGGAGCGCGTTGTGCGGGCGGAGGCGCGTCGGTGTCTGGTTCATCTGTCTGGTGTCGTGGTGCGGAGGTCGGCCCGCACTCGGCTGGTCGCGTCATGGTGCGGCCGGGTGCGACGGTGTCGCCGGACCTCGAACGCCTGCCAGGCCACGACCGTCAGCAGGGTGAGCGTCTCGGCGATGAGGCTGAGCAGCGCCTGCGGGGCGGGCTGCAGGCCGCGTTCGGTGAACCCGAACAGCTGGGCGTGGATGTATCCGCTTGCCGCGAGCGTGGCGGCGAGCGCCAAGCGCAGTGCGAGGGCGGGCAGGCTCCGGGGGGTCATGTGAGTTTCTCGTCCTTGACCGCCAGTGCGTGGCTGCCCTGCCGGTAGTTGACGGTGCGGATGCCGAGTGCGTCCTTGAGGCGTCCGGCGGGCAGCACCTGCGGAATGGGGCTGGGGCCGTGGCCGGGTTTGGGAAACGGGTAGCAGGTGGGGGCGGCCGAGTGGAAGGTGATGTTGCCCTCGGTCTTGGTGAACAGCTGGTGGACGTGCCCGTTGAGGCACGTGACTGAGGAGAATCGGCGCAGCATCGACAGCACCTGCACGGCATCGTTGGTACCCCAGCCCCACTTCGGATACATCGCGAACAACGGGATGTGGCTGAAGACGACGATGGGGGTGTCCGATGACAGGCCGGCGATGTCCTTGCGGACGAAGTCGATCTGATCGCTGCCCAGGTGGCCGAGTTGCTCAAGGTGCAGAGTGTTGACCAGCGCGATGAAGTGCACACCATGGGTGTCGAAGCTGTACCAGCCGTCGCCGAGGGTGTTTTTGGCGAAAGCTTGTCGGTATGCGCGTCCGTTGTCTCCGATCGAGTCGTGCTCGCCCGGCACGGTGAAGATCCGGTCCGTGCGCAGCTGCGACAGCATCTGCTTGACCTGGTCGAACTGGGCGGGAGTGGAAAGGTGCGTCAGGTCGCCGCTGTGCATGACGAAGTCGGGCCGGAAGCCGAGGGAGTTGACCTTTGTGAGGGCTGCGCTGAACGTTCCGGCGACATCCATGTTGGCCGGGCCATGGAAGCCGATGTGGCTGTCGGAGACCTGCACGAACCGGAGGTCTGCGCTGCCCGCCGGGGTGGGGTCCGACAAACCGGGGATATGGCTGATCACCTCTCCCCCGGTGACTGTCAGGATGACGGCGCCACCGAACCAGGCGGTGTGTCGCATGAGCTGACGGCGGTTCATACCGTGCTCGCCGTCGCCGTCGCCGTCTCGTGTGGGTTCGGTCATGGGGTCACTTCCACGGTGGCGGTCATGAACGGGTGGATGCTGCAGTAGTAGGCGTAGGTGCCGGGTTTGGTGAAGGTGTAGCTGTAGGTGGCGTTGGTGGCCAGGCCTGCCGACTTCAGCGGCCCGCCCGATGCTTGTTTGCTGGTGACGGTGTGAGTGTCGGGGTCGGTGTTGGTCCAGGTCACCTTCGTGCCCGCCTTGACCGTCAGTTTCGCCGGGGAGAAGGCAAAGTTCTTGATCGTCACCGCGTTGGCGGCCGCCGGAGCGGACGATTGGCCGGCGGTGGGTGAGGTCGAGGGCGTGCCTGGTGGTGGGGTGACCGTACCGCCCGTTCCGGAGGCACCGGGCGTTCCAGGCAGGGTCTGGCCAGTGCCGGGACTCAGTGCGCCCGATGGTTTGGGCTGTGACGATCCGCCGCACGCACTGAGCAGCCCCAGTGCTCCGGCAACAGCGACAGCAGCCAGGCAGGTGCGCGACCGCTGGACCAGCACAGAGAAGTTCGCATTCATGGCCATCGTTCCTTCTACGCATTCCCCACCGCACGGGCGGGTGTGATCCAAGACCGATCCGCGATCGGCCTGTTTCAGGCAGATAGGCGACCGGGTTACGCCACCCGGGGGTATTTGAAGGGGGCGTAACCCGGTGGGTTACTTTAAGTAGGCAAACAGTGGATTCCATTGAGCGAAACGAATCCCACAGCGAAGTCTTCGTTGTTTCACTGCGGCGGCGGGTGGCAGTACGCCTGGAGCCAGGAGAGTTTCCGCGGTGTCCATGCTGGACCGCAGGCAAAGGCGGACAAGACTGCACTTCGACCCGACCGAAGACCTGCTGCCATCAGCCGACGCCCGCACCAGTGGCGTCATGCGCGCCGGAGCCGCGATCGCCTGTCGATCCGACGCCCCCCGGTCACGTGATCCGAGGACTCGGCGGCTCACATCGGGTATGGGAACGCGGGCAACCGTCCGAATCGGCAACGCCGGGGTCCGTCGGACCTGACCGATGCGGAGCTGGCTGAAGCGCCGCGACCGGCCGGAGTGGGCGGGCATGAAACAGGGGAGTCAGCCTCGCTGGGGCCTCGCCGGCTTGCCCACCCCTGTGGGCGGGCGCCCGACGAGCCCGTGAAGCGGCCTGCGGCCGTACGTCACCCGGAAGTCAGCTGTTCCAGCGGCCAATCCGGGTCGGCGAGCCTGTCCCGGTCGATCTGCTCGCCGGAGCGGACCAGGTGCTGGATCGCGTCGTTGACGTCCCAGATGTTGACGTTCATGCCGGCCGACACGCGACCGCCGGCCAACCAGAAGGCGATGAACTCCCGGCTTGCGAGATCGCCGCGCACCACCACGTCCTCGTGACTACCGGGCTTGGCATAGCCCGCGTACTCCATGCCCAGGTCGTACTGGTCGGTGAAGAAGTACGGAACACGGTCGTAGAACGCGGGCTTGCCCAGCATCGACCGCGCGGCCGTCCCAGGCTGGTGAAGGGCGTTGGCCCAGTGCTCCACGCGGATGTGCTTGCCCAACATCGGGTGAAGGGCGTTGGCCACATCGCCGGCCGCGTAGATGTCCGGGTCGGAGGTCCGCAGGGAGGCGTCGACCACGACGCCGTTGTTGACCTGCAGACCGGATTCGGCGGCCAGTTGAATGTTGGGAGTGGCGCCGATGCCGACCACGACCGCGTCCGCGTCAATGCGGGTGCCGTCGGCCAACCGAACGCCTGCGGCCTTCTCGCTCTCGCCGACGATCTCGGTGACCCGCGCACCGAGCCGAAGGTCCACGCCGTGCTCACGGTGGAGGTCGGCGAAGACGGGCGCGATCTGCGGGCCCAGGACGCGCAGCAACGGCACTTCGCCTGCCACCAGCACGGTGGCCTCGACGCCTGCCTCCCGTGCGGCGGCGGCCACCTCCAGGCCGATCCAGCCCCCGCCGACGAGGACGATGCGGGACGCGGAGCGGAAGGTGCGCTGGATGCGCTCGCAGTCGCCGACACAGCGCAGATAAAGCACGCTGTCGAGGTCCGCACCCGCGACGGCCAGGCGGCGCGGGGAGGCACCGGTGACCAGCAGCAGCTTGTCGTAGCCGATCGTCTTGCCATCGGAGACGGTGACCGCCTTCCGATCGCGGTTGATGGCCGTGACGACGGTGTTCAGCCGCAGATCGATGCCCTGATCGGCATACCACTGCGACGGGTGGACGAAGATCGTTTCGCGGTCTTGCTTGCCCATCAGGTAGCCCTTGGACAGCGGCGGACGCTCATACGGTGGGTCCGGCTCGTCCCCGATGAGCAGGATCCGGCCCTCAAAGCCGTTCTCCCGTAGCTCGTCAGCGGCCTTGGCTCCGGCCAGACTCGCCCCGACGATCACGAACGTGGATTGCACCATCACACCTTCTCCCCGCTGCGGTCTGTGCCGTGGGGCCGGCCGCTGTCGGATTCGTGCGGGCTGACCGCGAGTTTCTCAACCGACTCATTTCCAGCTGGCGTCGAACCTCTCCACGCCCTCGTCCTCCAGCACCTGCACCTGCACCTGCACCACGTCGGCGTAATCGACGCCGAGGGCGGTGCAGCGCGGCGGGCCGGACGCCGCCCCACCGGTCAAGCCGCCGGTCGATCTCGGTATCCACCCGCGAGACGAAGAACGACGCCACCCACGCGATCCTGGACAGGTCGCGCCCGGCGTCCTGTGCGCGTTCCATCCTGGTCAGGAACGCCTCCGCCACTGCGTCGTAGCGGTCCAGGAAGAGCAGCAGCGTGACATTGATGCTTAGGCCTTCGGCCAGACATCCGCTTATCGCTCCCAGGCCCTGCTTGACCGCGGGGATCTTGACGAACAGATTGGGCTGGCCCACCAGCCACCAGTGCCCGGGCCTCGGCCATGGTGCGCGCGGTGCCATGTGCCAGCCGCGGGGCGACCCCGATCGAGACCCTCCAGTCGTCAAACCAGATCGACACCCCGGGCGCGGAGAGCCGGGCGAGAGTGTCGGACGCCATGTGCCTCCTTACCCGGGCACGGGCGTGGCGAGACGCGAAAGGCTCCTTGGGTCAAGGCTCGCCCATCAAGCAGGGCGGCGCACGTCGAACCCTGTCGGCCTCTCTGCTGATCATCCAGGGTTCGGCAGGGCTCGCAGTCGCTCGAACGTGCTGGCGGTCCTGTCGGCCCAGGGCCAGTGACGGGCTGCGTTTGCGGCCCACGAGCAACCGGCGAAACGACCACAACCTGGCACAATCCATGAACTCACACACAACTGAACGGGACGTCCTCTTATAGAGAGCACGGACTTTGATCGCACTGAGCACGCAATCCGCTATCGGCTCTTTGCGGCACACCCCAAGCGCCCCCGAACACGGACCAACTCCCTATCCCCGGCGATCGCAGACTGCCATATCGGCAGGTCAGGGCCGCTACGAGCGCTGTACCACCAACTGACCAAGAACCTCCTCGTGAGCTACTCGCCGAAGAATCAACGGGGCGTGACGCCCCCACGTGGTGCCTGACCTGCGAAAAATGCTACCTTCCGGGGCGTGTCGGTGGTGCTCCCTGGCACCCTTCATGACCGGGGTTGACCGTGCTGAAGGGCACGGATGGGGCACGGGCGCGGAGGGAACCGATCTCGTGGGTCTTCTCGGGCCGCAGGAGGCTTGCTCTCCCTCGCTCTCATCATGACGGTGGCTGCGGGCGTTGCTGACGCAAGCACCGCGCGTCGGATCGGCGTGCCCGCCGGGCGTCCGGCTGGGCGGGCACGGAGGCGTGGCTAACTGTCCTTCTTCGTGGCTCAGCCCGTCGGAGTGTGGCGTCGCGCGAGCGAATTCGCTGCACGGTTCACTGCGGCTCAGCCTATTTCCTCGCGTGCAGCCTTGAGATCGTCCACCAGGAACACATCCTGGGACCACTGCCCGGGCCACGCAGCAAGTACCAGATCCTTCGGCCCTGTCTGTGCCAGCGTGGCCCGCTTCTCGGTTATGCGGGTCGCCTGGGTGACGATCCCCTTGGCATCGATCCGGATGAGGGTCACGGTCTGGCCGCGCCAGGGAAACCCGCCCTCCACCGAGCTGGTGCGGCGGAGGGACGAAGCGTTGAAGTCGGCAAATCTCGGAATGTCTTGCACTCTAACGCCAGCAGCTGTTTGCCATTGGGGCTTTCGTCTGCTGCAGAGGCCCGGCATCGAACCCGCGCTTTGGGGCCGGTCAATCCAACGGCTCCGGCGCACATCCGGTGGCAACAGAGCGTTGCCGTTTTGCCGTTGCTGCGGTTTGGACCCTGGTTGGTGCTCTGGCCTGGGGGTTCGTCGGCCGGCGTGACAAGTCGTGCGGGGGGTGAGCAGCCTCTGCTCGGTGGACATCCGACAGCGGGCTGGCACCTTGCTTGGATGCTGCTCAAACCGTTGGCCTGCAGATATTTCGCAGCGTCGACTCGGCAGTCTCCTTCCATCGGTCGCATACCGCGGTGACCGGGCCCGGACGGCCGAGCACGATGAGGTCCACGGCGTCGAACTGGGCGGCGCAGAAGGCTTGGAGCGGCTCCAGTTCGGCCGAGGTGAGCGGGGAGTCGTGGAACGTGCGCAGGGTCTCCCGGATGGTGGTGATGGCCTGCGCCGGGTCTTGCAGCTGGTGCAGGGTTGCTCTATGACCCCGGCGGCCTCGATGAGGTGGCCGGCCGCGCTGCCGCGCCCGGCCAGCAGCCGCACCAGCGCCTCCGCCGCGTCCAGGTGCTGCCATCCCAGGGCGCCCAGGGGCAGCCGGAACCGCAACTCCACTAGGGGTGAACGCCGGTCCTGGACGGCCAGGACGGTGGTCCCGCTGGCGAGCGTGGTCTGGCACCGGGGGCCGTGGTGCGGCGGGGGCTGCGCGCCTAGGGGCGGCAGCGGGTGGGCCGCCGCGGGGGCGGGCGAGGACGATGGGGCGGCGGAGGTCGGGGAGGCTGCCATCGACTCCGGCCCGGAGACGGTTTGTGGCCCGGATTCCACACCGGGTGCGGACGCGGGTTCCGGTACGGAGCCGGGATCCGGTACGGAGTTGGGCTCGGGCGCGGACTCGGGTTCCGGTAGGGAGTCGGGCCCGGGTGCCGGAGCCGGGCGGGTCCGCGTCGGTCCGGGGGCCATGACGAGGACCCCTTGGGCGCGGTGCACAGGCGCCGGGCGGCGGCCGAGACATGTTCGGGGCCGACCTCGGCGGCCCGGGGGGCGGGGGCGTCGGCCCAGGCGGCCCACCGGTGGGTCATGGCGGCCCCGGCGTGCCGGGGCGCGACCACCAGGTCGGCCGGAATGCCTGATCGAGGTCGGCGGGGGAGGTCAGGCGGGATCGGGTATCCAGCTGCCGTGGAAGCCGAGTGGCACGCGGGCGGGCAGGTGCACGGTGGCGATCGGGTCGCCGGTGAAGTCCTGCCCGGAGAGGATGACCAGGTCGGTGGCGTCGCGGTCGGGATTGAAGACGTAGGCGAGGAGGTAGCCGTCGTCCTCGGTCAGTGCGTTCTGCGCGGGGACGAAGTATGCCTCGCTGGTGTAGTGGCCGGTGCCGAAGTCGCGGACGGTGGTGGTCTGCTTGTCGAGGTCGTGCTTGATCAGTGCGTCGCTGAACGCGTTGTGGGGCAGGCCGTCCAGGGTGCCGGTGGGTCCGATGTAGCGGTGCACCTGCGGGGTGACCGCGGAGTATCCGTAGCGGTGGGCGCCGGTGACGACGGCCGGGCTGACCACGGGGAACTCCTGTGGGTGGTCGTCGAGGCGGGTCTCGGTGACCTTTCCGGTGACCGTGTCGATGACCCAGCGGTCCAGTGTGGGCAGGCTGTTGCCCATCATCTCGGCGTCCACGAACATCCGCGGGTAGCGCACGACGTCGACCACGACCGTGTCGCCCTGGTCGTAGGCGTTGAGGGTGTGGAAGACGAAGCACGGATTGACGTCGAACCAGCGCACTTCGGTGCCGCCTCGGGGTAGCAGCCCGATCCGCCCGCCGCGTGCCTCGTTCCAGGCCAGCGGGAACGCCTTGCCGGACTGTGCGGCCTCAGGGCTGAAGGTGACCGGTAGGTCGTAGAGCACGGCGTACTTCTGGGTCAGTGCGAAGTCGTGCATCATCGGCGCGTGCGGGGCGGGGATGTCCACGCTGCGCACCACCTTGCCGTGGGGAGAGACGACCAGGTAGGTCACCGTGTCGCCGCCGGTGCCGTAGGCCACGGCATGCAGTTCTCCGGTGGCGGGGTCCAGTTTGGGGTGGGCGACGAAGCCGTCGCGCAGGGTCCCGTCGAAGTCGCAGGCTCCCACGGTGTCCAGGTCGTAGGTGAGTTCGTAGGGCCGGAAGCCGCCTTCGACCAGGGCGAAGGTGCGGTCGGCATGGCCGATCACGTGGGTGTTGGGGCCGATGTCCCGGCGGCGTACGGAGGCGCCGGGGCGGGGCTGTTCGCCCAGTGCCTCGGCGACGGAGGCGGAGCGCACCCAGCGGTTGCGGTACCACTCGGCCTTTCCCTCGCGCAGCCGTACGCCGTGCACCATGCCGGTTCCGGTGAACAGGTGCAGTCGGGGCTCGTCGAGGTCCAGCGGGTTGGGGCCGTTGCGCAGGTAGCGGCCGTTGAGCTCGGCGGGGATGGTGCCGGTGACCGGCAGGTCGTAGGAGGTGACCTCCTCGGTGACCGGCGTGTAGGCGCCCTGGTAGGGGTTTTGGCGGTTCATCGGAGTCCTCTCACGGTGGTGTTTCGTTCGGCGCTGGCGAGCCGGGTGCCCACGGCGGGTCCGGTTGCGAAGGAGGGTCGGGGGCCGCGTCGTCCGTCACACACCATACTCAAAAATATGAGTAATCAAATAGCTGAGTAGAATGAGAAGGGCCGGGCCCCATGGACACTGCGCCGGGGGCTGATCGGCGCGACACGGACAGGAGACCGACAACCATGGCTCTGCGGCATGCGGTGTTGGCCGCACTGCTGGACGGCGAGTCCAGTGGCTACCAGCTGGCCAAGGCGTTCGACCTGGGCATGGCCAACTTCTGGCACGCGCTGCCCCAGCAGCTGTACATGGAGCTGGCCAAGCTGGAGAAGGACGGGCTGATCCAGGGCCGCGCCGTGCTTCAGGAGGCCCGCCCGACCAAGCGCCTCTTCTCGGTGACCGATGCCGGCCTTGCCGAGCTGGAGCGATTCGCCGAATCCAGCACCAAACCGTCCTTCATCCGCGACGATCTTCTGGTCAAGGTGCAGGCCGTCGACAGTGTCTCCGCGAAGGCCGTGATCCAACAGCTTGAAGAACGCGCAGTCATCGCCGCCGCCAAGATCGACATCTTCGAGCGGTATCTGCAACACCAGCGCGGCGACCTCGACGAGCAGACGTTCCTACGCTCCGGCGACCACATCGGCCCGTACCTCACCTGCATGCGCGGCCTTCGCTTCGAGCGGGAGACGGCTGACTGGTGCAGACAGACCGCTCAGATCCTCCGCGAACGACGCGGTGTCAACATCGACACATGACCCTCAGCTCTACTCCGGCGGTCCAGGCCGCAGGCCGTGTCCCCGGCAGACTGAATCATGCCGTCATGCCGTCATGCCGTCAGGATGCCGAACTCCCCGGAATGGTGCCGGGTGATCCACTCCCGGCCGGCCGGGCGTCCGCCCGCGACCGCACACCCTCGATCTTCGCCGGCACCACCCCCCCCCAGACCCAGTGGCGCCGCCAGGTCCTTGGCCCGCATCCCGCCCCGGCACCTCCGTCGGGGCGCGACCCGCGCGACCGGTTCGGCCAGCACCTCCACCACCGCTTCACGCGCAATGACCAGCCGTTCCAAGGGGCGTTCAGCCTCATCGAGCAAGGCCGCGACCCGCGCCGCTCCCTCCCGCGCCCGCTCGACCGCTTCCCGCCCGGCCGACTCCTTCGCCTCCAGTAGGCCCAGCGCCGACGGCACCGGACACCTCCACCTGGTCGAGAACCAACACGCCACCCCAACGCTCCCTCATCGAGGGGGACTTCATTCCTCGCCAGCGGAAACTCAACTGCCGTGACTGGAATGACAAGCCTTCTGGGGCGAACTCCCTTACCAAGGTCCCTTTTGCATCCGTGATCTCACGACACCTCAGGTGTAAGTGGCGCAGGTCACAGAAATTGCGTCTCGCTGTTTGAGAAGGTCGACTCTCGAGGTGTCTGGCTAGGTGCGGGAGTGCGCGAATTCACGCCTCAGCCAGCAGATGGGGCTGATGGAGGGCTGGGTAACCTGAAAATGGTCTAGACAATAACCAAGGCCCAGGTCGCCGACCGGGGCCTTCCGCATGGAGCGGGTGACGGGAATCGAACCCGCGCTCTGGGCTTGGGAATCAACGGGGTCATCAGTCGCTATTGGGTAGCTGACCTGCGTAAACGCGGCCTGCGGGGCAGAGCGGAGAGAGGTGAGGGACACCCGTGTTGACCGTGGTTCACCGGCCGTTAGGGCACGTCGAGGGCACGCCTGCGGGGACCTGGCGGATGTACCGCCAGCTTTCTCCCGACAAGCGTGTGGATGGGGGTGAGAGTGTGCTCGCGCCAGATGCGACGTTGCTGACGCAAGTGCTCTGGCTGGTCGGCCCGCCAACACGCCTTCCAAGTCTTCGTCTGGGGGTTCTGAGGCGTACGAAACCGTTCTGACCTGCGGTGCAGCAGGGCCGGGAGGGGGTATTGAACGGTGCTGTACGGCGGTGAATGCAACCAGAATTGCCACCATGGAGCAGTGGATTCTCCCTGCCCAGCAGGGGTGCGGGCTATGGAGGGCAGCGTTCTTTCCCTACCCGGCATCGCTG
Source organism: Streptomyces sp. CB02959 (assembly GCF_002803155.1). Lineage (GTDB taxonomy): Bacteria > Actinomycetota > Actinomycetes > Streptomycetales > Streptomycetaceae > Streptomyces. The sequence continues at coordinate 110,734 of NZ_NNBP01000030.1, forward strand.
TAGGTGGTGCCTCGCGGGTGCTACTGGTGTCGGTGCCGAGGGTTGGGGTCCAGGCTCAGCCTGTCCCGTTCCGTTTCGGGGCAAGTAAGTCGTTCCGTAACGGAACAAGGGGGCCGCTCTTCGTGGATATGGAGAGCGAAGTGCTGCTGGTCGCGACAGAAATTGTCCATGTGAACCATGAATCTCTACTACTGCCAGTGTAGTTTTCCCTCGGCTGCAGCAGCAGAACAAGACTCCCTTCAATGGCCGAGCGCCGCGTGCCGGGTTGACTCCGTTGCCCCGGGCCGGCCTGTGGGCAGTGTTTTCCGTCCTGCGGCCCGCTCGCGTTGTCCTCGACTGCGCAGCCGCGGCTTCCCCGGCACCCGTCCTCCGAGGTGGGAAGGTTGCCTGTATGAGCTCATGACTCCGGAGATGCCCAGCGAGCCGAGCGGGAAAGGTTACGCTGCGCTGCTCCTGGCGCGCCGCGAACTGTCCCCGACGGGTGTGCGGTGCGGTTCGGTCAGGCACGGGTGGAGCCCGGCCCGTGCTGCGGAGCCAGGGGCGGTGGTCCAGCAGTTCGACGTATTTCCGGTCGAATACGGGCACGCGCCGCTTCTGAATATCTCATGCCGCAACTACAGAAATGACCACTGGCGCGGTAAGGGTTTTTTACCCTCTCGAAAGCGCCGGGATCATGCGCCGCGCCTGGCTGCCAATACCGTGCTACCGTCGATCTCAGTTGCAGTTGTGGTTCCCAAGACTTCAAGCGTGCTCACTGTCGTACATGGCAGAGTGCTTTCGTGTTTCCGGTGTTTATTTCCGGACGGGCAATCAACGCAGCGATACGGAGTTCGCACGGTGTGGGCTCCGGGCACTGCCCCGAAGGAGATATGACATGGCTACTGGCACCGTGAAGTGGTTCAACGCGGAAAAGGGTTTCGGCTTCATCGAGCAGGAGGGTGGCGGCGCTGACGTCTTCGCCCACTACTCGAACATCGCTGCCCAGGGCTTCCGCGAGTTGCAGGAAGGCCAGAAGGTGAACTTCGACGTCACGCAGGGCCAGAAGGGCCCGCAGGCCGAGAACATCGTTCCCGCCTGAGGCTGACGCGTACACCGTAGCTGGGGCCCGCACCTTGGGTGCGGGCCCCAGCTCGTTGCTTTTCCGCTGTTTCCCGCGTGCCCACAACGGCCGCACACGCGGTGTGCGGGAGCCAGTTGCCCTTCTTTGCTGCGGCGCCTGTCCCGCTTCGGCGTGCAGGGTCGACATGTTTCTGCCCCGCTTCGTTTCATCTTATTTCATCGGTTCGTTCTTGCGATTCTTTGTGTGCGGCTCATCGCCGCCGGGAATTCCTCGGCGTACCGCATCGAGGAAGGTTCTCCATGAACCGCACAGCTCGCACGAATGACCGTTACTCCCGCTCTGGCGGCTTGTCCGGCTCAGGCCGCGGCGGCTACCGCTCCGGTGGGCCGAACCGCTCGGGCACAGGTCGTTCCGGGGGCCCCGGACGGCGTCGCGCGACCCTGCAGGGAGAGTTCGCCCTGCCCGTCACCCACACTCCCGCCCTGCCCCCGGCCGAGACGTTCGCCGAGCTGGACATGCCGTCGGCGCTGCTGGCGGCCCTCAGCGCAGAAGGCATGTCCGCCCCGTTCGCCATCCAAGCCGCCACGCTGCCGAACTCGTTGGCCGGACGCGATGTTCTCGGCCGCGGTCGCACCGGATCGGGCAAAACGCTGGCCTTCGGTCTGGCCCTGCTGGCCCGTACCGCCGGGCAGCGCGCCGAGCCCCGCCAGCCGCTGGCACTGGTCCTGGTCCCCACTCGGGAACTGGCTCAGCAGGTCACCGACGCACTCACCCCCTACGCCCGGTCGCTCAAGCTGCGGCTGGCCACCGTCGTCGGCGGAATGTCGATCGGCCGCCAGTCCAGCGCACTGCGCGGCGGCGTCGAGGTGGTCGTCGCCACGCCAGGACGGCTCAAGGACCTCATCGAGCGCGGTGACTGCCGGCTGAACCAGGTCGGCATCACCGTGCTGGACGAAGCCGACCAGATGGCCGACATGGGCTTCATGCCCCAGGTCACCGCGCTGCTCGACCAGGTTCGGCCCGAAGGACAGCGGATGCTCTTCTCGGCCACCCTGGACCGCAACGTGGACCTCCTGGTCCGGCGCTACCTGACGGACCCGGTGGTCCACTCCGTCGATCCTTCGGCGGGCGCGGTCACGACGATGGAGCACCACGTGCTGCACGTCCACGGCGCCGACAAGCACGCCACCACCACCGAGATCGCCGCCCGCGAAGGTCGGTCGATAATGTTCCTGGACACCAAGCACGCCGTGGACAACCTCACCAAGCATCTGCTGAACAGCGGTGTCCGCGCCGCGGCCCTCCACGGTGGCAAGTCCCAGCCCCAGCGCACCCGTACCCTGGCCCAGTTCAAGTCCGGCCATGTCACCGTCCTGGTGGCCACCAACGTCGCGGCCCGCGGTATCCATGTCGACAACCTCGATCTCGTCGTCAACGTCGACCCTCCCAGCGACCACAAGGACTACCTGCACCGCGGTGGCCGTACCGCGCGCGCCGGTGAGTCCGGCAGCGTCGTCACCCTCGTCCTGCCCAACCAGCGCCGCACCATGAACCGCCTGATGGCGGACGCGGGCATCATCCCGCAGACCACCCAGGTCCGCTCCGGCGAGGCCGAACTGAGCCGCATCACAGGCGCCCAGGCACCCTCCGGCACCCCGGTCACCATCGCCGCACCAGTCGTCGAACGTGCCAAGCGCAGCGGCTCCTCCACACGCGGCCGCCGCAGCCGCCCCGCCCAGGCACGCCGTGCTGCCGGATCGGCCCGAACCGCGGCACCGACTGCGCGGCGGACCTCTTCGGCCCCGGCCGCCTAGCTAGGCCGGTACCGGACGATCATGCTCGGCTCATCGGATCACCATCGTCACGGAGGCTTTCGTTGATGTTGCAGAGCTACCCCCAGGCAGACTGCTCCGGCAAGGCAGCCGGCGACGTCATGTCGGCGACGGGACCACAGGTCGACGACGACATGATCGTCGACGTGGCTCTGTCCGTCCTCATCGGGGCCCGTGCCGGCTATCTCCTCGTCCGCGACGAGGACGGGCGGTGTATGGGCCTGATCACCCGTTCCCAGCTGACGGCCCACCGCCAGGGCTCCTGGTACACCGAGGAGACCCGGTTGCGGGACCTCATCTACGACCGTGGGCCCTTCACTTCGCCGGTGACGCCTGCACACGACGCGGAACGCGCCATGCGTCAACGCGCGCTGCGGGCCTCACCCGTGATCGGTGAGGACGGGCACGCCCTGGGCGTCGTCGTCCTCACCCATTGATTCCTCTCCGTCCGGGCCGGTGATCCGTTTCCGGCTTCTCTTCGACCCTGTCGAGGCACTATGCGCGTCGTCATCGCCCGCTTCCCTTTCGACCTGCTCAAGACCGAGGTGCAGGAGGCGATGAAGGGGATCAAAGCCGAACCCGTCACGGGTGACTCCGTGCTCATCGGTCGCCGCCATTACCCCGTCAAACAGGTCGGGGAGATCATCACCCGGCAGGATCGCCGTGACTTCTCCGCCGGTGAAGTGACCCGGGCCCTGAGCTGCCTCGGCTTCGTGTGCCGCCCGGCTGCCGCGCTCGTACCACCGACCGGTCTCACACCACTGGAGACGGCGTCCGCCTTGCTGGGGCGCCCGGCCCGAGCCTGACCGGGCCGCTGTGGGCACAGAATCCGCCCCGCAGCGGCCAACTCAGCGGTCGGAACAGCGCAAGGCTCCTACTTCCAGGGGCCGGCATCCCCTACGGCGAAGCGCTACATGCCGCCCGCCTCGGGAAGACCGGGACTTCCCTGCGGGGTCCGCGTGGCGTGGGAATGCAGGTACGTAGGGCGCTCGTTCCGGTTCGGCAAGTGAGGTGCCTCGTCGGCCGGTGAGAAGAGAGCAGAAAACGGCCCCAGCCGTTCCTACTCCTCCGGTACCTCGGCTATAAGTCGTCGCCACCGGCTCGCGGCCAGCCGTCTGGTACTGGCTGCGCCCTGGACGACCACGGTGAGAGTCGTCTGATTGCCCTGTTTCGACTCCACCCTGCCGGCGATGTTGTGACAGTCCATGCCCGACAATGCAGGCCCGGCGGTCTGAGGCTGGCCTGCTCCCCTATCGGGAGCTTTGGTAGCCGTCCGTGGCGCCGCGCCACTCGATCAGGAGGAGAGTCGCATCGTCCGTGGTGATTCCACCCCGTTCACGCATGAGGGCGTGGGGTAGGGAGCGGACTGCCGCCCGCACTTCGGTCCCGGTGCGCGCGATGCGGTCCACCCAGTCGATGAGTGTTCTTCGCCGAACTCCTCCCCGTCGGTTTCGTGCTCCTCAATCAACCCGTCCGTGAAGCACAGGACACGGTCGCCCGGCTCCAGGACCAGCTCGCTGATCCGGAGCTCCTGGCCGCCGAAGCCGACCGGCAGGGTGGTCGCGCTGTGGAGCCGCCGGATGATGCGCCGTCCGCGGATGAGCAGGGGCACGGGATGTCCCGCGTTGACCCACTGGAGGTTCCCGGTGGCCGTGTTGAGCTGCATCATCTGGGCGGTCACGAAGTGGTCGGGGCCGAACTTGCCGGCGATCGTCCGGTCCATGAACGCGTAGATCTCGGAGAGCCCGATGCTGATGCGCCGCGCGTGCCGGTAGGAACCGATGGCCACCGTGGCCATCGTGGCGGCATCGAGACCGTGGCCCATCGCGTCGACCACCGCCACATGCAGGATGTCGCCGTTGAGGGCGTAGTCGAAGCTGTCACCCGCGACGTCGTACGCGGGCTCCAGAATCCCGGCCACCGCGACCCGGGGCACGGACATCGCCAGCGGTGGCAGGACCGACCACTGGATCTCCGCGGCGACGCTCATCGGCTCCCTGCGTCGGACCCGGAAGAACAGATCGGTGTAGCCGTGCTTGGTCACCAGCATGTCGGCCACCAGGGCGATGATCCTGCGCAGCAACCGCCAGTCGTCGTCGATGCTGTCCAGGGTGACGACCATGACGCCCACGTGGTCCCCGCCCTCCAACAGCGGCAGGTAGACCCGCACACCGTCGTCCTGCCCCACCTCGACGCGACGCCCGTCCAGAAAGGCCCGGCCGGCGTCCGAGTCGTCGATCGGCTGCGGCTCACCGGTCACCAGCCCCTCGCCGGGCGCCGGAACCGGCAACAGCTGTCCGTAGTCATGCAGCAGGATCGTGATCTCGCGGCCACCGAGCGGGCCCACCACTTCCGCGACCAGCGGACCGAGAAGATAGGGCGGAGATTCGTGCCCCCGATCCATGTCACGCGAGAAGTCCGCGAGCGACCCATCGTCAAGGTACGGGGGCGCCGGGTCGCGGTCACTGACAGCGACGTTCACCGCGTCGGCGGTGGCGCTGAGTTCGAGGGTGTAGTGGCCGCCCCGTGGCGCAGGGCATTGGTGGCGAGTTCGGGGACCCACCAGGGCGAGGGTTTCCGCAGCCTCGGAATCCAAGGACGGGGCGAGGCTGTCGGCGAAAGCACGGGCGGCATCGCGGGCGCGTGGGATGCCGACGGGGCTGTCGTCTTCAAGGGCGGCAGGGGGCTTCGGAGCTGTCGTGCTGTTGTCGTCGTGTCGTTCATGCGCTCACACCCCGCCTGGGTCGGTTATGCCGCCGGACCGGTCTTCAACCCGGACGGCACTCTTCCCGGTGTGCATGAGGTAGAAGTCCACTCACTGTCTGTTGAGAAAATCTGTAACGCCGAGAGTAGACATGGGTGGGTGCGGGGGTTAGTGTTTCCCCGTACCCAAGAAGTCGAAGAGGGCGCGGCAGAGATGAACTGCCGCGTGAGCAGGTCAGGCAGGATGCGGAACGGCAGTGGGCGCGGAGGGGCCGGAGATGGTGGGTTCCTTCGCTGACTGCCGGGCCGAGCGGCCCCGGGGGCCGCGTGTACCACCCGCGATATCCAGCAGCACAACCGAGTAACCGAAGGTAAGAAGCAGAACGCCATCAGGATCGCCTGGGCGGGCAGAGCACCGCTCGGGTACCGCAGGCCCCAGATTGGAAGGTGGTCCCCGGTCACGCATCCGCGATCCCCGCACTTCCGCCTTCCCAGGCGGACCAGCGGAACAAGAAGGCCGGCGCAGTCAGCCGGCAGGTGGTGTTGAAAGCTCGGGGCCCGGGTGCCAGTACAGCACTCGGGCCCCTCGACGCGTCCCCGAAAGAAGAGGTCTATGCCCCCTCGCAGTTCCCGCCCCGTCGACAAGTTCGACGACGACGACTACCCCGCCTACACCATGGGCCGGGCCGCCGAGATGATCGGCAGCACCCCCGCTTTCCTCCGCGCCCTCGGCGAGCACCGACTGATCACTCCTCTGCGCTCCGAAGGCGGCCACCGCCGCTACTCCCGCTACCAACTGCGCATCGCCGCCCGCACCCGCGAACTCGTCGACGCCGGCACCCCCATCGAAGCCGCCTGCCGCATCATCATCCTCGAAGACCAACTCGAAGAAGCCCAGCGCATCAACGAAGAACTGCGTACCCGCGGTGCCACCTCGTAACGGCTGGTTTTATCGAGCGGTGGTGAAGTCACTTGCGGCCTGATCCATGGTGGGGCGATGTTGATGAGTTTGGGTTCTGGCTCAATTTCTGTGGAGCGTGCACTCTGCGTGACCGTTGATTTTGGTGATGGCTCTGAGTGGGCGGTTCGTGAGCCTTTGAGTCATTCTGT
>NZ_NNBP01000031.1:0-105083 GCF_002803155.1 Streptomyces sp. CB02959
CCCGGAAAGACAACAGCGTCTGAGGGCCGATCCAGCACCTCGCCAGGCTGCTGCAGGCGCCAGGCGGTGATCCGCTGCAGGCAGCCCCATAGGGCCGAGGCGGCATCTCCTCACCGTTCGACGGGTTGCGACAGAGCATGTTTGACCTGCCGAGTCCGCTCGTCGGTAAGGACTTCGACCCGGTCGTTCGCCAGTGCCTCCATGGTCTGCTCCGCAACATCATCCGCACTGATCTTCGGTGCGTCCGTGAAGGAACTGAGATCCGTTTCCACGAAACCGGCGTGGACACCGATCACGAGAGTTCCCTGCTCGCGCAGGCCTTCCCGCAGCGCGCCCGTCAAGGACCACTGGGCTGCCTTGGAGGCCGCATACCCGGGATAGTCCGGCCGGGACACCCAGGAGGCGGTCGACAGCATGTTGATCAGTGCGCCGCCGCCATTACGCGCCAGGACCGGCGCGAAGGCACGGGACACGGCCCAGGTGCCGAAGTAGTTGACCTCCATCGCCTCGCGCGCGCCGGCGAAGGAGCCAGTCCACAGCTTAGTGTCGAAACCTCCGACGCCCGCGTTGTTGATCACGATGGTGACGTCATCGGCGGCCGCGGCCGCCGCGGCGATCTCTTCCATCACGGTGACGTCCAAACGCAGCGGAGTCAGATCCTTGTCGCCCACGCTCGCCGGATCGCGGACACCGGCGTAGACCGTCACTGATCCCCGCGCGATGAGCGCGCGGGCGAACGCGTAGCCGATGCCACGATTGGCCCCGGTAACCAGGGCAGTCGATCCTCTGATCTCCATCGCCCTTCCTTCCCACTGCCGCCTGCCGATCAGCGAGGGACGCCCCTGCGATGGGAGGCTCTGTCGTCGCGCACGCAGGTTGCCCACGCGAGAAGTCCTCACCACCACCAGCGTGCATCGGGCGCCGCAGCGACGCACGCGAGACGGCTCCCGGTTGCAGGACCCTTATCCACTGTCAGCGACCGGCCCTCACAGAGCGACCTCCGCCGAGATGACGTACGAGGGCTTCCTGGAACACCGGCACGAGGCGCTGACCTGGTCGAACGGTGGGGGCTTCATGCGGCAGCCCTGGCACGCAGTGGCCGCACCGCCGACGCACCGGCGGGCCGCTTCCTACCCATGGCCTTGGTCCCGGCCGTCTTCGAAGACGAACAGTGGCTTGGTGCCGTGTGCGGGTGCCTCGGCGAGCGCAACGGCTTCTTTGAAGGCTTCGAGCGCGGTGACGACAAGGACGTGGCCCCGCACATCGGAGCCGCCACGAAGGTGGTGGACGCGCTCGGCCGACGGATGATCCCGGGGCTCAACGACGCCCATCTGCACGTCATTCGGGGCGGGCTCAACTACGTGCTGGAACTGCGCTGGGACGGTGTTCGCACGCTGCGCCGGGGCCTGGCCATGCTGCGGGAACAGGCCGCGCGCACCCCCAAGGGCCAGTGGGTGCGGGTGGTGGGAGGCTGGTCGGCCGAGCAGTTCGCCGAGCGAAGACTGCCGAGCGTCGCGGAGCTGAATGCCGCCGCTCCCGACACCCCGGTTTTCGTCCTGCACCTGTACCAGTCCGCCGTCCTCAACCGGGCTGCGGTGAAGGCGGCCGGATTCGGCAAGGACACGCCCGATCCGCAAGGCGGACAGATCGTCCGCGGCCGGGACGGGGAGCCGACGGGCCTGCTGCTCGCGGCGCCCAGCGCCCTCGTCCTCTACTCGACCCTGGCCAAGGCGCCGGTGCTGGAGGGCCAGGAAACGCCCCTGTACTCGCTCGACGGTATGAGCTCAGCCGAGCGCGGGCCGCATGCCTCGATCGGGAGGGCCCGGTCCAAATCATCCTCACCGCGGCGGAAGCGTCGTACCTGCCACCGTCTGCGGTCGGATCTCGGTGCAGGGCCTCCTTGAATACTTCGTTCGCCGCCGGTGGACTGACTTCGCGGGGCGAAGCCGCGAGGCCCGTCAGTACGCGGCCGGACGTCTCGAACCAGCCAACGACGGGCTCGCAGGCGCCCAGGATCGCGGCGCGGGCGGCGGATCGGTCACCCCTGGGCTGGTAACCCGCGCGCGACCACAGGTCGACTATGGCGTCTCCGGTGAGCCGCAGGGCGGAGGCCGTGTTGGCCAAGCGGCTCACCTCGGGCAGCACGAGCCGCTTGGTACCGCGCTCGGCCACGTATCCCCGGAACTGTTCGTCGACGGCGGCACCACCCAGTTCTAGCTGCAGGACTGGATCGAATCCCTCACCGACCCCAGCACGATCAAGGCTCACGCCGAGCTGCTGTGCGACACCGCGGTCGCCGCCGACGAGGACCTGGTCGGTACCTTGGCGGCGGGGCCACGACGGCCGTGCGGCAGGCGGCGGTTGTGGGCCCACCGGGTCTCCTCCGGCCGGCGGCAGAGCCCGAGACGGCCGCCGTCGCGCGCGGCCCTGGAGAGGCGAGCGGACCTCGACAGTCGTGACGGCAGGCCCGGGCCAGCGGAGCACGACAGCCAGCCGGACTGGCGCCGAGGTCGGACGGCCGTCAGGCGCCCCACGACCAGCTAAGTCGTCAGCGGCAAACTGGCACAGAACGTGTCGACTTTCCGGCTCTCGCGTGCATGCGGGTGTCTGTCGCCCGCCGAACGGTCGAACCGATGCTCCGCACGGCTCGACGGGGCGCACGGTGGGCTCGCGATGGCTGCGCGGTTCCTACTCGCCCCCTGCTGGCAGAGCTCCGACGGCTGCGGTGTAGCCGGGTGGTGCCCCGCCGCCGTGCACGGCGGCGGGGCACCACCCTCACGGGGCGGGGCAAGGCTTACACGGAGGGGTCTCCGGGTGTCCCGGGTCCTCCGGGCGGGTCGGCCGCCGGGCCGGCGGGGTCCGGGTGGAGGTAGAAGACCTCGCCGGGGAACGGCGGGGCACTGGGCTGGTTGTGGCGCTGAACGAGGGTGGCGCCGTCCGATTTCGAGTTGTGGTCGACACTGGCGTACAGGCGGGTGGAGTTGTTGCGCAGCTCGGTCTCGTTCGGCCGGAACGGGTTGGGGTGCACCAGGGTCCAGTTCTGGGTGTCCGCCTGCCGGCCGCCGGGGGCGGGGAGCCGTCCGGGCCGTGGCAGGTCCAGATGTTGAGGGCGTCGCCGGCCCGGGACTTCTGGCCCTCGTCGACGTCCAGGCACTTCTGGCTGCTGTAGCTGATCAGGCGGTACAGCGGGCCCCTGCCGATTCCGACGCTGTTCCGCTCCAGGCCCACAGTCGGTTGGTGGCGCCGGTGGTGTGGTACTGGATGACGTGCGTCCCGTCGCCCAGGCTCTCGTGGAAGACGTCCAGGTTCAGGCCGCTGAGGCCCGAGGTCACGGTGAGGTCCCGCGGCCCGGCTCCGGCCTGCAGCGAGCCGAAGTAGGGCCAGTGGTCGCTGCCGCGGTTGGCCTCGACGGTGGCCTGCCATGTCTGCGTGTCGACGTTGGAGAACATGTAGTCCAGTTCGCCCTCGCTTCGCTGGGTGGCCTGCTCGCTGTTGTAGATGCGGGTTCCGGCCGGGAGCCTGCCGTTCTGCTCGCCGGGATCACGGTTGAAGTCCCCCAGCGCCACCCAGCGGGCGATGCGGCGTGTGGCCGCCGCGGCGGCGAACCTGCGCACCAGGGGCGGCCCGTCGGCGTCCCGTCCCCCGCCATTGCGATTGCCGGCCGAGGCGTGCACGCTGGCGAACAGGACGTGGTCGGCGCTGCGGACCACGCCGAGCCGTCGCGGTTGGTGCCGCCGATCTGCACCACCTGGTCGGCGCGGAAGGTGGTGACCATTCCGACGTTCCGCGATGCCTGGGGAACGATGTAGAGGTAGCGGTTTTCGTCGCGGCCGATTCGCCACGAATAGACCTCGACGATGCCGATCGAGCGCAGCTGCCGGACTCCCCGGGGCGGCACGCTGGGAACTTCCTGGAGTGCTACCACGCTGCTGGTCCGGGCGATCGCGGCCACACCGGCCCAGCGGTCGCGCCCGTTCTCCATGTTCCAGGTGACCAGTCGGTGGCTGTCCGGGCTCGCCGTCTGTGCTGTGCCGCCTCCTTTCCACCACCAGCAGGCCGCCGAGCGTCAGCGCGGTGGCGACGACGGCTGCAGCACGGTGCAGCCGCCTGCCGCGCGCCCGGGCCGTAGGCGCTTCAGGTGGTCGCTTGGCCGGCCATCGGCGCAGTGACGTAAGGAACCGCATGATTGGGCGTGTCCGACGGGTCCCGTGACGGGTCTGGAGGTGGATCCGCTAGTGAGAACGAGGAGGGAGAACAAGCTCAGCGCGTGAGCACGACCCCCACCGCGACGCCGAGGAAGATCATGCTTCCGGCGAACAGGCCGACGATCCGAGACAGGCGGTGCTTCCGGGTGAATACCCTTGCGCATGCCGGCCTTTCGGGAAGGTAGACGACCGGCACATGGGCTCCGAGGGCCAGCCCCAGCCCCAGCCCCGTCGCGACGGGCCGGAACCTGACGGCCCGGCCCTGGCGGTCGGTGAACTCGATGACGGGCGTCGAACAATCGTCCGCCGGCTCATGCTCCTGGTCCACCACCACCCCCTCGGCATGCAGCCCGTAGCAGCTCAGCCGCATCTGCAGCCGCGCCTCCCGCGCACCGGCCCACAGACTCACCAGGCCCGCCAATACGGCCAGCCCGATAGCGATCGTTTCACCCGTCATCCGTGCCCTGCTCTCCCTCGCGCAGCGCCCGCCCGGCACGGGCCGCGCATCAGGAGGACGCGGCACGCAGCCCGATGGTTCACGAAGGTGCGCGGGCACACCGGCTCCTCGGGCTTCCGTGGCCGTGGCGGGGGGGCGACGAAGGGCCGCCCCGCTCCCTGAAGCCGAGGTCATCACCGGAGCCACTCTCTGCGGACGCTGGGGCGGTCGTGTGTCTTCTTGCCGTTGGGGCGGTGGGTGGCGCGGTACTGGGCCAAGGACATGCAGTGGTGTCCGGTGACCTCGCCGAGCTCGCCGACCCCCTGGGTGGTCAGCCAGTTGAGCCACCGGACCAGTTGCAGCAGTTCGTCGTAGAGGCTGTTGACGACGCGGACCGTCCGGTTGGCGTACGGCAGCGTTCGAACGGCTTGCTGCCCGGGGGCCATCTGGGCGGCGATGTACTCCTTGGCCACCGTCTTCCACCGCTCATTGATGATCCCCGAGAAGTCCAGGCGCCGTGCGCACTTCGCCACGTAGGCGGGGATCCCGATGACCTGGGTGAAGACCCAGACGTCGTCCTCGAATACCGAGCGGGCCGCCCAGATGGGGAGAATGAAGCCGGCCAGACGGCAAATGTCGGCCCCGGCGAAGGGCGAGGTGCGGTTTTGGACGGCGGGACCTCGGTCAAGGGTGTGGTATTCACAGGGTGCTCTCCTCGGGCAGGAGCAGTATCTCGGCGTCGGTGTCGGTGACCTGGGCGGCAGCCGCAGCGAGCTGCGTGGGGTCGTACTTGGTCAGGACTTCCTCGATGCGCTGGGCGTAGTGACCGAAGACGGGCATGAACTGCGCGGCGGGCATCTGCTGCCACTACCGGGCGAAGAACGCCTTCATGCGCAGGAGGTTCGCCGCGTGCCGCGGCGTGAAGAGGGCGAGTGGACACAGCAGGCACACCCAGGGGCGGGCCGGTTCACGGCTTTCTCTTCGGGCCGTGCAATCCCGCGGTCGGATCGGCGCAGGACGCCACGAACACATCGCGCTGGCCACCCACGAGTTCAGTGATCGCCCGATCGTCCAACTCCAGTTCGCTGACCGGCCGCGGGAACTGACGGGCCAGGTCGGCGACCTGCTCGTCCGACACAGCATGGGCGATTGCCCCCTCCGGAGCAGATCACCCTGGGCCTGCTCGACGATGTCTTCCAGCGCGCTCTGCTGGGCCTCGGTCATCGAGGACAGGTAGTGGTCGCCTTCCACTCCCGGGGTGTGGTTGGGGTCGATCGTCGAGCGCCGGTTGCCGATCCAGGCAGAGCGGTCCCGGCGGGACTCGAACGTCGTGCGGATCCGGTGACGGTGCACCATGACCGGCGCCCCGTTGGCGTCGACCACCCCCGAGTCTCGGGACCAGTCGACGGCAGTGGACTTGTAGGGGCGCCGTACCTCCACGGCCCGAGGCCCTCGTCGCCCGCGCGACGCGAGGTGTGGGCGAGCCACAGCCACGTTGCGCAGCCGCGGTGGGCAGTGCGACCTCGCCAGTTCGGCATATTCAAGCCACCGTTCCAACAGCCGCACAGCCTTGCTCGGCAGCGTGATGCTCTCCTCGGGCGTACGGCCCTTGATATAGCGGACCAGCACCGCACTGTCGTCCGCCCAGTCAAGGCCGTCGATGCCCAGATCGGCGATGCCGTCCGGCACGATGTCGCTGTACACGCCGAACAGCACCCGGTAGGCGATCACGACGCGAGGGCTGGGGAAGAGCGCTTCGCGTGCTTCCACGAAGAAGCGCTGATGGCCACGGCCGGTCCGATAGCGCATCTGCTCGTACGACAAACCGGCGCGCTCGCCCAGCTTTCGTGTCGTCGCGGGCCCGTGGTGAACCATCAGCCAGAAGATGTTCTCTCGCGTCCAGCCGTGTACGTACGGGTCCTGGCCGGCCTCTGCCGTTTCTCTGGCCGCCCGGTACGCAGCCCATGACGCCTTGGCGATCGTTCGGGCTGCACGGGTCAGCCCGGACCAGGCGATTTCGTCGTACGGCGGCAGTGGCTCACTGTTCGGGTGCCGGTTGTAAAGACGCAGCACCGTGCGCACGCACGCGTGCACGAACTCGGCGTGGTCGTGAATGGAATTCCCCGGCCGCCACTGCGCCGGGTAGGAACGGCAGTGCCAGGGAAGATCGGGCGCGCTCGCGCGATATCCGCGTGCAGCGAGCAACGGCAGAAGGTGCCGGTAGATCCGAGAGCCTGTGGCCCCCGGGTGAATGCACACGATCGGGACGCCTTCGCCGGCCTCGTCGAAGTAGGTGCGTGCACCGTTGACCGCGGACATAGCGGCCCGTGATCGGTTCGAAGATCGTCATCACTCAGCTCCTTGCCGGTCACATGCAGGGATTTTTCGTCCGCATGGCAGGGGCTCACTGTTAGCATTAAGGCAACTGAGATCTGGGTAAAGCAAACTGGGATCTTAGCGCGCTGCCCGCGGGCGGCGACGGGCCGGTATCCGGCTGACAGCGCCGCTGAGTCCGAGGCCAATACGGGGTTGGGTGAGGGATTCTGGCTGGTGAGGCCGATGGTCTTCGATACTCTGCACTGGAGTGAGGACGGGGCGGAGTGCAGGGACTGCTTCGTCGAATCCGACGGGGTTGTCCGTTTGCCTTACGGCCTTGCCAGTGTTGAGACCGTGACTCACTGGGCTGAGCTGCCCACCCTTCCAGGCGGGATGACGCACCTGGTTCTCGGGGAAGGCGCGCAGTCAGTTCTCCAGAATGCGTGGGGCGCTCGTTCCCTCACCTGACCGACGGCGCGCTCCGACGGCTGGCGCGAGTTCCTCGTTCTCTCGATGGGCCCGGGCCGTGGGCATCAGGCCGTCCAACGCGGCCCGGATCCGCACGAGTTCGTCGATGTGCTCGGAGAGTAGGTCGGGCTCCTGCGTCATCCGCTGCACACAGTCGCATGTGTCAAAGTCCCGACATGGAATCGTCGGCGCGTGTGTCACCGAGGAGGCTGTGCCGTCACCAAGTCGAGCATCCTACGCGGGACGGATCAGGCGGTTCCTTGGAATGCCTTTGCGGAGGATGGGCAACTACAATGCACATATGTGCCCATCAGGGGCTTGAACGAGGGCGGAGGCACTGCTGGCCGCCTCGCAGTCCGAGCGTAGCGCGACGGTCTTCAGCGCCCCGCGCAGGACACCGTGCTCTTCTCGGATTTCCCAGGGAGCGTTCCCATGGCTGGTCAAACCGCGTCAATCGTCCTTGAGCCCGAGGCACAACAACTCGCCGACGCGACGTCGCATCATCCGTTCCTGTATGAGCTGGATCCGACCGCAGCACGCAAGGTGCTCGACGACCTCCAGGCCGCGCCAGTCGACAAACTGCCGGTCGACGAGGAGTGGGTTTCGGTTCCGGCAGCGGTGGGCGATGTACGGGTACGCATCGTCAAGCCGCAGGGTGCCACTGGAACGCTGCCCGTCGTGTTGTACATGCACGGCGGTGGCTGGGTGCTGGGCAATGCCGGTACTCACGACCGCCTGGTACGCGAGTTGGCGGTCGGCGCCCGTGCGGCAGTGGCCTTCGTGGAGTACACGCCGTCGCCCGAAGCGCACTACCCCGTGGCCATCGAGCAGGGCTACGCCACCGAGCAGTGGATCGTCCGCGAGGGGGCGTCCAGGGGGCTTGATGCGCAGCGCATGGCAGTGGCCGGGGAATCGGTTGGCGGGAACATGACCGCCGCGCTCGCCCTCATGGCCAAGGAGCGCGGTGACGTCAAGTTCGTACAGCAGTCAATGTATTACCCGGTGACGGATGCAGCCATGGACACCGGTTCCTACGACCAATTCGCCACCGGCTACTACCTGAGCCGCAAGCTGATGGAATGGTTCTGGGACGCCTACACGAACGACCCGAAGCAACGCGCGGAGATCACCGCGTCTCCCAACCACGCCACCATCGAGCAGCTCTCCGGCCTGCCGCCCGCCCTGCTGCTCGTCGACGAGGCCGACGTCCTGCGTGATGAGGGCGAGGCGTATGCCGCCAAGCTCAGAGCAGCCGACGTTCCGGTGACCACGGTGCGCTACGACGGCACGGTGCACGACTTCATGATGCTCAACTCGCTGAGTCAGTCCAAAGCCGCCCGCGGAGCCATCGACCAGGCAACGGCGTTCCTGCGCAACGCCCTCGGAACCGCCCAGGTCTAGAGGGCATGCGAAAGGCAAGGCAGCCATGAGTCGCGTGCGTAAGTGACAGGCCGGGATCTACGTGTTGGGGACGGGGACGGGGACGGGGCGGGCGGTGAGGCGGTTTGCGGTACGGGCTGCACACGCTGTTGGAGGTCTGGAAGGTCTGGGCAAGTGAGCCGGTGGTGGCCCTGGCGGATGGCGGGGCTTCCGGGCAGTTGGACTCATTGCTGCCCATGAGTGAGCCTCCGCCAACTTGAAGGCACAGGTCAAAGGGCTGGCGTGACGGTCTCCCGAGGTTCTCACGCTGGTCGGAGGCGGCAGTCTCCGGAGTAGATCGTCTGTCAGCGGTTGACTTCAAGATTCGTCAGGACCAGCAGGACGAGCAGGGCGCGCAGGAGGTGGGTGGCGCGGGTGGTCTCCGTGCTCACTCGCAAGTCCAGTGCGTCGCGCAGTAGTTCCGGTCAGGAACCCGAGCTGCCGCAGCATCGTCATCCTTCCGCCATCCCGACGGCGGCATCTGCCTCGGCGGCGCTCTCCCAGCCCTTCTGCTTGAGTACAAACGCGGCGACGAGGGCGGCGACCACCAAGGAAGGCGGCGGAGATGTGGAACGCCGTCTGGACCGCGCGGTCACCGGGCCCGACGGCGGCTACCGTCTCGACGTGCCGGGCCCCGGCTCGTACGTCCTGATCACCTCGGCCGGAGGTTCCGCCGACGCCAGTAGCGGCAGCGGTTCTCCTGTCCGGGACCGGTCTCGATGTTCTGCCCGTTCTGTTCTTCAGGGCCGGTGACCCGGCACCGCCGGTCTCAGGACCAGGCGATCTCGCCATGGCGGTCGATGAAGCGTCCGGTGCCGGCACCGGGCCCCTCGGTGGCGAGGGCGACGATCGCGTCCGTGCCCTCGGTGACGGTCTGGGAGCCGCTGTGACCGTTTATGTCGGTCGCGGTGTAGCCGGGGTCGGCGGCGTTGACGCGAATGCCCTTGAGCCCTTTGGCGTACTGCGTGGTCAACATCGTCAGCGCCGCCTTCGAGGAGGCGTACAGCGGCACGACGACGTGCGACTCGGACCGGCCGGGGTCGTGGGTGAAGGCGAGGGAGCCCATGCCGCTGCTGACGTTGATGATCAGGGGGTCGTCCGAACGGCGCAGCAGCGGCAGGAACGCGGTGGTGGTGCGGACCACGCCGATGACGTTGACGTCGAGGACGGCGCGGGCGTCCGCGGCGGTGAGGTCGCCGGGATCACCGAAGGGACCCTGGACCCCCGCGTTGTTGATCAGGACATCGATCCTGCCCTCGTGCTCGGCGACGTCCGCGGCGGCGGCGGCCACGGACGCGTCGTCGGTCACGTCGACGGGGACGAAGCGTGCGCCCAGCGCGGCGGCTGCCTCCTCACCCCGCTCACGGTCGCGGGCTCCCAGGACAACGGTGTGACCGCACGCGATGAGGCGGCGGGCGGTCTCGCGGCCGATGCCCTTGTTGGCTCCGGTGATGAAAGTGATCGTCATGCCTTCGATAGTTGCCTGGACGAGGGAGCCGGACCAGGGACGCTTCGACGGTGGGAAGACCAGTACCACCCTCGCGCCCCCGCATGTGATCGGGGACGCGGGAGGATGGAGGGCATGACGACGACACCCCCCGGAGCTGGACTGGGCGCGATGATCCGCACGTGGCGGAACCGGCTGCCCCCGTCAGCCGCTGGGCTGCCGGTCGTCCGCAAGCGCCGGGCTGTCGGGCTGCGGCGCGAGGAACTGGCCGACCTGGCCGGAGTGTCGGTCGACTACGTCGTGCGCCTGGAGCAGGGGCGGGCCACGACACCCTCGGCGTCGGTGGTGGCGTCCCTGGCGCGCGCTCTCCAACTGTCCACCGCCGAGCGGGACCACCTCTACCGGCTGGCCCAGATCGTGCCGCCGGCGGACGGCACGATCTGCGACCATCTCCCGCCCGGTATGCAACGGGTACTCGTCCGCCTCGGAGACGTACCGGTGGCCGTGTTCGCGGCGGACTGGCAACTGGTGTGGTGGAACCACGGGTGGGCCGCCCTGCTGGGAGACCCCTTGGCCTCGCCGCCGCGGATGCGCAACTTCGCCCGCGACAGGTTCCCGGTGGACGTCGATCACACCCCCCTCGCGCTGTGGCCGGTCACCGAGACGGACCCCGACACCGCCGACGCCGCCCTCGTATCCGATCTGCGCCGCGCCACCGGCCGCTTCCCCCGGGACAGCCGCCTGGCCGCGCTGGTCCGCGACCTGAACGCAGGCAACGAGAGGTTCGCCGAGCTGTGGGCGACGGGAGAGGTGACCGCGAACCGCGAGGTCCACAAGAGGGTCGATCACCCGTCGGTGGGCCCGGTCACGGTGGACTGCGATGTCCTGACCGACGGCGACACGGAGCTCAAGATTGTCATCATGACCGCCGCGCCGGGCAGTGAGGACGAGACCAAACTCCAGCTCACCACCGTCGTCGGCCCACCGGCCGGCACGCGCAACTGATCCGCCCCGCCCATCGGCCGACCGACGGCTCACGGTTTTCGTGACGCACCACACCGTTGGACACGCACCGACGGGTGATCAGGACGGCCCGCTGGCGGACTGCCCGGACGGCGCCCTCGTTCCGCCTGGCCACGAACCGCGGTGCCCTGTTGACATCACCCTCGCCGCGCTGGGTGGTCGGTGGACGCCGCTGGTAGTCCGCGAGTTTCTACGCCGCGGTCAGACCACATACTCCGAACTGTCCGCCGCCCTGCCCGCTCTCTCGGACAGGCCGACCCAGTTGACCAGTGCGGGCGTCATCGAGCGTCACCGCACCCCGGGCTGGCCTCCGCGCGTCCGCTACATTCTGACCAGCCAGGGCCGGGCGCTGGAACCAGTGGCGCGCAGCATGTGGGAGCGAGGCACAGCGCGACGGGACGCCCTTGACCAAACGCCAGACCCGTAGAACACGGCCTGAACCTCGTCAGCTCCCCGGTTCTTGCTCGCTGCGGCTGGACGGCCTTCTACGATCCGGTGCATGGATCCTGAGCTGCTGGAACGGATCACCACGCGGCGCGCGGAACTGGACGAACTCGAAGAACAGCTGGCCAAGCAGTTGGCGGAGGTACGGGCCGAGCGGAACGAACTCGCCGTCGCCGAACGCGTCCTTGAACGGGTGAGCGAACAGCATGCCGAAGAGCGGGCATCGGTCACGCCGGCGCCCGGGCAGGTGGGCGGACGAGCGGTGATGCTGATCCCGCACCGCACGTCAGGCGTGGAGGAGAGCACACTCCCGCCGGACTACCAGCGCCGTCTGCCGCTGTCCACGAGCACCGTCAACCACCTCGCCGATCTACTGCGACGCCACCTGAAGGCGATACGGTCCAGGTGGCGGATCCTGCCGCCCGGGAGGATCACGGTGATCGTCTTGGCCGTGCTGCGCCACGACCAGCGCCTGGCCGACATGGCCGGCGGCAACAATGTGTCCGAGTCCACCGTCCGCCGCTGGCGCGACGAGTGATCGCCCTCCTCGCCGCGCAGGCTCCGCGCCTGGACCGCGCCCTGAAGAAGGTGGCCAAGCAGGGCGGGGAGGTAGTCCTGATCGACGGCACCCTCATCCCCACCCGACGCCGCACAGGAAAGGCCGACCGGCGCAACGACTCCGGCAAATCCCGCCATCACGGCCTGCACTTCCTCGCCGTGACCGACGAGAGGGGCCGGCTGATCTGGATATCCGCCGCCCGGCCCGGCCGCACCCACGACATCACGGCCGCCCGCCACGACCACATTCTGGCCCACCTGCGCGCCGCCGGTCTCGGCGCATTGACGGACCTCGGCTTCTGCGGCCTCGACAACGACGTACGCGACCCCGTGATCGTCACCGGCTTCACAGCCACCCGCGCTCACAAGCTCACCCCCGGCCAGAAGACCGCCAACCGCGTCCTCGCCACCGGACGCACACCGGTCGAACGCGGATTCGCCCACCTCAAGAACTGGCGGACCCTCACCAAACTCCGCACCGACCCCGCCCGCGCCACCCACCTCCTGCGCGCCCTGCTCGTTCTGACGAACCTCGAAGTCAACCGATGACGGATGATCTACTCCGCAGACCGTCGCCCACGACCAGCGTGAGCACCCCGAGAACCGGTCACACCAGCTCTTTGACCTCTGATTTCAAGTTGGCGGAGGCTCAGTGAGGAACATCGGCGACAATCCACTGCCGGTGCTGCTTGACCGACCACAGCCCCCGCTTCCGCGCCCTCGTCCTGGCCCGGCGAGCTGCGCGTCCGGGGTGGGTGCCCACGGCGCGCATTGGACGCCTCGTCGCGGGCCACGGAAATCGCCGGTGCCGGGCTGGCGTCGCCCCATGATGCTGACCGTGCCTCGACACTCTCCGACTTCGGCAGCACAGTCGTCACCGCGATACTCCTGGTCGGGGTCCCCGCGGTGAACGACATCGGAGGCGCCGGGGCCGGTTTCACGGTGGTCGCCGCGGGCTGCGGGGCGGCGTACGCCCTTGGTACGTGGCCTGGCGGCTGCTCTTCCGTCGAAGGGCGGCCCGTAGCGGGCGGCTGAGCCATGGGAGCCTGTGGGGTGTTTTCCAACGGGTGGTGCCCCAGGCGCCGCCCCGCCGTCAGGGGGCGGGCGACGCCCGGTCGTCGAGCGGCCGACATCCGAGGTGTGCGTCAACTTCGGTAGAACCCCGGCTGGCTCCTCTGCGGTCGGGCCGGATCTCGAAGGGGGTGCCGTCGTCGTCGCGCCAGATGTCGCCCCGGTGGCCGTTGCGGTCGGAAATGGCCTCCAGGGGGAGGGCGACCCGGCCGGCCGCGGCCTCCTCCGGGGTCACGGAGGCCGGCAGGAAGTGCAGGGTGTGCCCGGCGTCGCGGTCGGTGACGCGGATCTCGCCGGCCGGTGTCCCGTCCCAGCGCAGCTCGAGGAGGGGGCCCAGGTGGGGGAGGACGGCGGTGTCCGGGGTGGGCACGTCGTACGAGAGCAGCATGCCGTCGGCGGTGGCCAGGACGAGTCCCCGCTCATCGGCCTCCAGGCGCTGGTCCAGGGTGGAGGCCCAGGAAGCGCCGAACCACCGACCGCAGCGGTAGGACGACAGGTGGGTGCGCTCGACGACGAGGTCGAGCAGGCCGGGTAGGCGTACGTCGGTCTCGGTGAGGATCATCTCGCCCGACACGAGATCGATGGGGTCGCCGCCCTTGCAGCGGCCACCCGCGGGCTTGGACGATCCCACCCTGTCCCGGTTCGCCCCGTCCCGCAGCGATGAGGGGCCGGAGGAGTTCGGCCCACCGGATCCGGGGCCCTTCGAGGAGCCTTTTGGGCCCCCACCCTCCGGTCCGGCCGACGGGTGGGGTGACGAGGAGGGCGCGGAACGAGGGGCCTTGGGCATGTCACCGTGCCGGCCCTTGAGGATGTCGTCCATGGCCGACGTGTGTTTGGCGTCGGTTTCAGCGTGGTTCTTCGCCACCTGCCGCAGGCGGTCGCCAGTGTCGTGGTAGAGGTTCTTGACAGCCTTCCCCGCGTCCTCGTCCAGCGTCTTGCCGAGCCGCACCGCACCGTCCTCCAATGCTTTGACGATACGATTCGTCACGCGAAGCTCACCCCGCTCAGCTTGTTCGTGAAGTCCGTGGCATGCGCCTCCATCGTCTCGGCGTGCTGGGCCAACGCCTGGGAACGCGAATGCAGTTCCTCGGGGTGGACGGAGAAGCTCTCTCCTGCGCCGCCGCCGGTGGGGACACCGAGTGCCTTGGCGGTGCCCTCGTAGACGAGTCCGCTCACCGCCTTGCCGACCACGTCGACGAGCGGGGTGATGGCGGCCTCGAAAACCTGGGCCGACGACGTACTGCTCCAACTGCTGCTCCAGGTAGCTCGTCGCCTTGCGGGCCGCCGCGATGATGCCGGCCTCCGCAACCTCGGCGAGGCCGAAGGTGAAGGCCGCGGCGGCCTGGTCCGCGACGAACGTCACGGCGAGCGCGACCAGTTCGGCGATGGCCGCCGCCTTCATGGCCACGATGACACCGGCCGCGGCGTCCAGGGCGGTCGCCACCGTGTGACAGCGGTCACCAACTCGTTCATGTGGCTGGACGACATCTGGCCCCACTTGGCCATGAGAGCGTCGTAGGAAGCACCCTGATAGATCTCGGACAACTGCTTCACCGACGAGGTGGCGTCCTGGTGGCACTGCTGGACGTTGTTGGCGAAGTCCCTTACGTGGCAACCGAATTCGCTGACCTTGTCCTCGTTGACATTCGGCCAGTGGACGCCGATGAAGTCGAGAAACGACACCACCGCGTCGGGCAGTTCCAGTGCCACTGGTCCCCCCAGATGAGATCTCGTCAGACCCGTTGTCGCAACGTATCGCCGCCGGATAAGGGTCGGGCAATCTGACGGTCAGTTTTGTCCCAGATGCCGCTGCGGAGTTCGGTGCCGAGAACCCCCGACCGATCGGCGACGGCTCGACGAGACGCGGGGACACAGTAAGCTTGCCGGCCAGCGACCCGATGACGGCCACAACCTGGCGTTCACGACACGTGTCGGCCCCGGTGTTCAGCTCACCTCTTCGACGTCGACGAGGAGCTGAGCCACCAACTCTTCCTCGCCGACACTCCCTGGTCAGGGCCTTCCACCGGCGCGTTGTCCAGCCCGTTCTGCCGGGCCGCCAGGGCATGGTCCCGCCCTGGCGACGCGCGGTGGTCGACGGCCTCGCCATGGCCTTCCCTCACCGCGGATCGACGATGAGCTGCGGACCTCGTGGGCGGAGGGTGGCTGAGGTGGCGCTCTCCCGGACGGGGGTGGGGGTGGCCGGCGTGAGCCGCCAGCGGGCCAGGACGACCGCGGCGATGAGGAGAATCTCGGCCCAGGCGAAGGATTGGCCGACGCACTTGTGTTGGCCCGCACCGAAGGGGAGGAACAGCTTGCGTGACGTGTGATCCCCGGGCCGTTGCCACCGACCGGGGTCGAAGCGCAGGGGGTCGGGGTGGAGCCGCGGGGATCGGTGCAGGGCGGCCGGGCTGAAGAGGATCTCCGTCCCCGGGGGCAGCCGCGCTTCGGCGCAATCGAGAGGAGCCACCGTCCGGCGCATGAGGATCCAGTTGGGGGTGTGGAGCCGGAGGGTCTCGCTGAGCGCGTGCCCTGTACGTTCCAGGCGTGGCAAGTCGCTCCAGGACACAGAGCCGTCGGCGGCGATGGCGCGCACTTCCTCGCTCAACTCGTCCTGTAGTTCCCGGTGCCGGGCGAGTTCGTGGAACAGCCAGGACAGCGTGGTGGCGACCGTCTCGGTGCCGGCCAGGAGCAGCGAGACCGCCTCGTCCCGCACCTGGGCCGGTTCCATGGCGAGGCCCGTCTCCTCGTCCCGGGCGGTCAGCAGCAGGTTCAGCACCGTGCTGTCCGGGTTCCGGCAGGGGAGGGCCTGCGCGACGACGTCATCCACCACGGTGCGCAGCTCCCGGACCGCCGAGTCGAAGCGCCGGTTGCTCGGAAGGGGCAGCTTCTCCAGCAGGGGGGAGGGGTAGAGCGCGCGTTGGACGAATCCCGTGAGGACCACGGGTACGGCCTGGTCGATCCGGTGTTTCTGGGCATCGTTCAGGCGGGTGGCGAACAGCGCTTCCATCACGATGTCCCGGGTGAGCGCGTGCATCTGCGTGGTGATCGGTACCGGTCGCCCGGGCTTCCAACGGGACACCGCCGAGGCTGCCTGACGGGTGGTCAGCGCCGCGTATCGGCGGATGCTGTCGCTGTGGAAGGCCGGTTGCACCAGGCGCCGCTGGCGGAGGTGGAACGCGCCCTCGGAGAGGAACAGCCCGTTTCCCAGCAGCCCGCGGGCCTTGTCGAAGACGAAGCCCTTTTCGGTCTTCGCGGCGTCTTCGACGAGCAGCCGGTGGACGAGTTCGGGCGTGGTGAACACGTGAACCGGTCGCCGCCACAGGTGGATCCGCACCACGGGGCCGTAGTCGGCCAGCGACTGCAGGAAGGGTACGGGGTGGGTCAGCAGCGGAATCAGGTGTCCGAGCAGGGGCAGCCGGCCGGTGGCACACGGCACTCCGTCGCGGAAGACTTCGGCTCGGGTCATCGGCGGCTCGTCGTCGCTGCCGGCGCGTCGAATCGCGAGCTGTGGCGGGACCACTCGATGTGCCCCCGCAGCCACAGGCCGAGACTGCGCGCGTACGCCGAGGTCGCGGCGCTGCCGTCGGCACGGACGGCGTGGCTCAGCTCGATGAAGGCGCTCATCTCGGCGTCGCGCATGGCGACGGCCAGCTTCCGGGCCTCGGCGGGTGAGCAGCGATGGTGGCAGGCGAGGACCTCGACCAGGTTGTGGCGGCCCTGGCCGGCGGCCTTCTCCTTGGCATGGGAGTACAGGTCGTTGTCCCAGCTCACCAGGTTCGCGGTGAGGTCCCTGAGCGTGCGCAGCGCGGGGCCGTCCGCCTCCGCCGGCGGCGGTTCGTGGCCCGCCGCGACGTCGACGAGGGCGAGACAGGTGTACGTCGCCCCGGTGTGTCGGCGCATGGCCACGTACTCGGCCAGCCCCGGTACCACTCCCGCCTCGCGGTTCGCGGCCTCCCACACCTGGGCGAAAAGGTAGTCGCGGACCGTGCACTCCCACCGGAAGAGCTGCGACGGCGACGCCTGTGCACCTACCCGGTCCCGGATCTCCCGCAGGGCCACCGCGTAGGCACGAGACGGTCCGTCCATCTCGGCCACGGGCGTCTCGGCGTCGAGCGCCCGTGCCAGCAGGGCAGTCGTCCGTGCCAACGGGCCAGGCCGGCTGCCGCGTTCCCGGTCCTCGCAGTACCCGTCGTCGAACGCGAAGAGCCAGACGTACCAGTCTGACAGCAGCCGCAGCATTTCGGCGGCCACCTCGGGATTGGTCCGTGCGGCCAGGTGGCCGCTGCGTTGACGCCGAATCCGCTCGGCCTGGTGCGGTTGCCTTTCCAGCAGCCGGTGTCGTGCCAGCCAGGCCAGGCTCTGCTGGTCGGCCTGCTCGGAGTGTCGGTTTATCAAGGAGGGGAAGGGACACCACAAATCGTCCGTGGCTCTGCCCGGTTGCCCGTCGAGAAGATTGCCCACTGGTCTGCCAGCCTCGCCTGGGTGGGTGAAGCCGGGTTCCGTCCCATGCGACGACCGTGCGGGACGGGCCGGCTTGTACGAGCTGACGAGGCTAGTCAGCCCGCGACGGCGCAGTGGACTCTGCGCGCATGCACTGTTGACTCGTGGCGCACCGCCACCCCCGGGGCATGTCCTGGCCGAATCGAGCGGTTCTGGGACCGTGCGCGGGCCCAACCGAAGACGCGTTGGCCGTCCCTGCCCGGGAGGAGTACGGCGCTTCCACTGTTGCGCCGGGTGGATCTGACGGGCGGTAGCCTTGGTCGGTTGGGATTGAGCAGACTGGACGACCCGGGGGCGCGAGTGGCGGAAGACAGGCGGGTTCCGGTCCTGGTGGGGCGGCAGCGGGAGACGGAGCTGCTGACCGCGGCCCTGGTGCAGGCCGAGGACGGCGCGAGCGGGTCCACGGTACTGCTGCGCGGCGAGGCGGGCGTAGGCAAGAGCACGCTGCTGGCCTGGACGGAGCGCGTGGCGCGCGACCGCGGATTCACCGTGCTGCGCGCGGTCGGCGTGGAGGCCGAGACGGACCTCTCGTTCGGGGCCCTCCACCAGGCATTCTGGTCGTTGCTCCAGCGGTCCGTCGCCCTGTCCGCCCACCAGCGGGACACCCTGGAGAGTGCGCTCGGCGTCCGGTCTGGCGCCCCGAGCGGGTTCGCCGTCGGCGCTGCTGCCCTGGTACTGCTGGACGAGGCGGTGCGGACCGCCCCCGTGCTGCTGCTCCTGGACGACCTGCACTGGATCGATTCGTCGAGCGCGGCCGTATTCGCCTTCCTCCAACGGCGCTGTGTCGAGCTGCCGTTGGTGATCGTCGGTGCCGCTCGCGCGGATGGCCCGGCCACTCGGACGTGGTCGGCCGAGACCGTCGACGTGCGGGCCCTGACCCGGGCGGACGCGGCCCAGCTGTTGGGCAGCTGCTACCCCGAACTGGCGGCGCCCGCCCGGGACCGGGTCCTGACGGAGGCGGCCGGCAACCCCCTGGCGCTGGTGGAGTTGCCGCGCCAACTGGCCGTCGCCCAGCAACGGGGGGCCGCTCCGCTGCCGGAACGGCTGCCGCTGGGGCGGAAACTGGAGCGGATGTTCGCCGAACGGCTGGGAGCCGTGACACCGGAGATCGGCCGCCTGCTCCTGCTGGGCGCACTGGCCACCGGACCGGAGTTCAGCAGCGGCGTGTGGCCGCGGGCCGCCGCGGACGAGCACATGAACGAGACCTTGGAACGGATCGAGGCGGATGGTCTGGCCCGGCTCGACCCGACCGGACAGCTGGTGTTCCGCCACCCCTTGGTCCGCACCGCCGTGGTCTCCGCAGTCTCCGATACCGCGCGCCGAGAGGCTCATCGCGCACTCGCCGAAGCCCTCGCGCCGGACGATCCCCGGCGGCTGGTCCACGAGGCGTCCGCCGCGCTGCTACCGGACGAGGACCTTGCCCGCCGCCTGCAGGAGGCCGGCCGCGACCTCGCCCGCCGCGGCGGTGACGCGGAGGGCGCACTCCTGCTCGAACGTGCCGCCGTCCTCAGCCCCAGTTCGTGCGACCGCGCCCGCCGGCTCACCTGGGCCGCGGTGATGGCGGCTCGCGGCGGGCAACTGCGCCACACCGCGGCCCTGGTGGAGGAACTGCGGGCCAGCACGGTTCCACAGGACGTCGCCCCGCTGTTCGCGTACGCGGTGGTCTACGCCGACCAGAGCCACCACGTCGACTTCGAGTCCTCCGCCGCACTGCTGCCCGGGGCCCTCGACACGCTGACGGCACCGGATGCGGACGACTTCGGCGGGCTGGCCGAACAGATCTACTTCAAACTGCTGCTGGCCGCCACCTACACCGGCGCCCCCTGGGCATGGCGAGCCCTGGAACGGCACCGGGAGAACGTCTCCGAGGCGGGGCGGCTGTGCCTGCGGGCCTGGACCGAACCGGGCCCGGACGTGGCCGCCACCCTGCGCGCGGTGGCCGGGAACATGACCGAGGAGCAGGAGGCCGGTGCGGCCTGGCTCCTGCTGTGGACCGCCTCGGCGCTCGACTGCCCAGAGGGCAACCTGTGGCAGCGCTTCACCGGGTTGCACGGCTACGCCACCCAGGGCTCGGTCGCGAAGGCCAAGTGCCAACAGGACTACCTGCTCGGACACTGGGACCAGGCACCCGTATGCCTGCGCGAAGCCGAGATCGCGGACGAACTCGGCTACCACTGCAACGCCCTGATATTCCGCCAGTCCTATGCCCACTTCCTCGCCGGCCGGGGCGACGAGGCCGGACTGCGGGAGATCGACCAGGCCATCAGGCCGGCCGCCACGCGTGCCCGTATGCGGTACGTCCTCGACCGCCTGACCCACCTGCGCGGCCTGGCCGCGCTCGCCCACCGGCGCTACGAGGAGGCGTACACGCACTTCTGCGAGATCACCCCGCCCGGGCGGCTGTCCAGCGGCCTGCCCTGGCACCACGCACTGGTCTTCGACCTGGTGACGGCCGCGGTGCACACCGGCCGGCACGAGGACGCGCGGGCGCACCTCGCGGCGGGACGGACGGCGCGCTCCGCGGAGATCTCCGGCCGCCACGCCTTCCTGTTCGCGGCCGCCACCGCCCTGGCCGCCGAGGACGACGAAGCCGACGCCGCCTACCGTGCCGCGTACGCCGTGCCGGACGCCGAGCAGTGGGCTTTCGACCTCGCCCGGCTGCGTCTCGCCCACGGTTCGTGGCTGCGCCGACGCCACCGGCCAGGAGCCCGCGAGGTGTTGAGCGTGGCCCACCACGTGTTCCGCCGCCTCCAGGCCGCCCCCTGGGCCCACCGGTGCGAGGAGGAGCTGAGGGCCTCGGGCCACTGTGTGGCCCTGCCGCCGGGCGGGTCAGCCACGGAGTCGCCTGGCCTCACCGGCCAGGAGCTGCGCATCGCCCAGCTGGCCGCGACCGGTCTGACCAACAAGGAGATCGGCCGGCAGCTCCAGTTGTCGCCCCGCACCGTCGCAGCCCACCTCTACAAGATCTTCCCGAAGCTCGGCATCACCTCGCGGGCCGCGCTCGCCTACGCCCTCGACAGCGGCTGACCTGCTGGAACACCTGGCCGACGGGTCCTTCCCGAGCCGCGCCGCGCATCGTCCCGAACACGGCAGTCAGATGACCTAACGGGCCGCCGCGCCCGCGGTCCAGGCTGAGACCGCGCAGGACTTCGGCGGAAAGGGCGGTCAGATGGGCTTGCGGGTGACGACCGCGGCGGTCGCGGACGGCGACAAGGCGGCGTACTGGAGCGGGGCGGTGTCGCGGTCGCTGGTTCCGGTGGAGGTGCTCCCGCTCCCCGGGCGGCCGTTCGACGGGTTCCTGGTGTCCCACCGGCTCGGGTACGTGCGGATCTCCACGTTGGAGGCGGACGCCGCCCGGCTCTCGCGTACGGCGGCGCTGATCGCGCGGGCCCCGCGGAGCGAGCCGCAGGTCGGGGTCGGCGTGCAGGTGTCGGGCCGGGCGGTCCTGGAGCAGGACGGGCGCCGCGCGGAGGTGCGGCCGGGCGGGCTCGTCCTGTACGACACGGCGCGCCCGTACGCCGTCGTCTACCCGGAGCGCTTCCGCACCCACCTGTTCCACCTGCCGCGCCGACTGCTGGGGGTGCCGGAGCGCGACCTGCGGCAGGCGTCGGCGACGGCCGTCGGCCCCGGCGAGGATTGCGGACCGGTGCTCCTGCCGTTCCTCGGCATCCTCGCCGCCTCCGCGCACTCCTACCCCGCCCCGGTCGGCGACCGGCTGGCCGGCAGCGTCGCCGACCTGCTCAGCGCACTCGTCGCCCAACTGGCCCTTGCCCGGGCCGCGGAGGAGCCGGACATCCCGAGCGCCCATCTGGTCCGCAGGGTGCGGGAGTACGTCGACCGTCACCTGGGCGACCCGGAGCTGTCGCCCGAGAGGATCGCGCATGCCCACCACATCTCCGTTCGGTACCTGCACCGGCTCTTCGAGGGCGAGGGAGTGACGGTGCGCCGGCTCGTCCAGCAGCGCCGTCTGGAGGCGTGCGCCCGCGAGCTGGTGCGGCGCGGCCGCACCGCGCCGACGGTGTCGGCCGTCGCCCAGCGGTGGGGCTTTGTCAATCCGGCGCACTTCAGCCGGAGCTTCCGTGCCGCGTACGGCGTCTCGCCGCGCGAATGGCGCGCGCTCCGGAACGACGATGCTGGCTGACGTAGCGTCAACCTACCTGCTGTCGGAAGGAGTTCGTGCACGGTCGGGCCATCGCGGCCGTCACCCCGGCAGTACGGTCGCGCGAGACGGCCGTACCACTGGGAGGCACGCTCGACGTCCGCCCGGTGCACACCGGTTGTCCCGGCCAGGGCGCCCATGGCGCCGCAGTGCGCACCGACCGAAGCCAGGAGCGAGAGTTGTCCGACACCACCCCCCTGCATGACCGGCGACCGGTGCTCGACCGGGTGCTCCAGGAGTTCCTGGACACCCGAGTCGGCCGGTCCGCGACGGAACCATCGGACCTCTCTTTCCTCACGTCGGACGGCGTTCCGAACGACGGGCCCGCCGGCGGCCCGGACGACCCCTACGGCACCACGGCGGAGTGGCTCGTCCTGCCCTGCGGACCGACCGGGCGGGTGCGCGTCCAGGTGACCAGACCCGTCGGCGCCGCCGGGCCGAGCCCCGTGGTGCTGTTCCTGCCGGGTCTGGGCTGGTCGCTCGGCGACGCGGCCTCCTACGGTCGGCTGGTGCGGGAGTTCGCCCTGGGCACCGACGCAGCCGTGGTGTACGTGGACTACGCCCGGGCGCCGGCGGCACGCTACCCGGTGGCCGTCGAGCAGTGCCACGCCGTGGCCCGGTGGATCCAGGCGCACGGCCACGAGATCGGACTGGAGGGGCGGCGGATGGCCGCCGTCGGCGACTCCGCCGGGGCCAACCTCGTGGCGGCGCTGACGCTGCTGGCCCGGCAGCGCGGCGACGTACGGCTGGTCCACCAGGTGCTGCTGTGCCCGGTGACCGACGCGGACTTCGACACCCCGTCCTACCGCCGGTTCGCGACCGGGTACTTCCTGCACCGCGACCACATGCGCCGGTTCTGGGACGACTACCTGCCCGAAACTCGGCGGCGGAGCGAGGCCACCGCCGCGCCCCTGCGTGCTTCCCCGGACCAACTCGTCGGGCTGCCCCCGGCGCTCGTGATCACCGCCGAGGCTGACGTGCTGCGGGACGAGGGCGAGGCGTACGCGGCCAGGCTCCGGGGGGCGGGGGTGCCAGTGGTGGCGATGCGCTACCAGGGTGCCGTGCACGGCTTCCTCCTGCTCGGCGCGCTCTGCCCCACCGGCACTGCCCGTGCCGCGCTGATCCAGGCCGTCGACACCGTCCACGTGGCCCTGCACAGCCGTTCCTGGTGATCCACTCCCCCCCCGTCGTCCCGGGGGAGGGGAGTCCCGGGTCCACCCGCCCGATACCGCGCGGCCGGACCGGCCGGTCCGGTCAACAGCCTTCTGAGGAGCACCGATGTCCGTCGTCCTCGACACCGCCGGGGTGCCGTCGGCCGACCGCGCCGAGTACTGGCACGAGGCCGTCTCCCACACCTTCATCCCGTTGGACGTGGTCCTGCTCGAAAGCGCCCCCGCCTCCGCGAGCATCACCAGCCACCGCCTGGGTGCCCTGCAGGTCTCGCTGGTACAGGCGGGCCCGCAGCGGGTCGAGCGCAGCGCGGCGCTGATCGCCCGGGGCGGGGAGGACCACCTCACACTGGCGCTCCAGCACCGGGGAACCGCCCGGCTGGTTCAGGACCGCCGTCAGGTGGAGCTGCGACCGGGCACCTTCGCGATCTCCGACGCCGGGCGGCCGTTCGCCAAGGAGCTGCCGGACCCCTTCGTCTTCACGGCCTTCCACTGGCCGCGGTCGGCCGCGGGCGTCTCCGAGGAGGACCTGCGCGTGCTGACCGCGACGGCCTTCGACGCCGCCGACGGCACCGCCCGGCTGGTGGCCGCATACCTGGAGTGCCTCTCCCGGTCGGCCGACTCGACGGCGCCGCACTTGGCATCCTGGCTCGCCACCACGGCGCTCGACCTGCTCGCGGTGCTCGCCCACGAGCGCCGCGGCCGGTCCGTTCCGGAGGCGCCCGAAGTGGCCCTCGCCACGCTGGCCCGGGTGAAGGACCACATCCTGCGCCATCTGGGGGACCCGGACCTCTCGCCGGAGCGGATCGCGGCCGCCCACCACGTGTCGGTGCGGTACCTGCACAAGCTCTTCCGCTTCGAGGGAGTGACGGTGGCCCGCTGGATCCAGCGCCAACGGCTGGACATGTGCCGCCGCGACCTCGCCCGCCCGACGGCGGGCCGGGCGACCGTGGCGGCGGTCGCGGGCCGCTGGGGTTTCGTGAGCGCCAGTCATTTCAGCCGGGCGTTCCGGGCCGCTTACGGGGTCTCCCCGCGCGAGTGGCAGGCTCGTGCCGGCGCGAGCCTGTCGCCGGGCACCGTGCGGCCGCCGCTGCCGGTTTACGAACCGGGGAAGGCCGTCTGCCCGGACGGATACGGCGTCGCGGTGTGAGCCGCGGCGGTGGGCCGCCGGGCGCGACGCCGCGTGACGGCTCACCAGCGGTGTTGCCCTGACGAGCCGACGCACCGTCCGCCCCACCGGACCGGGGAGCCGACCTTCGAGTACGTGAAGCTGGTGGCCCTGGACACGCCCGGGGCCAACCTGTTCGCGGGCGTGCCGGGTGACGAGCGGACGCGGCGGAGCCTGCCGCTACTGCGGGGCGTGCGGGGTCCGGGCGCCAGCGGCCGCCCGAGGCCGTGGTGGAGGCGATCGACGAGGTGATGGCGACGTTGGTCTTGCGCCGCGCCGCCCGGTCTTCTGCGCGCTTGGCCTCCTCAAGACCGGCACGCCGGGAGGCCGCCGTCATGGTGGCCTCCATGCGGCGCCACTCTGTCAATCGGCCCGACCTGGGGCGGACGTCCGATCCCGGGTCGGTTGCGGCGGCCTCGGTGATCTGGTCCCGCAGCGCCTGCACCGCCGAGACCAGATCGATCTGAGCACCGATGTCCGCATGGTCGCGCGAGTCCGGCATGGGTGGTCAACTCTCCTGTCTGGCTGGATGATTTCGCGGTCCGTGATGCGGCACGGATTCGCCCGCGCGCAGGCGAAGCCGTGGCTGGGCACCGCCTGACCCTGGCCGCGTAGTCGACCCGCGCCGCGCACTCCGCCCGCTGGCTCCCGACGGAATTCCGAACCGACCACCGACTGGGGCCCCGGGAACAAAGGAGCGTCGTAGCTGCTCTCGGAGCGGCGCAGCTGACGCGCGGCGCCGCGTTCCCCGCGCTCCGGGAACGCCCCGCGCACATCCTGTGGGAATGTCGCCTGACCTGCAAGAACAGGCCGATCTCGGGCGGTGGGGGGTCGGCGCGCCCCGGCCGCGCATCCGGTTTGCGAGCCGCTGCGAAGGAGCTGATCCTGAAGGAGAGGTATGCCAACCGATCGTGTGGACCGAGCGCGAGGGCTGCGGAGCGTGCGGCCGCCGGAGCCGGAGCCTGAGCAGGAAGCGGGTTCCAGATGAGGCTTGTCGTCGATCTCAACCGGTGCCAGGGCTTCGCGCAGTGCGTCTTCCTCGCCCCGGACGTGTTCGCCCTGCACGGCGAGGAAGCGCTGTTGTTCTCCCCCCGCTTCGACGAGGAACAACGCGACCGGGTGGAGAAGGCCGCGGCGGCCTGCCCGGTGCAGGCCATCCTCGTCGACTACTCCGACGAGCCGACGCGGGGCGTGACGGGGGGTGTGGAGCGCCATGACGGCTGATACGGAGGTCGAGGCCCTGCGGCGCCAGGGCCGCATCGTCGTCGGCGCCTCGCTGGCCGGTCTGCGTGCGGCGGAGACCCTGCGTGACCAGGGGTTCACCGGATCGCTCACCATGATCGGTGACGAGTCGTACGAACCCTACGACCGGCCGCCGCTGTCCAAGCAGGCGCTGCTCGGACGGGCGCGGCCCGAGGACACCGCACTGCCGCGGAGGTGCGACATCGACGCCGCATGGCGCCTGGGCGTCGCCGCCGAGGGACTGGACCGGGACGCCAAACAGGTACGCCTGGCGAACGGCGACACCGTTCCCTACGACCGCCTGCTGATCACCACCGGGACCCGGGCCAGAGCCTGGATCCACCCGGAAGAGGCCGCGCTGGACGGGGTGTTCGTACTCCGCACCCGCGACGACTCAACCCATCTGCACCGCAAGCTGACCTCCGGGGTCTCCCGAGTGCTGGTGATCGGCGCCGGCTTCACGGGCTCCGAAGTCGCTTCTGTCTGCCGGGAATTGGGTCTTGAGGTCACGGTTGCCGAACGCGGCCCGGCACCCCTGGTCGGTGCGCTCGGCGGGGTGATCGGCGCGGCAGCGGACCGGCTGCAACGCGGCAAGGGCGTCGATCTGCGCTGCGGGGTCAGCGTCACCGCCCTGGAGGGCGACTACGGAGGACGGCTCAGGCGCGCCCATCTGTCCGACGGCACGGCGATCGACGCGGAGGTCGCGGTCATCTCGCTCGGCGCCGTCCGGAACACGGAGTGGCTCGCCGGCTCGGGAGTGGCCGCGGGGCCCCGGGGCGTCGCGTGCGACGCCGGGTGCCGGGCGTTCGACGTCAACGGCATCGTCACCGACGACATCTACGCCGCCGGTGACGTCGCCCGCAGCCCGCACCCGTTGTTCGACTACCAGTTCCTGTCGCTGGAGCACTGGGGCAACGCGGTCGAACAGGCAGAGATCGCCGCCCACAACATGATCTGTGCGGGGACGAAGCGCATTCCGCACCTGTGGGTGCCGATGTTCTGGTCCTCCCAGTTCGGTATCAACATCAAGTCCGTGGGTGTGCCCCCGCTGGGCGACCAACTGGTCGTCACCCAGGGGTCGCTCACCGAGGAGCGGTTCGTCGCCGTGTACGGCTACCGCGGTCGGGTCATCGCCGCGGCGACCTTCGACGGAGCCAAGTGGCTGGGGTTCCACCAGGAGCAGATCGCCGCCGGCGCACCGTTCCCACCGGAGTACCGCACGGTCGACCGTCGCACCGAGACGTTGCAGCCGGTCGACCCGGACTTCCCCGACCCCCACCTGCCCACGCACGGGCCCACCGTCACGCTGTCGGGCCACTCACCGAGCGAGCGGCGCGTGCAGTTCGTTCCGTCGCGTGCCTGACCACCGGCCCTGTGCCGCCCGGAGCCCCCAGGAGACACCATGACGCTCGGCACCCTCCCCGCGCAGATCACCGACTACGTCAACCGAGCCGATCCGTACCCGCTCTACGCGGAACTGCGCAGGACTCCGGTCAGGCGGGAAGACGACGGAACGTACCTGGTCAGCACCTACTACGAGGTGCGGAGCCTGGCCAACGACCCACGGCTGAGCAACGACACCAGCCACCGCTCGCCCGGCTACGCCCGCACCGGGCAACCGAATGAGGAGACCGGTCTGCCGCCCAGCTTCATCTTCACCGACCCACCCCTGCACGACCGGCTGCGCGACACCATCAACCGGCCGTTCGGTCCCCCGCACAGCCCCAGGTTCCTCGACGACCTGCGCGGAGACCTGGCCAAGGTCGTCACCGAACTGCTCGACGCCTTCGAGGGCAAGGACGAGGTGGACATCGTCGAGGACTTCTCCTACCCCCTGCCCGTCACCGCCATCTGCAAGGTCCTCGGCGTGCCGCGCGAGGACGAACCGCGCTTCCACGGCTGGGCCGACGCCCTGGCGTCGTCACTCGACCCCCAAGCCGGCGAGGACGGCCTGGAGAAGGCCCAGCGGGCACGCCAGGAATTGGGCAGCTACCTGACCGACCTGATCGAGACCAAACGCCGCCACCCCGGCCCCGGGATGCTCAGCGCGCTCGCCCCCGAGATGGCCCCGGCGGACCTGGAGGCCACCGCGGTGCTGCTCCTGGTCGCCGGCCACGAGACCACCGTCAACGCGATCACCAACACGACGCTGACCCTGCTGCGCCATCCCGACGTCCTCGCACGGTTCCAGAGGGAACCGGCCCTGGCCGTCCCGCTCATCGAGGAAGTGCTGCGGTACGAGCCCCCGGTCCAGTTCGTGCCGTGGACCACCGCACTGGCCGACATCGACGTCGCCGACACCACGATCCCCGAGGGCTCGCCGGTCTGGCTCATGCTGGCCGCGGCCAACCGCGACCCGAAACGCTTCCCGGACCCCGACCGGTTCGATCCCGACCGCAAGGACAACGAACACCTGGGTTTCTACACCGGCATCCACTACTGCTTCGGCGCCCCGCTCGCCCGTATGGAACTCCATGTGGCCGTGCCCGAACTGTTCCGCCGGGTGACGTTCTCCAGGCTGCTGGAGGACCCGCCGCCCTACCGCGCCAACGCGGTGCTGCGCGGCCCCCGTCACCTCCCCGTGGCGATCGAGGGACTCACGACCTGAGCGTAGGAGGGCCACGGTGGTGACGAGCCGTGTTGATCCCTCTGAAGCACCGGCCAGCGCCGGTTCGGAACCCGTCTGGTAGTGGGCGGGCCAGCTAGTCACGGGGCGCCCGGCTTCGCGTCGCGGAGGGCAAGTGGAGTCGTGGGGAGGCCGTCCGGTCACTCCATGCTTGTGAGGGTGGTGCCGAGGGCGGTGAGGCCGGCGGTCAGTTCCTTCAGTGTGATGTCGGTGATCAGGTGGTGGTTGATGATCAGGCCGGGCATGAGGGCGAAGATCACCGGTGCCGCTGCCGCCGGGTCTGCGTCGGGGTGCAGCTGGCCCTCGGCCTTTCAGCGTTCTCCCTCGGCTTGACGCTGCAGTTCGGTGGCTCGTCCGGCTACGGCTTCATGAGCATCGAACAGCGCCGCCAAGCCATCCGCGAGCTGACCGAGACCGGCAGCCACTTCGGCGGGCCCTTCTACATCGGACCGGACGGCAAGCGGCAATGGGGGCTGACCACCATCTGGCAGCACGTGTTCGGAGACAGCCTGAAGTATCCCCGACCTCGCTACGGATTCCCGATTGTCGCCGACCCCAAGTGCTTCAACTGGCTTCCCGTAGAGGGAGCCGAGCCGGGCGTGGAACACAAATTCCTCGGCGCGCTCTCCGAGCGCGGGGTGTGGGTGGAGATGCTGCGACTGCAGGCCGGGACCACCTGGTCCTCCACCGACCCCAAGGCCCGACGGATCACCACTGTCCTCGCCGGCAGCGGTGAGTGCGACCGCGAGCAGATCTCTTACCTGTCGACGATCCAGGCCGACGCGGGAGAGACCCTCGGCCTGACCGCCGGCGGAGCCCCTGGAACTCCTCCTGATCGGCATGGCGCCGATCGTGCTGCCCGCGACCGAGTCGGACCAGTACGACCTCGAGGAGTTCCCCGAGGAGGACCGCGAACCAGCCGGCCAGCAAGCGGACTGAGACCACGCCCGAACGTGATCGTACGGCTGGGGTGCAGGCTTGCCCTTCACACGAAGCAGGCCGACAGAGGACCGTCGGCCTGCTCGAACTTCCGGCACTGCGCCATCGCGGCAGGGACACTCAGTGTGATGTCTGGGCTGGTCATCGTTGTCCCCATGGCGGCCGGTGACTGACGAGGCGCGCTGCATGGCCGTGTTTGAGAACTGGGTGACCTGCCTGCTTGGCCGTCCGGGGAAGTCGCGGGCGGCCAACCAGATGGTGAGGTCGCAGGCGACGTCGTTGATGCTGGTCGCCTCGGTGACCTCGTGCTCGCTGCGGGTGGTGTCGCGACAGACGGTCGCGTTTGTCAAACCGGGTGGCGACCGCCCGATTGCGCTTGAGCCGGTTGCTCCCGCATTCGACCGCGTACCAGGACGATCAGCGAGCCGTTTCATGCCCCGCCCACATAGCGTTGTATATGCCATATTGCGTAGTAATCCCGGGCGAAAGGCACGTCATGAAGATCGCAGTCATCGGCGGTACCGGACTGATCGGTTCGCAGGTCGTCAAGAACCTGAACGCCGCCGGACACGAGGCCGTACCGCACTCGAAGTCCAACGGAGTCGACATCATCGGCGGCCAGGGACTGGACGAGGCGGTGGCGGGAACCGACGCCGTCGTCAACCTGACCAATTCCCCGACCTTCGACGAAGCCTCGCTCGCCTTCTTCCAGACCTCGATGGACAACCTCCTGGCCGCGGCCCGGAAGGGCGGCGTCGGCCACCTCGTCATCCTCTCGATCGTCGGCACGGACCAGGTGCCGGAGCTGGACTACTACCGTGCCAAGGCGCTCCAGGAGAAGATCCTCGCGGCCGGGCCGATCCCCTACTCGATCGTGCGGGCCACGCAGTTCATGGACTTCATGGACGCAGTCCTGTCCTGGACCGCCGACGCCGACACCGTCCGGCTGCCCGCCACGCCCATCCAGCCCATCGCTTCCAAGGACGTGGCCGACGCGGTGGCGGAGGTCACCGCCGGAGCTCCGCTGAACGGCATCCGCAACATCGCAGGACCCGAGGTCTTCACCCTGGACGAGCTGGGCCGGATCACCCTGTCCCACAAGGGCGACAGCCGTACCGTCGTCACCGACCCCACCGCCGGCATGTTCGCCGTCGTCAAGGGCGACGTCCTCACCGACAAGAACGCCCACCTCGCCCCCACCCACTACGCCGACTGGCTCTCCTGACATCCCCGCCTCCTAAGCGTCCATGGAGCAGTCGAGGGCGGTAGATGATTGAGGGAGGTAGCTGATCGTGGATGTCTATGAGGCGGTCACGAGCCGACGGGCGGTGCGAGGGTTCACCGACCGGCCTGTCCCGCGACGGGTGCTGGAGCGGGTGCTGTCGGCTGCGGCCTGGGCGCCGTCCGGATCGAACCTCCAGCCGTGGCGCTCCTACGTGGTGACCGGTGGGCCGCTGGCCGAGCTCAAGAAGCGCGCCGGCGAGCGGGTGGCCGCATGCGACCCCTGGGACGAGCGGGAGTACGAGATGTACCCGCCCGCACTGAAGTCTCCGTACCACGAGCGCCGATCCGCCTTCGGCCACGAACGCTACAGCGCACTCGGTATCGAGCGCGAGGACTGGGAGGCGCGCCAGCGGGCCGCTGCGGCGAACTGGGACTGTTTCGGTGCGCCCGCCGCCCTGTTCTGCTACATCGACCGCGACATGGGCCGGCCTCAGTGGTCCGACGTCGGCATGTATCTGCAGACGGTCATGCTGCTGCTGCGCGCCGAAGGGCTGGACAGTTGCCCGCAGATGGCGTGGTCGGTGTACCGCAGGACTGTCGCGGAGATCCTGTCACCCCCGGACGAGCTCATCCTCTTCTGCGGCATGTCGATCGGCTTCGAGGACCGCACAGTGGGCTACGTCCGTACGGGCCGGGCGCCGCTCGACGAGACCGTCACGTTCGTCGGGGGATAGAGCTCGTAGCCGCCTTCATCCTGGACGGCGACGGAGGTGAACCAGGCCGGGCCGTCATCGTCGGGTTGGATGACGACGAAGGTGTTGTCCGTGTCGTTGAGGTCGTCGATCAGCATGAACAGGGCGGCCTCGGAGGGGGCACCGATGTGATCGCCGTTCTCACTGTCGGCGCAGTAGTACCAAGCCCCCATCGGATCTGTCTCCCCTCGACCTGCTGACTGGTCGCCGACGGCCAGCACGGCATGCAGTTGTGACGTAAGGGCTGGATCACAGCGAGCGGTCCGCGCTTCCAGCAAGCTCAGCACCATCTGCCGCAGCGCGGGCCTGCGGGCGAGCAGGCACTGCTTCGGACGCCGAGCGCGGTCAAACGCCCGTTCCTGCGCAGCGATCGCCCGGTAGACGTCGCGCCCACCGTTGGTGTTGACTTCACGGCTGATCGTCGACACCGCGCGCCCCGGGAGGCCGGCGATGGCCCGGTAGGACGCTCGGTGACGACCCGGCAATGGAGATCAGCCACGAGACGATCTACCGGTCGGTCTACACCACCCGCTGGAAAGTGATACCCCGCGAGCTGTGCAAGCGTCTGCGGACTGGCCGCCCGATCCGGAAGAACAAGCGTCACACGGTGAAAGGACAATGGCGCTCACAGATCACCGATGCCCGACCGATCGAGGACCGGCCCCAAGCGGCGCAGGACCGCAGCGAGTTCGGCCATCTGGAAGGCGATCTGGTGATCGGCTCGAACAACAGCCAGGTCGCCACGCTGGTCGACCGGAAGTCACGCTTCCTCACGGTCGTGAAACTCGCCAGCCGCCACACCACCGTGGTCGTTCCCGCTCTGACAGAGACCTACGAGCGCATGGACCCCCGACTACGCAACTCGCTGACCTGGGATCGCGGCATGGAACTGGCAGCCCACAAGAGGTTCACCGCCGACACCGGTGTCGACGTGTTCTTTGCAGCCCCGCGTAGCCCCTGGCAACGGGGCACCAACGAGAACACCAACAAGCTGCTCCGGCAGTACCTGCCCAAAGGAACAAACCTGTCGACGTTCAGCCAGGACGACCTTGATGCCATCGCGACAAAGCTCAACAACCGTCCACGCAAGTGCTTGGGGTTCCGCACACCAGCCGAGAGTGTTGCCTTGACCGGTTGAATCTAAGGTCGCTTTTTTCAGGATCTCGATCGTCTGCTGCTGTTCGCGGACCTCCTTGCGCAGCCGCTTGAGCTCCTCGCGCTCGGCGCTGGTCAGCTCACCGGACTCGCCCTCGCCCCGGTCCGCCTTCGCCCGGCGGTACCAGCCGCGCAGGGACTCGGAACTGATGCCGAGTTCCCGGGCAACCGCGGTGACCGTCTTGCCCGAGGAATCGACGAGCGCGATCGCGTCCCGCTTGAACTCCTCGGTGTACCGCTTCGTGTACTTGCTTCCCACCTGGTGCTACTTCCTCTGGAACCTCAAGATCCCAGTCTCCAGGTGTCCACTATCAAGGGGAAGCTTCAAGCCAATCGTGACCCCATCACCCACGCATTGACATGGTCGGCCTGGAGAAGACAACACCAAGCCGTCGCCCGCCACTGCCACTACCGCAGAAGAACCAGCTCAGGGCACGAACCGCTGCTGGAGTACTAGTCTGTGCGTCGGTTGATGGTCTGGGAATGGACCCAACAGGGCTTGTCGTCTTCGCCCTGTGGCCGGCCCGGCGGGTGTGCTGCACCGTCGGGCATGGCTCGGGTGCGCCACCGTTCAAAGAGATCTGCTGGTCGGCGGAGTTCGTGCCGCCTGGCGGGCCCGAGGAACCAGGAGATCAGCGTCGGCCGACGGCGTGAGCAGGGCGTTGTGCGCAGGGCCGGGTGGATCGGGGCGGAGTCGGCCCGGCAGACCGCGACGCCGTTGCGGTCGGGATCGGACAGCAGCAGCGGCGGTGGTCGGGGGCGGTCGCCTACCACTGGACGCCGGCGCCCTGGCCACCCGGTCCCGGGCCCGGTCGGGCTCAGGCGAGGATCAGTTGCCACTGCTGGTTGGCGGCACCGGTGCTGGTTTCCTGCTCAAGGCCGGCGAGGTCAGCCGTCGAGGAACCGACGACGCCGACCAGTTTCTGGCTTCGGGCGTTCACCAGGTTGACGTATCCGTCGCCGACGTCCTTCAGCGTCCACTGCTGGTTGGTCGCCCCAGTAGGGGTCCACTGGATGATTGCGGTGCCGTCCGACGTCGAGCCGCCGAGCACGTCCA
This sequence comes from Streptomyces sp. CB02959, assembly GCF_002803155.1. GTDB lineage: Bacteria > Actinomycetota > Actinomycetes > Streptomycetales > Streptomycetaceae > Streptomyces. The sequence continues at coordinate 33,379 of NZ_NNBP01000031.1, forward strand.
TCGCCAGGCCGGAGGCGCCGTTGACGAGCGTGAAGACACCTGGCCCGGCGGGTTGCAGCGTCCACGACTGGTTGGACCCGCCATCGGGCGAGTACTGGATCAGCCGTGTCCCGGCGGCGCCCGAGGCCGCGGGGTCGTCGATGGCCTTGCCGCTGCCGCGGTTGACCAGTACGAACCTGTCGAACGTCGCCGACTGTCCGGGCGGGAGGGTCACCCGCCTGCTCCACGCGGCCGATGCCACCGTGGTGGTGGCACTGGCCGGGCCGATGTTGTGCAGGGTGAACGAGGTCACCTGCCCCGCACTCCAGTCGAGGTCGACGGTGAATCCGCCGCGGACGCCGACTCCGCTGACACTGCCGGAAGCCGACCAGGCCGCCGGCAGCGCCGGGAGTAACTGAAGCCGACCGGGCCGACAGTAGACCAGCATCTCGATCACGGCGACGGGCAGGCCCATGTTGGCGTCGATCTGGAAGACCTGCCCGCCGTAGATGTCGAAGAAGTTCCCCGCGGTCCCGGTCGAGCCGTTCACCGAGGGAGTGAGGCCGTTGACGAAGCACTGGTAGGCATTCGCCGGGTTCTTCAGTCGCGACCAGCAGATCGAGCGCCAGGCAACACCCCAGCCGTAGCTGGTCATGCCGCGCGCGGTCAGCAGGTCTGTGACACCGGTGAGCAGCTCCGCCGGGCTCTGGTCGGCGGTGATCCGGTCCCCCGGGAACAGCCCGGCCAGCGGCGACAAATGGCGGTGGGTGATGTCGGAGGTGTCCAGGTCCTGCGGTGTCATCCACTCCTCCAGCCACCCGGTCAGGTTGCTGACCTGCGGCAGGTAGAGCCGACTCCGCAGCCCGCCGATGGTCGCGGCATAGGCCGCGTCCTGGCCGAGGGCGGCGGCCGCGGCCTGGTAGTTCCGGAACAGCTGCCAGACCAGCTCCTGCGCATAGGCGATGCCGATCGCGTTCGTCGGGCCATGCTCGGGTGACCAGTCCGCGTCGTCGACCAGCACGGTGTGGCTCACTCCGGCCGCATCCGTGTAGCTGGTCGTGATCAGCCGAGCCTCCCAGAACTGGCATGCGCCCTTGAGCAGCGGGTAGATCTTCGTGAGGTAGGCGGAGTCCTGCGAGTACTCGTAGTGGGCGTACAGCTCGTTGCACAGCCAGGCGTTTCCTGCCGGGTGCCACCACCAGCCGAGGCCGCCGTAGATGTTGGCGGAGATCGCGACGGTCCAACCTGCGATCCGGCCCGAGGAGTTGCGGAACCCGTTGGTGGAGGAGTTGAACAGTGCCCGAGTGTGCTCCTCCCACTGCGGTAGCTGGTTGACGCAGTAATCGGCAAAGGCCTGGTAGCAGGACGGCAGACCGGCCCGGTCCGGGAGCCAGTAGACCATCTGGACGTTGATGTCGGTGTGGTAATCGCTCATCCAGTCGGGCGAGTTGTCCAGCTGCCACGGTCCCTGGAGGTTGATCGGCAGGCTGGTGCGGGAGCCGCTGATCATCAGATACCGGCCGAACTGCACGTAGGCGGCGTGCAGTTCCGGGTCCGGTGCTGCGCCGGAGGCGTGCGCTGCGGTCAGTCGCCGGTCGGTCGGCAGAGCTCGCTGCGCGGCGGTCGAGCGGCCGAGGTCGAGCGTCATCGCCTGCTGCAGCGGCTGGTAGTCGGTCAGGTGGTTGCCGAGCAGTGCGGACGCGCCGAGGCCGACGGCTCGGGATGCCTGGTTCGCTGCCACCTTTGCCGGCGCGATGGTCGGGTCCATGAACCCCGCTGCTGTGGGGGAGTAGTCCGTGCCGCCGCTGACGACGAGCAGGACGTCGGTGCAGTTGGTGAAGGTCACCGCCGTACCAGAGGCGCTGACCGCGCCACCGGTGCCGGTCGCCTGGACCAGTGCCGCGTAGGCAAGGCCGTTGGCGAGCGTGCCGGTGAACGACGCCCCGGCCGATCCGGGGTTCGCGGTGGTGCGTTCGGCGTGGGTTCCGTTCAGACTGAGGGTACCGGTGTAGCTGCCGCCGCCGCTCTGGCTCAGATGGATGACGATCACGTCGTCCGGATGACTCGCCCAGACGGCACGGCGGTAGCTGACACCGCCGGCCTGGTAGGACACCGATGCCAGGCCGTTGCTCAGGTCCAGCTGCCGCCGGTAGCCGCTGACGGCGGAGCCCGAGTGGGCGGGAATGCTCAAGTACGCCTTGGCGAGCAGTTGCTGCGTGCCGAAGTCGGCGGCGGCATAGGGGAACTGCCCGCCGGAGTCGAGGGAGGCGTTGGCCGTGCCCTCCCAGAAGGTCACGTCGGTCACGTGGTAGGCCTCGTACCCGGGATCGCCGGTGAGCAGGGCTCCGATCCGACCGTTGCCGACCGGCAGGCCCGTTGCCATCAGCGCGGACTCGGTGCCCGGCGAGGTGTACCAGAGCACTGTCGCCTGGTCGGCCGGCACCAGACCCGCCGCCCTCGCGGTGGACGGGGTTGCCGCTGCGGCACGTGCGGTGAACGGCGGCAGTGCCGGCACTGCCAGCAGTGCCCCGAGGGTGGCTGCGCCGCGCAGCAGTGATCTGCGCGAGAAATGGGCTTCCGACACCAGAGCCTCCAACGAGAGATCGAGCAGGCGCTCACGACCCACGGCTGTGTGTCCAGTGGCAAGTTGACAGGGAGACATGTTCGAACGTGTCAAACATGGAGCCAAAATGAGCAACAGTCAACAACTCTGAACAGAATCGCGCGCAATGCTGCCCGGGGCCCGGAATCGGCTGCATGGCCGTGGCTCGATTCAGGGTGCGCCGTACAACGTGGGCGTCGTACCGCGCGGACCACGCTCGAACAGCTCGACTCCCAGCACGGTTTCCAGCTCGCGCAGCCCGCGCGTGAGGACCGGCTGCGTCACGTGCAGGTGCTCCGCCGCCTTGAGGAGGCTGCCCTGCTCGGCGATGCGGTGATCGGAACGAGATGACGCAGCTTGAGGCGTACGTTGGGCAGATCGTCGGGGTGCATGAACGCCCCTCTCCAGCAGCTATGCCTGATCGGGCATACCGATGAGCGGAATAGGCATTATTCAGGCATGGCTCAGCTCGCCAAGATACTCGTACGAGAAGGCGCTGCGGGACGGCGGAAGCTTGGAGGCCATCGGTATGAGCGACGTGCGGCCCGCACAAGCGGGCCCGCGGCGCTGGGCGCACTACGTCAGCGGATGGTTCAGTGATCGGAACGGTTCTTGAAGCGGACGCCGGAACGGCTGACCGTGCGGTGCGGGCCGCGCGGTCGGCCCTCGACGGGCCGTGGGGCAGCAGCACGGTGGAGGAGCGCGCTTCCTCCGTCCACCGGGCTGAGCGGCAGCCGCCCTTGCGGTTGGGAGCGGTCCGCCCCTCGCTCCGCCAGCGTTGGGCCCTCAACGCCACGAGGTCTGCGTCGCCAGCACGCCGTCGCGTTCGACCTTGCGGCCGCCGACGTAGAAGGCCGCTGGAGATACCGTGCCCCGATTGTCCGAATTCTCGTTGAGGCAGGTCCTCCAGCGGCTGAAAAAGCACACACACGGGCGGCAGCGCTGCGTGGTGCTCACCCTGTGGGCCGCCTCCTACGCGCGCAGTGTGGACCAGTCCGTTCCCTTGGGCCGCCAGTACTGCAGGTTGATGCCCTTGGTTCCCTGGAGTTCGATGGTGGCGTACTCGTTGTCGGAGAACACCCAGTAATGGGTGCTGGTGGAGGTTTCTGACCCAGGCACCTTCATCACGGAGTCGATGACGCTCCGCCCTTTGGGGGAGGGCCAGTAGTCGATGATGCTGCGCCAGTCCTGGACCTGAGTGCCGGCGGTTCCCTCGAGTTTGGTGTTGGCGTCTGCGGCGCCAGCGCGACCAGTGCAGAACCGTGGGCTCGACACCCTCGGGGCGGCCCGTCAGTGGCCGGGAGGGGTCTCGGTCCAGACACAGACTGCGGGGATGTCTCCCGGGTTGCTGTAGCGATGCGGTACGGAGGAGTTGAAGCTGACGCAGTCACCGGGCGTGAGGTGGTAGTGCACGCCGGCGATCCAGTAGTCGAGTTCGCCGCTCAGGAGGAGTCCGACTTCTTCGCCTCCGTGAGTGTGGGGGTTGTCGCCCGAGGAAGCACCTGGCGCGACCTCCAGCAGCATCATTTCGAGTTGGCCGCCGTGTTTGGGGTTGAGGAGGGTGTAGGTCACTCCGGGCACTCCCGCCCGAGTGAGTTCGACTCGCTGGTCGGGCCGGGTGAGCGCCGAGGGTTCCCGGTCGAGTTCGCGGAACAGTCGGCTGAGTGTGGTGCCGAGGGCGTCGACGATGGTGCGCAACGTGTTGATCGTCGGGCTGTTCACATCACGCTCGACGTTGCTGAGGTAGCTGCGGGACAACCCCGTCTTGTCGGCCAACTTCTCCAGCGTGAGGCCGCGCGCCAGGCGCTCACGGCGCAGGTGCTGGCCGATCCCGTTATTTTCCGAGGTCCCCGGCGCTGCGGGCACGGGTTCTTCGGTCGACACCGACCCCTCCTCCAGTAAATGCGTCACTGCGTCCATCATAGTGGTTGGAGGGGATGTCCTGAATGGTTTACGCTCCGTCGTGTATATGCGACGCACGTGTGTGTCGGTGACTACTCCTGGCTTTGGAGATCGGATGGATCGCGACATGACTACAGACAAGGGCCGGGCCCGACTGCCGGAACTGCGCCTGGACCGTGGCACGCTGGAGCACAATGTCCAGGTCATGGCTGCCTGGTGCCGCAACCATCGTGTTGAGCTGGCTCCGCACATCAAGACCACCATGACGCGCCCGGTCGTCGAACGGCAGCTGTCCGCCGGGGCATGGGGCGTCACGGTCGCCACCGTGGCCCAAGCCGCCATCGCCCTGGAATGGGGGGCGCGGCGCGTCATCGTGGCGAACCAGGTGATCCACCCCACTGATCTTGAAATCGTCCGGCAATGGCTGGATGAGGTGTCGGATCTTGAGCTTTACTGCTTCGTCGACTCCACAACCGGCATCGACCTCGCCCGTGAAGCCCTGGCAGGGGCCGCCAGCCCGCTGCGGATCCTCATCGACATCGGCACCGAAGGAGGCCGCACCGGCGTGCGGGACCCAGCTGCCGCCGGTGGGCTCGCCCGAGACGTCCATGCCTCACCGGAACTACTCCTCGCCGGCGTCGCCGGCTACGAGGGAATCCGCAGCAACCTGCGGGATGCCGCCACCCTCGCGGCCGTCGACGAGCACTGCCGGACGGCGATCAAGGTGTTTCGCAGCCTCACCTCACTGTTCGAGATCACGCAGCCGGTCTTCAGCATGGGCGGCTCCGCCTTCCCCGACCGTGTCGTACGCGCCGTGGCTGCTTACTTTCAACGTCCCGACGCCCTGCGGATGGTGCCCGTGCTCCGCTCCGGCTGCTACGTCACCCACGACCACGGCACCTACGAGCACGTCTCGCCCGTGCCCGACCTGAAGCCAGCGCTCACCGTCCGGGCGGTCGTACTCTCCACCCCGGAACCGCAGCGTGCCGTCATCGGCGCCGGGAGGCGTGAACTGCCCTACGACGCGGGCCTGCCCGTCCTCCTTCGCGCCCACGACGCACTCGGCGCGCCACGGCCGTCCGCCGCAGCAACGGCGTCCCAGATCTACGACCACCACCTCGTCCTCACCCAGGCACACGGGCTGCAGGTCGGAGACCAGGTCGACCTCGGCATCTCCCACCCCTGCTCAGCTTTCGACCGCTGGCCCGGCATCACCGTCGTCGACGGCGACGACCGCACCGACGAGGTGTGGCACCCGCAATTCCACTGATCATCAAGTCCACCCGCCCCACTCCGGCATTCGCCGCCAGGATCCATGCTCCGGGCATGATCTGTTTGAAGACGGACCCTAGCTAGCCGCCGTGCAGTACGTCTTCCAAGACGCCCGGGCCGCCTTCGACGACCACCGTCCCGTCATCGACCAGATCGCCCGCACCGCGGTATGCCTGCGCGGCACCGCCCCGACGACGGCCCGCGCGGAGGCCCTGGCCACCCTCACCCGACTCGGCGCACCGTCTGCCCGCCCGGCTCTCCGGCGGCGAACTCCACCGCGCGGCCCTCGCCCGCGCCCTGCTCGCCCGCCCCCGGATCCTGGTCTGCGACGAGGTCACCTCCGGCCTGGACACGGTCTCCCGCCGCAGCCTCCTCGACCTCCTCGCCGGACTGGTTCGCGACCGCGGCGAGATGTCCCTGGCACTTATCACCCACGACCTGGACACCGCCCGCCTGGCCCACCACATCGCCGTACTGGACGCCGGCGAACTCGCCGAACAGGGCCCCGCCGAGCGGCTCCTGACCGCGCCGCGGCACCCGTTCACCGTCTCCCTCATGCAGACGGTGGCCGCGCCGGACACTGCGCGCTGAGATCAACGAAGCGGGGAGGCCGTCAGCAGGTCGGTCCGGCGATGTCCTGCGTGCCGAGCACAGTGAGCAGGTCGAGGAGGTCGGTGCTGTCGGTGCCGACCGCGGGGGGTGAACCAGAGCAGCCGCTGCCGGCCCTCCTCGCTATCTGCTCCGAGGGCTGGGATCCGGCGCCGCGTTCCAGTTCGTTGTAGTAGTCCACCGATGCACCGGCGAGCTGGGCGACCCCCACCGCCGGCGGCCGTGCAGAGCGCCGTCGATACCGGTGGGTCACACGGCATCGGCCGAGCGGTCTCCCGCCGGCGCGCCCAGGACGGCCTTGCCGTGGTGGTGAATCACGCCCGGGACGCGGCGGGTGCCGAGGAAAAGGTGGCGGTGATCACGGCCACCGGCGGGCGGGCCATCTCCGCGCAGGCGGACGTGGCGGACGAGCACGCGGCCGCCGCATGTTCGATCGGGTGCGGCCGGCGCAGGCGCAGCCGGTGATCTTCGCGAGGTAGCGCAGGTGGCCGCGCTCGGCGGGGTCGAGGCTGAGGGCGTCCGCGAGCGCGTGGACCACGGCAGGGGAGGCGGTACGGGGCCCGCGACACCACCGCGGGCCCCGTATGCCTGGGCAAGGCAGGGGAGGCATCGGTCACGCCCGCACGGGCGTCGGCCTGGAACTGCCGGGACTACTTGACGAGTTTACCGATGGCGTTGGCCTCCTGGACCTGGCTGGACAGGAAGTCCCACGACAGGTTGATGTAGCCGCCGTCGCCCCAGTTGCTGCCCCAGGAGTTCTCGACGCGGACGCCCTGGTTGTTGTAGCCGACGATGGTGATCTCGTGGCCGCCCAGGACCGGGTCCTCGGCGCCGCCGGGCTGGTACGAGTAGTCGGCCGCCGTCTGCTGGGTGATGTCCTGGAAGCTCTGGTGCACAGGGAGGGAGATGGCGACCGGTTCGCCGTCGGCGAGGGCCTGCTTCACGTCGGCCTGGATCTGGTTGCCGGTGTGCAGCTGGGTGTGGCCCGACAGCTTCCAGTGCGCGGCATTCTGGCGCTCGGCGTCGGTCGGCTGGGTGGTGAAGTCGAAGTCGCCCTGGGTGTAGTCCGACTTCGAGTCGACTCCCTGCGACTCCGCGATGCTGAACGTGTCGTCCGGGGTGCTGCCCTGGTCGTTGCCCTTGGCTATCTGGGCGTAGGTGTACATGGGGGCCTGCGGGCCGCCGGAGATGCCCTGCTGCTTCTCCTGGATGCTGTAGCCGGAGTAGTCGATGGCCCATGACACGCAGGAGCCGACCCTGCCTTGATTGCCCGGGGTGATCGCGTACTGGCTCAGGTCCACGCTGTCCGGGACGCCCCCGGGCGCGCCGCCCTCGTGCGGTGAGAGAGCCGCGAGACGGGAGACGACCGAGGCGTGCGTCGAGAGTGCGCTCGCCTTGCCGCCGGACGGCAGCTTGGCGCCGAGTGCGAAGTGGTGGTGTGCGTCGCCATGGGAGGCGAACGTGCCTGAGGCCGAGGCGATGCCGGCGGACAGGGCGGCGACGGCGCCGGCGGCGGCCATGGCGATGGCGGCGCGGGTTTTCGTGTGCGTCTTCTTCTTGTGCGAGGGGGGCATGTGGGGGGTGTCTCCTCAGGGGCGGACGTTCTGTGACCCGGTGCGGGTCACGGGCCGCCGACCGGGGCCGGCCGGCGGAGCTTGACTGGGCGGGGAGCCTGGACGCGCTTGGGATCCGGTGGTGCCGGGCGCCGGAGTGCGCAGCCGGGGAGGCCGGGGTTCGTACGAAACCGTTGGGATGCGTGTCGCACCGCGCGGTGGCTGAGGCGGACCCGCCGGAACTGCTGACCTGCGGTACCGAGCAGATACTCAACAGTCTTGCCCAGAAGGGAAGTTCAGAAGGTGATCCAGTCGGTGGTACGCATTACGGCTGCGGCGCAGTGGTCCGGGGTGCCTGGCTATCGCGCGGGTCGGCAGGTTCGCGGGACGGCGCCAGGGGTGACCGTGGCCAGGGGCCGGGGTGCGGCGGTGGGTGTGCCGGGGCGGCGCGGTGGGGATCCAGGCGAGGTCCGCAACGGAGTCTCCTTGCGTATGGCAGCAGCCCGTGCTCGACGGCCGCCGGGGGCGGTCGTGGTGCTTGGGCGGCTCCCATGGGTGTGGGGGGAAGGAGCCTGCAAATGACGGACTGCCGATCATGGAGAGTCCGGCGGTGATGCCGGTGGAACTTCTGTTCGGCAGGCCGATTGGGGCAGGAAGTTATGCGGCTCACGCGTCGGGTGTCAATGGCCGAAAGCCTTCAGGGGGCGGGTAGTTGGTGCATGTACGACGCGAATGTCCCGAAGATGTCAAGTGTGTTGGTGTGAGCTAGTGAGGTAGGGGGTGTTCGCCGCCCGTCGGCGGGGCGGTGCTGGCGGCGTGCGGGGTGGTGCCGGCCGTGGGTTCGCTTCCGTGACCAGCGGGGACGCGGTTGGGGGTGTCCGGTTGGGCAGGGGCGACGCCGCCGTCGGAAGCGGGCGGGATCGAGGGGCGGAACCGGCCCGCTGGACAGCATGCCCGGAGCTGGCTGCGCTGCCTTCTTTTCCCTTCCCTTTTCTCATTCATGGGGTTGGGAAGGTGCATGCAGGATGCCGATGCGGCGCTCGACACCAAGGTCTGCTCCAGGCGCTTGACTTACATCGGGAGCGGACGCGCCGGGATGTACCGCCTGTTGGGCGCGAGCGACGTCGACGCCATTGGCCAGCCCGGACGCGGACGGCCACGACGTGCGGTATGTCCTCGAACAGGACACGATTCTCACCGCGGAACCGCCCCTCGACGGTCCCGACGGTCCACTGTTGTCAGGCTGCGCTGCAGGGCAGCCCCAGGTCGGGTCTTGTGGCACCTCCTGAGAGACGTCGGCCAGGTTGGCTCCTGTGCTGCTCTGCCTGTGGCGCCTGAACGCCAGCTGTGACTGCGGTGTCGGCGTTGAGCTTGGTGTGCACGGGCGCCACGATGGGGTCGCCACGGCCCGCCTCGTAGCCGAGGTTCGGCAGGGGGAAGCGGCCGTCTCCCTCAGTGATGGTGTAGAGCGTCTTCATGGCCTGGAGCCCGGAATGGGTACGAACACATGCAGTTGGCGCCCATGGTGCGGGCCAGCCGGCGCACCGTCTGGGCGTTGGACAACTCGCTGGGCCGGGCCGTGACCGTCAGCATGAGCGAGCTGAGCCGGCCGTCGGGTTCGTCCTCCGACGGCACGGCCAGCATCTCGTACATCTACTGATGGACGAGGACGGCGTGGGCGATCTCCTCGTCTTTGGCGCGCCGTGTCGGTTCGGTGAGCTCTGCGATCAGCTTGTCGGTGTTGGCCTCCGCAGAGACGGTCAGGTCGATGTCCTGGAAGCCCTCAGGGACCAAGAGCTCAGCGGTAGATCGATCGTGGCAGTGGCCACGGTGGTACTCCTCTCAGGAAACGGATACGACCAGCCCTGTCCCGGGCCCCGCCGCATCGATGAACGGGGCCGTCTCGGCCGTTGAACGCCGGCCGGGACAGCCGACCGGCAGCAGAGTCCGTGGGCGTACGGGCAGGTGGGAAGGCCACGGCGGGTGCCCCGCCACCCGTTCACAGCCGACGGCGGGACTGCCGTTCGGGAGGGGCGGCGGTCTGCCCGGCAGCGCTCCCGCGCCGGTCGGGAGCGCTGTGGCGGTGGGCTCTACGGCTGGGCCATCTCGATGGAGCGGAGGCTGCGCAGCGTACGGCCACCGGCTACGTGCTGGGACGGGTAGAGCACCTGGATGTTCACGGTGAGAGGTGCGCCGGGCTCGATGGTGTGGCCGTCGTCCGGCGTGGTGATGACGACGGACCCGTCGGTGCCGTCCTTGACCACGTCGTACCACCGGGTGAGGGCATCAGTGGCGGCAAGGCGATCGGTCTTGCCGCGGTCGACGGCGCGTTCCGGGGAAGCGGCGATCCACTCGCGGGCGACCAGGGCCGCTTGGGGAGTGGTTGGCAGAGCGTCGGGCGCGTTGCCGAGTCCCGCGTCTCCGGTGGCTCATCAGGCATTCACGATGACATGTCCGGACTGCGGCGCCCATCACCAAGGAATCTACACACAAGCATCACGGGAGGCTCGGATGGTCTACGCGTCGAAACCGTGGTGTGCCGTTAGCGTTACTCGCCGCTCGATCCCGCGTGCGAATTTTGGTCAGGTCGTCGGCGCCCCTGGCGGCGCAGTCAGCACAGAAAGATCCCTGATGGACTACTGCTCGTCGTGCAGTCGGACTCTCAACGGGGCACTGGTGTGCCCCGGGTGCGGCGATTACGCCCCGGACATAGCCCCGCCTACCCACCGCCGACACGCAGCGGTGGCCGCCCCCGCAGCGTGGGACGCCTGGCATGCAGCGGGCTCCGAGGCTCCTGGGCGCAACCAGGGCTCGGGGGCTCACTACTCCGATGCCGCCCCCATCGCCGACGGCGCATCGGGGGGCGAGCTGCCGGACGCGTCGGAGGCCGGTTCGTTCGGCGGCCCCGACGTCACGGCCTCGACCGGTCAGGGACGAGCGGCCCGGCGGCGCCAGCTCGAACGTTGGAAGAAGCATCGGCGCCGGGCTGCGGCCGCGACCGCCGTTGCCCTGGTCGGCGGCGGCCTGACCGTCTCTCTGCTACAGAACAAGCCTTCCGCCGGCCACACCCAGGCGGCCACGACACCGGATCCGGAGCGCGGGTCCGATTCCGGAACCACGACGCTCGCCTCCGTACCGGGGGCGGATCCGGGCACCCCGGCCGCACAGCACCCCGGCACCCGCCCGCCTGCGACGGCCGACCGCGATCGGAACACCACTGCGACGCCTCCCTCCGCCGCGACGTTCCGGCATCCGGATTCCCTTGCCGTGCCCCACCCGGCCGCGGCGCCGCTCACGACGTCGCACGGCACGCCCACGCCAGCCGAACGACCGCACGTCGACCATGCCGCCGCGGCAGCACCGGCACCCACCGCGCCCGCACCCACCGCCCCCGCGGCCACCTCGACCTCCGGCGCGGGCAGTACCTCCCTGACGCGCCCCGCACCGGCCGCTTCGACACCGCCAACCGCCCAGCCGGCGTCCCCGACGAACATCTGCCTGCTGGGAATCGTCTGCGTCGGCTCCTGACCGACGCCGCAGAACCGGGAACTGGGTCCGGGGCACGCCTGCTCGACCACACCGATCCCGGCATCGGGAACGGCCGTTGTCACTCCTCGATGCCTGGGAGGGGAAGGACGATCGTGACGAACCGTTGGTGGAGCAGCATCGGCTCTTCGTCGGTGAGCACGTCCGGCGTTGGTGACGCCTGGTCGTTGAGCGATGTGTGATGGAACTTGCGGAGCGGTTGGCGTCGGCTGAGTTGCCGGAGTTGCTTCGGCGGGTGCTGCCGCCGCCGACGGACGTGACGCGTCCGCAGGTCGGGGACCGGTGCACCGAGCCGGCACAGCGCGCCAGCGAGCGGCCGACCGGACGAAGCACGCCGTTGTGCTGCGGCTCTTTCGAGTCGGACCAGGTCCAGTGGGCGGGCCGTTGCGATGGATTCCGGTGGCCCGGGACGTTTCGCCGTGCCGTGAGCAGCCAGGTCACCGGAGACAACGCTGGTGAAGCTTGGCGAATTGTGGTCGCCCATATCCACTCCGACCTGTTGCCGTGCGCCGTGCTTGGATCGTCGTCGATGTGCAGAAGGACTTCTGCGAGGGCGGCACCGTTCCGGTGAAGGGCGGCGCGGACCGGGCCACCGGACTGCGGACTGTTGCAGGCCGCGGTGGACGCGTCTGAAACCCCTACGAACCGGGGGGAGTCGAGCAGCGCCTGGATCCGGCAGCAGAAGTGGTCGGGCTTCTTCTCCGCTGGCCTGTGCAGCGCCGCTGAGCGAGACGTTTTTGGAGGATGAGCGCCCTGCGGGGGGACGAAGCCGGAGGAGGCGCATTTCGTCCAGGTCGGGCGCGACGTCACCATGAGCCAGGAGTACATCGACCAGGGCAAACTGATCCTCAAGATCGGCATGGCCGCGGTGTGCCCCGCGGAATTCATCATCCGGCAGTCCAGGCAAGACACGGCTGCGGTCGCCTGACCGACCCAGGTCTGTGCTGGTCTGGTGCAGTGCCCGCCGGTTCAGGGCGGGCACCGGCAAGCCTGGTCTCAGCTGTATGACCCCACGATGCTTCCACGGGGCATTGAACCGCTCGCCGATCGCGTCTCGGCGGTGTAGGCCGAACAGTGACGGACCAGAGCCAGAAGCTCGTCGCGCAGGATGTCGACGGCGGTTTAGGTAAGGGAAGCAGGGTTCGGTGAGCGTCGCCGTCCTTACTACGGGTGCCTGTCGGCTGTCGTGGACGGGTCAGGCGGCTTGGGGCGCGGTTCGGCTCGTCGTGTTCACGGGTGGGCAGCCGTTTTGGTGATCAGCTGGGAACTCGATGGGCGTTCGCCCCGACTACTGGAGCGGGTGGCGGAGGTTCGTCCGCCGCTGCCGAGTGGATCTTGGAGGGTTTCAATGCGTTCTCGTGTGTGGGGCGGTGCGGCGGTCGTCGTTCTCGGCGGCCTGTTGGTGGCGGGCTGTGGGAGTGGAGCGAAGGGCGCGTCGGACGGGGGCAGTGGGAATGCCGGGAAGGCCGGCTCCGGTGACTACCCGGTGTCCGTCACCGATTGCATGGGTGAAGAGACCACCTTCTCCGAGGCCCCGAAGAAGATCGTTACCAGCAACGCCTCCAGCCTGGAGCTGCTGCTCCGCCTCGGAGCCGGCGACAAGGTGATCGGTACGGGCTTCCCGCCGGGCAAGGGGGCCCTGCCCGGCGCGCTGGACGCGCAGGCGCAGAAGGTCAGCGTGCTCGGCAAGGGCGTGATCCCGAAGGAGAAGCTCCTCGGCTCCGGTGCCGACCTGTACATCGACACGTTCGCGGCCATGGGCGGGATGGGCGGGGGAGGGATGGGCGGGGGAGGGATGGGCGATGTGCCGACCGAGGAGGAGTTCAAGGCGGCCGGGATCAAGCACATCTACCTGAAGTCCACCGCCTGCGCCGCGCGGAGCAAGAGCCCGGTGACGGACCTGTCGGCGGTCGAAGCCGACATCACCTCGCTCGGCGCGGTCACCGGCACGAGCGCCAAGGCGAAGGCACTCGTCGCGGGGATGAAGGCGAAGGTGGACGCCGTCCGGAAGGTGGTCGGCGGTACGCCGGAGGGCAAGCGGCCGACGTACTTCTTCTTCGACTACGAGGCCGGTACCAAGCAGCCCACCGTCATCTGCAACCGCCAGGTTGCCAACGCGGTGATCACCCTGGCCGGCGCCCGCAACGTCTTCGCCGCCTGCGACGGTGACCGCAAGCAGGTCGGTTGGGAGGACGTGATCGCCAAGAACCCGGACTGGATCCAGCTCGGGGTACGCAACCGGGGCAGCGCGGCGGCGAACAAGAAGGCGTTCGACGAGGCGCAGCAGTGGCTGGAGACCAATCCGGCCACCAAGGGCATGAAGGCGGTCCAGGAGGGCCACCTCCTGCGCATCGGATCCGAGCAGACCACCATCGCCGGGGTCGAGAACGCCGACACGGTCGAGACGATCGCCAAGACCCTCTACCCGGGCAAGGTCGGTTAGTCGTGCTCTCTACGTTTTCCGCGTCTCGCCGCAAAGCCATGGACGGGAGTCGGGACGACGGGAGTCGGGACGATGCGAGCCGGGGCGTGCGGAGTCTGCCCGCCGGACCGCTGGCGCTGGTCCTCGGCGTGGCACTCCTTGCTGCCCTGACGGTCGCGGTGGCCTGGGGTTCCACGTCCATCCCGCCCGGCGAGGTGTGGAGCGTGGTGGGGCGGCGGCTGGTCGGTGAGGGCCCGCGGCCTGGCACGGACGACCTGATCGTGTGGCAACTGCGGGTCCCGCGGGCGCTGCTGGCCGCGCTGGTGGGGGCCGGGCTCGGCCTCGTCGGTACGGCGGTGCAGGCGCTGGTGCGCAACCCGCTGGCCGACCCGTACATGCTGGGCATCTGCAACGGGGCGTCGCTCGGTGCGGTCGCCGCAATCGTCCTCGGCCTTGGCGTGGGCGGGGCGCTGGGCCTGGCCCTGTCCGGCGCGGCCTTCGCCGGCGCTCTGGCCGCGTTCACCCTGGTGTGGGTCATCGCCCGGCGGGGCGGGGGATTCGCGCCGTTGCGGCTGGTGCTGGCCGGGGTGGCGATCGGCCAGTTCCTGTCCGGCTTCACCAGCTATCTGGTGTTGCAGGCCGGGGATGAGCAGCAGACGCGCAGTGTGCTGTTCTGGCTCATGGGCAGCCTGAGCGGTGCGAGCTGGCCGCTGCTGGCGGTGCCCGCGGTCGTGGTTCCGGCCGGCCTGCTGTGGCTTCAGGCGCGCGCCCGGGCGCTGAACGCCCTGCTGATGGGCGACGAGACGGCGGCGGGGCTCGGCGTCAACGTCACCCGGCTGCGCCGGGAGCTGTTCGCGGTGACCAGTGTGGTGACCGGCGTCCTGGTGGCGGTGTCCGGTGCGATCGCCTTCGTCGGTCTGATGGTGCCGCATGCCTGCCGCCTGGTCGTCGGCGGCGACCACCGCCGGCTGCTGCCGCTCTCGGCGCTGTTCGGTGCGCTGCTGCTGGTGGTGGTCGACCTCGTCTGCCGTACGGCGATGGACTCGCAGGAGTTGCCGGTCGGCGTGGTCACCTCGCTCATCGGTGCGCCGGCCCTGTTGTATCTGCTGGACCGGCGCCTTTGGAGTGGCAGTTGAGAATCGAGATCGAGGACCTGGACGTCGCCTACGCCGGGCGCACGGTCGTGGCAGGGGCCCATCTGGTGGCGGCCGAGGGCGAGATCACCGGTCTGGTCGGGCCGAACGGCAGCGGCAAGTCCACGCTCCTGCGCACCGTCTACCGGCACCTGAAGCCCACCGCGGGCCGGGTGCTGCTGGCGGGCACCGACCTGCGCGAGCTGTCCGCAGTCCAGTCGGCGCGGCATGTCGCCGCGCTGCCGCAGGAACGGGGCAGCGACTTCGAGCTGACCGTGGGCGAGGTGGTCGCGATGGGGCGCACGCCGTACAAGCGGGCCTTCGCGGGCGATGACGCCGTCGACCGGGAGATCATCGCCCGGGCCCTCGCCGACGTCGGGATGGAGGCGGCGGCCGGGCGCCGGTTCACGACCCTGTCCGGCGGTGAGCGCCAACGCGTCCTGCTGGCCCGCGCGTTCGCCCAGAACCCGGACGTCCTGATCCTGGACGAGCCGACCAACCACCTCGACATCCGCCACCAGGTCGAACTGCTCGCCCTGCTGCGCGCCCAGCGCCGTACGACACTGGTGTCGCTGCACGACCTCAACGCGGCCGCCGCCGTCTGCGACCGGCTGCACGTCCTGCACGCCGGAGCCGTGATCGCCTCCGGGCCGCCCCGCGAGGTCCTCACTCCCGGCCTGCTGGCCGAGGTGTTCGGGGTGCGGGCGGCCGTGGTCGACCACCCCCTCACCGGTGACCCCCTGATCGCTTTCGACCACCGGGCGCCGGCCGGCACGGAGACGGCCACGGCGGTGGAGGTAAGCACCGTACGCACCGGCGGTTGAACGCGGCCGGGCAGGACGGCGATTGCGCCTCGCCGATGGCGTCCTGCCCGGCCTGCGGTTCCGGTTGCTCAGGCGGCGACCGGGTCGGCGACGCCGTAACCGGCCTCGACGATGGCCGCGCGCAGCCGCTCGTCGTCGAGGTCCGTGCCGTGCACCGTGACGGCGTTCGCGGCGAGGTCGACCACGACCTCGTGCACGCCCGGCACCTCGGAGACTTCTTCCTTGATGCTTGCCGCACAGTGCTCACAGCTCATGCCGGTGACGGTGTACTGCTTCTGGGCCATGGGAGAACTCCTGGGTGTCTGTGGGCTTCCGGTTGCATACCGATCCGCGGGTGCGGACGGCGAGGGCGACGCCCTCACCTAGGAGTCGGCCGGGTGGAGCATGGCGTTCCACGGATAGGCGGGGGAGTGCGGCCGTTCCGCTCGCCGATCCCGACGCCGCCAACGGAACCCGACCCGTCGTGCTGGTCAGCCCGGAAAACCAGCCTGCCGGTCATTTTCTTGAGCGGAGCCGGGAACTCACCTTCGATTCCTCACGACTCCTCAGACGGGACTGCTGTCAGGCAGTCCGCTCTTGAGGATGAGGGGTGGAAGGGTGACACATCACGGTCCCGGTGCGGAACCGCCCGGTCGCATACCCGCCGGCGAGGACCGCTGGTCCCTGGTCGCCGTGTCGGGTGTGCTGGCGTTCGTGGCGATGCTCGACATGAACATCGTCAACGTGGCCCTGGCGGACATCGCCGACGGTCTGCACGTCTCCACCGCGACCGCCCAGTGGGCCGTGCTGGGCTACCAACTCCCCGTTGTGGCCTTGCTGTTGCCGGTCGGGCGATGGCTTGACGGGGTGGGGCTGCGCTCCGCTGTGCTGACCGCGACCTGCGGGTTCGGTCTGTGCAGTGCCCTGGCCGCCGCCGCGCCTTGGGCGGCTTGGCTGATCGCCGCCCGCCTCGCGCAGGGTGCGTTCGCGGCGGTGCTCTTCGTACTGATGCCGGTACTGGCGGTCCGTTCCGTACGTCCGGAGAAGCGTGGGCGGGCGATGAGTGTGCCCGCCACCCTGGGGCCGCTGGGCGCGGTGGCCGGACCGGCCGTGGGCGGGCTGCTGTTGGACCACTTGGGCTGGCACACGGTTTTCCTGGTCAAGATCCCCTTCTGTGTGCTCGCCCTGGTCGTGGCCTGGAAGGTCATGCCGCGGGACGGCGGGCTGCGCCGGCCCGACCGGCGGTCGGTGGCGGACGCGCTGCTGGTGGCCTCGGGCGTGGCGGTCCTGCTGCTGGCGTTGACCCTGGCGTCGGACCGCCCGGCGTGGCTGGTGCTCGCGCTCGCGGCGGTCCCGGCGCTCTGGTGGTGGCTGCGCGGTCCGGGGGGTCGGCCGGTGGCCGGTGTACTGCGGGCCACGGGGTTGTTCCGGGCCCACGGCGCGGTGCTGTCCCTCGCGGCCGGATTCGCCGCCATGCACTACGTGGTCGCTCTGCACTTGCAGCGTGACGACGGTGTCAGCGCCACCACGACCGGGCTGATCGTCCTCGCTTTCCCTCTCGGGATGGGCCTGGCCGGGCAGATCGGCGGACGCCTCGCCGACAGGTACGGTCCCCGGCCGGTCGCGGTCACCGGTGCCGCCGTCACCGCCACCGGCCTCCTTCTGCTGGTCCCGCTGGGCGACGGCTGGTCACCGCTGGACGTGGCCTGGCGGCTGGCGCTGGCCGGCGTCGGCATGGGCCTGAACGGCGGCCCTACCCAGGCCCTGGTCATGGGCGCCGCACCACGGGACCGGACCGCGACGGTCGGGTCCACGATGCAGCTCGCCCGCACTCTCGGCTTCACTCTCGGCCCCGCCCTGGCCACCGCCGCCTGGGGGCTGGCCGGCCCCGGCGAGGGCGTACGAGCCGGGCTCGCGCTGGCGGCCACGGCCGCCTGTCTCGCGGTGCCCCTGATCGCCCTGCCCGGCAGAAGAAGACTCGCGCCCGTGCCCGAGAAGACGACCGGCGCGGCGCCCGCCGCCCGTAACTGACCCAGGAGTCACGCGTATGTGCGGAATCACCGGCTGGGCGTCCTTTCACCGCGACGCCCGCACCCAGGCCCCGGTCATCGAGGCCATGACCGCCACCCTCACCCCGCGCGGCCCGGACGCCGGCGGCGTCTGGCTCGGCGAGCGCGCCGCGCTCGGCCACCGCCGCCTGGCCGTCATCGACCTGGCCGGCGGCGTGCAGCCGATGACAGACCGGCGCGACCGGCCGACCCTCGTCCTCAGCTACAGCGGCGAGGTCTACAACCACCACGCGCTGCGGGCCGAACTCCGCGGCCGGGGCCACCACTTCCGTACCCGCAGCGACACCGAGGTGGTACTGCGCGCCTACGCCGAGTGGGGCGAGGCCGTCGCCGACCACCTGGAGGGCATGTTCGCCTTCGCCGTCTGGGACGAGCGTGCGCAGCGGCTGCTGCTGGTACGCGACCGCCTCGGCGTCAAACCGCTGTTCTGGGCCGCCGTCGACGGCGGCCTGGCCTTTGCCTCCGAGCCCAAGGCCCTGTTCGCCCACCCGGAGATCCGGCCCCGGGTGGACGCCGACGGGCTGCGGGAGGCGTACAGCCTGCTCTTCAACACCGGGCCGACGGTGTGGTCCGGGGTGCGGGAGGTGGAGCCCGGCGGTCTGCTCGTCCTGGACCGGGACGGCATCCGCGAACGCCGCTACTGGCAGCTGGAGGCCGACGTCCACGGCGACGACCGGGACACCGCCGTCGAGCGGGTCCGTGCGCTGGTCGGCTCGGCCGCCCGCAGTCAGCTGGAGGCCGACGTCCCGGTGTGCAGCCTGCTGTCCGGCGGCATCGACTCCACCGTCCTGACCGCGCTGCTCGCCGACGAACTCCGGCTGCGCGAGGGCCCGGCCGCCCGCATCCGCTCCTACGCCGTCGACTACAGCGACCAGGTCGAGCAGTTCACCGGCGACGTGCTGCGCACCGGCCACGACACCCCGTACGCCACCGAGGCCGGCGCCTTCATCGGCACCGACCACAGCACGGTCGTCCTCGACCCGCACGCCCTGCTCGACCCCGAGCACCGGAAGGCGGTCGTTGTGGCTCGGGACTCGCCGATCGGCGTCGGCGACATGGACACCTCGCTGTACCTGCTGTTCGGCGAGATCCGCAAACACTCCACCGTGGCACTCTCCGGTGAGGCGGCGGACGAGGTGTTCGGCGGCTACCCCTGGTTCCACAGTCCGAAGGCGCTGGCCGCGGACACCTTCCCATGGCTGCTCGTCAACGGCGACGACGCCGCGATGCCGCTCAACCCCGAACTCGACCTGAACATAGGGGAGTTCCGCCAGGACACGTATCGCAGCGCGCTGGCCGCCGTACCGCATCGGGACGGCGAAACCCCCGCCGAGCGCCGGCAGCGCGAGATGCAGCACTTGTCCCTGACCCGCTGGCTGCGCCAACTCCTTCACCGCAAGGACCGGTTGAGCATGGCCCAGGGCTTGGAGGTGCGCGTCCCCTACTGCGACCACCGCCTCGTCGAGTACGCCTTCGCCACGCCCTGGGCGCAACTGAGCTTCGACGGCCGGGAGAAGAGCCTGCTGCGCGCCGCCGGCGCCGGGCTCGCGCCCGACTCCGTACTGCACCGGCCCAAGAACCACTACCCGGCCACCCACCACCCCGACTACAACCGCGGCCTCCAGGACCTGGCCCGCGACGCCCTGTCCAGCGACCAGGTCCGTGCCCTGGCCGACGAGTCCCGCCTCAAGCCCGCTCTCGACACCCCGCCCGACCTGCTGGTGTGGGGCCACCGCCTCCGCCTCGAACGTGTCGTGGACCTGGCCCTGTGGCTGGACCACCACCGACCCGAACTCGCCCTCTGAGGAGCCCTCGTATGACCATCCAAGAGCCACCCCTGCCGGCCGTGGAGCCGAAGCCGCGGCCCGAGCCCCTGCCCGACCCGGTCCCGCTGACGGGCTGCCCCTACAAGAGCAACCCCTACCCGCTCTACGAGCGGATGCGCGAGGCCGGCCCCGTCCACCGCGTGCTCTTCCCCAGCGGCGTACAAGCCTGGCTCGTCACCGGCTACGACGCAGCCCACGCCGCCCTCAATGACGATCGCCTGGGCAAGAACCACGACCGCGGCAACGACCGCTGGCGCGCCCGCGCCTCGATCATGCCCGAACCCCAGCACTCCCAGCTCCAGGCCCACCTCCTCCACCAGGATCCGCCCAAGCACACCCGCATGCGGCGCTTCGTCACCGACGCCTTCACCCCCCGCCGCATCGAGCGCCTGCGCCCCCGCTTCCAGGAGCTGGCCGACGCCCTCATCGACGCACTCCCCGAAGCCGGCCCCGCCGACCTCGTCGCCGGCTTCGCCGCACACTTCCCCTTCCAGGTCCTGGCCGAAGTCATCGGCCTGCCACAGGAGTTGGCTGACCGCTTCGACCGCGACTGGGGCAAGGTCGTCCAGCCCGTCGGCCCCACCGACCCCGGCCGCCCGCTGTACGAGGCCCGGCTGCACGGCCTGCAGAGCTACATAGCCCAGGTCGTCGCCCACAAGCGCGAACACTGGGACGACGACCTCCTCAGCCGCCTCGTCGTGGCCCGCGACCGCCGCGAACTGTCGCAGGAGGAGCTGGACTCCATGATCTTCCAGCTCCTCGTCGCCGGCCAGGAACCGGTCACCAACCAGATCACCACCGCACTGGTCGCCCTCTTCCGCCACCCCGGCCAACTCGCCCGCCTGCGCGACGAACCCGACCTGCTGCCCCGCGCCGTCGAGGAACTCCTCCGCTACGACAGCGCCTTCGAACTGACCACCTGGCGCTTCCTCGACAAGGACGAAGACCTGCACGGCACCCAAGTCCCGGGCGGCGACTCCGTGATCGTCTCCCTGTGTGCCGCCAACCGCGACCCGCGCCGCTTCCCCGACCCCGACACCCTCGACCTCGACCGCACCCCCAACCCGCACCTCGCCTTCGGCCACGGCATCCACTTCTGCCCCGGCGCGGCCCTCGCCCGCGCCGAACTCCAGATCGCCCTGGGCGCCCTGCTCGCCCGGCTCCCCGGCCTCCACCTCGCCATCAGGGACGAGGACATCGAGTGGATCCCGGCCGTCCTCGGCCGCGGCACCAACCACCTGCCCACCGGCTACGACCGGCGCCTCTGACGCGCCTCTGACGCCAGTTCCGGCTGACCGGGTCCGGCCACACCGCCCGACCCGGACCCGCCTGATCACCACCTCATTCGCCTGACAGCGCCTGGCCGCCCCCTCGCCACGGCGCCATGCCGTCATGCCCGCACACTTCCCGCTCTCTGCTTCCCGGAGGAACGACATGCCGCCGACAACCGCGCCGGACGCTCTCCCCACGAGACTCGGCCTCGCGATCCTGAACCTGCTCCTGCCATACCACCGAACGACCGACCAAGGCCCCGCCTCCGCCGAGAGGTTTCCGCACCAACTGCGCCAGGTCGCCGACTTCGTACGCGACGACGCCCCCGTCACGTTCACCCTGCCCGGCTTCCCCTGCAAATCCCCCAACCCCGCCAAAGTCCTCGGCCACCTCCCCGACCAGGGCGAACGCCTCTCCCTCGGCTTCCTCAACGCCCTGTGCACCGAGATCGAGCGGATCTACCCGCCCGGCGCCCGCATGGCCATCTGCTCCGACGGCCACGCCTTCGGCGACCTCATCCGCGTCCCCGACGAGCACATCGACGCCTACGCCGACGAACTCCGGACCCTCATACATGACATGGGCCTGACCAGACTCTCCGTATTCGACCTGCGCGACGTATTCGGCAACCTCCCGCACGACACCAAACGCGCCCACCTCCACAAGAGCTACGCCCCCACGCTGGACGCCCTGCGCGCCGAGGTCCGCACTGACGACAACACCCTCGCCCTCTACCGGGGCATCACCCGCTTCCTCGTCGAGGACACCGCCGACCACGCAGGCACCCGCTCCGCCCTCCAGCGTGAGTGCCGGCAACGCGCGTACGGCGTCATCCAGCGCAGCCGCGCCTGGGGCGACCTGATCGCCGACCACCACCCCCGCTCCGTACGCCTGTCCATCCACCCCCAGCCCATCGGCGCCCGCAAGTTCGGCATCCGCCTGCTGGACGCGCCCGACGCCTGGACCACCCCCTGGCACTCGGCGGCCCTTCGCCGCATCGACGGCACCTGGACCCTCATGCCCCGGGCACAGGCCGCCGAGCTGGGCCGCCTGATCGAGTGCGACGGCCGACCCAGCCACTTCGAGCAGGACTGAACAGGACTGAACATGACTGGCAGGACTGACATGACTGACATGACTGATCGGGCTGGCTGAACCATGACGCGATACGCCTGGAGCCTGGGCGTGGGACCCGTACGCCCCAGGCCCGCCCGCCGACGAGACCGGCCGATGGGCGTCGACGATCAAGCTGACGCCGAGCGCTCAGGCGCACCATCAGCGGTATTCGGCCACCCCGCGTCCGAAAGCGTCCGGGCTCCTTGTCATGATGTCGGCGCCATGCCTGTCTCCGCCGCTGTGCGATGTGTCCGGGCCGCGGTGTTCGCCGCGGTCTGCGTCGTGCTGTCCGCGGCAGGGCATGCGGTGATGTCCGGCCCGGCGATACCGGGGTGGGCGCTGGCGGCAGCCGCGGTAGCGGTGTTCGTGTGCGCCGGGCTGGCCGCCGGCCGTGAGCGGTCCCTGCCGGTCATCGCCGGCGGGGTGCTCGCCTGTCAGGGCGGACTGCACGTGTTCTTCTCCTGGGCGCAGGGGATCGTGACACCCGCCCAAGTGCCTGGCAAGGCCGCGGCCTGGGCCGATCTGCTGCTGTGTGGCCACCCGGGCCCGGCGGGATCGACACCCTTCCTCGACCGGCCGATGCGGCAGGTCGTGCGGGCTGCGGGCATGGACTGGGGCAGTCCGCCCGTGAGCCGGCCCGCCGGGGGCCCGGCTCGCGGCGGTTCCCCGGCCGGCGCCATGCACTCCATGCCCGCCATGCACCCCATGATCGGCATGCACTCCATGGCGGGCATGCGCACCATGACCGCCATGCACCACGCCGACGTCGGCATGCTGGCGGCGCACCTCCTGGCGGGCCTGGTGTGTGCCTGGTGGCTGCACCGCGGGGAACGTGCGCTGTTCGCGCTGCTCGCGGCTCTGGCCGCCGCCCGCTGCTCACCGCCGCGGGCTCGGCCTTCGCGCACGTGACGGTCCACCCCGACAGCTACCCGAAGGGCGCCACCGACGGCACCCTCGCCTTCCGGGTCCCGAACGAGGAGGACAACGCCGACACCACTCAGGTCCAGGTCTTGTTGCCCACCGACCATCCCATCCCCTCGGTGCTCGTCACTCCTGAGCACGGCTGGACGGCGCAGGTGAAGACCACCAAGCCGAAGAACCCGATCAAGACGGACGACGGCACCATCAACGAAGGCGTCTCGGAGATCACCTGGACCAAGGGCAGGATCGAGCCCGGCCAGTACCGGGACTTCAGCGTCGCCTTCGGCCAACTTCCCGACATCACTGTCCAGTTGGCCTTCAAGACGCTCCAGACCTACTCCGACGGCAAGGACGTGCGCTGGATCGAGGTGCCGGAGTCCGGTCAGGCGGAGCCGGAGAACCCGGCGCCGGTACTGAAACTCACCAAGGCCGCAGACGAAGCCGCTTCCTCCGCCTCCGCGGCTCCCAAGGCTTCCAGTGCCGCCGCGAGCGACGCGACCACCCGGAACCTGGGCATCGCGGGCCTGATCGCGGGAGTCCTGGGCATCGGCACGGCCGCCGTCGCCCTCTACCGCAGCCGCCTCCCCCGCCCGCAGCGCCCGTAGCCAACCGGGACGCCGGGCACGCTCTGGTGGGGCGGACGCAGTGCTGCCACCGCCCTACCAGGGCTTCCACGAGAGACCACTCGGGCTTGGAGATGCACCTCGCCCTCACCCTCCCAAGTCGGCGAGGCGGCTGGCACGATGTCCAACGTGACTGCCGGGTCGGTTTTACGCGCCGTGCGCGCCGCGATCTTCGCGGTGGTGTGCGTGACGACCGCGGGTTTGGGGCATGCGCTGATGTCTGAGCAGCCCTTGCCCTGGTGGGCTCTGACCGCCGCAATCGGCACTACGGGCTGGGCGGCCTGGTGGCTGGCGGGGCGGGAGCGCGGCGCGTTCGCCGTGACCGGTTCCACCGTGGTGACCCAGCTCGGTCTGCACTCCCTGTTCAGCTTGGCGCAGGCGTGCCGGGCCGGTACGACCGTCGCGCTCGCGCCCGAAAGGCAAGGGGTGGCGAGGCTGTCGCGCGGTGCGTCGAGCGCCGCTCCTGCGTCCGAGCCGCAGGCGTCGGCGGCCCGGATACTGCACCAGGCCGGCCTCGACCCGGGGACCGTCCATGCGTCCCCACCGACGCCGATGGACGCCATATCCGGGATGAGCGGCATGGCGGGCACAGCCGACATGCCTGCGACCTCCGCCGCGCACATGGGTCATCTGGCCACCATGCACGGTGATATGAGTACAAGTCAGATGCAGCCGATGCATGCCGGCCACGGAGCGCCCGGCATGTTCCTCGCCCACGCGCTGGCCGCGCTGGTGTGCGGGCTGTGGATGTGGCGCGGTGAGGCGGCCGCGTTCCGGCTCGCCCGCAGCGTGGCTGCGGTGCTGTTCGCGCCGTTGCTGCTCGTCCTGACGAGGCTGGGGCCGATCGGCCGGAATCCGTCCAAGTGCCCGGTGGGCGCCGCAGGGCACGTCGCGCGCCTGCGCGGGGTGCTCCTGCAGTACGCCGTCTCCCGCAGGGGCCCGCCCAGGCACTCCATCTGCTGCTGACCACCGCTCGTCCTGGAACTGCCCCGGCGCCACCCGGGAGTGCGCAACGCCGCCGTCGACGCCGTTGATGCGTTGATGCGAATGGCGTCGATGACGCAATGCTGTCGATGTCGTCCGGGACCCTCACTCCCCTTCCTCTGCGTGGTGCATTGCATCGGTGGCGGGCGGAGTACCGGCGTGTGCGCACGGCTGCCTGCGACATCCGTGAGCACCGTTGTCCCACACGCCGGCCTTGGCCCAGCGGCACTCCGGCCTGCCCGTAGACGCACGTCCGCCGGCCGTCGTCCCTCGACGTCGTCACCGGCCTTCGTACGGGGTGCTCGGGGGCTGGGAGTGCCGCTCAGCGACGGGCTGTGCCATGCCTCGGTACGGCCCGCACCCTCGAAGGACACGTGGCGATGATTCCTGCTCTTCTCGGCCCGGCCCGTGGCAAGCGGACCGCAGTGGACAATGAGCAACTGACCAGTTTGGCGCTGGCGGCGCGGGACGGTGACCCGGTCGCCGTCGAACGTTTCATCCGCGCCGCCCACCATGACGTGTGGAGGTTCGTAGCGCGCCTGAGCGGCGACCCGAGCAGCGCCGACGATCTCGCCCAGGACACGTTCCTGCGCGCCCTCACCGGCCTGCCGCGATTCGCCGGACGCTCCGGCGCCCGCACCTGGCTGCTGTCGATCGCCCGCCGCGTGGTGATCGACCGCTACCGGACCGCCGCCGCCCGTCCGCGCATCGCCGCCGTCGAGGACTGGCAGGCGGTCGCGGAAGCCCGGCAGCCCAGCGGACTGCCGGGCTTCGACGACGGACTGGCACTGACCGAGCTGATCGACGCGCTGGACGGCGAGCGGCGCGAGGTATTCGTGCTCACGCAGTTGGTCGGGATGCCGTACGCGGATGCCGCGGCGGTCGTGGGCTGTCCGATCGGTACGGTGCGCTCCCGGGTGGCCCGCGCCCGCGCCGACCTCATCGGCTGGTTGAGGGCTGCCGAGACCTGCGCGGAAGTACGCCGAGTGGTCCTGGCGTGAGCGGCTCCGGTTCCGGGTGATCACGGTGTTGCCGGTACGCGGCCCCATAAGGCGGACAGCACCCGCCCGGGCTGGCGTACCGGCAACCTGCTGGCGCACTGCCGCCGGCCTCTGACGGCCCGCACTGGAAGAAGACCGGTACGACCTCCACGCTCACCGAGATCGTAGTCGAGGGTGAGGCGGGTGGCCTGGGTGCCCAGACCGGGTCTGCGGGCTCCTCCAGGCAGGCGGTTCTCGCTGGTGGGTACCAGCCGGCCCGGCCGCTTCCCAGAGTGACGTGAGTTCGTCGAGCAACAAATCGTCGACCTGTTGGCGGCAGGTGCCGGTGAATGCAGCATGGGACAAGGCCGTGCTGAGTAGCTCGTGGTTCACACCCTGAGAGCTCGCACGGCTGCCCTCATTTCATGCTCGGGTCCCCGGGATGCGTCCGGGTGGCTGCACAGGAAGAGCCCGGCGCTGAGCAGGACGAGGTTCTTGACGACGAATTCGCCAGTCATGGTCAGCTGCCAGGGGTCGGCGTGCTGGAAGGCGATTCCCGGGAGAAAGACCAGAACGCTGAAGGTACTGAACATGTGGGCGGCGAACAGAGGCAGCAACCACTTGAGGCGGCGTCCGGACAGGAACCAGAGACCTACGACGATTTCCAGGCCGCCCACCGCAGAGACGAACCAGGTCGGGGTGGTGAACGGCACGGCATCGCGAACGAGCTTGCCCACGGGGGTGCAGTCGGCTGCCTTGAGGGCCCCGAACCATACGTAGACAGCCCCGAGGGACAAGCGCAGAGCAAGAAGCCCATGACGGTTGAGCTGGCGCAGAGCGAACGTAAGTGACGGCATACCTCTTCTCGATTTCGGCATGCAGCGATTCGCCTTCCAAGATCTTCACAGCCGGTTTCGCCATGCGAGTCCCCAAAGGAATCGCCATGGCACACATCCGGCGAATATTCCCGGCCTGAAGGTTCTGGGCCTTCGGCTACCGCCGCCAACCCAGACTTGACGATCGAAACCGCAATGATGGTTCGACCCGACAGTGGTCCCGGCGCTGCCCCAGCTATCAGCTGGCATCGAGCCGGCGTGCGGGCATCCGCGCACGTCGGCAATCCGCCCATCGACCCGCGTGAGGGGACAAGCGGTCAGCAGCAGACCGGACGTACCGGCGGGCCCCTGCGGAAGACGGCGTATCGCAGCGGCCACGTGCACAGCCGCCGAACGGGACCGTAAGCGGCCCCGGGACGTACAGGGGAGGTCGGGCCGACGTAGGTGAATGACCGCCGAGCACGCCGCAGCGGCGCGAAGACGGAGGCGACCAACGACCGGCCCAGGCGGAATACCGCCGCCTCACCGCACCATAGCCACAACCCGCAGATCAGCGCGGCCAGGCCATGCGCAAGCCCCATGCCGAGGGACCAGGAGTGTCCGGTGGCCGCCATGCCCACGGAGCCGCCCATGCCGCCCATGCCGTCGTGCGCGGCCATCGGTGCAGACGCGGCGGATGCCGTCGGCGACTGCGACAGGCTGAACGCCGTGTGCAGCACGACCTGCGCAGCCACGGCGGAGCCGGTGACCACGAGCGCGCCGCGCTCCCGTCCGGTGAGCCACCACGCGCCCACCGTGGTCGCGGCGAACGCGTACGCCACCGCCCGTACGGGCGCGGTCTGACCGGACATCAGCGCGTGCCCCAGAGCAGATGCCACCACACACACCGCCGCGAAGACAGCAGCACGTGAGAGGCGGAGACCAGGCCCAGGGGTCACGGCCGCCAGCGTAGTACTCGAAGCACAGATAAATGGGGTTTGAATAGTATGTTTCCGAATTTCTTGACATATCCGGGTAAGCGCGCACCGTCGTCGCGCTCACAGTCGTCGGCGGGTGACCCGCAGGGCTGTCCGGAACATCCACCTCACGTCATCGTCGATCCGGGCCGGGTGTCGCCGACTTGAGCAATGTCGCTGCCCGGCGCCTTCGAGATCGCGCCCTGAACAAGAAGGGACCTGTGATCATCGAGCAGAGGTCCCGTTTGCCGCAGCGCGCTCAGCCGCCAGCGCTGGGTGGTCGAGCGCACCGTGTGCTGGCCGGCCGACTGCCGACGCCTGCACCGCCGTTACGGGTGCCAGGCCGAACGCTTCCTCGCCTTCGTCTGCATAGCCGCAGCCCTCATCGCTACCGCCGATTCACCAACTGAAACAACGTCATGGCGCCCGACGCCCGGGAGTCCTTGGCGCCGGGGCTCTCGGGCGTGCCCCGGGGCGTGGGTGCCCGTTGCCTCACCACACCGGTCGGATCGGTCCGTGAGGTGCGATCCGGGTCAAGTCGGTGACCAGTTCGGTGAAGCGGACCTCGCCCAGCGCCTCGCGCCACGGTGCGACGGCCGACCGCGCTGCCTGGTCGGCGACGCGGGTCGCGGCCCGGCCGCGCTCGGTCAGTTCCAGGAGTTTGGCGCGTGCGTCGCCGGGGTGCGGGCGTCGGTCCAGGTATCCGGCGCGGACCAGGTCCGCGACGAGTTGGGCGGCGGCCTGCTTGGTCACGCCGAGGTGTTCGGCGAGGTCGGCGGTGGTGGCGTCACCGGCGGCGATGCGGGCGAACGCGAAGCCGTGCACCGGCCTGAGGTCCTCGAACCCTTGCTGGGAGACGCGGGTGTGGATCTCCTGCACCAGGCGACCGGAGAGTGCGAGCACGAGCGCGGAGAAGGCGAGGGCGTCATCCATGCCTTGACTATAACTGGTCAAGCTGCTTGTCTATATAGACAAGTGACTTGACCACCTGGAGGTTGCCATGCCTTTCGTCCGCAGTACGGAGACCGTCGTCCACGAGATCCACGGAGCCCGCTTCACCTCGTACCTCCGCCCGGCCACGGGCAGCGGGGACCTGGCCGGCTGGCGCGCCGAGATCCCCGCCGGAACGGTGGCCCCCGCTCACGTGATCAGTCACGAGGAGGCGTTCTACGTACTCTCCGGCCGGCCGCAGTTCAGCATCGACGGCGAGACGGCCGAACTGGGCGCCGGCGATGCGGCGGTGGCCCCCGCCGGCTCCGAGCTGTCGTTGAGCAACCTCACCGACCGGTCCGCGGAGATCTGGGTCACCACCCGTGTCGGCCTCAACGCCACGCTCCCCGACGGCAGCACCCTCACCCCGCCGTGGGCCAACTAGCTCGACTCCGTCGGGATCTTGGAGTTTCCCGGTGCGCCAGCATGATCAGCGGGCATGCTCGGGGCTGTTTCGAAGACCGATGCAGTTGTCGAGGTGTCCGTTGTCGCGCCGTCCCCGTTACGGCGAGCAAGTCCCGTCTCTGACGAGGCGGGCCGTCTGCGCTGGCGCACCGCCGCCGGCGGCGGCCCGCCGCCCTCCTCCTCGGCAATCGTCTCGCCCTACGACACCACGGCGCGTTGCGTCCGTCACGGGCACATCATCAGCTGGAAGGGGTTCGCCGCGCCTGTCACCGAGACGTGCGCCTCCGACAGCGTCAAGGTGATCACGGATGTGGCCACCTCCTCGGCCGCCGCGAACGACGCCCAGGCCCTCCCCGGCATCCACACCCGTCCGGCGCGTCGCGGGTTGCTGCCTGCCGAGCACCTGGTCGAGGGCGGCTACACCTCTGTGGTCCATCTGGAACGAGCCGGCCCGCACGGACCCGGGCGGGAGCATCGCGCGGCCTCAGGCCCGCGTCAGCTTCCGCCGCTTGCTCAGCAGCACCCCCGTACGGGCCAGCACCATCGCCAGCGACATGAAGACGAAGGTGTTGGCGTACACGTCCTGCCCGCTGAGCTCGTAGTCGATGCTGAACGTGATGATCCCCTGGCTGAACCAGTGCTCCGATCCGTACGCGAACAGCACCCGCGAGCTGGAGATGACGATCCACAGCACCCCGTAGCCGATCCCGCCAGTGGTGTAAATGCCGCCGTCGGCGGCGCGTTCGGCGGGCAGCAGCGCGCCCGCTATCAGTCCGCAGATCACGCCGATGCCGATCCCGGCGAGCTGCATCGAGATGTCGTTCCCGCCGGTCGGCAGCGAATGCACGAACAGCGCGATGACAATGGCGACGGCGATCAGGGACCGCAGCATCCGCATATTGGTGAGCCGCCGGTGACCGAGGTCGGTGGCGAGGATGATGCCGAGAATCGTGACGCTGGCGATCAGCGCGGTCAGGAACGGGCTGAACAAAGACGACGTGGCGCTCATGAAAGGCGAGATCTCCCTTGGCACTTGGCGCATATTTCCGCTGCGCCGATGTCCTCGACGCTATGACCGGGCGGCGGCACCCGGCGTCGCCCGACCGTGGGAACCGGCTGTCCACCGACCAGTGGACAGCCGGCCATGGCGGGGGTGGTAGGACTGGACAGGTGCGCACTGACACCCAGGGGAACGGCGAGGGCCACGCCCCCGAAGCACGGAGCCGCTGGTTCGGCCTGTGGGACGGATACTTCGCCGTCAGCTACACGGTCACCACCGTCCTGCTCTTCAACACCGGCGGCGACCCGCTCCGGCGCGCCCTCGCCATCGCCGCACTGACCCTGCTCATCCCGTGGTACGCGGCGCTCGGCCGCGGCCTCATGCTGCACAGCGGTGCCGACCGCACCGCCGGCCCGCGTCACATCACCTTCGTGGCAGGGCTCTTCCTTCTCTTCGCCACCGCCACGGCCTGCGCCATCGGCGGCTCCTTCGCTCTGTTCGCCGTCGTCCCGATGGTGATGATGGCGCTGCCCACCGCGCCCGCGGTCGCGACGGCCTCACTGGCCAACCTCACGCCACCGGCCGTCGTCCTGCTGACCGGCGGAGACTGGCGCGCGGCGCTGCCGCTCTCGCTCCTCGGCATCGCGCTGTCCGTACTGCTGGGCCTGTGGATCACCGAAGTGGTCCGGCAGAGCCGGGAACGCGGCAAGCTGATCGTGGAGTTGCACCGCAGCCGCGAGCAGCTCGCCGCGATGTCCCGCCAGGCCGGCATCGCCGCCGAACGCGAGCGGCTGGCCCGGGAGATCCACGACACCCTCGCACAGGGCCTGACCAGCATCATCACCCTCGTCCAGGCCGCCGAAGCGGAACTGGCGAACCAACCGGAGCTGGCGGCCCGGCACCTGGCGCTGACCGGGCGGGTGGCCAGGGAGAGCCTGGCCGAGGCACGGGACTTCGTCGCCGACCGCACCCCTCCCGCACTCCGCGAGAGCTCCCTGGCGCGTGCGATCCGCCGGCAGGCCGACGCGCTGTCCGAGCAAGCCAGGATGACCGTGCGCTGCACCGTCCAGGGCGCCGAACGCCTGGTACCGATGCCCGTCGCCGTCGTGCTGCTGCGGTCCGCCCAGGAATCCCTGGCGAACGTCCGCAAGCACGCCGAAGGGGCCCGCACCGTGACCGTCGCCCTGGCCTACGAGCCGTACACGGTCCGCCTCACCGTCACAGACGATGGCGCCGGCTTCGCCGCCGACCGTGACCACGCGGGATACGGGCTGCGCGGCATGCGGACCCGTGCCGAGGAGATCGACGGACACGCCACCGCCGACAGCCGACCGGGTCGGGGCACCACGATCACGATCACGGTGCCCGCGGACCCGGGAGCCGAGGACGAGCCCGCGGACGAACGGTGACCCGGCAGACCGGCAGACCGGCAGACCGGCAGACCGGCAGAGCAAAAGACCGGCGGAAACCACCGTCCGGCAAAAGCAGTTGCCCGACCGAGCAACTGGCCCACGAGGCAACAGGTGAACAAGGGATGGCGCGGGGAGCGATGAACCACCACACGGTGCCCGATGACGCGGCGGCGGACCACCCGATCCGGGTCCTCCTCGCGGACGACCACCCGGTCGTCCGCGAGGGCCTGTCCGCCATGCTGGAATCCGCCCCGGACATCACCGTCGCCGGACAGGCCGCATCCGGCGAGGAAGCGGTGATCCTGGCGGGGCGGCTGCGACCCGACATCGTGCTGCTCGACCTGCGGATGGGCGGGATGGACGGCGTCGAGGCGACCGGGCACATCCTGCGCCAGGCACCCGGCAGCAAGGTCGTCATCGTCACCACCTACGAAAGCGACACGGACATCCTGCGCGCCGTGGAGGAGGGCGCGGCCGGCTATCTCCTCAAGGGGAGCACCCGGGCAGAACTCATCGACGCCGTACGGGCGGCAGCCCGCGGAGAGACCGTGCTGACCCCGTCGCTCGCTCCCAAGCTGTTCCGCTCGCGGACGGTGGAGACCCCACCGCTCTCCGACCGGGAAACCGAAGTGTTGCGACTGGTCAGCCAGGGCCTCACCAACGCGGCGATCGCCACCAGGCTGTTCATCGGCGAGGCCACCGTGAAGACGCACCTGCTGCGCGCCTATCGGAAACTGGACGTGACGGACCGGACCGCGGCCGTCGTGACGGCCCTGGAACGTGGCCTGATCTGATCAGCCCCCTGCGGATCAGGTCCGTTGCGCCAGCGCCAGGGCACGTTCCGCGCCCGCGGCGAGCTCGGCGACGATGTCGGTCGCCGAGGCGGTCTCGGCGATGAGGTCCAGCGCCTCGCCGGCCCATACGGGGACGACGTCGAGACCGTCCCTCGGCGTTCGCTCGGTTCGGTAGCACGCCGACAACCTCGCACCGCTGCTAGGCCGGTCCCTCACGTGCCGTTGGCGCTGGCGTTGCCTTGAGCACCAGCGGCGCCGCCAAGAAGTTGCGGCGCGGAGTCCACGGCTCCGTCCAGGCCCTCGAACGCGACATCCGTGCCTGGCTGGCCGACTGGAACGACAACCCACGACCGTTCACCTGGACCAAGACCGCCGACGAAGTCGCCGCATACTGCACACGAATCCCCGACTCAGGACACTAGAGCAGGCCGAGGGACCGCAGGTCGGTGGCGTATTTGCGGATGAGGTCGGCGGACAGGCGGGGGACGTCCAGGCCGGGACCGTGCCCGGTGGCTCGTACGGCGGTGCGGAAGTGCTCGGCAGGGAGGCCCGGACCGGGGACGGGATCCTCGGGCTGTGCCACGGCGTGCAGCAGGGGGAGCAGCGAGTGCGGGCGCTGTTTCTCCGGCAGGGCGCGGAGGGCGGTGGTGAAGCGGGCGAGCCAGGCGTCGTAGTCGTCGATCCGCCGGATCGGGTGGCCGGCCTCGATGAGCCAGTCGACGAAGGTGTCCAGTGAGACACCGTCGTCGTGCGGGTTCAGTACGTTGAAGGTCCGGTAGTCCTCGGTCGCCTGGGCGCTCAGGCAGGTGAGGGCTGCGGCGGTGAAGTCGACCGGCAGGCCGTCGTAGTGGGCGCGGGTGCCGGCGGCACGGTAGAACGAGCGGGGCGCGATGCCGGTTGCGAGGAGACTGAGCAGCAGGCGGGTGAGGATGTCGGGGACGTTGACCTGGCCCGGGTACCTGCTGTGGGCGAGGAGGATGTTCGACCGGAAGGTGGTGACCGGCAGCCCGCACCGGTCGTGTGCCTCCCGGAGCAGGACCTCGCCGGCCCACTTGCTGGTCGCATAGCCGGCTGCGTAGCTCTCGTCGAGGTGCCGCACCGGGATCGTGTCGCGGATGTCGGCGTTCTCGTCGAGCGCCGTGGCCGGTGCGCCGAGGCCCACGGCGACGGTGGAGAGATAGGTGAGGGGCTTCAGCCGCGTGGTAAGCGCCAACCTGATCAGCTCGGCGGTGCCGCCGACGTTCGGACCGAACAACTGGTGGTAGGGAAGTACGTGGTTGACCAACGCAGCCGGATGGACGATCAGGTCCACGGTGTTGGCCAGCCGGTGCCAGGCATCCTCGTCCAGCCCGAGGTGCGGCTCGCCGATGTCGCCCGCGAGCACTTCCAGCGTCCCGTCGGCCGCGTCCCGGAAGCGCCGGAGCAGGGCGCCGTCGCCGCCGTTGAAGGCCGCCTCCAGCCGCTGTGCCGCGAGGGCCGTGCTGCCGGCCCGGACGACGCAGATCAGCTTGCCGCCGGAGAGTGCCAGGCGCTCCAGCCATTCCAGGCACAGGAAGCGGCCGAGGTAGCCGTTGGCCCCGGTGAGGAGGACGGTCCGTACGGCACCGTCGGGGCGGGGGAGGGCTGGGGCGGCGGTGAGCGTCGCGGTGTCGAGGAACTTCTCCAGCGAGAGATCGGCGGCGCGGACGGTGGTGGCCTGCTCGCCGTGTACGGAGGCGAAGGTGGGGCGCCGCGCCCCGGGCCGGCGTGCCGCCTCGATGTATCCGGCCACTCCCGCGAGGTCGTTGGCGGGGCTGATGACCACCCCGACCGGTACCTCGACGTGGCAGATCTCCTCCAGGAGCCGGGAGAAGGACAGAGCCGAGAGGGAGTCGCCGCCCAGGTCGGTGAAGCGGGCCGCGCCGGTCGGGGCGGACGGTCCGGAGTGCGCGCCGCCCAGCAGTGCCTGGGCGGCCCGGATGACCGTTTCCAGCACCGGGCGGTCCGGTCCGGCCTGCCGCAGGGCGCGCAACTGCCGTGCCCGGCCCTCGTCGAGATCCGCGTACAGCTGCTCCAGGGCTTCGCCGTAGCGCTCCCTGAGTCTGGGGCGCAGCACCTTGTGACTGTCGGAGAGCAGGCCGTTCTCGGGGCTGAAGGGCTCGGTCTCGATCAGGAAGTCGCGCGGAATCTCATAGGAGTTGAGTCCCGCTTCCCTGGCGGTCCGCTGGAGGGCCGTGCCGAGCAGCGCCTTGAGTGCTTCGGTGTCCCCGTCGCAATCGGCCAGTGCGTCCGGGGCGGGCACCACCACCGCGAGCAGGAAGGCGCGTTCACTGTTGCCGTGGACGTAGGTCTGCCGGATCAGAGGGCTGCCGGCGAAGACGGCCTCCAGGCGGGAGACGGCCACGAACTCGCCCTGGGACAGCTTCAGGGTGTCCTTGGTGCGGTCGACGTGGACCAGCCGGTCGGGGCAGATCTCGGCCATGATGTCGCCGGTACGGTAGTAGCCGTCCTCGTCGAAGATCTCGGCGGTGAGTTCGGGGCGCCTGTAGTACCCGGGGATGAGGGTCTCGGACTTCAGCAGGAGTTCCCCACGCGGGTACGGCAGGTCGGTGCGGTAGTAGCCCAGTTCCGGGACGTCCGCCAGCTTGTAGTCGATCACCGGTGGCCGCTGCACCACCGTGTCCAGCAGCACCCCGCCGGCTTCGGTGGAGCCGTAACCGGTGTACAGGTGGATGCCGAGGCAGGACTCGACGAAGGCTGCCAGCTCGGGCGACACCGGCGCGGTGCCGACGAACGCCTTGGCCACCCGGCCGCCCAGGAAGTTCTCCCGCAGATCGGTCCGGACCGCGGCCTCGACATCGCCCGGTTCGCCGGCGCGCCGGTCCAGTTCGCTCTGGTACTGCTGGAAGAGCATTTCGCAGACGCGCGGAACCATGGTCAGCTCCGTGGGCCGCACCAGCGCGATGTCCTCGAACAGGGTGGAGAGGTCGCTCCTGGCGGTGAAGTAGCCGATGCCGCCGCGGACGAGCGAGCCCATCAGCGCGTAGCGGCCGGCGAGATGGCTCTGCGGCATGTAGAGGATGCTGACGGCGGTCACGTCGTTCGCCGCCCCGTAGCTGAAGCCGTACCACGCGGTGCCGGCCAGCCGCTGGGTGTACATGGCCCCCTTGGGCGCGCCGGTGCTGCCGGAGGTGTAGATGAGCAGCGCGAGCGGATCGTCGCCCGGCTCGGCGGTGAAGAGGGGAGGCGGCGGCAGGGCCCGGCCGCGGTCGATCGCCTCGGCCAGCGTTTCGACAGCCACGGGGCTTCCGGCGTCGGCCAGGCGCTGCCGGGCGGTGGCGAGGGCCGCGCGCTCGTCGGCGGCCTCTGGGCGGTGGTCGAACACGATCAGGCGCCGGACGGAGGGAGCCCCGAGGACGGCTTCCACGGCGGTGTCCAGCCGATCGACGCTCGCGGCGAGGGCCAGTGGCCCGGCCTCCTCGATGATCGGGGCGAGTTGGGACAGCGGCGCGCTGTACTGTAGGGGCACCGCCACCACGCCGATGTGCAGACAGGCCAGGTCGAGCGTGGCGTAGTCGGTGCTGGCGAAGCCCAGGGTGCACAGGCGCTCGCCCGCGCCCAACGGGTGCTCCGGATCGTGGTACCAGCGGCCGGCGACCGCCCGGACCCGAGCCCACAGCTCGCGGTAGCTGAGGGTGTCGAACCGGGGGAGGAGGCGTCCGGTCACCGGGTCCCTGGCGCGTTGGCCGAGGGCCGGGAGGTCCCCGTGGCCCTCCATGACTGCGGCCATGACCTCGGCGAGTTGCCGGTCCGGGTCGACGGCCGCCAGGGCCTGGGCGAGCCCCGTGCCCGGATCGTGCACCGGCGCGGTGTCCACGCTCGCCTCCAGTCGTTCGGCCATGGTCAGCCCTTCCGTGACGTCCCGGTGGTGTTGGTACGTTGATGTACGAGCGAGGGGGCGTCGCCGGGCCCCTGGCTGTCGAACTCCCGGATGGTTCTCACCAGTTGACTGGCAGTGCGGCCACGCCGCGGATGAGGCGTTCGGTTCGCCAGCCCAACCGGTCGGCCGGAACGGCGAGCCGCAGACCGGGCAGCCGCTCGATCAGGGTCTCCAGGACGACCCGCAACTCCACTCTGGCCAGCTGTGCGCCCAGGCAGTGGTGCACACCGTGCCCGAAGGTGACGTGCGGGACGGTGCCGCGGTGGAAGTCGATCTCGTCGGGGCGGTCGAACACCTCGGGGTCGCGGTTGGCCAGTCCCAGCTCGGCCACCACCGCGTCGCCGGCGCGCATGGTCTGCCCGCCCAGCTCCACGTCCTCGGTGGCGATCCGGGTGAAGCCGGCGGTCGCGCTGATCGGGACGTAGCGGGAGAGTTCCTCGACCGCGTCCGGGATCAGTGTGGGATCGGCGGCGAGTTCCCGCCAGAGGTCGGGGTGGGTCAGCAGGATGTAGACGAAGTTGCCGATCTGGTTGGCGGTGGCCTCCTGGCCGGCGGAGAGCAGGCTGACCCCGAGGCTGACCAACTCCTCCTCGTCCAGCCGGTCCTCCTCGTCCTGTACGGCGACCAGTTCGCCGAGCAGGTCGTCGGTGGGATCGGTGCGGCGCCGCGCGATCAGTCCGGAGAGGTAGTCCCCCAGGTCCACCCGGGCCTGCGTGGCCCGGTCCGGGTCGGAGAGCATCAGCAGACCGTCCACCCAGACGTTGAACCGGTCGCGGTCGGCCGTCGGCACGCCGAGCAGTTCGCAGATCACCGTGATCGGCAGCGGCCAGGTGAGGGCCGTGGTCAGATCGGCCGGCGAGCCGGTGTCGACCATGGCGTCGATCAGGCCGTGCACGATCTCCTGGATGCGCGGGCGCAGCTTCTCCACCCGGCGCACGGTGAACGCGTTCGCCACCCGGCGCCGCAGCCGGCTGTGTTCCGGCGGGTCCATGCTGAGCATGGAGGTGCGCGGCAGGCCGACCGCGACCGTGCGGGGCACGTCGTCGCCCACGGCGGCGGCACGGCTGAAGCGCGGATCGGCCAGCACGGTCCTGACGTCGGAGTGCCGGGTGACGAGCCAGGCATCGCCCCCGAACGGCAGGGTGACGCGCAGCACCGGGTGCTCGCTGCAGATCTCGACCAGCTTCGGGTCCAGTTCGAGCCGGTCGGTCCGACCGAAGGGGTACGCCCGCACCCCGTCCCCTGTCGCGGTCATCGTGTCCGTCCTTCCCATGGTGGGGTGCGATTGCCTACTGGTCACAGGGCCGCGGTCCGCCCGCCGTCGACGACGAGGGTGCTGCCGGTGATCCACTGCGCGCGGGGGGAGACCAGGAAACTCACCGCGTCGGCGACGTCCTGCGACCGGCCGAGGCGCCCGAGCGGAATCTCGTCGGCCCACGACCCCGTACTCTCCGCCGCCTCGCCGAGGTAGTCGACGATCTGCTCGCGCGCCGCGTCCGCGCCCGGGGTGGCGACGTTTCCCAGCGACAGCGCGACGACCCGGATGCCGTCCGGCGCCAGCTCGGCGGTGAGCCCCTTGCTGTACGTCTCCAGCGCGGACTTGGCGGCGGCGTAATGGACGATCATCGGGTACGACGAAATGGTGGCGATGGAGGAGACATGGACGATGGTCCCGCCGCCGCTTTCCCGCATGGCCGGCACGAGCGCAGCATTGAGCCGGACGGCGGCGAGGAAATTGATATCGACGGTGTACTGCCAGTCCTTCTCCAATTCCAGCGCGCTCTGGAAGGCGCGGCATCCGCCGGCGTTGTTGACGATGATGTCCACCCCGCCCAGTGTCTCCAGCGCGGCCTCCGCGAACTCCCGCACGCCGTCCGCCGTGCTGAGATCGGCCTTGACGAACGTGGCAGCGGACGGCGTGTGTTCGGTCGTGCTGCGGGCGGAGGTGACGACGGTCGCGCCGGCGTCGAGCAGATTCCGCACGATCGCGGCGCCGATACCGCGGCTGCCGCCGCTGACCACGGCGCGCTTGCCCGCCAGCTCCTGCGGAACCGCCGCGGTACGGTGGTCTTGGCTCGCCATGGATTCCTGCCCTTTCCGTCCTCTGCACCCGGTGCACGGCACGCGTCAGCGAGCGGAGTTCTCCGGTGGAAGTGGGAAGTGGAGTTTCGCGGGGACTGATTGATCACGGTGCCGCAGAATCACTACGGTCACTCTCTACGATCCCGTTGACCGGGTCAATCAGAATCTTTCGATGCACTGGATCGCCTTGTGCAATGCAATGCGAGTCGGTCAATACGCTGCGACCGGTGCGAGGTGTCGCCGCATCGCCGTATCGGCATTGCCGACTGGACGGTGCGATCAGTGCCGTCGATAATCGGGCGCTCCGGCTACCCGGTAGGAATGAGGAACAATGGCCAGTCTGGACGAACCGTTTTCCGTGGGCGACCTCAGGGTCCCCAATCGGATCGTGATGGCGCCGATGACCAGAATGCAGTCGCCCGGCGGCGTACCGGGCGCGGACGTGGCGGAGTACTACGCCCGACGGGCCGCCCACCGGGTCGGGTTGATCATCACCGAGGGCACCTACATCAACCGCCCCGCCGCAGGCGCGTACGACAACGTGCCCCAGTTCCACGGCGAGCGGCCGCTCGCCGGTTGGGCCCACGTGGTGCGGCGGGTGCACGAGGCCGGCGGCCGGATCGTTCCGCAGCTGTGGCACACCGGCGTCCTACGGCCCGGCACCGAGCCGCCCGCCGAGGGCCCCTCCGGGCTCGGGCTGGACGGCACCCCCGCCGGGAAAGCCATGACTCAGCAGGACATCGACGACGCCGTCGCCGCCTTCGCCGAGGGCGCCGCCACCGCCGAGCAACTCGGCTTCGACGGCGTCGAGTTACACGGCGCGCACGGCTATCTGATCGACGACTTCCTGTGGCACGGCACCAACCGGCGCACCGACCGCTACGGCGGTGACCCGGCCTCCCGCGCCCGCTTCGCCGCCGAGATCGTCCAGGCCGTCCGCGCGGCCGTCGGTCCCGGCTTCCCGGTCTTCTTCCGGCTCTCCCAGTGGAAGCTCAACGCCTACGACGCGCGCATCGCGGAGAGCCCGGACGAACTGGCGCAGCTGCTGACCCCGTTGGCCGACGCCGGTGTCGACGTCTTCCATGCCTCCACCCGCCGCTATTGGCAGCCCGAGTTCGACGGCAGCACCCTCAACCTCGCCGGGTGGGTGCGCAAGCTCAGCGGCAAGGCCGCCGTGACGGTCGGCTCGGTCGGCCTGGACAGGCAGTACGGCGAGGGCGAGTTCACCCAGGGCTTCACAAGGCAGGCCGATGTGACCGGCATCGACGAACTGGTGGCCCGCCTGGCGCGCGACGAGTTCGACCTGGTCGCGGTGGGCAGGACGCTGCTGGCCAACCCGGACTGGGCGGCACTGGCGCTCAACGGCGAACTGGCGCGCACCGTTCCCTACGACCCCGACGTGCTCAAGACCCTGGCCTGACGACGGAAGGCTTCGGCGGGTGGGCCCGCGGGCCCACCCGCCGCGCCGCCCTACGAGGCTTCCGTCTCCCGAGGTGCGACGCCGTGCCGTGCGACCTCGTGCCGGATGACCTCCTGCCACTCGTCGGCCATGCGCCGGGCCGTGGCCTCGTCGAAGACGTGGGTGTCGTACTTCAGGAACAGCTTGTAGCCGTCGCCCTCGCGATAGCACTCCGCCGCCAGCACGTACTCCCCGGCGTAGGGCAGATCGTCGAACCGGCGCAGATCCAACCCGCCGTCCACGGACGGTGCGTCGCTGGTGAGCAGTTCGGCGCCCGCGAAGTTCTGGAACAGGAAGTTCGTCAGGATCAGCGGCTCCTTGTCCGCGCCCACCGCCCGGCTGATCTCCCGCAGTGGATAGGCGCCGTGCTCGATGCCGGCGACCATCGTGCGCTGCACGGAGGCCAGGAGCTCGGAGAAGCCACCGGTGTCCGTGCACCGCAGGGGCAGGCAGTTGGCGAACTGTCCGACCACGTTCTGGAACCGCTCCTCGTAGCGGGCCACCGTGGTCATGCCCAGGACCAGGTCGTCCTGCCCGGTCTGCCGGCGCAGGAACCGTACGAACGTCGAGAAGAGGACCGTGGCGACACTGACCCGGTGCTCCCGCGCGGTGTCGGCGAGGGTGGTGGCCAGCGTCGGCGACAGCCTCGTGCGGATCACTGCCGCACGGGGCAGCCGCTTGGGGTCGTGGGGACGGTCGTAGGGCAGCGCGAGCGGCGTACGCGGCCCGATCCCGGTCAACTCGCCGAGCCAGTAGTCCCGGTGGCGCGCAGCCCGCGGGCCGTCGAGCAGCGCCTCCTCCCAGGCGACGAAGTCGCCGTAGCCGGTGCGGCCGCCCGGCTCCCCCTCGCCCCGGTAGGCCGCTTTGAGGGTACGGACCAGGACCGCGGTCGAGGTGCCGTCGATCAGGATGTGGTGCGCGGTGAGCAGCAGCAGCCGTCGCCGTCCGGGGAGGGAGACCAGGTGGGCCCGGACCAGCGGGCCGGTAGCCAGGTCGAACGGGACCTCGACCAGCTCCCGCAGTGCGGCCAGTTGGGCCTCACGCGAGGCGGCCGTCAGGGTGACCCGGTCGAACGACGGGGCCCTGGTCGGGTCGATGTCCATGTACGGCACGCCGTTCCGCTCGCCGAAGACCGCGCTCAGCACGGGGTGGATCTCGGTCTGTGCCCGGACCGCCCGTTCCAGGGCCGGCTCGTCCACCTCGCCGTGCAGCTCGAAGAGCAGCGGAAGGTTGTAGGCAGCCGACTCCGGCCAGCGTTGCTGGTCTTGATACATCGTCAACTGTCCGCTGGAGAGGTTCCCTCGTCGCCCGGCCGGGCCCGCGAAGTGGGCGGCCAGGCCGTCGACGGACTCGACGTCGAAGAGCAGGGTGGCCGGGACGTCGTCGCCGAAGTCCGCGCGCAGCGCGTTGGTGAGCTGGAGGACGAGGATGGAGTCCAGACCGTAGTCGGCGAGCGGGACCGAGGGGTCGATCCGGTCGACCGGGATGCCCAGGATGGAGGCGGCTCTGTCCAGCAGGAGCGCGGTCACCTCGGCGCGCGACGGGGGCGCGGGGGAGGGCATGGGCGTGGGGGAGGAAGCGGCCTCGGCGGTCCGGTCGATGGGCTCGGGCGCAGGCCCGGTCGAGGGGCTCCCCGGGCTCGCGGGCTCGACCTGCTGCCGGGCCACCCCGTCACTCTCCGCCGCGATGATCTGCTGCCCCAGTGGCAGCGCCTGCTCCAGTGGGAAGCCCACCGTGCGGAAGCCCTCGCCTGCCAGCACCTCCCGCCAGCTCTCCGGCGAGAGCGCGGGGGAGCCCGGGATGCGCAGCGACCGGTCGTCGAAGAGCCACCAGCCTTCGAGCAGCCCGAACGTCACATGGCTGAAGAGGTCGAACGCCGACAGCTCGTTCAACAGCAGCCAGCCGCCGGCCCGTAGGGCTGCCTTGGCGTTGCGCAGGGTGGTGCGGGTGTCCCTGGTCGCGTGCAGCACATTGGCGGCGATCACCAGGTCGAAGGAGCCCTCGGCGATGTCCTGCCCGGCCAGCGGCCGTTCGACGTCGAAGCGCCGCCAGTCCAGGTACGGTACGTCGGGGCCGTACGAGGTACGCGCGTGGTTGAGGAACGCCTTGGACAGGTCCGTGTAGAGGTAGGTCTCGATGCTGTCCTGGTACGGCTTCAGCGCGGCGAACATGCCCACGCTGGTGCCGCCGGTACCGGCGCCGATCTCCAGGATCCGCAGCCGTGCGCCCGGCTCCCGGCGCAGTCGCTCCGTGACGACGGCGACGGCGGCCCGGGTCATGGCACGGTTGAACACATCGGCGACGTGGTTGTCCCGGTAGCAGCCCTCCACCAGCTCCATGGAGCCGCGCGGGAACATCACGTCGGTGGGCCGGGTCCGGCCGGTCAGGATGTCCGGCAGCGCGGCGAGCGTGGCGGAGGCCAGCCGCAGCTCGGCCCGGCGGTCGGGGTCGGCCGACCACTGTGCGCACCGCCGGTCCCACTGCCCGAGCACCTCCTCCACCGGCCCGGTCGCCGGTACGAGGACGCGCTGGGCGTGCTCCCACCACGCGGCGTACGCCGGCCGGACCGAGTCCGGGTCGAGGGCCGCCAGCTGCGCCGAGAGGACCTTCGCCAGCCAGGGGTCGCGTTCCGTCCGGCGCCACCGCACGACCTCGTCCATGCGGTCGTCCGTGCCGCCGGGGCCGGTTGTCAGCCCACCTGGGATCCGGCCCGGCTTCGGCGCCGGTTCGTGGGCGGTGACCTCGGTGTCGTGGGCGAAGTTGGCCAGGGTGTTGCGCTCGTCGGTCCTGACGAACGCCAGCTGCCGCTGGTCCCCGCCGAGCAGTGCGTCCAGGGCGGCGAGCCCTTCCGGCGGCTCGATCGACACCAGGCCGGACCGGCGCATCCGCTCCTGGTAGAACGCCGAGGTGACGCTCCCCAGGCTTCCCCACCAGCCCCAGTTCATGACCTTGACCGGGGTCTCCCAGTGTGTGCCGAGCGCATGCGCATAGGCGTCGCTGAAGGTGCACCCGGCGGCGTAGTTGCCCTGGCCGGCCGCCGTGGTGAAGGACTGCATCGACGACAGCAGCACCACGAAGTCCAGTTCGACACCGCCGAAGACCTCGGCCATCGCGGTGGTGACGTCCACCTTGGCGCGCAGCGCCGTGCGGAGGGTGGCCTCGTCCATCCTGGCGAGCGTGCTGTCTCGTAGGACGAGGGCGGCCTGTACCACGCCGTGGATGCGCGGATGGTGCCGCCCGACCTCCTCGACAGCACGGCGCAGCGCGGCGGGGTCCGCGGCGTCGGCGCTGAGGTAGCGGACCGTGCCGCGGCCGGTGATCGAGCGGAGCTTCTCCTCGACGGACGCGTCGTGGGCGCGACGGCCGATCCATGTCACATGGGCGCCGTACTCCCGCACCACATGCCGGGTCCAGGCCGTGCCCAGACCGCCCGCACCGCCGATCACCACATAGACCCCGCCCTCGCGGTACACGGGACGGGCCGGTGCCGCGCACGGGGCCCAGCGCCGGGCGAGCCACTGACCGGCCCGGCGCACCCAGGCGTCGTCGGGCGACCGGGCGGGCAGGGCGGCGAGGTCGGCCGGCCACTCGGGGCCGTCGAGGTCGACGCGGCGCACGGTCCACTGCGGGTACTCCCGTCCCAACGACCCGAACAGGCCGTGCAGTCCGGCGTGGGCCGGCTGGACGGGCTCCTGGGCGTGAGTGGCGAGCGCCCGGGTGGTGACCAGGGTGATGCCCAGCGGCCTGGCGTCGTACCCGGCGGCGATCAGTGCCTTGATCATGCGGAACGCCGGGACGACGCCGTTGTCCTGGGCCGCCGCGTAGCCGGCGGCGTCCGTGGGATCGAGGGCGGGCTCGGGCACGGACCAGACCAGGTGGTCGATCGGCCCGAGGTCGCGGAGCGCGGCGGTGACCTCGTCGAGGTCCGCCGAGGGCGGCAGGGGCCAGGAGAGCGCGGATTCCGGCACGGGTTCCTGCACGCGCTCCGGAGCCGTTTCCGGCATGGCGGGACGG
Source organism: Streptomyces sp. CB02959 (assembly GCF_002803155.1). Lineage (GTDB taxonomy): Bacteria > Actinomycetota > Actinomycetes > Streptomycetales > Streptomycetaceae > Streptomyces. Next base: position 76,858 of record NZ_NNBP01000031.1, read on the forward strand.
CCCACGACCAGCACCCGATCCGCCGGTGACGGCACGGGCGCCTCGGAGGCGTCGATTGGATCCCACACGGGAGCGAACAGCGCTGCGGGGTCGGGCTGTTGGACCACGGGGGCGGTCCGGGCGGCGCCTGCGGTGCGGCGGGCCGAGTAACCGGTCAGCCGTACGCAGACCTCGCCGTCACCGTCGACCAGATCGATGTCCAGCTTGTCGAGCGGCCCGGACGCACCGCCCCGCACCACCGCCCACATCGTCGGCGGGCACGGCGCGAACAGGTCGAGCCGGTCCAGGGCGAACGGCACGGCGGTGTCCGTCAGTTCGCCGAGATGGGCCGCGACCGACGCCTGGATCGCCGAGTCCAGCAGCGCGGGCGTCAGCACTCCCGCTTCCGCCGCACCGGGCAGCGTCAGCTCGGCCAGCACCGTCCCGGCGCCGACGTGTGCCCGCCGGATCGCCCGCAGGGTCGGGCCGTGGTCGATGTCCTTCGCGAGCAGGGCCGCGCGGATCCGGTCGGCGGACACCGTCTCGGGACAGGCCGCACGCAGCGCCGCGAGATCCACCCGGGCCGGGCGCGGGGCGTCGGACGGCGCGATGCGGCCCTCGCAGCACACGGTGGTGCCGGTGGTGATCGCGAACCGGTGACCGCCGTCGCCTTCGCCTACGGGGCGCAGCTCGACGCACACCTCGACCGGGTCGTCCGCGACCTCCAGCGGCCGGACCCAGGTGACATGGCGCATCCGCAGCGGGAGGCCGGTGCCCGAGGCCCGGCGGGCGAGCTCCAGATGGGCCACCGCGGGCAGGATGCGGCGGCCCTGCACCACATGGTCACGCAGCAGCCCGTCCGTGCGGGTCAGGGTCACCCGGTGGTCGTCGGGCGCGGGCCAGTGCCGGTCGCGGGCGAAGGGGTAGGTCGGCAGCGGGATGCGCCGGCCCCGGGCGGGCGCCCGGTCGTCGTCGGGGCGGCGGGCCGGAAGCGTGCCGTCGAGGACCCCGAGCAGCTCGTCGCGGTCCCGGACCAGACAGGCGAACCGGTGCGTCAACCGTGCGCGCCCGACGTCCAGCGTGTACGCCAGGTTGCCGAGGTCGAGGGACGGCTCGGCGCGGAGGTGCGCGGCCAACCGGTGCCGCTGTTCTGCGAGTTGCTCCTCGGTCCGGGCCGACAGCCGTACCACGTGTTCCGTCTGCGGGGCCGCGGTGCGGGTCACGGGCGGCGCCGCTTCGAGCACCAGGTGGGCGTTGGTCCCGCTGGCGCCGAAGGAACTCACCACACCGCACCGTGGCACGCCGGCGGGCGTCTCCCAGCGGTGGGTGCGGGTGCTCACATAGAACGGGCTGCCGGCCAGGGCGATCGCCTCGTTGGCGGACTCGAAGTGCAGCGAGGCGGGGATCTGCCCGTGCCTGAACGCCAGCAGCACCTTCAACACGCCGGCGACTCCGGCCGCGAACTGGGTGTGGCCGATGTTGGTCTTCAGCGAACCCAGGGCGCAGTACTCCGTCTTGGCGGTGCGAGCCCGGAAGGCCCGGTCGAGTGCCCGGAACTCGATGGGGTCGCCGAGCCTGGTGCCGGTGCCGTGCGCCTCGATGAGCCCGATGCGCTCCACGTCGACGCCGAACCGCTCGTAGACCTCTCCGAGCAGACTCTCCTGGGACACCGAACTCGGTGCGGTGATGCCGTTGGTGGCGCCGTCCTGGTTGACCCCACTGGCCTTGATCACACCATGGATGTGGTCACCGTCGGCCAGTGCGTCCGCCAGGCGTTTGAGTACCACGACGCCGACGCCCTCACCGGGTACGAAGCCGTCGGCGCGGTGGTCGAAGGTGTGGCAGCGGCCGGTCGGCGAGAGCATCCCGGCTCGCCCGGCGAGTCCGTACAGTCGCGGTGTGGACTGCAGGAACACCCCGCCGGCCAGCGCCATGGAGGTCTCACCGGACCAGAGGTCCTTGCAGGCCAGGTCGATCGCCACCAACGAGCTGGAGCACGAGGTGTCGACCGCGATCGCCGGGCCCTTGAGGTCCAGGAAGTACGAGACCCGGCTGGGGATGACCGACGTCATGTTGCCCCACAGGGTCTGCGCCGGTGCGTCCCGGTCCAGCAGCTGCTGGTAGTCGCCTGCCCAGGCCCCGACGTAGACGCCGCAGCGCTCCCGGCCTGTCCGGCCCGAGTAACCGGCGTCCTCCAACGCCTTCCAGGACTCTTCGAGCAGCAGCCGCTGCTGGGGGTCCATCACCGCGGCCTCGATGCCGGAGATGCCGAAGAACATCGCGTCGAACTCGTCGATCCGGGAGAGGAAGCCGCCCCGGGTGCAGGCGCTCACCCCGTCGAGGTCGAACCGGGTCGCCTCGGTGACCAGGTCGTCGCCGTCGGCCAGGTGCGTCCACAGCTCGTCGAGCGAGTCGGCACCCGGGAACCGGCCGCTCATGCCGACCACCGCGATCGGTTCGCGCGCCCCGTTCGCCGCCCGGTCGTCGGGGCGGGTGTCCGGTACCGGGACGGGTACGGGCACGGGTGCCGCGATCGATACGGGTGCCACGGCCGATGCGGGGCCGGTCCACGGAGTCGCCGCCGGACCCGCAGCCATTGTCGGCTCGGGACCGCCCTCGGTGGGGACGATGGCGTCCCCGTACTCCGTGAGCAGATGCGCGGTCAGCCGGTCGGCCGTGCTGTGGTCGAAGACCACGCTCGTCGGCAGGTCCAGCGACAGCGCCTCGTTGAGCTGGTGCACCACCCGGATCGCCAGGATGGAGTCCAGACCGTAGTCGGCGAACGCCAGCCCGCCCACGATCTCGTCGATCTCCAGCGCCAGCGCGCGGGCGATCTTCTCCCGCACCACGGCGGGAACCAGCACGTCGAGGTTCGAGGGCTCGGCGACCGAGGGGGGCGCTGCCGGAGTCGGCGCCGGAACGGCCACCGGCTCGGGTACGGGCGCGGGCACCGCCCCGGCCGCCGGTGCGCTCTCCGGGCGGGCCAGGTCCCCGATCCAGAACCGCTCCGTGGCGAACGGGTAGGTCGGCAGCGACACCACCCGGCGCCGCGCCCCCTGGTGCAGGCGCTCCCAGTCCACCTGGGCGCCCGACGCCCACAGAGCCGCGACCTTGGACAGCTTCCCGGCGGCGAGCCACCGCTCCACCAGCAGCTCCTGGAGGTCGCTGTCACCGGTCAGCTCCGCGAGCAGCCCACCGGTGGCCTCGACGGCCCCCCGGTGCCCCCGCCCGGCCGCCAGACTGCTCCGCAGCTCCGCGATCGAGGAGACCGCGACCGCGTACCGCTCGGCCATCGCCTCCCGGCCGACCTGGAGCGTGAACGCCAGATCGGCGAGGTCGGTGTCCGGGTGACGGTCGAGGAACCCCGCCAACCGGTCGACGGAGGCTGTGAGTTGCTCGGGAGTCCTCGCAGAGAGGACGACCACCTGGGCGGCGCTGTCCGCCGTACCGTCGGTGGGCTGCACGGGATACTCCTCGACGATCACATGCGCGTTGGAACCGCCGGCACCGAAGGACGACACCGCGGCGATCCGTGGGCCTTCGGAGTGCCAGGGGCTCAGCTCGCGCTGGAGCCGGAACGGGGTCGACGCGAAGTCGATGTTCGGGTTGGGCTCGTCCGCGTGCAGACTCGGCACCAGCTGCCGGTGCCCGAGCTGGAGCACGACCTTGGTCAGGCCGGCCACCCCGGCCGCGGCCTCCAGGTGGCCGATGCCCGACTTCACCGAGCCGATGGCGCAGTACTGCCGGTCCGCGGTGTCCTGCTCGAACGCCTTGGTCAGGCCGGTGATCTCGATCGGGTCGCCCAGCTCGGTGCCGGTGCCGTGCGCCTCGACACAGCCGATCTGCCGGGCGGAGACACCGGCCCGGTCCAGCGCCTCCCGGACCAGGGCCGCCTGGGCGACCGGGCTGGGCACCGTGTAACCGGTGGTGCGGCCCCCGTGGTTGACGCTGGATCCCCGGATCACCGCGAGGATGCGGTCCCCGTCGGCCTCCGCCCGCCATAGCGGCTTGAGCAGCACGCAGCCGACGCCCTCACCGGGTACAAAACCGTGGCCGCCGGCGCCGAAGCTGGGGCACCGCCGGTCGGGCGAGAGCATGCCGGAGCGGCACAGTTCGACGTAGTCCAGCGGGTGGGTGTAGAGGTTCACGCCGCCGGCGATGGCCACCTCGCAGGCGCCGCTCCGCAGCTGTGCGCACGCCTCGTGGACGGCGGTCAGCGACGCCGAGCACATCGTGTCCAACGTCAGGCTCGGGCCGCGCAGATCGAGCAGGTACGAGGCGCGGGCGCTGAGCGACGCGAACGACAGGCCGGGCACCACGAGTTCACCGGAGGGCAACCGGCCCACCCCGTGCCGGGCGTGGCCGACCTTGGTGACCCCGGCGAACACCCCGACCCGATGGCCGTGACGGTCGGCGAGGCGGGCCCGGGGGTAGCCCGCGTCCTCCAGCACCTCCCACGCGGCCTGCACGAAGAGCCGCTCCTGCGGGTCCATGGCGTAGGCGTCGCGCGGGGCGATGCCGAAGAACCGGGGGTCGAACGCCGCGAAGTCGTCCAGGAAGCCGCCCCACTTGCTGTAGCTGCGGCCATTGGCCACCGCCGTGTTGCGGTCCGGTTCGAAGAAGCCCTCCAGCGGCCAGCGGTCGATCTCCCGGATGCCGTCCCGGCCCGCCGTGAGGTTGTCCCAGAACTGCTCCGGGTCGGCGGCGCCCGGGTAGCGCCCGCTGAGCCCGATGATCGCGATCGGCTCGTCGGGGCCGGTGGCGGGCGGCTCGGGGCGGGCGGGCCGGCGTTCGGAGCCGCCGGTGGGCCGCTCCGTGCGGACGGCACCCGGTGCGGTGCCCGCGAGCCGGTCGGCGACCGACCGCAGGGTCGGGTGCTCGTAGAAGAGCGTCGCGGAGACACCCGGGTAGGTCCGGGCCAGCTCGCGGTTGAGCTGGAGAACCATCACCGAGTCCAGGCCGATGTCGGGGAGCGGGCGGTCGGGGTCCACCGCGTCCGGTGCGAGCTTGGTGACCTCGCAGAACAGCCTGAGCAGACCGTCGAGGACGGCCGGGGCGCCGCCGGGCGGCACGGGAGACGCCGGGGACGACGCGGAGGCCGGGGCCAGTGTCGCGGTCGGAGTCGGGGCCGAGGCGGGCGTGCCGGCCGGCAACCGGTCCAGGTCGCCGTGGTGCACCCACACCTGGTCCGCGCCGTCCGCGCCCGCCTGCCAGGCATCGCGCAGGGCCCGGAACCCGTCCTCCGTGGGCATCGGCGCGAGCCCCCGATCCGCCCACAGGTACGCCCGTGTGCGGTCGCCGACCCGCATGCCGCCGTCCGCCCACAGCGGCCAGGCGACCGAGAGGGTGCGCCCGCTGCGGCGTCCGTCCGCCACCCGGGCGTTGCGCACGGCGGCGAAGTCGTCCAGGAAGGCGTTGGCGGTCGCGTAGTCGGCCTGCCCGGGGTTGCCGGTAAGCCCGGCGCCCGAGGAGAAGGCGAGTACGAACTCCAGTGGGCAGTGCTCGGTGGCCCGGTCGAGGTTCAGCAGACCGTCCACCTTGGCCGCGAGCACCTCGTCCCACTGCTCAGCGGTCTTCTCCGCGAGCAGCGCGTCCCGTACGACGCCGGCGGCATGCACGATCCCGGTGATGTCCCCGGCCTCGGCGACGAGATGCCGCATCTCTTCCCAGCGGGAGACATCGGCGCGCACATACCGCGCCGCTGCCCCGGCCTGCCGCAGATCGGCCAGCAGGCGCTCGACGCGGCCGTCGCCGGGCGACCGGCCGGCCAGTACGAGAGTCGGCCGCCGTACCTCCGCAGCGATATGACGAGCCGTCAGCCCGCCGATGCCGCCGGCGCCGCCCGTGATGAGGTACACGCCGCCGTCTCGCCACGGTGCCCCGGCCCCGGGGGACGTCTCGGTGCGGACCCAGGCCCGGGTGTGCCGGACCCCGTCGCGGTAGACGATCAGGTCCTCGGCTGCTCGCGCGTTCTCGGCCACCACGGTGGCCAGGTCGCTTCCGGCGCGGTCCTCGGCGCCGTCGACGACGATGACCTGGCCGGCGATCCGCGGGTCCTCCTTGGCGGCGGTCCGCAGCAGACCGGCCAGGGCGGGGGTGTCGGTGACGACCTGTACGAGTGTCCTGCCGCGCTCGGCGTCGAGGTCGCGGAGGGTCTTGGCCAACTGCCACGACAGATTGCGGAGCCGGGTCTCCGGCCGCCGCCCGGCCGTCTCCAGCCGGACGGCGCCCGGAACGGCCCCTTCGATCCCGCACAGGATGACCACCTGCCGGCCGTAACGAGCACCAGGTATCGCAGGTGTGGCCGGCGCCGGTGCCCAACGCGGCGTCAGCAGAGCCGTACCGCGGGCAGACCCGGCGTCGCCCTTGTCCGTACTCCTCTCCTCGGTCTGCTCCTCCGCAGCCGCCTTCGCCGAGCCGGGGAGCCAGAACCGCTCTCGGGCGAAGGGATACCCGGGCAGATGCGCGCGCCGGGGCGTCGGCCCGGTGTCGCCCGACTCCGCGCGCCAGTCGACGGAGGCGCCCCCGACCCACCGTTGGATCAGGTCACCGCTACTACTCCCACTTCTGCCGCCGTCGTCCGGGCTCCGATCGCCGGTGGCGATGAACTGCTGTAACCGATCGGCGAGTTCGCTGTGCGACGACACGACCCAGCCGACCCGTTCCGCCATCTCCTCCCGGCCGGCCTGCAGGCTCCGGGCGAGGGACCGGAGCGGCACCCCGTCCGACTTCTCCAGGTGGGCCAAAAGGTCCCGGGCGCGGTCGGTCAGCTGCGCCGCGGTGCGGGCCGACAGCGGTACCACCACGCGCCCGTCGACCACCTCGTGGTCCACGCCCCGTTCCTCCTCGTCGCCCGGCACGTACTCCTCCACGACGACATGGGCGTTGACGCCGCCGAACCCGAAGCTGCTCACCCCGGCGCGCCGGGGTGCCGGACTGCCGTCCCGGTGGCGGGGCTGTGGCCAGGGCTCGTTCTCCCGTACGAGGTGGAACGGGCCACCGTCCAGTTCGATGTACGGATTGACCTGCCGCAGGTGTCGGGTCGCCGGCAGTACGCCGTGCCGGAGCGCGAGCAGCACCTTCAGCAGCCCGGCGATGCCCGCGGCCGACTCCAGGTGGCCGATGTTGGTCTTGACCGAACCGAGGCCGCACGCGGCGTCGTTGGTCCGACCCAGTCGGCGGAAGGCGGTGCGCAGCGCGCGCACCTCCACCGGGTCGCCGAGGGCCGTGCCGGTGCCGTGCGTCTCGATGTAGCCGATGGTGTCCGGATCGAGGTCGCCGACGGCGGCCGTCACCAGTTCGGCCTGGGCGTCGGCGTTGGGCGCGGTCAGCGAATTCGCCCGGCCGCCGTGGTTGTACGCACTGCCCCTGAGCACGCCGAGGATCGCGTCCCCGTCGCGTTCGGCCGCCGCCAGCGACTTCAGCACCACCACCCCGACCCCTTCGCCCCGCACATAGCCGTTGGCGTCGGCGTCGAAGGTCTTGCACAGACCGTCCGGGCTGAGCATGCCGGCACGGTGCGCGCTGACGAAGGTGTCCGTGCCCAGCAGCACGTTCACCCCGCCTGCCACCGCCATGTCGCAGGCGCCGGAGCGAATCGCGTCCATCGCGCGGTGCACCGCCACCAGCGAGCTGGAGCAGGCGGTGTCGACCGGTTCGCTCGGGCCGCGCACATCGAGCAGGTAGGAGATGCGATTGGCGAGGATCGAGTGCGTGGTCCCGGTCGAGGTGAACGCGTCCGGCGCCACGCCGAGCGCGGTGAGCAGGGAGGCGTAGTCGTTGCCCGTGACGCCGATGAACACCCCGGTGTTGGCGGGCAGGTCGGTCGGCCGGTAGGCGCTGTGCTCCAGGGCCTGCCACACCGTCTCCAACGCCAGGCGGTGCTGGGGGTCCATCAGTTCGGCCTCGCGCGGCAGCACTCGGAAGAACGCGGCGTCGAAGGCATCGATGTCGTCCAGGGCGCCCATCCGCTGCGGGAAGTCCCGTGCCCGGAGGGCCTCGCGCTGCTCGGCGTCGTACCGGTGCCAGGGGAACGCGGTGACGGAGTCCTTGCCCGCAACCAGGTTCGCCCAGTACTCGTCCAGGTCGCGGGCGTCGGGGAAGCGGCCCGCCGCGCCGACGACGGCGATGGGTGTCCGCGGATCGGCGGCGACTACGTGCGTCGGCTGCGGCTCCCCGGCGGCGTCGGTGTCGGTGACGGAGACGCCGTGTTCGTCGGCCAGGTGGGTCCCCAGGCCCGACAGCGAGTTGACGTCGAAGAAGACCGCCGGACTGACCCTGACGCCGAATCGCTCGCGGATCTGCTCGGCGAAGGTCACCAGCGAGATCGAGTCGAAGCCAAACGCGTCCAGGCCGGTGCTCGGATCGAGTTCCTCCGGCGCGAACTTGAGGATGCCGGCGGCGATCGACCGCAGGGCGTCCACCAGGGCTTCCTCCGGTGCGGATCCCACCGGGGCGGCTGGCCGCGCGGCCGCCGGGACCGGAGTGGCCGGTGTCCGGTCGGTCTGCGGCAGCGGCCGTTCGGCCGGCTCCGCGCCGGTCACCCCGCGCCGCACCCCGACGAGTTCGCCGACGACCTCACCGGCCGCTCCCGCCAGCAGGATTCGGTCGTCCCCGAAGACCAGGTGGGCGACCGGCGCCCCGTCCCGCACATGGATCTCCGCGATGTGGTTGAGCGTGACCCGGGGCCAGTCCCGCGCCCCGGCGCGCTTGGCCTCCCACTGCACGCCCTGGGCGAGCGCGGCGAGCACGAACGGCTCGACGGTGACATTGCGCCGGACGTGGTCCTGCTGGAACTCGGGCCGGCCCAGGCTCAGCACCGTCCGGCCGTCCGGGCCGCGGAACACCCCGTCGACCGCGCACGACGTCGGCTTGTAGTCCAGTCCGCCCGCGGCGAGTTCGGCCAGGAACTCCTCCCGCGTGAGGACCTGCCGCAGCCCGGCCGGCTCGATCCGGCCCGTCGGTGCGGTGGCCGCCCGCACGGTGAACTCCACGGCCACCGATCCGTCGTCGGTCCGGACGGTGCCCTGGCCGTCGGCGAACTCGGTGACCAGCCGGGTGGTCGTCGACCAGTCGATCGGCCGCAGCACACGGAGGTCGTGGACCGACGCCGGCGCGGCGAACCCGCTGACCTTCGCGGTGGCCAACGCGAGGTCCATGGCGAAGGTCGGGACGACGGCCGGTGCCCTGTCCAGGCGGTAGCCGTAGTCGAGCAGATCCGCGAGGTGGAGGTCCGTGCCGTAGCGCAGGCCGCGGACGTCGGACTCGTTGCGCCCCAGGAACGGGTGCAGCCGCTCCCGCAGCGCCAGCGGGGCCAGCACGGACGGCGCCCCGTCGGTCGGCTCGACCCAGCAGCGAACCTTGTCGAACGGGTAGGCCGGCAGTGACACCCGGCGTCCTGCGGGCAGCAGGTCCCAGTCCACGCTCCGGCCGGCGACCCAGGTCGTGGCGAGCTCGTGCGCGGGCAACTCCCGCCGGCCCGCGAGATATCCGTCGACGGCCGCAAGCGCGGACCGCTTGTCCGCGGCCACGAACGCCCAGCGGTGCGGCAGCTCGTTCCTGCCCACCCGCAGCGTGAACGCGATGTCGGGGAGGTCGGCCTCCCGCGCCCCGGCGAGATGGTCGCGGAAGGTGGCCAGCCAGCGCCCGAGCGCGGCCTCGTTCATCGCCGAGAACACGAACAGCTGCTCGCCGAACGGCTCGCGGCGCACCGGGCGTTCGGGGTATTCCTCCAGGATGAGGTGGGAGTTCATCCCGCCGGCGCCGATCGAGGTGATGCCGGCCCGCCGGGGCGGGGCGATCTGCCGGCCGTCAGCGGGGACGGCCGCCGGCTTCCAGTCGGTGAGCGACTGCTGCACCCGGAACGGTGTGTCGGCGAAATCGATGTCCGGGTTGAGTTCCGCGCTGTGCAGGGACGGCACGAGTCTGCCGTGCCGGAACTGGAGCAGCACCTTCGCCAGCCCGATCATGCCGGCCGCCGCGAGCAGATGCCCCATGTTGGCCTTGACGGAGCCGAGCGCGCAGAACTGCCGGTCCGCGGTGTACTTCCGGTACGCCGAGGTCATCGCCCGGACCTCGATCGGGTCGCCCAGCGCGGTGCCCGAGCCGTGGCCCTCGACGTAGCCGATCGTCCTGGGATCGACCCCGGCGTCGTCGAGCGCCTTCTCGATCGCCCGGGCCTGCATGACCGGGTTCGGCACGGTGAAGCCGTTGCGGACACCGGCGTTGGACAGTGCGGTGCCGCGGATCACGGCGTGGATGTGGTCGCCGTCGCGCTCGGCGTCGACGAGCGGCTTGAGCACCACCGCGCCGACGCCCTCGCCGAGGATGGTGCCGTCCACCCCGTGGCCGTAGCTGCGGATCACGTCGGAGGTGCCGGTGGTGAAGTGCTCCTGGGACGAGGTGATGAGGTTGTACGGGTGCAGCATCAGGTTGATGCCGCCGGCGACCACCATCCGGCACTCGCCGGCCCGCAGCATCTGCACGGCCTGGTGCACACACGTCGACGACGCCGAGCACATGGTGTCCACGAAGATCGACGGCCCGGTCAGGCCGTAGAAGTAGGACAGCATGTTGGGGATCGTGCCGGTGTAGCTGCCGGTCTGCGGGGCGCCGCGGGTGAGGCTGTTCTGGAAGCCGTACAGGTTGTAGTGGTTGCTCATCGTTCCCACGAGCACACCGACATCGCCCTGGTAGCGGCGCTGGATGGTCTCCCGGGAGTAGCCGGCATCCTCCAGTGCCTGCACGCCGACCTGGAGGAAGAGCCGCACCTCCGGGGACATCTGCTCGGCCTCGCGCTTGGAGATGCGGAAGTAGCGGGGGTCGAACGCGTCGATGTCGCGCAGGAACGTGCCGGTCCGGATCACGGTCTTGCCCGGCACCGCCCGGTCGCGGTCGTGGACGTCGGCGTGGTTCCAGCGGTCGGCGGGGATCTCCTCGAAGGCGTGCCGGCCGCTCTCCAGCAGTTCCCACAGCTCATCGAGGTTGTCGGCGCCCGGATAGCGCCCGGACACGCCGATGATGGCGATGTCGTGGCGGTCGTCGTCGCGGTGGGGCTCACGGACGAGGGCGGCTCGGGTCTCCACCGGAGCCTCGGCCCGCGCGGCCGGGACGTCCGAGACGACGGCCGGAGCCTCCGGCGCGTCCGCCGGTATCCCCGTCTCCGTCCTCGTCCCCGTCCCCTCGGCCTTCGCCAGCACCGCCGCCAGCTGCTCCGGCCGTGATTCCACGAAGTGCGCCGCCACGTCGGCGATGTTGAGGTACTCGAAGAAGATCGTCTTGGACAGTGGTCCGAACTGCTTCTCCAACCGGGTGGTCACGCCCAGGATGCCCAGCGAGTCGATGCCGTACTCGACGAGGTTGGTGGTCGGGTCCAGGTCCTCCGGAGCGTGCCGGAGGACCTCGGCGATGACGCCCGTCAGCAGCTTCTCGGCCCGCTGTTGCAGGTCGCCGGCCTTGACGGCGTCACCTGGCGACGCCGTGCGGGTCGGTGCCCGGGGGACGGCTGCCCGGGTGACCGGTGCGGTTCGTTGGGGCACGGCCAGGGAGGCTTCGGCCCCGTAGGCGACGACGAGGTGTACGGGGGCGTCGGCGCGCAGGGACCGGCCGAAGGCGCGCAGCCCGTCCTCGGTGGGCAGGGGCTCCCAGCCGCGCTCGCTGCGCATCGACTCCCGGGTGACCTCGTCCGTGGTCATGCCGCCGTCGGCCCACAGCGGCCAGCTCACCGCCACCGTGCGGCCGCTGCGCTCGCCCGCGTCGACCAGGGTCTGCCGGTGCCCGGCGAACGCGTCCAGGAAGGCGTTGGCCGCCGCGTAGTCGGACTGCCCCGGCTGGCCGTAGACCCCGGCGACCGAGGAGAACAGCACGAAGAAGTCCAGGTCGAGGTGGCGGGTGGCGGCGTCGAGGTGGAGTGCGCCCCGGACCTTCGGGGCGGTCACCCGGCGGACGTCGGAGAGGTCCTTGCGCAGCAGGTACTGGTCGCGCAGCACGCCGGCCGCGTGGACGACGCCGTGCAGCGCGCCGTGCTCCCGCACGATCGTCCCGACCGCGGTGCGCACGGCCTCGGCGTCGGTGACATCGACCGGCAGGCAGTGCGCGTCGATGCCCTCGGCGCGCAGGGACGTCACGGAGCCGTCCGCGGACCGGCCGCTGAGCACGACCGTCGCCTGCGCGCGGCCGAGGTAGCGGGCGAGGTGCCGGCCGATGCCACCCAGGCCACCGGTCACCCAGTACACACCGCCGGCCCGCAGTTCGGGCACCCGCGGACCGGCGTCCAGCGGCGTCTCGACCGGTTCGCGCACCTGCCGGGTACCGTCGGCGGTATAGCGGATCTCGGTGTCGGCGGAGCCGTCGGCGCACTCCTCGCGCACGATCCGTGCGACGTCCGCCGGGGAGGCGGCCGGCAGTCTGGGGACGCGGACCACCCGGCCCGAGACGAGCGGGTTCTCCTGCGCGACGGTGCGGAACAGGGCGGCCAGCGGTGTGTGGAAGTGCGCCGGCACCCGGTCGTCGACGAGCACCACGAACCGGTGCTGTTCCTTGGGGCGGGTGGCGAGCAGCCGTTGGACCTCTGCGAACGCCTGGTCCGTCACCGCGTCGACGCCGTCGGCCGGGCGGGCCGGCGCGACCTCCGGCAGGGCCGGGGTGTGGGCCGTGCGGGCGCAGCCGTCGGGGTTCGGCGGCCGGTCGATCCACTGCGAGGTCGCGGTGACCAGGCGCGAACCCGCGTCGGTGGTGCGCTGGGCGAGGCCCCGCAGGCTGGCGCTGAGGACACCGTCGCCGTCGCACAGGTCGATGTCGAACGTGGCGAGCGCCCCGGATCCCCCGCTGCGCCGGACCCACGCCCAGGTCTCGGCCGGGCAGGGCCGGTGGACCCGCAGCTCGTCGAGGGCGAAGGCCAGCGTCGGGCCGGCCGCCTCGCCCATCAGGATCACCGAGGTCTGGAACGCGGCGTCCAGCAGGCTCGGCGGCAGGACGTACCCGCCAGCCTCCGTCGGCCGGATGCGGGCGAGAGCCTCGTCCCGTCCCACCCGGACCTCGCGCAACGCGCGCATCGCCGGCCCGTATTCCAGGTGCTGGGCGCGCAGTTGCGCGTAGATCGCGTCGGTGTCGTGCGGGGTGCGGCAGGATGCGCGCAGGGCGTTCAGGTCCAGCGGGGGCGGTTCCGGCATCGGGGCGCGCTCGGCGGAGCCGGTGCTGTGCGGTGTGCCGTCCTGGAGAAAGGCGAAGGCGGCCGTGTCGTCCCCACGCGGCGTCAGTTCGAGACGCACCTCGGTCGGTTCGTCGACGAACAGCGGCCGCAGCCATGCGATGTCGCGGAGCCGGACCGCCGTGTCCGCCGGGGCCGCGTACGCCACGGCGGCCCGCGCCATCTCCAGGTACGCGACCGCGGGTAGCACCCGCCGGCCGTGGACCCGGTGGGCGTCGAGGAACGGCTCGGATCCGGTGAAGGTGGAGGTGTAGCGGTGCTGCGTGAGGTCGGAGGTGTTGCGGTGGACCAGCGGGTGCAGCGTCGCGGAGTCCGGCGTCCCGGGCGGCGGCGCGGCATACCAGTGCCGGTCCCGGGCGAACGGGTAGGTCGGCAGCCGCACACGGTGCGCCCCGGGGTGCTCGGGCCAGTCGGCCGTCCCGCCGCGCACCCATGACTCGGCCGCGGCCAAAAGGTCCGGTCCGGCGCCGCCGGGGTTGCGCACCTCGCCCGCGGCTACCGACTCCAGTGCCGCGACGAGCTGTTGCCGGTCCGCGACGACGCATGCCGCCCGGGCCCGCATCGGTTCTCGGCCGGCCCGGAGGGTATGGGCGATGTCGGCCAGTGACTGGCGGGGCCGAAGCGCGTGCTCGGGGGCCCGCAGATGCTCCCGTAACCGGTCGGCGAGGGCCCGCAGCCGCTCGGGATTCTTCGCCGAGAGCGGGACGACGTACGGTCCCGGCACCTCGACGGCCGGCCGGGCGCCGGGGTGTTCCTCCAGCAGCACATGGGCGTTGGTCCCGCCGAACCCGAACGAGCTGACGCCCGCCCGGCGCGGCGCGCCCTCGCCCGCCGGCCACGGCCGGGTCTCGCCGACGACGTAGAACGGGCTGCCGGCCAGGTCGATCAGCGGGTTCCGGGTGTGGAAGTTGACCGTGGCCGGCAGCATCCCGGTGGCCATCGCGGCGATCGCCTTCACCACGCCCGCGACGCCCGCGGCCGACTCCAGATGGCCGATGTTGGTCTTGATCGAGCCGATGCCGGTGCTGTCCGGCCGCGGTCGGGTGCCGTGGGCGTCGTGGAGGTTCTGGAAGGCGCGCTTGAGGCCGAGGATCTCGATCGGGTCGCCGACCGGTGTGCCCGGCCCGTGGGCCTCGATGTAGCCGACGGTGTCGGGGGCGATGCCGGCGCGGGTGTAGACGTCCTCGATCAGCGTGGCCTGCGCGGCCGGGTTGGTCACGGTAAGCGAGTTGGTCCGGCCGCCGTGGTTGGTGCCGACGCCCTTGATCACCGCGTATACGGGGTCATCGTCCGCCAGTGCCCGGGCCAGCGGCTTGAGCAGCAGGACCGCGCCGCCCTCGCCGCGCACGAACCCGTCGGCGCCCCGGTCGAAGGCGTGCGAGGTGCCGGTGGGGGAGAGCATGCCGGCCTTGCTGAATGCCACGAACAGCTTCGGCGACCAGCACAGGTTCACCCCGCCGGCCAGCGCCAGCTCGCAGTCGCCGTTGCGCAGTGCGGTGACGGCCTCGTAGAGCGAGACCAGGGAGCTGGCACAGGCGGTGTCGTTGGCGAGACTGGGGCCGCGGAAGTCGAAGAAGTAGGAGATCCGGTTGGCGACAACGGAGAACGCGGTGCCGGTGGGGAAGTAGCCGTCGGTCGGTACGTTGTCGCGTTCGATCAGCTCGGCGTAGTCGGCGTGGGAGACACCCATGAACACGCCGGTGCGGCTGCCCGCGAGCTCGCTCGCCCGGTAGCCGGCGTCTTCGACGGCCTGCCAGGCGAGCTCCAGCGCGAACCGCTGCTGCGGGTCCATGGTCTCCGCCTCGCGCGGAGAGATGTTGAAGAAGGCCGCGTCGAAGCGGTCGGCGTCCTCGACGAACCCGGCCCAGACGCTGTTGGTCCTCTCCCCGTCCTCGCGTGGATCGCCGAAGTAGCGTTCCTTGGACCAGCGTTCGGCGGGCACCTCGGTGATCAGCGAGCGTCCCGCCGCGAGGTGGCCGAACAGTTCGGTCAGGGTGTCGGCACCGGGGAACCGCAGGGCGAGACCGGTGATCGCGATGTCGTCGGCGGTCATCGGGTCTCCTTGGCTCGCCGGACGGCCCTGCGGTTGTCGACGGTCACACGCAGGTTCAGGCCGGCGGGCGACGGCGGGCCCTTGCGGCTCTGGTCGCCGCGCACGAACTGCTGGTGCAGCACGGCGGTCGTCAGCAGGTACAGGAATGCCTGGTCCTCCTTGGTACTGATCTCCTCGGCCGGCGTCGACATGACCTTGTCGACCAGGCGGCGGGCGAACCGCCGGTCCACGTAGCCGAGTTGGGACAGTTCGTGGTCGGAGCGGACGAGTTCCAGGTAGTCCGGGCGGTGGTCCTTGAAGACAGTGCTGCCCGGGGCTAGGTAGGGCTGCTTGGGTCGCCGGGTGGTCCACTCCGGGAGCTCGGCGCGGAACGCCTTCTTCAGGAGGGCCTTCTCGACCCGGCCGTCGTCGTAGCGCAGATTCACCGACGCGGCGGCGCGCACCACGGCCGGATCGAGGAACGGGCAGCGGTTCTCGACGCTGTGCGCCAGTGCGACTCGCTCCCCCTGTGTGGACAGCAGGAATCCGGCCAGCAGGGTCTTGTACTCCAGCCACTGTGCCTTGTGCACCGCAGGCATGTTCGCGTAGCCGGGGGTCCTGGCGACGAGGTCGAGCAGGTCGCCGAACGGTTCCCGGCCGTCAGTGAGCAGGCGCGCGGCGAACAGCCCGTTCTGGTACCGCATTTCGTGGGAGAACAGGCCGGGCAGGCGCTCCTTCGAGAACTGCTGGTAGAGACCGAGCAGATGGGCCTGGTGGGCGGGCCCGAAGTGGGCCAGCTCCGGGTGCAGGGTGGCTAGTCCGGCGCGGCGCTCGCCATCGTCGAGCGCATCCCATCGTTCCCGCAGCAGGGTCTCGCGGAAGAGCGAGTAGCCCAGGAACGCCTCGTCGGCGCCCTCGCCGCTGAGGACGGTCTTGATACCGGCGTCCCGGACGTGCCGGGAGAGCAGGAACATCGGCACGAACGAGGTGCGGAAGGTGGGGACCTCGGCGTGGTACACGGCGGCCAGGAAGTTGTCGGAGATGTCCGTGCCGGTGATCGGCACGGTGGAGTGCCGGGTGCCGAGGTGGTCGGCGACCAGGCGCTGACTGGCGGACTCGTCGAAGGACTTGTCCGAGAACGCCACGGAGAACGTGCGGACCTGGTGCGGGGAGAGCTGGGTGGCCAGTCGTGTCACCACCGAGGAGTCCAGACCGCCGCTAAGGTAGACGCCCACCTCGACGTCGCTGCGCAGGCGCATCGCCACACTGGTGCGCAGGGTGTCCCGGACGAGGTCGAGCGCCTCGGCCTCGGTGCCGTCGAAGCCGGGTACGTCGAAGGAGAGGTCCTCGTACGAGCGCAGCGATCGGCGGCCCGCGCTGAGCGTCAGCACGGACCCCGGCGGGAGCTGGCGGATGCCCTGGTAGGGCGTGCGGTCGGGCAGCGGCGTCCAGGTGGCGTAGATGTTGGCCAGTTCCCTCGGATCAAGGGCGAAGCGGAAACCGGGAAAGGCGCCGAACGCCTTCATCTCGGACGCGAAGAGGAAGGCTCCGTCGTGGTCGGTGTGGAACAGCGGGCGTTTGCCGTAGCGGTCACGGGCCAGTACGACGTCGCCGCTGACCGCGTCCCTGATGACGACCGCGAAGGCGCCGTTGAAGCGGGTGAAGCAGTCAGTGCCCCACTGGATCCATGCCTGGAGCACCACTTCGGTGTCGGAGTGGTCGGTGCGGAACGGGCGGCCGAGGGCCTCCAGTTCCGCGCGCAACTCGATGTGGTTGTACAGCTCGCCGTTGAAGCAGATCCAGTAGCGCCGTGACGGGTCGGACATGGGTTGTGCACCGTCGGCGAGGTCCACGATCGCCAGCCGCACCGCGCCCATGGCGAGGCCGTCGTCGAGGTAGTAGCCGGCCTCGTCCGGCCCGCGGTGACGGATGGTCGACAGCATCGAGGTCATGACCTCCGCGGCGGCACCTGAGCGCAGCGAGGTCGAGAGGAAGCCAGCCAGCCCGCACATGTTCCGTCCTTCTGTTTCCTGGTTCCCGTTTGCTGTTCTTACTTCGCGGAGACCTTCTTCTGGATGAACTCGTCGATCGCGGTTAGCGAGACGAATACATTGGTGAGCATCTCCTCAGGGGAGATGGAGACCGAGAACTCGGTCTCCAGGAAATTCATCAGCTTGACGTAGCCGAACGAATCGATGACCCCGGCCTTGAAGAGATCGGTGCCCGGAGTGATCGTGTCGTCGAACTCGAAGAGGAAGCGCTCTTCGAGGTATTCGCGGATCGATTCCGTCGTGGTCGCCATGTGTCACACTCCAGCCTTGATCTTGTAAACCATCTGGGTGAGGGCCAGGCCTCCGATTTCGGTGAACTCCATTTCCTCGTCGCCGTCGAGGAGCGTGCGGACGCTGTCGGTCCAGCGCACCGGGGCCACCAGTTGTTCCGTCAGCATCCGGGCCACCTGGCCCGGCTCGTAGGGCCGGCCCGTGACATTGGAGACGACCGGTGTGTGGGGTTCGGCGAATTCGAACCGTGTCAGGAATTCGGCAAACTCCGCCCGGGCCGGCTCCATGTAACGGGAGTGGAACGGCGCGCTCACCCTGAGCGGGACACAGCGGATGTCCCGGCTTTTCAGGGCGTCCTGGGCCGCGGCCAGTACGGTCGGGGTGGCCGCGATGACCAACTGTGAACCGCTGTTGAAACCGGCGATGTCGACGCCGTCCACACCGTCCTCGGCGAGAATCTCCCGCAGCTGTTCCTCGGGTGTGTTCATCACCGCGGCCATGCCGCCGTCGGAGGCCGCCGCCATCAGTTCCCCGCGTTTGGCGACCAGTTGCAGCCCGGTCTCGAAATCGAAGGTGCCGGCCGCGAGCAGTGCGTTGTACTCGCCCAGGCTGTGTCCCAGGTAGAAATCCGCGGGCTGGTCCTCGCGGTGGGCCCGCTCGAAGGCGCGCAACGCGTTCACGACGTACAGCGCCGGCTGGGTGTACTCGGTGTGTGCCAGCACGGCATCGGGATCCTCCGTGCACAACGCGACAAGGTCGTATCCCAGCACCTCCGAAGCGAACTGCACCAACCCCGGATAGTGCCCGAACACCTCGGCCCCCATGCCCTTTTCCTGACTTCCCTGTCCCGCAAACATGACCGCCAGCACAACACTCCTCGAACCTGCCGAAAACCACAGCGGAAAACCGTCGGATGTACCTCGAAAAAGCAGCGGCCCGCGTCACGCAAGGGAACTCGCGGCGAGGTCGCCCAAGGCCGCCGACCGCAGCACGTCCACGAACGCCTCGGCCCGGCTGCTCATGGCGAGGCCCGGCAGCATGGCCACCCCGAGGGACGACGGGGCCGGCGGGTCGGCGAGATCCACCGCGCGGACCCGGCCGCCGTCCAACGTCACCGTGCTCGACGTGCGTTGATGCAGCAACGCGAACCCGGCGCCGGCGGCCACGAGCCCGCGCAGGGTCTCCAGGCCCGCGGTCGTGATCACGTCGGGCATGGGGACGCCGGCATTGGCGCACACCTTCTCGAAATGCCGTACAAGGGGCGGCGAATCCAGGGTCACCAGGGGGCCGGCGACCAGTTCCCGCAATGCGATCGAGCCGCTCGCGCCCCGCGGATCGTCCTCGGCCAACAGCGCATGCACGGATAGGTCGACGAGCGGACGGAAACTGGCGTCACCTGCCAGAAAGTCATAGGTCACGGCCACCTCGCAGCGGCCGTCCTGTAGGAATTCCACGAGCTGGTCGGCGGCTGCCTCCCGTATGTTCAACTGCAGTGCCGCATGGCGCTCCTTGGCCATCCGGCAGGCCGAAGGCAGCAGATACGGAGCGATCGCGGAGAAGAAACCGACATCCAGCCGGCCGGCGGTTTCGCTGGCCAGTGCATTGCCCCGGGCCTTGAGATTACTGGCCTGGCCCAACAAAACTCGCGCCTCTCGCAGGAGATGCCGGCCGCTCGGGGTGAGGGTGACCCCGCGGGCATGATGACGTAACAGGAGTTGCACACCGAGCTGGCGTTCCAGCCGCATCACGGCCGACGAAACCGTGGACTGCGAGGCGCACAGCCGGTCGGCCGCCTCGGATATGTTGCCCAGTTCGGCGGAGACGACGAAATAGCGCAGTTGCGTGAGACTGAATCCCAAGTGATCGGTCATAGTGCACATCCGGATACCTTGTCCTGGCGTCGGACCATGCGGATTTCGCGTTCGGCGGTCTCGGTGTCAAAGGGATCCCGGAACTCGGCGGCGAGCCATGGGCGGGCGGCTGGCCGATGCGGGAGATCCGGGGTGCGCAACAGGATTGTGTCCGGTGGCCGTTGTGGAAAATCCGGTCGACCGGTGATGGCTTCGAATGCGCTGTCTTCAGTGCTGTTCGGGGGGCGAGCGGAGGTTTTCGCGAACATCGGGACCGATTTACGAGTGCGGTCGAGTGCCCGACAAGGGGCCGGCCTAGCCGCATCGATCGCTGCCGTAAGCGGTGGCCGAGCCCGAAACGGCAGGGGCACGCGGAAATTCGTCTGCTGAGGAATACGAGTCCCTGGTGCCCCCCCGTCTCTCCGTGTCGGCGCTGCAAGGCGAATCCGGCACCGACCCCTTCGTTGTGGTCGGCGCCCAGGATCTGCCCTTCGCCCTCATGGGACTTCTTCACCTTAGAGCGCGTGTTTTCCGGTCGCGCCCCACCATTTGGACAACCGCCGGGTGGCCAAAGCCGGTCACCGCGGTGGACAACCCGGCATGCGTTCGGCAGGGCCTTACGGGAGCATTCGGCGGGCCCCTTCCCGTGCTCCGTCACTCCTGGAACGGCAGGCTCGTCAACGGTGTTGCCGCCGCCGATCGGCCCGGGCGACGTCAGGATCACCGGTCATATGAAGGTACCGACCACGCGGTCGTCCGGCCACGTACGATTCCATTCCGGCCAATCCCGCCGCGCGGCGCCGTCGGGCCGGGTGTCCGGTAACCGCCAGGCGCCGGCGCACTCTTCCAGACACCGCGCCGGCTCCGGCCCGCGTGCCCGGCCCGCCGGGAACGCCGAGGGTGGGGAGCGCCGCCGCGGCGCTCCCCACCCTTCCCCTGGCGATGTCCGACGGCCCCTCGACCGCCGGAGGCCCACCGGGTCCCTCAACCCGATGGAGCCAGGTGGCTTCAGTCCCGGCCGTACGCGCGAAACCCGCGGCCGGACTTACGTCCCAGCAATCCCGCCTCCACCATCCGCCGCAGCAACGGCGGCGGCGCGTAGACCGGCTCCTGGAACTCGGCATAGATCCGGCAGGACGACTGGTGGCATTCGGTGGGTTCTCCGAGCGCACCATCGGCGAAGGCATGCACTACATCCGCATGCCTCCGAGAAGGTGACCATGCGATCTCTGCTGGTGGAGCGGCAAAAATGCAGCTCAGAGGTCATACTTGCAGTGATTCAGTGGTGCGCATGTTCGGTCGAGTGGAACCGGGTCTGGCAGGTTGATGCCGACCGGATACTGAGGTTTCTGATGATGCGTCAGCTGGGGTGAACGCTCGGTTCACCTGTCGGCCGTGGTGTGCCCCTTGGTCGCCTTCTTGCCTCTGTGGCAGGGTTGCCCGCCGCGCCCACTCGTGGGGCTGATTCGAGTTCTGCCTGCTGTGTGAGCGCGGCGCCATCGCAGTTGAACTTGGCTTCCCGTTGAACGAGACATCCAGTGGTAAGGCGGTGCTTCTGTGCTGGGCATCTTGGCCGTGCGGGGCGTGGGGCGCGATACGCCCTGCAGGCGACTGCTTTAACTTCCCCTGACAGATTGTTGGGCCATAGCCCAGCATGCACGAAATGTGCGCGCCAAAACGTTGCGGGTCGTGGTAGAGGGAATCAGGGATTTGACCATGACGTGCGCCCAACCAGAGCATGCCCAAACCCTCCTGGTGCGAGGCACGTCTGAATGGTTGGGGGTTGCTGATGAGATCGCATGTCAAATAAAGACGGCCGGTTACCGTGACGTTGGCGGCGTCAGTCGTGGTAGCCGCATGCTGCAGCGGGCCATTGGCCGGCATTGCGCAAGCCGCCGGTGAGGACCTAGGGTCCCTCGTAGAGGATTATGCGTATCCGGATCGAGACAAGCTGCTGGCCGAAATGGGCTGAAGCTGCTCTCCGGAGACGGCAACATCACGCTGGCCGACTGCACCGCCGGTAATGACCTGGTGCGAATACAGAGCCGAGACGACGGATCGGGGCTTGCCAACGGCGCGCGTGTCGCCGAAGCGGCGAAGGGATGAGCTCGGCCGAGCGTGGGCCGCACGCCTCGATCGGGAGGGCCCGGTCCTCGGAGCCGTGCAGGACCAGCACCGGAATGTCGATCTTGGGTAGATCGGCGTGGAAGTCGGTGCCCCACGTGGCCACGCAGGCGACGGTTCCGGCGGGCGACGCACGGACCGCCCCGTTCCAGGCGTCCTGCACGGCCTCGGCGCTGATCTGGCTCTCGTGGCATGGTGCGGCGGAGTTCTCCATATTCCCGCCGCGCGGCGGGTTCCCGGTTGAGCGCTTCAGGGCCGGGAAGCGCAAGGAGGGGAGTACATATCCGCTCAATATTTACGCCGTACCACGCCACCGACCTTGCCTTAGTCTCCGACCTGTCGAGCAGCTTAGTTATCGAACGGCAATAAATATTGTTCGGGAGCGCCAACCCTGTTGGATTTGAGCGCCACGCAGGTGCGGCTCCGCCCTTACGGCCACACCCGGAGCCCCGAGCGGTGAAGGCAGGACGACAGCTCCCTCAGGTCGGCATCCATCGGATCCCGGCCAAGGCCCCAACTGGGGGTTCTTTTCGCTATATCATTGAACGTCGAGACGACTCGTCGCCAGGAATCTGGAGTGTTCGCGTCGTGCAGGTTCTAAATAGCGACACGCAAATTCCATTTCACGTTTTCAAGGCGCCGATCAGGTTGCAACCCTCGAGATGTTCCCCCACGCTTGTCACACGCGTTTCAGCCGACTTCCCAAGCCCTTTCCAGGGCAACACCTCCAAGAGGAGTGTCCCATGGCCAAGATCCTTTTCGTAATGACGGGCGCAAGCTACTGGACTCTGAAGGACGGGCACCGTCACCCCACCGGGTACTGGGCCGAGGAGTTCGTTGCTCCGTACACTGTGTTCACCAACGCCGGATACGAGGTCACCGTGGCAACACCGGGTGGCGTCGTTCCCGTTGTGGACACGATGAGCCTGGAGCCCCGCATGGCGGGCGGCGAGGAGAACGCCCTCCAGGAGGAGGCCGTCATCGAGAAGGCCGAGGAGCTGAGGCATCCCCTCTCCCTCAAGGAAGTGCGCCTCGAGGACTACGCCGCGGTCTACTACCCCGGCGGACATGGCCCGATGGAGGATCTCTCGGTCGACGCCGACTCCGGAGCACTGCTGCGAAAGGCACTCGCGTCCGGCAACCCCCTCGCCATCGTCTGCCACGCCCCGGCCGCTCTCCTCGCAACCCGCGACGCGAACGGCAACACCCCGTTCGCGAACTACCGCCTGACGGGCTTCTGCAACGAGGAGGAGGCCGGCGTCGGCTTCGCCGACAAAGCCAAGTGGCTTCTGGAGGACGAACTGAAGAAGCTGCCCACGGACTACTCGCGGGGTCCCGCCTGGGAGCCGTACACGGTCGTCGACCGCACCCTCTACACAGGGCAGAACCCCGCTTCCTCGGGCCCACTCGCCAAGGAGATCGTCAAGGCCCTGTCCTAGCCGCAGAGAGCCCAATCTCCTTCGTATGGCCGGTTCCGTGGCCCCGGACACCTACAAGCCGAAAGCGAGGCGCTGTGACACGAATGCAAGCTGCCCGGATGTACGGATACAAGGAGCCCCTTCGGATCGACGAGGTTCCTGTGCCCGAGCCCGCGCCGGACGAGATTCTACTGAAGGTCACCGCGGCAGGGATGTGCCGGAGCGACTACCAGCTCCTCGAGGGCTACTTCAAGGGCCCCTTCCCTTTGGACCTCCCCTACATCCCCGGGCATGAGATCGCGGGCCGCGTGGCAGGACTGGGAAGTGCCGTGCCCACGACGCTGGACTACTCGGAGGGCGACATGGTCGTGGTGAACCCCAGCTGGGGAGACGGCACATGCCGGCAGTGCCGCGAAGGCAACGAGCAACTGTGCAGCGGCAACGGAAGATGGGTCGGCTTCGGCCCTCAGGGAGGCTTCGCCGAGTACATGGTCGTGGATTACCGCCACGTGATCCCGGTCTCGGACGAAGCTGCGAAGGCACCCGAGCTCCTCGCCCCCATGACCGACGCGGGCATGACCCCGTACCGAGGGATGAGAAAGCTCCGGGACTCGGGCAAGCTCGGCGCCGGCCGCACGGTCGCCGTGACGGGTATCGGCGGGCTGGGAAGCTACGCGGTCCAGTACGCGAAGCTCCTCGGAGGCGGTGCGACGGTGGTGGCGCTCGCGCGCAAGGACAGCAAACTGGTCGTGGCGAAGGAGAACGGCGCGGACCACGGGATCAACGTCAAGGACAAGTCCACCGGGGCTATCCAGGACGAGTTGGAGAGGCTGACCGGCCGGAGAACTCTCGACGCCATCCTGGACTGCGTCGGCAGCGAGGCGTCCATCTCGATGGGGTTCGACCTGCTGGGGCCCGAAGGCGCACTGGCAGCGGTCGGCCTCATGAGCGAACGAGTCAAGCACCGTCAATTCCCGTTCGTGGGCATGGAGCTGTCCTACCTCGGCTCCTTCTGGGGGAACCACCTCGACCTTGTCGAGGTGCTCTCCCTCGCCGAAGCGGGCCTCGTCAAACACAACGTGACCAAGGTCAAGCTCGAAGACATCAACGAGAACCTCGAGGCCCTGGGCCGCGGCGACGTCATCGGACGCCAGGTCATCGTCTTCGAGTAGAGCCGGGGGGCTACCAAACCTCCCGACGCGGCCCGCCGGCTTCCCCCGGAATCCGGGGAGCCGGCGTGATGACGTCCATGACCGACCTACCGAGATGCCGATGCCGCGTTCCCCCCGATCACCGGCAGTGGAGGTGAGGGAACGTCTTGATCAAACCCTATGGTCCCTACGATTACATGCCGTCGATCAGGACCTTCTCGGTGACCTCGCAGTCCGTCGCCCAAGGCGGACCGTTGGCCCGCGAACAGGTGAGTGGCATCCTGGGAGCAGGTGGATCGGACATTTCGCCGCAGCTGAGCTGGTCGGGCTTTCCCGAGGAAACCCGCAGTTTCGCGGTCGCGATGTTCGACCCCGGGCCGGCGACGCCTCCGGGTAATGGCCCGGAGGCTACTTTCTCGTGGTGCACCGAACGGTGAGCGACCGGGTGCAAGGACGATGCCCCGGACGACAGCCAGAGGCCGTGGCGCTGAAGTCCAGCGCCACGGCGCTGCTGTTCTAGCCACGGAACCTTCTGCAGGGGAGGATGAGCAGCCGGATGAACTTGCGACATCGAAAGGCTGGCCTGCGACTTGCCAAGACAGGATTCGCTTGTTCGTGCAGCTGGCAACTCCAGTTTCAGCGACCTCAATCCGCTCCAACACGTCCGGCGCAACTGCGAGATGGCGATCATGCATGAAGCCGCCAGTCCTCAATTGCGTCCAGACATTCACAAGCATGCCCTGCTGGGTGTCCCCGAGGAAGTAACTCAGCCCGTATGACGACGTCTCAATTCTCGCCTCCCCCACCTCAGGCCCACCGGACGTCTCGTGATCTTCCGTCAACGGAACCAACGACCCGTCAGGTGTGTCTCCCGCGCTTGGGCGGGCTCGTCAGCCGACTGGGCGCCGGCATGCCCCACTCGGTGGTGGAGGCCGTGTTCGACGCGATGACCGAACCCTGGGGCCGGTTGCCAGTGTCGCAACTGGAGTATTCCGACGTGTCTCCGGACGGTTCGCCCTTGGAATTCGCAGTGGATCTGTCGAGCAGGGAGGCCGTAATCCAGATCGCCGTCGAACCGATGGCGACTCAGCTGGGACAGAGCTTCGCCGACCGGTCGTCAGCCGCATATGAAGCGGTGGAGCGTCTGGAAGCGGCCTTCGGTGTCCCCACCGATCAGTGGGAGGCGATAGCAGACGTGCTCCTGCCGCGAGATGGCGGCCAAGGACACGCGCTCATGCTCGGGGCGGAACTGCGGGCTTCGGCACCGCCTTCCTTCAAGGTGTGGCTGTATCCGGGAGTCCTCGGAACCGACAGAGCACCCGAAGTGGTCTTCGAGGCGTTGAGCAGGCTCGGTTTGCAGAGTTCCTGCTCCGCCCTCGCCCGACACGCCGCGCGAGGATTCGACACAGACATGCCGATCTTGTTCTCCCTCGACCTGACCACGGAACGGGAGCCCCGCACGAAGGTGTACTTCAGACACTACGACTGCGGTCCGGACATGCTGGCCCGGCATTTGTCGATCTACCCGGGCTTCCACTCGGACAGGGTCAGCGCTCTCGGCCACGCCCTGGAAGGTACGGGGAGCATGGCCGGCGAACAGCCCCCGGTCACATGCCTGGCATTCCGGCGATCCCGGGGGCCCGACCCAATCGGTGTCACGGCATACGTGCCCTTGTGGACATGCCCGGCACACGACGGCGAGATCCGCTCCCGAGTCGCTGCCTCCCTGATGGCTGAAGGCGTACGTACGGGCCGCTACGAGGCAGCCCTCCACGAAGTGACCGCCAGGCACCTCGACACGGGCCGCGGCATCCACAACTACATCTCCTGGCAACCGGGCAGCGGGCGACCGAGGATGAAGGTCTACTTCTCGCCCGAACTTCGCGGTCTCAACCCCCCGCTGCGCTACGACCGTTCGCATCCTGACACCGATCAGAAAGTGGAATCCCATGGATAGCGAGAACGAGCAGAGAGACGACTTGGTGGTCGTGCACACCGGGGAGACGTACGAGGGCAAGCAGGGCCACACGTTCTTCGCGGGCATCTCAAAGGAGACGGCCGGGTCCACACACCTGTGCGTGCACGTGGTTACGATCCCCCCGGGAGCCAAGGACGTTCCTCACCTGCACGAGGACCACGAATCAGCCATTTATGTCGTCTCCGGGAATGCACTGGGGAGGTACGGCAAAGACCTGCAGAAGACCGTGGCCGTGGGACCGGGCGACTTCGTGTACATTCCTGCGGGCGTGCCCCATCAGCCGATGAATGCGAGCGACACGGAGCCGGTTGTCGCAGTCATCGCCAGGACGGACCCGAATGAGCAGGAGAGCGTCATCCTGCTCGACGCGAACGAGCAGGACTGAGCGTGGGACCGTCGGCCGTCCGTGGTGATTGACAGCAAGAGAGACATCGAGTGTGTCCGGCGAGGGGCCTCCGCTGTGTACCGGAGGCCCCTCGCCGTGCGCGCGGGTGCGGCCTGTTGGTCTACTGCTGACCGGAGTCGTGAGCGGCGGTCACAATGAGATCAGTGACGGCCTGGGGGTGGGAGACCAGGGACACGTGCGAGGAGTTGATCTCCACCGTCTTGCGTGCGTGGGCACGTTTGGCCTCGTACCGTTCGAGGCTGGGGTCTATGCCCCGGTCCTGCTTGCCTACGAGCACGTAGACGGGCTTGTCACGCCAGGCCGCTTCGGTGAGCTTGGCCGTGAAAGCCGACTGTGCGATCGGGCGCTGTGTCGCGGCCATGATGGACGCCTGCTGCTGTGAGAGGTCCTGGGCGAAGGTCTCGTGGAGCTTCTCGGGCCGGATGTACACGTCGGTGCCCGTGGTGCCGTCGCCGTTACGGAACGGAACTTCCATGAACGCCTTGGCGAGCGGGGCCGTCGGGAACTTCGCGGAGAGGCTGGCGAAGGACTCGCCCTTGTCCGGCATGATCGCGTCGATGAACACCAACGCCTTGACGTTGTCGACGCCGGCGGCCGCCTGCGAGATCACCTCGCCACCGTACGAGTGTCCGACGAGGACGATCGGCCCCTTGATGGTCTTCAGGAGGCTGTTCAGGTACGTGGAGTCCTGGGGTATGCCGCGGAGCGTGTTGGGCGGGGCCATGACGTGGTAGCCGTCCCGCTGCAGACGCTGCACCACTGCGTTCCAACTGGACCCGTCGGCGAATGCTCCGTGCACGAGCACCACGGTCGGCTTCTGGCCCTCCGGGGCCTTCCCGAGACCGTCCGCTGCATGAGTCGGCGCCACGGCCAGGGCGGAGAACACCGCCACCCCGAGCGCGAGTCTGCCCTTGCCTGATTTCAGGATTCCAGAGGCTGTCATGTGCTTCCACTTCCTCGGAGTTGAAGGTGAACTCGGCCTTTTCAGTGGATGAGAAGGGTGAGGATCGTGCGGAAGACGCCGGCCGTAGCCGCCGCAATTGCCGTACGCAGACGGCGACGCAAACCTGGACGGGACCTCCGACGCGGAAAGCGGAGAGCCGACGTGACGCGCTAGACAAGCGTAGCCCGCAGTCGGCGGAGGTCAAGCCGAACGGTTAACGATGGATCGATGAATTGAACTGTCCTGGTGCAATGAGGATTTGGACTGGAGTATTCGTGCCACCGCCATTGGATCAGAGCGCCACTGAAGGGTCTGGGGAAGCGGCTGGTTCTGCAATCTCCGCAATGCGGATCTCACGCACCCGGCGCCACCGCACCATTTCCGTCCGTGCTATCGCGCAGCTCAGCCGCGCCGCTGTGATTCTTCAGGTAGGCAGTCGGCGTGATTCCGTAGAACGATTTGAAGTGCCTGATGAAGTGGCTCGCGTCAGTGAAATGCCAGCGCGCGGCGAGCTCGGAGACGCTGGCCAGGTTTCCCATCCTGACCAGGTCGTCGTGCGCCTTCTCCAGGCGTCGCCGACGAGCGAAGGCCATGACGGAATCATCTGCAGCCGCGAACGACCTGTGCAGGGTACGGACCGAGACTCCCACGATGCGGGCGATCATAGCTGGAGAGAGGTCGGGCTTGTTCAAGTTGTTCTCGATCGCGTTTTTCGCGACTTCCACCATGGTTCGAGGGTGGTCGCTGATCGACTCCGCGGCGCGCTCGGACAGCATTCCAGAAAACAGGCTGGCGCAGGCGTTGAGGGCGAGATCCTGCGTAAAGGCCGACCGGTCCAGGTCGTGGGCGCTCTTCT
>NZ_NNBP01000031.1:105151-107216 GCF_002803155.1 Streptomyces sp. CB02959
ATCTCGAGAAAGTTCATGAGAAATCGGACTTCGGGCGTCTTCATGTCCGCCACGTACGCCCGGTTGAAAACCCTGAGCGAGTCGACGCGGGAGACCAAAACCTGGCGGGGGATGGTGACGACGCGAATACGCGTTCCCGGAGCACACGAGAACTGCCAGGACGCCTTGGTATCCCGGATGCACACTTGTCCGGGCTCCACGACGCTCTCGCCATGCCTGCCCGAGTACCGCAACGATCCCGAAGCCACCAGGTCGGCGACGATCGGGTCCTGCTCCTGACCGCTGCCGGAGACCCCGGCGAGCGAGTCGCAGTAGACCTTGACCGACAGGAGGCTGTCGAACAGGTGGCCGTTCGCGGCGAATTTGAACCCTCCGGCCGCGTGGGGCTGCGGAATGGACAGAGCCGTGAGATGACCGAACGGACCGTCTTCCCACTCTTCAAAAGGCCGTGGGGTTTCCTCGATTTGGCGAGCAGACAGATTCATGGCGGCAGCGAAGGTCGCCGAGCGCTCCGCGACCGACAACGACTTCGGCTGGCCGACCGGCTGTTTGCCACTTAGGTTCATGCTTCTCCTGCACCACCTTCGCGCTTCTCCTGCACCACGAAACATCGTTGTTTCGAATAGTGAGACGGGGAGTGTAATCGATTACCGCGCAAGTGGCATCGTGTGCTGAATGTCCCTGGCACCCTACGACGGTACTGGACATCCTGTCGAACAGTCCGCTCACTTGTGGCACCCTTCTTCATAAGGGTGGCACTGAGAAGCAATCTCGACGGGCTGTGTGGGGCTCCGCATTGTTGGTTCGTCTTCGAGGACGGGAATTTGGGACCCACGCTGGTTTGTTCGCCATGTTGGGGCCGCGGCGGGGCGCGGTAGATCTTTCGGTATCTGTCGTTCGCCTCGGGAGTCCCGCGAGGCCGGGGCCACGCGGTAGGGATCAATGCCGGCGGCTGCCGTGAGGCGGGCCGGTCCGCCCGCCCACGCCCCCTCCGCGGGTGAGACAAGCGCCTGTCTGCGAGCGCCGGTTCGTCCGCCTATGGCGCCTCCTGACCTGCCTCGAGGATCTTCAGCTGCCGGGGAGTGAAGCTGCGCCACTCGTCGATCACTTCGTCGTGGCTCCAGCCGCGGCGCTCGTAAACCCGCAGGTCGTGATAGCGCTCGCGGTTCTTCGGCCACGAGGGGTCAGGGGCGGGGGGGGGCTTCACCGCCTCGTGGGCGGAGAGCCCCCAGGTGCGACTCGTCATCACCACCGGCGCGAAGAAGGGACAGTACCCCTCCCTGGCCACCGTCATGCGGATGCTGCGCGAACACGACGAGCAGACCGCCACCGCGGCGGGCGCATGATCGTCTCGCTACCTTGCGGCTGGGGTCAGAGGTAGGACACCGGGGCCGTGAGGTCCGCGGATTCAAGGAAACCGAAGGCCCTTAAACTCGAACCCACGGGTGCGATGGTCCGATTCTGGGGGATGAACCCGCAGGTTCGCGATCAACTCGCGGGGGTGCGTCCCATAGCCGATCGCCTCACCCTGCTACGCGGTAGCCATGACCTTTGCGGGGATCGCGATCAACGCCGTTGTCGAGAATTGCGTTGCCGTACTCACCGTCGGCGACCCACTCGACCTTTAGGGAGAATCGGACATCGCGCTTTCCAGGGTTGATCCTGAGTGTCAGTTGCTTTGGATGGTCGGCGGAAACCGTAAAGGGGAAGTCTGTGCGATCGGGTTCGGCCCTTCTGGCCGTTGGCGCAACAGAGGCAGGAGTTTGCGTAAGATTCACATCAAACATAGGTTGATGTGCAGTAACTGCACAATTGTCCTGATGGGAAGGCTCTTCTCCTTCCTTCGGGAGAGCCTTGGCGGACAGGACGTTTACTTTGATGCCGGTGACCACGATGGCCTCGTTGGTCTTCGCTTGTAGTACGAGGGGAAGCGTGGTTGGTGTGCAGGGGGTGGGCCCCGGTGTGTACGCCGTCAGCCCGGGTGGCCCGGAGATCTCGTCCCAGATCCATCCCCACAGTCCTTGAACTGCCCAGAATGAGATGGCCCCTAGCCTCGGGCTTTCAC
>NZ_NNBP01000032.1 GCF_002803155.1 Streptomyces sp. CB02959
GCCGCCGAGGCGCCCGCGGCCGAGGCGCCGGCGCGCGGTCGCCGCCGGGCGCAGCGGCCGCCGACGGCCGTCTTCCAGGCGCCAGTCTTCGCCGAGCCGATGTTCCAGACCCCCGAGAGCGCCGCCGCCGCGCACGCCGCCGCCCGTCAGGAGACGGAGACGGTCGTGGAGACGCCGGAAGAGGCGCCCGTGGCCTCCCGCCGCCGGCGTCGCCGCCGCGGTGAGCCGGCCGAGGTCGAGGCAGTGGCGCCCGCGCCGGTCGAGGAGACGTCCGGTGTGAGCACCGGCGCCACCGCCGCGCCCGCCGCCGCCGAAGAGGTGGCCGAGGCCGAGGAGGCCGAGGAGGAGCACGCCGAGGCCGGGACCGGCGAGGACGGCGAGCGTCCCTCGCGCCGCCGCCGTCGGGGCGGTCGTCGCCGTCGCCGCGGTGAGGTGGCCGAGGGTGCCGAGGAGGCTGCCGAGGCCGAAGGCGCCGAGGAGGCCGAGGAGGAGCTGGAGGCCGCCGAAGGCGGCGAGCCGGGCGCCGAGGAGCACGCGGAGGGCGGTGGCAGCACCAGCAGCAGCCGTCGTCGCCGGCGTCGCCGCCGGCGGAGCGGGGAGAGCGGTGACGCCGAGCCCGCGCACGCCGACGACCCGGAGCGTACGGTCGTCAAGGTCCGCGAGCCCCGCAAGAAGGACGAGGGCACCGGCGCCGACGAGGTCCAGTCGATCAAGGGGTCGACGCGCCTGGAGGCCAAGAAGCAGCGCCGCCGGGAGGGGCGTGAGCAGGGCCGCCGCCGGGTGCCGATCATCACCGAGGCGGAGTTCCTGGCGCGCCGGGAGGCCGTCGAGCGCGTGATGGTGGTCCGCCAGAGCGGCGAGCGCACCCAGATCGGCGTCCTGGAGGACGACGTGCTCGTGGAGCACTTCGTCAACAAGGAGCAGGCCACCTCGTACGTCGGCAACGTCTACCTCGGCAAGGTGCAGAACGTCCTGCCGTCGATGGAGGCCGCCTTCGTCGACATCGGCAAGGGCCGCAACGCCGTGCTGTACGCGGGCGAGGTCAACTTCGAGGCGCTGGGCATGGCCAACGGGCCGCGCCGCATCGAGACCGCGCTGAAGTCCGGCCAGTCCGTCCTCGTCCAGGTCACCAAGGACCCGATCGGCCACAAGGGCGCCCGGCTGACCAGCCAGGTCTCGCTGCCCGGCCGCTACCTGGTGTACGTGCCCGAGGGCTCGATGACCGGTATCAGCCGCAAGCTCCCGGACACCGAGCGCGCCCGGCTGAAGCAGATCCTCAAGAAGATCGTCCCCGAGGACGCGGGCGTCATCGTGCGCACCGCCGCGGAGGGCGCGAGCGAGGACGAGCTGCGCCGTGACGTGGAGCGGCTCCAGGCGCAGTGGGAAGAGATCCAGAAGAAGGCGAAGGCGATCTCGACCAGCTCGCCGAGCCTGCTCTACGGCGAGCCGGACATGACCGTCCGGGTCGTCCGGGACATCTTCAACGAGGACTTCTCCAAGGTCATCGTCAGCGGTGACGACGCCTGGGAGACCATCCACGGCTACGTCTCGCACGTCGCACCGGACCTCGCGGACCGGCTGCAGCGGTGGACCTCCGAGGTCGACGTCTTCGCGACGTACCGGATCGACGAGCAGCTGATGAAGGCGCTGGACCGCAAGGTCTGGCTGCCCAGCGGCGGGTCGCTGGTGATCGACAAGACCGAGGCCATGGTCGTGATCGACGTCAACACCGGGAAGTTCACCGGGCAGGGCGGCAACCTCGAGGAGACCGTCACCCGGAACAACCTGGAGGCGGCCGAGGAGATCGTGCGCCAGCTGCGGCTGCGCGACCTGGGCGGTATCGTCGTCGTCGACTTCATCGACATGGTCCTGGAGTCCAACCGGGACCTGGTGCTGCGGCGCCTGCTGGAGTGCCTGGGCCGGGACCGCACCAAGCACCAGGTGGCCGAGGTCACCTCGCTCGGCCTGGTCCAGATGACCCGCAAGCGGGTCGGCCAGGGGCTGCTGGAGTCCTTCTCCGAGCAGTGCGTGCACTGCAACGGTCGCGGCGTGATCGTCCACATGGACCAGCCGGCGGCCGGTGGCGGCAAGCGCAAGAAGAAGGGCAAGGCCGGGGCGAACGGTGCCCAGCCGGAGCAGCCCGTCGAGGGTGCGGCAGCGGTGGAGCCGGTGTCCGCACCGGTGGCCGAGGAGGCGGCGCCGGAACTGGAGCCGGTCGCGGTGACCGAGGCCCAGCTGCAGCCGTCGGTGGACGGCGCCGACGAGTGGTACGGCAGTGCCGCGGAGGCCGAGGCCGCCGCCACCGGGCGGGGCCGTGGCCGCCGTCGGGTGAGCCGGAAGGTGTCGGCCCCGGCGGGCGCGCCCAAGGCCGCCGAGGAGGCCGCCGCGATCGTGCTGCCGGCCGCCGAGCCGACCGCCCCGGTCGTGGAGCCGGAGCCCGTCGCCGAGCCCGCTCCGGTCGCCGAGCCCGCACCGTCCCGTCCGCGCCGTCGGGCCGTCCGTCGGGTGTCCGCTCCGGCGGGTGCACCGGAGGACGCCGGTGACGCCGCGGGGACGATCGTGATCAGCGCGCCGGCGGCCGAGCCGGTGGCCGAGGCGCCCGTCGAGGCCCCCGAGCAGCCCGCCGAGACCGGCGAGGGTGCGGAGGTCGCCGAGCCGGCGCCCGCGGCGAAGAAGACCGCGAAGAAGGCCACGGCGAAGAAGGCCCCGGCGAAGAAGACCGCGGCGAAGAAGACCACGGTCAAGAAGACCGCGGCGAAGAAGACCACCACGGCCAAGAAGACGGCGGCGAAGAAGACCACCGCCAAGAAGGCCGCGGTCAAGAAGACCACCGCGAAGAAGACCACGACGAAGAAGACCGCGGCGAAGAAGACCGCGGCCGCTTCGGCGTCGTCCTCCGCGGAGGACTGAGCAGTGCCCGGCCCCGGACCGTCGCGAGGCGGTCCGGGGCCGGTTTGACCCCCTGGTCCAGGCCCCGTAACCTGGACCGTCGGTGTCTGCGTGACACCACCCCCTTCTGAGCAAACACCTCTCGGCCTCGCCGAGGGAGGCCGCTCGTCCCGCTCGTGGTCCACGGGTCGGATTCCACGGGACGTCCCTGAGCCCGTGAGAGCAGCTGGCATCAGAGGATCCGTATCTAACGAGAGAGAGTTCCGCGTGTACGCGATCGTGCGCACCGGCGGACGCCAGCAGAAGGTTGCTGTTGGCGACGTCATCGAGGTTGACCGCATTTCCACCAGCAAGGTCGGCGACACCGTCGAGCTCTCCACGCTGCTGGTCGTCGACGGTGACGCGGTCACCAGCGACCCGTGGGTCCTCGCCGGCGTGAAGGTCCAGGCCGAGGTCGTGGACCACCACAAGGGCGACAAGATCCGGATCCAGAAGTACAAGAACAAGACCGGTTACAAGAAGCGGATCGGCCACCGCCAGCTCCACACGGCGCTGAAGATCACCGGCATCGACGCTCCGGCGAAGTAAGGGACTGAGGAGACATGGCACATAAGAAGGGCGCATCGTCCACTCGGAACGGTCGCGATTCCAATGCTCAGCGGCTCGGCGTGAAGCGCTTCGGCGGTCAGGCCGTGCTCGCCGGTGAGATTCTGGTCCGCCAGCGTGGCACGCACTTCCACCCGGGCACGGGCGTCGGTCGCGGTGGCGACGACACCCTGTTCGCCTTGCAGCCCGGCGCGGTGCAGTTCGGCACCTTCCGCGGCCGCAAGGTCGTGAACATCGTTCCGGTCGCCGAGTAATCTCGGCCCGGACGACACACGTCGACAGCACGTCAGGGGCGGACCGTCTCTTCTCGCGCCAAGCGGGAAGAACGGTCCGCCCTTGGCGCGTTATGCAGAAGACATTCCCGATCTACGCATGGCATTCCCGGGCGTAGGCGGATATCTCGCACAGTACGAAGACACCCCCGCTGACCTGGAGGCATCCCCACCATGACCACCTTCGTGGACCGCGTCGAGCTGAACGTCGCCGCGGGTAACGGAGGCCACGGCTGCGCCTCCGTTCACCGGGAGAAGTTCAAGCCGCTCGGCGGCCCCGACGGCGGCAACGGCGGCCGCGGCGGCGATGTGATCCTGGTCGTCGACCAGGACGTCACCACGCTCCTCGACTACCACCACCACCCGCACCGCAAGGCCACCAACGGCCAGCCGGGCGCGGGCGACAACCGCGAGGGCAAGAACGGCAAGGACCTGATCCTGCCGGTGCCCGACGGCACCGTCGTCCTGGACCGGAACGGCGAGGTGCTGGCCGACCTGGTGGGCCAGGGCACCCAGTTCGTCGCCGGCCAGGGCGGCCGCGGGGGGCTGGGCAACGCCGCGCTGTCCTCGGCCCGCCGCAAGGCCCCCGGCTTCGCGCTGCTCGGCGAGCCCGGCGAGTCCCGCGACATCGTGCTGGAGCTGAAGACCGTCGCGGACGTCGCGCTGGTCGGCTACCCCAGCGCCGGCAAGTCCTCGCTGATCTCGGTGCTTTCGGCCGCCAAGCCGAAGATCGCCGACTACCCGTTCACGACGCTGGTGCCCAACCTCGGCGTGGTGACCGCCGGAGCGACGGTCTACACCATCGCCGACGTCCCCGGCCTGATCCCCGGCGCCAGCCAGGGCAGGGGCCTGGGCCTGGAGTTCCTGCGGCACGTCGAGCGCTGCGAGGTGCTGGTGCACGTCCTGGACACCGCCACCCTGGAGTCGGACCGCGACCCGGTCTCCGACCTCGACGTCATCGAGGCGGAGCTGGCCCAGTACGGCGGCCTCGGCGACCGGCCGCGGGTGGTCGTCCTCAACAAGGTCGACATCCCCGACGGCAAGGACCTCGCCGACATGATCCGCCCGGACCTGGAGGAGCGCGGCTACCGCGTCTTCGAGGTCTCCGCGGTCGCCCGCCAGGGCCTCAAGGAGCTGTCGTACGCCCTGGCGGACATCGTCGCCACGGCGCGGGCCGCCAAGCCGGCCCAGGAGGCCACCCGCATCGTGATCCGCCCCAAGGCGGTGGACGACGCGGGCTTCACGGTCACCCAGGAGGACGACGGCCTCTTCCGCGTCCGGGGCGAGAAGCCCGAGCGCTGGGTCCGCCAGACCGACTTCAACAACGACGAGGCGGTGGGCTACCTCGCCGACCGGCTCAACCGACTGGGCGTGGAGGACGCGCTCCTCAAGGCCGGCGCCCGCGCCATGGACGGCGTGGCGATCGGCTCCGACGAGGACGCCGTGGTCTTCGACTGGGAGCCGTCGATGTCGGCCGGTGCGGAGATGCTCGGCCGCCGCGGTGAGGACCACCGCTTCGAGGCCCCGCGCCCGGCGGCCCAGCGGCGCCGCGACCGCGACGCGGAGCGCGACGAGGCGCAGGGCGAGTACGACGGCTTCTCGCCGTTCTAGGCCGCTTCGGCCAGTCCGGCCGGAGTACGGAAACGGGCAGGCCCCGGGAGGAACGCTCCTCCCGGGGCCTGCCCGTTTCCGCGGGGCCGTGCACGGCCCGCTGCGGGCTCAGACGGCGGCGGTGGCGCCCGGGGCGCCGCCGGAGCCGTGGCGGGCCGTCTCGGTGCCGGTCACGCCCTGCTGCGAGCGCTGCACGGGGATGCCCGACAGCCGGCTCTCCATCCGGCGCCGCCGCTCGTCGGCCTGGACGCACAGGTCCACCGCGGCCTCGTTGAAGCGGACCGTCGACGGCGGGTCGGACGGGCCGAGCAGGTGCTCCTTGAGTTCGGCGCGGGCCGCGGCCAGGCCGTCCCGCCCCGGGTCGCGTACCGCTTCGAGGAGCGCGGGCACGCCGGCCGCGTCGGGCGTGAGGACGGTGGCCGCGCGCACGGTCGGGAAGTTCGCCCGGAAGTCGTCCTCGGCCAGCCCGGAGGTGTTGGCGACCGCGTACGGCTTCTCGCTGGTCAGGTAGTCGGAGACCACGCTGGAGACGTCGCTGATCAGCAGGTCCGCCTGGTTGAAGCAGCTGAAGATGCCGGGGCGCACGGTGGTGATGACGCGGTGCTCCCACTCCGGGAAGGAGTTCCAGTACGCCTCCTCCCAGGCGGCGACGGCGGCCTCGACGGCGGCCGCGCGGCCTTCCTCGGGGGTGCTCTGGAGCCGCATCCGCTCCAGTTCGTCGGCGCTCTTGCGGAAGTCGGCGGTGGTCAGCCGGTCCAGTTCGGCGGTGCGGCGGGCCAGTTCGACGGCGGTCTCGGGGCCGGGCAGCGCGCCGCAGCGCCGGGCGCCGGCCTCCGCGATCATGGCCTGGATACGG
The DNA here is from genome assembly GCF_002803155.1 of Streptomyces sp. CB02959. Taxonomy (GTDB): domain Bacteria; phylum Actinomycetota; class Actinomycetes; order Streptomycetales; family Streptomycetaceae; genus Streptomyces. The sequence goes on from NZ_NNBP01000032.1 coordinate 6,235, forward strand.
GCGTTGGCGGCGCCGGCCCGCGGGTCCACCGAGCCGGTCATCGGGTGCGGCTTGTACAGCAGGCGCACGGAAGGGTCGGCGAGCAGGGCGCGGACGATGTTCTCGCCGGCCAGGATCACCGAGGTGTTGCCCGGGTTGCCGTCCCAGCCCTCCCAGGTGGGGGCGTAGAGCACGGTGGTGTACCGGCCGAGCGGGGCGCCCTCGTGGGGCCGGATCGACGCCAGCTGGGGGCGGCCGACCTCGACGACGTCCTTGTCCTCGATGCCGATGTCGGCGAGCTGGTAGCGGTCCCGGGCGGCCGGACCGGCCACCCACACCTCGTCGTACGCCTTGGCGTACGGGTTGCAGGAGGAGAGCTTGTCGCTCTCGCCGTGGTTGATGAAGGCGTGTTTGATGGAGGGGATCCGCAGGATCTGCGAGGTCTTGCCGGAGTTCGCCGGGTGCAGCAGCACCTTGAGGGTGGAGTGCTCCAGGCGCATCAGGTGGGCGACCTTGGGGATGCAGACGATCGGGATGTCGGTGGCCTCGATCTTCTGCACCATGAAGCGCTCGCGGAGCACGATGATCGGCTTGCCGTCCAGCCCGGCCAGGGTGCTCAGCCACATGTTGGCCTGGTAGGCGGAGGAGGAGCCGCCGGAGAAGTACATGCCGACCGTCGGCCGGTAGGCCGCCAGCCAGTCGTCCAGCCATTCCAGGGCGCGCTGCTCGCCGACGACCTGCTTGCCGGGCAGCAGCCAGGTGCTCAGGTAGAGGGTGCCGCCGGCGGAGAGCAGCACGGCGACGCCGATGCCGATGCCGCCCCAGAAGGCGTTGCCGGTGACCGCGGTGACCATTATTCCGGCCGTGGTGGGCACCGAGAAGCGCAGCAGCCGCCGGCCGGTCTGGCGGTAGAGGAGCCGCGGCGGGGCGTCGGTGAGTCCCAGCGTGCCGGCGTCGATGTTGCGGGTGACGAGCGGCAGGCTCCGGGAGCGGCGGACCAGGACCGCGACCGCCTGGCACACGAAGTGGGTGCCGTAGAAGGCGAGCAGGGTGATGGTCAGGGGGGCCTGCTCCTCCAGGGGGTTGATGCCGTCGATGTGCAGCAGGCCGACCAGCATCAGCATGTCCCGCAGCAGTTGACGCACCGTCACGTCGAAGCGGATCCGGCCGAGTAGGGCGAGCAGACCGGGCTGCTGGTGCTGGAGAACCAGGTCGAGAACCAGGTTGACCACTGACGCTGCGATGAACAGCGGAATGACGGGCAGCAGCGCGCCGATCAGCTGGGCGGTGAACGCGACCATCATCGCGAAGAGCGCCGCGAGCTGGACGGCTCGTCTGGGGGCGATTCCGGCGGAAGGCACGGGGGAGGGCTCCTGGCAGCAGAAAGGTCATGGGGGGAGGCCGGGGACGGCGGCCGGGTCCCGCGCTGCGACGCCGCCGGAGCGGCGAAACGGGACCGATGGACACCCGACCGTATGACCTCGTTGGCCTTGGTGACAATCTGCTGTGGCTCTCTTCGCCGCGAAACGGACCAATCGAACGCAACCTTCGAGTGTCATTTTCCGTCTTAGCTCTTTACGGCCCGACCTCCTCGCCGCGGTATCGGGGTGTCCGCCGGGACGTCCGCCAGGCGATATGGCGAGGCGTCCGCCGGGGGTGCTGCCGTAGATTGCGGCTGTACGGGGTTCCGTACGGCAGCGGGTTCGGCGAGCACAGGGGTGTACAGGTGGCAGGGGCAAGGCAGGACGTGGCAGACGCCCGCCGGATCGTGGTGAAGGTCGGCTCGTCCTCGCTGACCACGGCCACGGGAGGACTGGACGCGGACCGGGTCGACGCCCTGGTGGACGTCCTGGCCAAGCATCAGGACAAGGAGATCGTGCTGGTCTCCTCCGGTGCCATCGCCGCCGGCCTCGCCCCGCTGGGACTCGACCGCCGCCCCCGCGACCTCGCCCGGCAGCAGGCCGCCGCGAGCGTCGGCCAGGGCCTGCTGGTCGCCCGCTACACCGCGTCCTTCGCCCGCTACGGCCGCCGGGTCGGCCAGGTGCTGCTGACCTCCGACGACACCAGCCGCCGGGCCCACTACCGCAACGCCTGCCGCACCCTCGACCAGCTGCTGGCCATGGGGGCGGTGCCGATCGTCAACGAGAACGACACCGTCGCCACCGACGAGATCCGCTTCGGCGACAACGACCGGCTGGCCGCCCTCGTCGCCCACCTCGTCCGCGCCGACCTGCTGATCCTCCTCTCCGACGTGGACGGCCTCTACGACGGCAACCCGTCCACTCCCGGCACCTCCCGGATAGACGTGGTCACCGGCCCCAAGGACCTGGAGGGCGTCTCCATCGGGAGCGCCGGGAAGTCCGGCGTCGGGACCGGCGGCATGGTCACCAAGGTCGAGGCGGCCCGGATCGCGGCCGCGGCCGGCATCCCGGTCGTGCTCACCTCCACCGTGCACGCCGCCGACGCGCTGGCCGGCGCCGCCACCGGCACCCACTTCCTGCGCACCGGCCGCCGCTCCGCGGACCGGCTGCTGTGGCTGGCGCACGCCTCCACGCCGCAGGGCGCCCTGGTGCTGGACGACGGCGCGGTGCGGGCCGTCGTCGAACGGAACTCCTCACTGCTGCCGGCCGGCATCTCCGCCGTCGAGGGCGAGTTCTCCGCCGGGGACCCGATCGAGCTGCGGGACGCCGCCGGTCACCCGGTCGCCCGTGGGGTGGTCAACTTCGACGCCCGGGAAATCCCCCGATTGATTGGTCGTTCCACCCGGGATCTGGCCCGCGAGCTCGGACCGGCGTATGAGCGCGAGGTCGTGCACCGCGATGACCTGGTGCTGCTGCACCACTGAGCCGCCCCCGGCGGGTCCCCGGCGCGGCTCGAACGGGGCCGGCCTTCATCAGCCTTTCACCGGGGACCTTCGGCAAAACGGCCCCGCGAGCGGCCGCGGACTGGTCAACTTTGTTGCGGGGGCGCCGCAGCGGGGCGGCGCCCGCAGCGCGCGAGCGCAGGCGTCGAAGGACGACCGCACCAGTCGGCTCCGCACCTCGAAGGGGCGGAGCGATTCGCATCACAGGAGGCCGCCGGTGACACGAGGGCGCCCAGGGGCTCCGGCCCGAGGGACGGCGGAGCGCACACTGACCAGCGTCGGGACCGGCCGCAGCGCCGCCCGGCAGGAAGAGCCCGGCCGGCGGGCGGAGCGGGACCGGACGGCACCGCGGCCGCGGGAGGACGAGCGCCGGGAGACGTCCCGGCTGTGGCACGTCACCCTCAGCGTCTCTGGCGTCGAGGCCCCGCTGAAGGAGGTCCGGCGGGCGCTCGAACAGCTCGCCCACGACCATCCCTTTCTGCTGACCAGCCGCTACGCCAACGACCACGCCGAGATCCGCTATTGGGAGGAGGCCCGGGACCTGCACGACGCGGCGGCGGTCGCCCTCCGGCTGTGGGGCGAGCACCGCTCGACGGCCAAGCTTCCGCCCTGGGAGATCGTCGGCCTGGAGGTCATCGACCGGGAGACCTACCACCAGCGCGTCGCGGAGGGCTACGGACCGCCACCGGCCTCGCCGGTCGGGGTGCATCCCTACTAGGGACGGTGCGTTGGCCCCCACCAGGGACGGGCGTTGGGTCCCCAGCGCCTGTCCGACGGGTCCGCGTAGGGCGCCGCCCCACCGGGACCGGCCCTCGCGCGCTCCCCGTACCGGAGCGGGCCCCGCGGCGGTCCACCGGCCCCGCCGCCGGTGTGACCGGCGTCCCGCTCTGTGGAATCCGTCGTGGCCGCCGCCCGGCGCGGCGTTAGGCTGCGGCCATGACCAGCAGTGCATCCCAGTCCTCGCCCGTCCTCGACACCGCCCGCCGCGCCAAGGAGGCGGCCGCCGTCCTGGCCCCGCTGCCGCGCACGGCCCGCGACGGGGCGCTGCTCGCCATCGCCGACGCCCTGGTGGCGCAGACCGACGCCCTGGTGGCGGCCAACGCCGAGGACGTCGAGAAGGCCCGGGCTGCCGGCACCTCCCCCTCGATCGTGGACCGGCTCACCCTCACCCCCGAGCGGATCGCCGCCATCGCCGACGACGTACGCAAGGTCGTCGGGCTGCCCGACCCGGTCGGTGAAGTGGTGCGCGGCTCGACCCTGCCCAACGGCCTCGACCTGCGCCAGGTCCGGGTCCCGCTCGGCGTGGTCGGAATCATCTACGAGGCCCGGCCCAACGTGACGGTGGACGCCGCCGCCCTCTGCCTGAAGTCCGGCAACGCCGTGCTGCTGCGCGGCTCGTCCTCCGCGTACGCCTCCAACAGCGCCCTGGTGGACGTGTTGCGCGGTGCGGTGGAGAGCGCCGGGCTGCCGGCCGACGCCGTCCAGCTGGTGCCCGGCGAGAGCCGGGACTCGGTGCGCGAGCTGATGCGCGCCCGCGGCCTGGTCGACGTGCTGATCCCGCGCGGCGGCGCCGCCCTGATCCGCACCGTCGTCGAGGAGTCCACCGTGCCGGTCATCGAGACCGGCACCGGCAACTGCCACGTGTACGTCGACGAGGCCGCCGACCTCGACATGGCGATCGACATCCTGGTCAACTCCAAGGCCCAGCGCCCCAGCGTCTGCAACGCCGCCGAGACCGTGCTGGTGCACGCCGGCATCGCCGAGAAGTTCCTGCCGCGCGCCCTGGAGGCGCTGACCCAGGCCGGCGTGGTGGTGCACGGCGACGCCGCCTGGCAGCAGGCCGGCCCCGGCCTGGTCGCCCCGGTCACCGACGAGGACTGGGCGACGGAGTACCTCTCCTACGACATCGCGGCCGCCGTGGTGCCCGACCTGGACGCGGCGGTGGCACACATCCGGCGCTGGACCTCCGGCCACACCGAGGCCATCGTCACCGGCTCGCAGGCCGCGGCCCGCCGCTTCACCCAGTTGGTGGATTCCACGACGGTCGCGGTCAACGCCTCGACCCGCTTCACCGACGGCGGCCAGTTCGGCTTCGGCGCCGAGATCGGCATCTCCACCCAGAAGCTGCACGCCCGCGGCCCCATGGGCCTGCCGGAGCTGACGTCCACGAAGTACATCGTCACGGGCGACGGCCACATCCGCTGACCCACCCCGCGGACGGCCCCGTTCCGCCGGTATCCGGCTGCTTCCCTCCCTGCCCAAAAAGTCCGGCCGGGGCTACCCTGGACGGGTGCCGGACGACGTGGGGGGCACGCCGTTCCCGGACGGCGAACAGCCCGACGAGCACCACCACGGGAGCCACGGACGAGCGGACGAGGAGTTCGCTTCCGTGGTCTTCGACGAGGATTTCGTGCGGTCCGCGACGATCCATGAGCCCTCGGCGGTCGAGCGCATGTTGGCCGCCGCCGAGGCGCGAGCGGAGGCCGAGGCGGCCGCCCGCCCGGGGGGCGGTTTCGGACCGGACGACGACTACGACTACGGGGACGCCGACGAACGGCCGGCCGACCGCGACGCCTACGACCCGTACGGTCCCTACGGCGGGTCTCTGCGCCCCTACCGCGGCACCGCCCGCTGGCACCGGCCGATGGCCTGGGTGCTGGCCGTGGTGATGGGCGTCGGACTGGTGGCGCTCGCCTTCAGCGCCGTCTACCGAGGCGCCTCCGGCCGCAGCCAGAGCCCCGCGCCGCCGGCCAGTTCCACCGGCGTCGACGCCCCGGCCTCCGGCGCGCCCCCCAAAGGCGGCCAGGACAACCTTCAGACGCCCCGCCCCGGGGTCCCGGCGGCCGGCTCCGCGGAGCCGCTGCGCCCGTCGTTCTCCGCGGGCCCTGGGCCGCACTGACGTGAAGTTGTCCTGCTCTCCGGCGTTTACGTCGGCCCCGTCAGACCTACCCTTGTTGTATGACCGGGCCTGGTGACCCTCCCGAAGGGACGCCCGACGGCGCCCCGGGAGGCGGTGACGACGAGTACCGATCCGTGGTCTTCGACGAGCGGTTCGTGCGCGCCGCGCGACTGCAGGAGTTCTCCGCCGACGAGCGGCTCGGGGAGCACCACGCACCGGCGGTGAGGATCCGCCACGCATGGTTGCGGCTGGGCGGATCGCGCCAGGCCGTCCTGCTGGTGCTGCTGATCGTGCTGGCCTTCGGCACCGCCGTCTACATGGGCATACGCCACCCGTACAAGGCCCCCGAGCCGGCCCGGGCCGAGCCGTTGCGGTCCTCGGTGGTGCCGCTGGCGCCGCCCGGCGCCGTACCGGGCGCGACCCCCGCGGACCTCTTCGCGCACAGCCCGGCGGCCGACTACCGGATCGGGGCGGCCGGCATCAACCTCCCCGCCGTCCAGCGCACCGCGCACTTCTCCGACGGCCAGATCGTCACCGCGCTGACCATCGCCAAGGACTACCTCGTCCGCTCGTCGGTGGATCCGGCCACCCTCACCGGCGGCGCCGTACGGCCCGTCCGGCTGCTGCTGGACACCGGCCAACTCGACCAGTTCGACCGGAGTCTGGCGCACCCCGACGACAACGGCCGGGACGCGGCGACCGGCTGGCTGGTCCGCTTCGACCCCCGGCAGATCCGGCTCGCCGACCGCGACGTCCGCGTCAACGGCACGCTGAGCGCAACGGAGTTGAGCGCCGACACCCTCGACATCGCCGCCGACTACACCTTCGTCTACGCCGTGCAACCTGCCCCGAGCGCCCCGAAGGACGCCGCCGGGCAGCACACCGGAACGCCGACGCCGGGCGCCGCCTCGCTCGTCACCGTCCGGCGCGAACTGCACTTCCAGGTCGGCCGGGACGACCTCGCCGACCACCGCCTGGCCGTCGTGCAGAGCAGCCTGCAGGCCGGGCCGCTGAGCTGTTCCTCGGACCCGGCCGACACGCTGCACCCGCTGCTCGCCGGCCAGCACGCCGGCCCCGACCGGCCCGCCGGCACCGACCCCTACGCACGGGGCCGGGCCAACGCCGCGCTCTGCGGCGAGCTTTCGGCTACTTCCCAGCCGACTCCGAGCCGTCCGATCCACTAGTGCCGTTCGACCCGCCGGCGCCGTTGGCCCGCGAGCCGAAGACCGTGTCGCGGAGCTTGCCGCCCAGGTCCCCGGCGCCGCCCGCGATGTCGCGCACCAGGCCCATCAGCGGGTCCTTGCTGGTGCGCACCGACTCGGCGTAGTGCGCCGCGGAGTCCTTGAACGAGTCGGAGACCGAGGCGTCCTTGTCCTCGTCGCGGCGCGGGTAGTGCCCGTCCATGATGCGCTGGTAGTCGCGGCTCTCGGCCCACTTCTTCAGCTCGGCGGCGCGGACCGTGGTGAACGGGTGGCTGCGCGGCAGGACGTTGAGGATCTTCAGTACGGAGTCGCGCAGGTCGCCGCCGGACTCGTACTCCTCGGCCTGCTTGAGGAACGCGTCGACGTTCATCTCGTGCAGGTGGTTGCCGCCGGCCAGCTTCATCAGGCCGCGCATCGACGCCTGGAGGTCCTGCCCGACCAGTAGGCCGGCCCGGTCGGCCGACAGCTCCGACTTGCGGAACCACTCGCGCAGCGCCGTCACGATCGCCATGACCGCGACATTGCCGAGCGGGATCCAGGCGACCTTGGTCGCGAGGTTGGTCAGGAACAGCAGGATCGTGCGGTAGACCGCGTGCCCCGAGAGGGCGTGGCCCACCTCGTGGCCGATGACGGCCCGCATCTCCTCCTCGTCGAGCAGCTCGACCAGACCGGTCGTCACCACGATGATCGGCTCGTCCAGGCCGATGCACATGGCATTGGGCTGCGGGTCCTGGTTGACGTACATCGGCGGGACCTTCTCCAGGTCCAGGACGTAGCAGGCGTCGCGCAGCATCGCGTGGAGATGGGCGAACTGCTGGTCGCCGACGCGGACCGAGTCCGACAGGAAGAGCAACCGCAGGCTGCGCTCCGGCAGCAGACCGCTGAGCGTCTTGAAGACGGTGTCGAACCCGCTCAGCTTGCGCAGCGCCACCAGCGCCGAGCGATCTGCCGGGTGCTCGTAGGACCGCGACGAGATGCCGGGGAACCGCTTGCGGTTCCGGCTCGGTACGTTCGCGTCGCCGTCTGGGCTGTCCGTCATTGGGGCCTCCCCCTGTTCGACTGCGTGTGATTCAGACTAGAGGACGCCACTGACAGGCGAATGGATGCCCGGGCGTACGCTGGCGTGCGGACCAATGCCCGCCAGGCCCGTACAAAAGGGAGCCACCGCCATGCCGCATCCGAGCCTGCTGCTCGCCGTCGCCGAGACCTCCCAGGACAGTGGCCCCGGGTGGATCCTGCGCACCGTGATCATCGGCGGCGTGGTGGGTGCCGCGCTGCTCGCGTGGATCCTGCTGCGCGGCTACGGCAACCAGGACTGACCCCACCGGGCAGGCACCGCCCGGGACCGGCTCCGAGCAGCACCGACGCCGGCCCGGGATGCCGGCCGGGCGCCTTCGGGCGGAGTCGGCGTGAGCCCCCGGTGACGTGGCGCTTACGATGTGGCGGAAGCCTCTGTCCGCACCCCGCCCGGATTGGTACCGCCAACGATGAGCCTGAACTCCGCTGCACAGTCCCTGGTATCCCTCGCCGAAGCGGGGCACGAAGGTGGCCAGCACGCCAGCCTGAGCCCCTACCTCACCGGTGGAAGCGCCCTTTTCATCCTGCTTCTCCTGCTCTGGATCACGACCCGCTTCAACCGCGACCGCTGAGCCTTCCCGCCCCGGCCCCCGGCACCGCGTCCCGCCAAGTAGGGTCTGCACGCATGGGAGAGCACACAGGGCCCGTGAAGCGGCGGCTGGGCGTGATGGGCGGCACATTCGACCCGATCCATCACGGACACCTGGTCGCCGCCAGCGAGGTGGCCAGTCAGTTCCACCTCGACGAGGTCGTTTTTGTGCCCACGGGGCACCCGTGGCAGAAGAGCCACAAGACGGTGTCCCCGGCCGAGGACCGCTATCTGATGACGGTCATCGCGACCGCGTCCAATCCGCAGTTCTCCGTCAGCCGGATCGACATCGACCGCGGCGGCAAGACGTACACGATAGACACGCTGCGTGATCTGCGGGCGGAGCACTGCGACGCGGATCTGTTCTTCATCACCGGCGCCGACGCGCTCAGCCAGATCCTGACCTGGCACGACGCGGCGGAGCTGGTTTCGCTTGCCCACTTCATCGGGGTGACCCGGCCCGGCCACGTCCTCGCGGACCCCGGGCTGCCCGAAGGGGCGGTGTCCTTGGTCGAGGTGCCCGCGCTGGCCATCTCCTCGACCGACTGCCGGGCGCGCGTCGCCCAGGGGGATCCGGTCTGGTACCTCGTACCGGACGGTGTGGTGCGCTACATCGACAAAAAGCAGCTGTACCGCGACGACCGCTGACGGGGCAGATGGAAAGGGGCACCGGTGAGCGACCGACACGATCCGTACGGGCCGCAGGACCCATATCCCCAGGACCCGTACGCCCGGCAGCAGGGGCAGCACGGGCAGCAGGGACAGGGCTACACCTACGACGCGTACGGCCGGCCGGTGCCCCACGAGGCGCCGCAGCAGTACGAAGCGCAGCAGTCGTACGAGCAGCAGCACTACGACCCCTACGGGCAGCCGGCGGAGCCCGGCGCCCCATCCGGCTACGCCTCCTATGACCCCTACGGGGCGCAGGGCGGCCAGGCCGCGCCGACCCAGCAGCCGTACCAGGGCCGGCCCGAGTACGGCTACGACGCCTACGGCAGCCAGCAGGTCCAGCAGCAGACCGGCTATCCCCAGCAGTACGACCCGTACACCCAGCCCCACCAGCCGCCGGCGCACCAGCCGCCCCAGCAGGCGGACTGGATCCCGCAGCAGGCCCCGCAGCCGCCGTACGAGCAGTTCCCCTACGGGGACCAGCAGCCGCACCCCGGGCAGCCGCCCCACGAGGAGCAGCAGTACGAGCAGCAGCAGTACGAGCAGGCACGTCAGGGGCAGACCGGCCCGGCGCCGGCGGCCGCCCCCGAGGAGCCGCCCGCGCCCACCGGGGCCAAGGGCGCCGCGGGCCCCAAGGGGGGCTCCGCCGCCGAGGACCTCGGCGGCGAGCAGTTCTCCTTCGCCGAGGAGCCGGACGACGACTCCGAGGACGTCATCGACTGGCTGAAGTTCACCGAGAGCCGCACCGAACGGCGCGAGGAGGCCAAGCGGCGCGGCCGCAGCCGGCTCGTCGCCCTCTCGGTCGTCCTGGCCCTCCTGGCGGCCGGCGGCGTCGGCTACCTGTGGTGGGCGGGCAAGTTGCCGGGGCTGTCCGGTGCGGGCGGCGGCGCGGCCGAGGCCGGCGGGCAGAAGCGCGACGTCCTGGTGGTGAACCTGCGGGACACCAAGACGGGGAACAGCTCCACCGCCCTCCTGGTGGACAACGAGACCACCCACAAGGGCACCACCCTCCTTCTGCCCAACAGCCTCATCGTCACCAAGGACGACGGCACCACCACGACGCTCGGCAAGTCCGTCAAGGACGACGGCACCGACGCCACCCGGGAGTCCCTCAACACCCTCCTCGGCGCCGACTTCAACGCCAGCTGGCGGCTGGACACCCCGTATCTGGAGAACCTCGTCGAGACGGTCGGCGGGGTCACCGTCGACACCGACACCTCCGTCCCGGGCGCCAAGAAGGGCGACTCCCCGGTCGTCAAACAGGGCACCGGCCAGGTCCTCAGCGGACAGGCGGCCGTCGCCTACGCCACCTACCAGGGTCCGGGGGACACCCAGACCAAGCAGCTGCAGCGGTTCGGGCAGGTCATGCAGGCCACCCTGAAGAAGGTCTCCAGCGACGCGGACGGCGCCACCGCCACCGTGAAGTCCCTGCTCCAGATCCTCGACCCGCCGCTCACCGAGGCACAGCTGGGCAGCTCACTGGCCCAGCGGGCGGAGCTGGCGAAGACCGACAAGTACGACACCGAGGTCCTGCCGGTGCAGGCCGACGGGACGATCGGCCAGAGCACCGCGGCCGGCGTCGTCAAGGACGTCCTGGGCGGCACGGTCAAGAAGACCGCGCCGGGCGTGACCCCGCGGGTCGCGGTCCGCAACGCCACCGGCGACAAGGCCGCCACCGGCAAGGCCCAGGTCGCGCTGCTCAACGGCGGCTACACCTTCGTCGATGGCGGCAGCGGCGGCACCGCGGCCACCTCGCAGGTGACCTACGCGGACGCCCCGCAGCGGGCCAAGGCCGCCGAGGTCGCCAAGACGCTGGGCTTGCCCGCGAACGCCGTCCAGCAGGGGAAGGTCGCCGCCAACGCGGACATCGCGGTGGTCCTGGGCCAGGACTACAAGGGCTGACCGCACGGCGGATCGCGGGGCTGACCAGGCAGGATGCCGGTACCTCCCGGTGGGGCGGAAAACCCCGCCGGGAGTTTCGGTGGTCCGTGAGACCCTAAGGGGGTACCTGACCGCCGATCCGGCCGCCCAGGACCGCCGGCGCGCCACGGCTGTGCCGCGCGTCCTGCGTCCCGGCCGGAGCGGCCCCCTCGACCCGGAAAGCCGCTTGTGACCGCCACGGACCGTTCCCTTGAGCTCATCAACGCCGCCGCCCTGGCGGCGGCCGACAAGCTCGCGCACGACATCATCGCCTACGACGTCAGTGACGTCCTCTCGATCACCGACGCCTTCCTGCTGGCCTCCGCGCCCAGCGACCGCCAGGTGAAGGCGATCGTCGACGAGATCGAGGAACGACTCAACAAGGACCTCGGCGCCAAGCCGGTCCGCCGCGAGGGCGACCGCGAGGCGCGCTGGGTGCTCCTCGACTACGTCGACATCGTCGTCCACGTCCAGCACAGCGAGGAGCGGGTGTTCTACGCCCTGGAGCGCCTGTGGAAGGACTGCCCGGAGATCGACCTCCCCGAGGAGGCCAAGGCCACCCGGGGCAAGGCCGCGGAGCACGCCCGGGCCACCACGGGCGACGAGGACGGAGACCTGCGCTGAACGGCACCAAGGGCGGCCGGGGCCGCCGCGTCGTCCTGTGGCGCCACGGCCAGACGGCCTGGAATCTGGAACGCCGCTTCCAGGGCTCGACCGACATCGAGCTGACCGACACCGGCGTCGCCCAGGCCCGCCGCGCCGCCCGGCTGCTGGCCGCCCTGCGCCCGGACGCGATCATCGCCTCCGACCTGCGCCGGGCCGCGGCGACGGCGGGTGAGCTGGCCGATCTGACGCGGCTGGACGTGTCCCACGACGCCGCGCTGCGGGAGACCTACGCGGGCGCCTGGCAGGGCCTGACGCACGACGAGATCCTCGCGCAGTACGGCGCGGAGTACGCCGCCTGGAAGCGCGGTGAGCCGGTGCGCCGCGGCGGGGGCGAACTGGAGACCGAGGTCGCCGATCGGGCCGCACCGGTCGTCCTCCACCACGCCGACAAGCTCCCCGACGACGGCACGCTGGTTGTCGTCAGCCACGGCGGCACCATCCGCACCACCATCGGGCGGCTGCTCGGCCTGGAGTCCCACCACTGGGAGGGGCTGGGCGGTCTGTCGAACTGCTGCTGGTCCGTGCTGGGCGAGGGCGCACGCGGCTGGCGGCTGCTGGAGCACAACGCCGGCACCCTGCCGGAGCCGGTGCTCGGCGACGACGACTGAGCCCCCGGAGCGGGGGCGGCCGGGCCGGATTTCACATCCGGGCAGGTCGCAGGCTAGAGTTCTTCTTGTTCGCGGCGCCGCCGGGGAAAACCCCGGAGGAACGGAACAAGACCCGGGGCTATAGCTCAGTTGGTAGAGCGCCTGCATGGCATGCAGGAGGTCAGGAGTTCAATTCTCCTTAGCTCCACAGCCCGGAAGATCCCGCCTCCCTCAGGAGGCGGGATCTTTGCGTTGCGGCCGGGTGTTGCTTCACTGCGGGGCTGTCGCGGGCGCGTGGGTGTGACGCCGAGCCGGGAGACGGCGCGTCGCTTCCTGCGGACCCATGCGCTACGTCACTCCGCCGCAGTGGGCTGCTGTGCGGCTGTGGTGCCGCTGTGCTCCCACCTCCGCTCCAGGTCCATGCAGGCCTCGGAGGCGGGCCGCAGATGCTCGGGGCAGCCGGTGAGCGGGTCATGGAGCGTGCGCAGCACCTCCGTCAGCCGCCGGCTCTCCTCGTCGGCCGGGGTGTAGACCACGATCCGGGTCTCCGGGACCCCGCCCACCGCCAGTGACGTGGAGACCAGCCGTATCTCGCCGACCGAGGCGTGCTGGATCACCTTCGTGCGGTTGCCGTGCGGGGCGACGTCCCCGGCCGCCCACAGGCGGGCGAACTCCGCACTGGCCCGCGACAGCCGGGCGATCAGGGACTCCCAGGAGGGCTCGCCGACGTGCCGCCCGTAGGCGCCGCGGAGTTGGGCCACCAGCGCCGGGAACTCCTCGTCGCGGTTGCGGAACGTGCAGCAGCACGGGGGCGTCGTGAACAGCTGCCACAGGACGTTGCGGGCCGGGCCGCGGGCGAGCGCGATGGTGGGGAAGACGCCCTCGTAGGCGGAGTTGGACGCCTTCATCGTCAATGTCGCCACCCCCTCGATCGGCGCCGATCTGCACGCCTCGGGGGCCGCGCTGCAACTCGTCATCGCCGGCTACACCATCGCGTACGCGGTGCTGCTCGTCACCAGGGCCCGGCTCGGTGAACTGCTCGGCCCGCGGCGGACGTTCCTGGCCGGGCTCGCGGTCTTCACCGGCGCCTCGCTGGCCTGCGGACTGGCCGCGGACGCCGGTCAGCTGATCGCGTTCCGGGTCGTCCAGGGGGCCGGTGCCGCGGTGATGCTCCCGCAGGTGCTGGGGCTGATCCAGCGGACGTTCACGGGTGCCGCGCGGACCCGGGCCATCGGGGCGTACACCGGGGTGCTGGCGATCGGGGCGGTCAGCGGGCAGATCGCCGGTGGGGTGCTGGTCAGCGCGGACCTCTTCGGCGCGGGCTGGCGGCCGGTGTTCCTGGTGAACGTGCCGATCGGCGCGCTGCTGCTGGCGGCCGGGCCGCGGCTGATCCCCCGGGACCGGCCGTCCGGTGCGGCGCGCGGGCTGGACCTGCCCGGACTGGTGCTGCTGGCGGGGGCGTTGGGCCTGGTGACGGTCCCGCTGGTGCTCGGCCAGGAGACCGGGTGGCCGCAGTGGTCCTGGTGGTCGCTGGGCGGCGGCGGGCTCCTGCTGGCGGCGTTCGCGGCGCACGAGGCGGCCCGGGCGCGGAGGGGCGGGGCGCCGCTGATCGCGCCCCGGGTGGCGGGTGCGCCGGGGATGCCCGTGAAGGTGGTCCGGATCGCCGAGGTGATGGCTGTCAACGCGGGCTGTATGTTCGCGCTGACGCTGCACTTCCAGAACGCGCTCCACTACAGCGCGCTGCGCACCGGGCTGACCTTCGTGCCGACGTCGTTGGCCTACGGGGCGGTGGGGTTGTGGTGGCGGCGGTTGCCGCAGCGGGTGCACCATCTGCTGGTCCCGAGCGGGTTCGCGCTGATCTGTGTGGCGCTGCTCGGGATCGGGTTGGCGCTCAAGGGCGGCGGGGACGGCGGGGGATGGGTGTTCGTGGCGTACACCGGGCTGGGTGCCGGGTTCGGCTTCGCCCACAGTGCCAATCTGGCCGCCGCGTTGGCGTCCGTCCGTACGGAGGACGCGGCGGACGCGAGCGGGCTGGTGGTGACCGTGAACCAGGTGGGACTCCTGCTCGGAACCTCGCTTTTCGGGACGCTCTTCCGGAACCGGCTGGCGGCTGAGGGGGCGGGTGGGGCGTCACGGGCGTTGTGGGGGAGTGTTCTCGCGCTGAGCGGCACGGCGGCGCTCGGCGGGCTGGTCGGGGCGCTCCGTAGGCGGACCTGACCCGGTGGGCGGTCCGTGGCAGAATCGGACGGCGCCGCCAGGGGAGGAGAGATCGCGATGCCCGCCAGCATCCTTGGGCAGGTCGACGACCCGCCCGGCCCGACCGCCGTCCGCGACGCTGCGGGCGTGACGCTCCAGTGCCCCGCGTGCGGCTCCTCCCGCGTCGCGCAGGCGCTGGGCGACAACGGCGGTGTTCCTTTCGTCTGTACGGCCTGCGGCCGCAGTTGGAGCTGATGGATGGGCGCCCACAGCAGGAAGTGCGACTGGTGCGGCAGCGGTACGCCGATCGTCCGCGACATGGAGCCGGTCAACGCCGATTACCAGTACTGGTGCGAGGAATGTGCGCGCGCCCTGGTCATAAAAGGCGACCCCATCGAGACCTACCGTGAGCTCGAAGGGGAGCCGATCTACGGCCGGCTGCTCGAGGAGCACTGCACGCTGAAACGGTTCTACTCCTTCGCCACGGCCTGAGTAGGGTCGTGCGCCGGGCAGGCGGGACCGGGATGACCCGGAACGTCAGCAAGCAGTCATTTCCCGGCCCGTGTTGTGCGAGTGCGAACAGTTTCGATCGTTTTCGATGGTCCGGAATTCCCGTGGAACGGCGAGGCGTTCACGCCTCGGAACCCGCCGCCGGAACGGCCGGCCGCGGGACCGCGGCAGCGTGACGGAGCAGGCGGCACGACGGGGGCGGACATGACGACGATCGGCAGCACACGAGCGGTGACGGGGACGGTCATGGGCCGGGGGGCCCGGCAGGACCGGACGGGGAAGCGGGCCCGGATACGGAATCCGGCCCGGATCCGGACGTGGCCTCGCCCCCGGGCGACATCGCAGACCCGGATATCGCGGCGCTGTCCGTCGGGCGCCTGAGCCGCACCGCGGTCAGCACCAGCAGGGTGACCCCGGCCAGCGGGTAGACCGCGGAGAGCAGCATCTGCCCGGCGTTCTGGTGGAGTTCCTCGTGCTGGTGCCAGCGGTGTGGCACCCACCACAGGGCGAACGAGCAGAACAGCAGCCCCATCGCGCCGGTCATCGCCCACCAGCGGCGGGCCGGGGTGCCCGAGTGCCGCAGCGCCTCGGAGCCCAGCAGGATCAGCATCGGTACGCCCCACACCCAGTGGTGCGACCAGGAGATCGGGCTGATCAGCAGGGCGGTGGCCGCGCAGGTCAGCACGGCCCAGGCGCGCTCGCCGCGCAGCAGCGCCGCGGCGGCCAGCGCCAGCCCGGCGGCGGCCGCCAGCGCGGCCAGGACGAGCCAGGCGGCGCCGGGGTCGTGGGTGTGCAGCAGCCGGGCCAGGGCGCCGCGCAGCGACTGGTTCGCGGTGATCTCCACCTCGCCGACCCGGTCGGCGGCGAACACGATCTCGGTCCAGAAGCGGTGCGAGTCGCGCGGCAGCACGACCGCGGAGAGGAGGGCGGTGGCGCAGAACGTTCCGGTGGCGACGACGGCCTGCCGCAGCCAGGGGTTCCAGGCCGCGCGCCACCCCGCGCCCGAGCGCAGCCGCCGGACGGCGAGGACCGTGCCGGCCAGGGCGAGGAAGACGGCGAACAGTGCCGGGGTCAGCTTGATGCCGGCCGCGATGCCGATGCCGATGCCGGCCCAGCGATTGGTGTCCCGGCGGGTCAGGTCCCACAGCACCAGTACGGCGAGCGCGAGGTTGATCTGCCCGTAGCGCAGCGTCGTCCAGACCGGTTCGCACCACACCAGCAGCGCGGAGAGCGCCAGTGTCGCGGCGAGCGGGGGCAGGCGTCGGGGCCGGCCGACCAGGCGGAGGGAGAGGTGGACTAGGGCGACGAGCAGCACGAGGTTCCCGGCCGTGGCCAGGGTGCGCATCACCGGGACGCCGAAGAAGGTGAGCGGGACGAACAGCAGCGCGGCGAAGGGCGGATAGGTGTTGGGCAGCCGTGCGGAGGTGGCCACCATGTCGTAGAGGTCCTTGCCGTCCCGGGCGGTCTGGCCCTCGGCGCGGTAGACCATGAGGTCCACCATCGAGACGTGCGCCAGCCGCTGCGCGACCCAGAAGGCAGCGAAGGAGACCAGGCAGGCCAGCGCCGCGGCGAGCACCGGGTGGCGGCGGATCACGCCCGCGCCCGGGTGCGGGCCGAGGTGCTCGGTGGGCTGGTCCGGATCCAGCGCAGTCACGGCGTACGGCTCCCCAGGACGAATCGGGCACGGCTCGCCGACAGTACCTCGCGTCCCGTCGGAGGGGCTGCGGGAGAACGATTTGGCAGAAGGCCGGGGGGGCCGTGTAATGTAGGCGATGCCGCAGCGGGGAGCCGGAAGGAAACCGAAGCGGAGACAAGACCTGGGGCTATAGCTCAGTTGGTAGAGCGCCTGCATGGCATGCAGGAGGTCAGGAGTTCAATTCTCCTTAGCTCCACAGAAGGCAGAGCGGGTCGTCCGTCACGGACGACCCGCTCTGTCGTGCGTGTAGGGGCGGCCGGGCCCGCGATGCGGGGGTCTTCAAGGGTTGCTCTGATATTCGGTCAACAACGTGATTGATGTGGCGAGTTGAGCGCCCTGTTCGTGATCGATTCTGCGCGCTAGTTGCCGTTCCTTGGTCTCTTCTTGGTGATCGCATAACCCTGACATGAACGGTTCACCGAAAGAGTGGCGAATCGCGTGAGCGTCACATCCGACGCATTCACCGCTGATGAGCGTGGCGCGCACCGGCGCACCGGCGCGGCGTCACCCCGCAGCGCACCGCATCGCCACAGCAGGGGGTTACATGAGAGCAAGCCGCACCAGATCACCGCGCGTCCGCGTCGGTCTGGCCTGGGCAGCGGCGCTGCCGCTGGTCGCCGGAGCGCTCGCGCTCGGTGCACCGGCCGCCGACGCCGCGGGCCACGACGGGGGCCGCCACGCGCTGCAGGGCACCAAGCCGCGGTGGGCCACCGACCAGGCCGACCAGGGGGCCACCGCCGGCGCCACCGCGGTCAACGCCCGGGTCTACCTGGCCGGCCGCGACGCCAAGGGCCTCGCGGACTACGCCAAGGCCGTCTCCGACCCGCACTCCGCCACGTACGGGAAGTACCTGAGCCCCGCCCAGGTGCAGGCCCGCTACGGCGCGACGCAGGACCAGATAGCCAGGGTGACCGCCTGGCTGAAGAAGGCCGGCCTGACGGTCACCGGCACCACCGACCGCTATGTGACGGTCACCGGCGATGCGGCCGCCGCCCAGCGGGCCTTCGCCACCGACCTGCACAACTACCGGAAGAACGGCCACACCTACCACGCGCCGTCGGCCACCGCCTCCGCGCCGGTGTCCGTCTCCGACGCGGTCCTGACGGTCACGGGCCTGGACAACGCGCCCCGGATGGCCCGGCACCACTCCGCCGAACTGCCGCCGCCGTCCCCCGTCTTCCGCAACTCCGGGCCGTTCTCCACGTACTACGGCTCGCGGACCAACGAGAGCCTGCCCTCGGCCTACGGGAGCAAGGCGCCGTACGCGATCAAGGGCTACACCGGCAAGCAGCTGCGCGCCGCCTACGGGGCGAAGAACTGGACCGGCAAGGGCGTCACCGTCGCGATCACCGACGCCTACGCCTCGCCGACCATCGCCAAGGACGCGGACACCTACGCCGGCCGCAACGGCGACCCCCGTTACCGCAAGGGTCAGCTGTCGCAGGTCCTGCCGAAGGACTACACGCACATCAAGGAGTGCGGCGCGGCCGGCTGGTACGGCGAGGAGACCCTCGACGTCGAGGCCGTGCACGCGGTCGCCCCCGCCGCGGACATCGTCTACGTCGGCGCCGCCTCCTGCCAGGACGACGACCTGCTGGACTCGCTCGGCAAGGTCGTCGACGGACGCCTCGCCGACATCGTCTCCAACTCCTGGGGCGACATCGAGGCCAACGAGACCCCCGACACGGCCGCCGCCTACGACCAGATCTTCCAGCGGGGCGCCGTAGAGGGCATCGGCTTCTACTTCTCCTCCGGCGACAACGGTGACGAGGTCGCCAACACCGGCACCAAGCAGGTCGACACCCCCGCGAACTCCGCGTGGGTGACCGCGGTCGGTGGCACCTCCCTGGCCGTCGGCAAGGGCAACAGCTACCAGTGGGAGACCGGCTGGGGCACCCAGAAGGCGGTGCTCTCCAAGGACGGCAACGACTGGACCGACTTCCCCGGCGCCTTCAACGGCGGCGCGGGCGGCGGCACCAGCAAGACCGTCGCGCAGCCCTTCTACCAGCGCGGCGTCGTCCCGGACACGCTGGCCAAGGCCAATGGTGGCGGCGCCATGCGCACCGTTCCGGACATCGCGGCCGTCGCCGACCCCAACACCGGCTTCCTGGTCGGCCAGACCCAGACCCTGCCCGGCGGCAAGCTCGGCTACGAGGAGTACCGCATCGGCGGCACCTCCCTGGCCGCGCCGGTCATCGCGGGCGTCCAGGCACTGGCCCAGCAGGCCCGGCACGGCATCGCCATCGGCTTCGCCAACCCGTCCATCTACCAGCGCTACGGCACCTCCGCGCTGCACGACGTGACCGACCACCCGCTGGGTGCCGGCCGTGACCTGGCGGTCGTCCGGGTCGACTTCGCCAACGGCATCGACGCCAGCAAGGGCACCATCACCTCGCTGCGCAGCCTCGGCAAGGACAGCTCGCTGCACGCCACCGTCGGCTACGACGACGTCACCGGCGTCGGCACCCCGGGGGCCGGCTACGTGAGCTCCTACCGCCCCTGACGCAGGGGTACCGCACCTCCCTCCCCGCAGACCCGTGACCTCACGGGCGCGGCGGTAGGACAACGGGTGCAACGGGTCAGGGCCCGCGCCGGGGGGAATCCCGGGCGCGGGCCCTGGGTGCCCTGCGGTACCCTGGCGCCATGTGTGCCGTACGCCTTCTGCTTAGCGGGCCGCGCTGATCAGTCCCGACCGGGCCCTTCACTGTGGCCGCCCGGGTCGGCATCGGCGCGGCTTCCCCTCCTGCGAGAGGGGCATTTTTGTTTCCGCAGGAGCCGTGTCCGCAGCAGCCGCAGGCAGAGACGATCGATGGAGCTTTGAGGACGATGAGCGAGACGACTAACTCCCCCGCTGCTGGAAGCGCGGGAGGTGCCCCCTCTGAGGTGGCAGCGCCGCACCGCTATACGGCCGCGCTGGCCGCGGACATCGAGGCACGCTGGCAGGACTTCTGGGAGGCGGAGGGGACCTACGAGGCCCCGAACCCGCGGGGCGACCTGGCCGGCGACGCCGAGCTGGCGGCCCGTCCCAAGAAGTTCGTCATGGACATGTTCCCCTACCCCTCGGGTGCGGGACTGCACGTCGGCCACCCCCTGGGCTTCATCGCCACCGACGTCTACGCCCGCTACCACCGCATGACGGGCCACAACGTCCTGCACACCCTGGGCTTCGACGCCTTCGGCCTGCCCGCGGAGCAGTACGC
Organism: Streptomyces sp. CB02959; assembly: GCF_002803155.1. Classification (GTDB taxonomy): domain Bacteria; phylum Actinomycetota; class Actinomycetes; order Streptomycetales; family Streptomycetaceae; genus Streptomyces. The sequence goes on from NZ_NNBP01000032.1 coordinate 26,288, forward strand.
CGTGCAGACCGGCACCCACCCGCGGGTCTCCACCGAGGCCAACATCGTCAACATGCGGCGCCAGCTGCGCCGCCTGGGCCTGGGTCACGACCAGCGCCGCTCGATCGAGACCATCGATCCGGCGTACTACAAGTGGACCCAGTGGATCTTCCTGCAGATCTTCAACTCCTGGTACGACCCGGAGGCGGACAAGGCGCGGCCGATCGACACCCTGGTCGCCCAGTTCGAGGCCGGCACCCGGCCCACCCCCGACGGGCGGCCCTGGGCCGAGCTGTCCGGTATCGAGCGGGCCGACGTCCTGGGCCAGTACCGCCTGGCGTACGCCTCGGACGCCCCGGTCAACTGGTGCCCCGGACTGGGCACGGTGCTGGCCAATGAGGAGGTCACCGCCGAGGGCCGCTCCGAGCGCGGGAACTACCCGGTCTTCAAGGCCAAGCTGCGCCAGTGGAACATGCGGATCACCGCCTACGCGGACCGGCTGCTGCGCGACCTGGACGCGCTGGACTGGCCGGACGCCATCAAGCTGCAGCAGCGCAACTGGATCGGCCGCTCCGAGGGCGCCCGGGTCGACTTCCCGGTCGGCGACTCCGACAGGATCACGGTCTTCACCACCCGCCAGGACACCCTGTTCGGCGCGACCTACATGGTCCTGGCCCCCGAGCACCCGCTGATCGCCGGCGCCGACGACGGCACCGGCTCCATCGTTCCCGGCGCCTGGCCGGCGGGCACCCACGAGGTGTGGACCGGCGGGCACGCCACCCCCGCCGAGGCCGTCGCCGCGTACCGCAAGCAGGCCGCCGCCAAGTCGGACGTCGAGCGGCAGGCCGAGGCCAAGGACAAGACCGGTGTCTTCACCGGCGTCTACGCCACCAACCCGGTCAGCGGCGAGCAGGTCCCGGTCTTCATCGCCGACTACGTCCTGATGGGCTACGGCACCGGCGCGATCATGGCCGTCCCGGCCCACGACAGCCGTGACTTCGCCTTCGCCCGCGCCTTCGAGCTGCCCCTGCGCTGCGTGGTCGAGCCCACCGACGGCCGCGGGACCGACGCCGCCACCTGGGACGACGCGTTCGCCTCGTACGACGCGAAGCTGGTGAACTCGGCCGGCGAGTCCGTCTCGCTGGACGGCCTGGGCGTGCCCGAGGCCAAGGCGAGGATCACCGAGTGGCTGGCCGCCAACGGCATCGGCGAGGGCACCGTCAACTACCGGCTGCGCGACTGGCTGTTCAGCCGCCAGCGCTACTGGGGCGAGCCGTTCCCGATCGTCTACGACGAGGACGGCGTGGCGCACCCGCTGCCCGAGTCGATGCTGCCGCTGGAACTGCCCGAGGTCGAGGACTACTCGCCGCGCACCTTCGACGCGGACGACGCCGACACCCAGCCCGAGACCCCGCTGTCCCGTAACGAGGACTGGGTCAACGTCGAGCTGGACCTGGGCGACGGCCGCGGGGTGCGGCGCTACCGCCGCGAGACCAACACCATGCCCAACTGGGCCGGTTCGTGCTGGTACGAGATGCGGTACCTGGACCCGAACAACGACGACGCGCTGGTCGACCCGGCCGTCGAGCAGTACTGGATGGGCCCGCGCGACGGTCAGCCGCACGGCGGTGTCGACCTGTACGTGGGCGGCGCCGAGCACGCCGTGCTGCACCTGCTGTACGCCCGCTTCTGGTCGAAGGTGCTGCACGACCTGGGGCACGTCTCGTCCGTCGAGCCGTTCCACAAGCTGTACAACCAGGGCATGATCCAGGCGTACGTCTACCGGGACACCCGCGGCATCGCCGTCCCGGCGGCGGAGGTCGAGGAGCACGACGGCGGCGTCTTCTACTACGAGGGCGGCAAGGTCTCCAGGCTGCTGGGCAAGATGGGCAAGTCCCTGAAGAACGCCGTCACGCCGGACGAGATCTGTGTCGAGTACGGCGCGGACACCCTGCGCCTGTACGAGATGGCGATGGGGCCGCTGGACGTCTCCCGGCCTTGGGACACCCGGGCCGTCGTCGGCCAGTACCGCCTGCTGCAGCGGCTGTGGCGCAATGTGGTGGACGAGGCGACCGGCGCGGTCACCGTCGTCGACGCCGAGCCGGACGAGGCCACCCTGCGGGCCCTGCACAAGGCGATCGACGGCGTCACCCAGGACATGGCGAACCTGCGCCTCAACACCGCAATCGCCAAGATCACCGAGCTGAACAACCACCTGACCAAGGCGGGCGGCCCGATTCCGCGCACCGTGGCGGAGCAGCTGGTGCGGCTGATCGCCCCGCTGGCCCCGCACATCGCCGAGGAGCTGTGGCGCAAGCTGGGCCACACCGACTCGGTCGTCCACGTGGACTTCCCGGTGGCCGACCCGGCGTACGTCGTGGACGAGACGGTGACCTGCGTCGTCCAGATCAAGGGCAAGGTCAAGGCCCGGCTGGAGGTCGCGCCGGCGATCTCCGACGCGGACCTGGAGGCGGCCGCGCTGGCCGAGCCGGCGGTGGTCGCGGCGCTGGGTGGCGCGGGCATCCGGAAGGTGATCGTCCGGGCGCCGAAGCTGGTGAACATCGTTCCGGCGTGAGCCGGACAGCGGCGTGTGGGCCGGGGCGGCGGTGACCCCGCACCCGGCCCCCCGGCGGCCGAGCCGACCGCCGGAACCCACCGGGATCGCGCCTGACCTGGCCTTCTGCGGGCCGGGGCGGTGCGCGGGGCTGGTGTTCCGCATGCGTATAGGTGGTTTCCCCTACGGGCAGGTTGGGGGTTCGTTTGGAACCCGTGACCTGCCCGACGCGTTTACCGTGGAGGTACGGGCGCCGGCACAGAACCGGCGCCGCCGACGCCTCTGGGGAGTGCCCATGGAAGCTGCCGTTGCCATCTTCGGGTTGCTCTTCGTGCTGTTCGTGGCCGCCGGGGTGTTCCTCACGGTGAAGGCCGCCCAGGCCGCCAAGCGCGGCGTGGACCGCAAGGTCGCCCAGGCCCGGCGGACGGTCGAGGACACCACCCTGCGGGCCCGGCAGTTCACCCAGCCCGGAGCCGCCGGCGAACTGGCGCAACTGCGGCTCTCGCTGCGCACGTCCATGCGGGCCACGCAGGAGATCCTGCGCTCCGCCGCCCCCGACGACGCTTCGCTCGCCGAGGCGGGCCGCCTCTTCGAGCGGCTCAGCGCGCACGGCCGGGAACTCGACGAGGACCTCCGCCGCCTGGAGCGCGAGCCGAACAAGGCCACCGTCGCGGCCCACCTCCCTGAGCTCCGGGAGCGCCTGGAGCGGATCACGCACTCCGCGGAGTCGCTGCGCTGGGCCGCCCGAGACCGGGCCCGCAAGTTCGCCGACGACGACCTGGCGGCCCTGAGCGACCAGATCGACGTGGAGGCGGGGGCCCTGCGGCACTGGTCGGATGACACGGCCGGATGGGAGCGGCGGCAGGGTATGGATGGGGGGTCGTCGTCCGGGGGGTCGTCCGGGGGTGGGGCTGGTTCCGGTTCCCGGTCGGGTGCTGATGCCGGGGTGGTGGGCGGTGCCGGTACCGGGGCCGATGCCGGCTCGGGGCATGGGGGCAAGGGGTATTCCTGGGGGCCGGCGGAGGAAGAGGCCCCGGCGATCACTGCGCGGGATGCGCGTACCCAGCCGACGTACCCGTGGGAGAAGACACCGGAACGGGAGACGTCCCGCCGAGCGGAAGGCGGGGCGGTATAGCGGGGTAGGCGGGGGTGCTGCTCTGCGGTGTGGGGTGGGGGCGGTGGCGGTGGGCGGGCGCGGGGGGGGGAAGGCCCCAAGAGCGACCGCGTCCCGGGAGGGAAGCCTTGAGGGCAGGCCCCCGTGCCCGCGGCCCGGTGGTCGCCGGCAGCCGACCGCCGTGCGTGCGCGCCCCCTGCGCCCCTGCATCCCCGCGCGTCCTTTCGTTCGCCGATAGGCCGTGACCTGGGCGGACTTGGCATAGCCTTGGCGAAACCTGGAAGATCTTGGGGAGGGGCCCGCACTGTCGGGCGCCTGCGTCCCCGGATAACCTCCCAGTCATGTCCCGCCATGTCGCGATCGTCACCGATTCCACGGCCTACCTGCCGCGGACCGCTGTCGAACGTCACCGCATCACGGCCGTACCGCTGACCGTCGTCCTGGGGGACCAGGCCCTCGAAGAGGGCACCGAGATCTCTGCGAGATCCGTCGCTCAGGCGCTCCAGAAGCGTCGGGCCGTGACGACTTCGCGGCCGAGCCCCGCCACGTTCGCGGACACCTACCGCGCCATCGCGGCGGCCGGGGCGAGCGGCATCGTTTCTCTTCACCTCTCGTCGGAGTTCTCCGGCACCTACGACGCGGCGGTGCTGGCGGCGAAGGACGCCCCGGTTCCGGTACGGGTCGTGGACACCGGGATGGTCGCGATGGCCCTCGGGTTCTGCGCCTTGGCCGCGGCGGAGGCGGTGGAGGCCGGCGGGGACATGGATGACGCGGTGGCCGCCGCGGAGAAGCGCGCGTCGGGCACCTCCGCCTACTTCTACGTCGACACCCTCGACTACCTGCGGCGCGGCGGCCGGATCGGCGCGGCGCAGGCACTTCTCGGCTCGGCGCTCGCCGTGAAGCCGATCCTCCAACTCGCCGACGGACGCATCGAACTGCTGGAGAAGGTCCGTACGGCCTCCAAGGCCATCGCACGCCTGGAGGAGATCGCCGCGGAGCGGGCGGGGGAGGGCCAGGTCGACATCGCGGTCCACCACCTCGCGGCGGCGGAGCGGGCGGAGGCGTTGGCCCAGCGCCTCCGGGAGCGGGTGCCGGGGTTGAACGAGTTGCTCGTGAGCGAGGTCGGTGCGGTGATCGGCGCGCACACCGGGCCGGGGTTGCTGGGGGCTGTGGTCTCGCCGCGGTGAGGGCGCCTTGGGCAGCTTGGATGTCGGGGGTGTCCCGGACGTCGAGGGTGCCGTGGAAGTCGAGGGCGCCTTGGACGTCGAGGCGTCTTGGGCATAGATGCGATGCCTGAGTGACGCCTGTGCGGTGGGTGTTTTGTCTGTGGCGTCTGTTCACTCGGGGTGTCCGTGTGGGTGAGGGAGTTATCCACAACTCCCCACTTATCCACGGGATTTGACGCAGATCGGCAGGATCTGCGCGAGGTGCTTACCGTCAGGGCTATGAGCACTTTTCGAACGGCTTTCTCGCCGAATGCAGCGTCAGTATCTGTGTCCGTTTCCGCGCCGGAGTCATCGGCCGGACCGCCCTTCCCGTCCGCCGTTTCCTCGACCTCCGTTGTGCCGTCCGCGCGATGGGGGAGGCGGGAGCGGGAGCGAGTGCGGGAGTGGAAACGCGAGCGGATGCGGGCGCGGGCCGCGGTGATCTTCGGTAGCGATTCGAAGGGCGGTATGGGGGCGGAGGTGAGGGCGGGGGCGGTGAGTGGTTCCGGCGCGGGGAGAGGCGTTCGTACGGGGAGGGGTACCGGCGTGGGGAGAGACGTCGGTGCGGAGAGGGATGGCGATCCGGGTGCTGGAGTGGGAGTGCTCGGGGGTGGTGTTGAGGGGATCGGTGCGGACGGGGGCGGGGCGGGCGGGGCGGGTCCCGGGGCTGGCGGTGTGGGCGGCCCAGTTGAACTGAGGGCGTCGGGCCTTTCGAGCGCGTTGAGTCCTCCGAGTCCTCCGAGTTCTTCGAGTCCTTCGAGCGCTTCGATTCCTTCGAACGATTCGAGAGCTTCGAGTGCGTTGGAGGGCCCGGGGGCTTCGGATGGTCCGGGCGGTGGTCGTGGTCCGTTCGATGCGGGGGACACGCCGTCGTACGCGCACCGTGGGCCGCCGCCTCGTGCACATGATCCGTCGGGTGTGCGTCGGCTGGGGCGTTGGTGGCCGGCGGTGCGTGAACGGCTGCCGTTATGGCTGCAGTTACGGTGCGGCACGGATCCGAAGGCGTTGGCCGCATTGGCCTTGATGCTGCTGGTGGGCGTGGGCTTCGCCGTCCAGCACTTCTGGGCGGCGCGTCCGGAGCCGGTGCGTGCGCCGGATGCCGAGCGGGCGGTTGTGGCGCCCGGCCCCGGTGCCCGCTCGCCGGCCGCGCCGTGGTCGTCGGCGCATGCCTCACCCCAAGGCTCGGCAGCGGGTGGACCGCCGGGGGGCGCGGGCCGGATGGTGGTCGTGGACGTTACGGGTAAGGTCCGGCGACCTGGGATTCACCGGCTGCCCGCGGGGGCGAGGGTGACCGATGCCTTGGAGGCGGCGGGCGGGGTGTCGCGTGGGGCGGACCTCCGTGGCTTGAACCGGGCGCGGCTGCTGACCGACGGTGAACAAATCGTGGTCGGTGAGGAGGGCGCCGGCGCCGCGGCTGGCCAGGGCAGTGGTGGGCAGACTGGGGCCGGTGGTGCGGGAGGTGCGGGAGCGGGCAGTGGGGCGCCGGGCTTGGGGAGCGGTCCGCTGAGCCTCAGTACGGCGACGGAGCAGCAGCTCGATGCCCTCCCTGGGGTGGGCCCGGTCCTGGCACGTCACATCATCGAATTCCGTACGCAGCATGGCGGGTTCACCTCGGTGGATCAGCTTCGGAGGGTGACCGGAATCGGTGAGCGTCGGCTCGCCGACCTGCGCCCCTTGGTGGCGCCATGACGTCGGCGGGGGAGGGGGAGAGCTCGGCCCGTGGGGCTGTGACCCGTGGCGTCGTGGCACATGGAGCTGCGGCGCGTGGGGCTGTGACCTCGGCGGATGGTGGGACGACGGGAGGCGCCGCGGACGAGGGCCGGAAGGGCGCGTCATCCGGCACGGCGGAGGCCCGTCCGGAGGGGCTCGCTGACCTGCGGCTGGTCGGGCCTGCTCTGGCGGCATGGGCGGCGGCAGCGATCGCCCTGGGGGCGCCGGGGGGTGCGGTGGCCATCGGCTGTGCGGTGGCCGGGGTGGTCGCGGCACTCGCGCTGTGGCGGGCCCGGACGGTTGCGTCTGGGCACGGCGGCCGGTCCGCGCGGGAACGGGGCCTGGCGCGCGGCCGGTCCGCCGGAGCACTTGTGGCGCTGGCGGCGGTGTTGCTCTGCGCCGCGGCGGGGGCCGCGTCCGCCGCGCTGCACGCCGCGGACGTACGGCGCGGGCCGCTGCCCGGCTGGGCCCAGCGGTATGCACAGCTCACGGTGGACCTGGAGGTGACCGACGATCCCCGGATGACCCGGCCCAAGGTGCGCGGCTCACAACGGACGCCGCCGGCACTGGTGTTCACCGCCGACGCCGTCCGCGTCACAGCACCGGACGGCACGGCCACCGCCGTCCACACCCCTGTGCTGGCTGTGGTGCAGCAGCGCGAAGCGGAGGGCGCGAAAGACGCAGGTGATGCAGGCGATGAGGGAAATGCAGGTGATGAGGAAGGTGTGGGTGATGCCGGTGATGTGAGGGGAGCGCGGCCGGGGCGGCGGGCCGACAGAGGGCAGGGAGGGTTGTCGCCGGAGTGGCGGGGGCTGCTGCCGTCGACCCGTATCCGGGTCGTGGCGCGTGCCGCACCGCCGCTGCCGGCGGCGGACCGGACGGCCGCGGTGCTGCGGGTCACCGCTGAGGGGCCGCCGTCCGAGGTGGGGCCGCCGTCCGCCCTCCAACGGCTGGCCGGGAGCCTGCGCGCCGGACTGCGTGAGGCGACCGACGGGCTGAGCCCGGACGCGCGTGCGCTACTGCCGGGCCTCGTCGTAGGTGACACCTCGCGGGTGCCGCCGGATCTCGACGACGCCTTCAGCACCACCGACCTGACGCACCTGCTGGCCGTCTCCGGCAGCAATCTGACCATCGTGCTCGCCCTGCTGATCGGCCCACCACACCTAGCCGGCCGGGCCGAGCGTCGGGGACTGGCACGGCATCTGGGGCTTTCGCTGCGAGGCACCGCCCTGGCCGGTGGAGTGCTCGCGCTCGGCTTCGTCGTCGTGTGCCGTCCGGACCCGAGCGTGTTGCGGGCCGCCGCCTGCGGACTGATCACGTTGCTCGCCATCGGCACCGGGCGCCGCCGCTCACTGCTCCCCGCGCTCGCCACCGCCGTGCTGCTGCTGGTCCTCTACGACCCCTGGCTCGCCCGGAGGTACGGCTTCCTGCTGTCCGTCCTGGCGACCGGTGCGCTGCTGCTGCTCGCCCCGCGCTGGAGCGCTGCCCTGCAACGTCGCCGGGTGCCGCCCCGGCTCGCCGAGGTGATCGCCGCCGCGGCCGCCGCCCAGGCGGTCTGTGCACCCGTCGTCGCGGTGCTCGCCGCGCGGGTGGGACTGGTCGGCGTGCCCTGCAACCTGCTCGCCGAACTGGCTGTGGCCCCCGCGACGATCCTGGGCTTCGCGGCGCTCGCCGCCGCCCCCGTCGCCCTACCGGTCGCCAAGGCACTCGCGTGGTGCGCGGGTTGGCCGGTCGAGTGGATCGCCGGTGTCGCCCGTACGGGGGCGGAGTTGCCGGGTGCGGAGGTCGGCTGGCCCGGCGGCTGGGTGGGCGGGCTGCTGCTCGCCGCCGCCACCGTGGTGCTGCTGGCGGTCGGCCGCCGGGCGTTGCGGCGCCGGTGGCTGTGCGTGCTGTGCGCGTTGGCCCTGGTGCTGGCGGTGTGCCGGCCCGCGCCGCTGACCCGTGTGCTGACGGGCTGGCCGCCACCGGACTGGCGGGTCGTGGCCTGCGATGTGGGCCAGGGGGACGGACTGGTGCTGGCGGCCGGTGACGGTACGGCGCTGGTGGTGGACACCGGGCCCGAGCCCCGCGCCATCGACCACTGCCTGACCGGACTGGGCGTCCACCGGATCCCGCTCCTCCTCCTGACGCATTTTTTCTTTCCGCTGTTTCAATCTGTCTCATGAGATGTGTGGTTCAGTCTCGTTCCGTTGCGGTGGTACGAGACACGCGAGCCACGGGAGTTCGTCTCGGGCGCTTGGGGAGGAGCGAGGGTGGATCTTGCCTTCGTGCAGTCCAGGAGACTGGAGAGGTTCCTGGACAGTGAGGTCATCTCCGCGGGGGCGGTGGCTGCTCTGCTCGAGCGGCGCGGTGTGCTCGACGGGACGCCGGTGTTCCTCGACGAGGAGACGCAGATGCCGGTGCCGGCGCTGTGTGAGTACGGCCGGTATCTGTCGACGTCGTTGTTGGATGAGGGCACGCTGAAGGACTACGGGCGGGCGGTCGGCAGAGCGGACAACTACCTGGCGGAGCTGGAAAGTGATGTCCTGTCGGCGAGTGAGTCCGACCTCGTTGCCTACCGCAGCTTTCGGACTCAGCGGCAGAAGAAGCCGATCGGCTGGCATGCGTGGAGCAAGGACTCGCTCGTCCTGGACGATCTCTACGGCTTCCTGGTCGACCGCAAGATCCTGTCGCAGCGGCCGGTCCGGGTGGCGGCGCGGGGACGCAACCCGCTGGCGCCACGCGTCCGGGTCGGCATGGACATCCGACACCTTACCTTCGAGCAGTACCGTTATTTCCGCGACGTGGGCCTGGGCGGACAGCTGCCAGACGCCCGGGTGGACCCGGCCTTCCGTGGGTGGTCGCCGCTACGCAACCGGGCGGGCTCGGATATCGCCCTGGGGTCGGGAGGACGGTGGCGGGAGTGGTCGACGGTGCTGCTTCCTGAGATCGGGCTCTGGCCGGGAATGCCAGGTGGGGCCGCCGAGTACACGGTCCAGGCCTGCGCGAAGTACGGCAAAGCCCGCACCGTCTATGTCCCCGAGGACGCCGTCGCTTCCGCCGATCTGTTCTGCCTGCTGGAGAGACCAGACATCGTCCGCCGGGCGGCCCGGACCCTGGAGCGCAAGGCCCGTGACTTGTTCGTGGTCGGCGAGGTCGACGTCGCCGGAGGCCGGGTGCGGGGCGTCTTGGACGGTGTCGTGCGCGAGTACGAGATGTCCGCCATGGACGCCAAGCTGCGGCGGATCACCGTCTACGAGGGCGAGTTCGGCCTGGAGGCACTGACCTTGTTCGTCTGTCGCGGCGGCCTCATGCCGGGGGCGGATGCCTGGAAGGGCTACCGCCACCGGGCCTGGACGCGCATGACGGATCTCGCTGACCGAACCACGCCGCTCCTGCCACCTCGGCGCTGGAGATGGCACGACCTGAGACATACATACGCTTTGCGGCTTTTGACCTATCTGGAGAACCTCATGGATGGCGAGGAGCCGGACCTGCAGGCCCGCCGTTGTCGGCACCGTTCGTACTTGACCGGGCATATCCGACACAACCCGCTGCTGATCGTCAGCCGCAGGCTCGGTCACTCGAGCCCAGAAACCACCTACGAGTACCTCCAGTACACGGACGACCTGATCAACGAGTTCGAGGCCGCGTTTGCCGGCTGGGTGGGCGACGACGAGTCGACCTACGCTGAGATCGCCTCGCACGCCCTGTCCGGCACGAAGGGCGGCCGCTGATGCAGAGGCGTAAATCGGGTCGGACCCGGCAGGAGCGTGAACGGTTTCTGGCGGCTCTCGCTAACCCGGTGCCCCCGGGAGGCGTCGGCCCACGGGTGGTCATGGGGAAGGACCGGCTCCTCGCCGTCGACCCTGTGAGATACCGCTGCTCGCAGCTTGCCGCTCAGTTGGCTGACGAATGGGTCGAGTATGTGGCAGCCACTGGCGTCACCGCGCACGCCCAGGTCTATGACACGGCCATTGACCGCTTCTGCCGACACGTGGATGAGCACCTCGGTGCCCGCGCGACGGGTGTATCTCTCGCGGCCAGTGGTCTCTTCGACTTGCTGGTGGGGTGGGAGCTGGCTCTGTCAGAGGGCTACGCCGAGGGGTCGATGAGGCCGCGGATGATCTCAAGTGCACTGCGGACCCTGATCGTCCGCAGAGACGATCACGCCGAGCGTTTGGTCGATGCAGATTTGGCCCGTCTGGCGCGTGGAACCGCGCTTATCGGCTGGGGTGAGACTACGGAGCGCGACGAGTTCAAGCGCAAGGAGAAGAGAGCCATCGTCCGCGCCGCCTGGCAGAGTGCCCACGACACCCGCAGGCGCCTGCGGGAGGGCTGGGATCTCGCTGAGCAAGGACGCCATCCCATGAGCGGCAGCTGGACCAGGATCCCGGACCTGCTCTGGGGGCTGTCCCGCGACGAGATCACACCGGATGACATTCGGGTGAACATGCCGCCGGTGCGGCAATGGTCTCCGGAATTAAGGGACTTGGCAGTCGGGAAAGCGGGCTTCCTCCCGCAGTTCGCGCGGATCCAGCTCTGCCGATGGCTTTTCCGCCAGCTCTATCCGTTCACTCGAGAACTGCACGCCTTCCGCGTCCTGCTGATGGATGCGACCGGCTATGCCTCGGAGGAAGTGACCGGGTTCGGTGAGTCCGATGTGGAGTTCCTTCCGAAAGGTGTCCGCCTCACACTGCTCAAGAACCGCGCCGGGCTGCTGCGGCACCGGGCCTTCCGGGACAGGGGGGCCGCAGAGAGCGAGGGGCAACTCACCGTGGACTGGCCGCGCCGTGAGGCCAGCGAGGTGGTCAGGCAGCTCTTGGCCGTCACGGCACGTGTCCGCGCGAAAGCCCCGCATGTGACCGACACGCTTTTTGTCAGCGGATCAGTCCGGAACGGATTCGATCCCTATTTCGGCGCTTGGGCACCCGACGCTCGCGGCGGCTCGTTCGGCGAGTGGCTGGATGTGATGGGCATCGAGGTTGAGGGCGACCGCCATATCGGGCGCATGCGCAAATCGGTCAAGGTCGAGAAGGCCATCGTCACCGAGGGGCGTGTCGACGCCGCCGCCGACGATCACACCGAGGAGACCTTCGCCAACCATTACGCCCAGGGCACCACGCTGCGGATCCTGTCCGGGCGGACGATCACCACGGCCCAGCAGCACTGGTTCGACAAGGCCCTGACCCGCGTTGACGGGCCGACCGCGGTCACGCCCGGCGCCGCCGGCGAGGTCGATCAGGGCCAGCTGATGAAGTCCGGTCTGTCCGCCGAAGAAGCCGAGGCCATCCTGACCGGCCAGCTCGATATGGGCGTCTCCCACTGCAAGAACCCCTACGAGTCTCCCTTCAGCCTGCCCGGCGAACTCTGCGCCGTCGCGCCACTGCGCTGTCTGGAATGCCGAAACGCCTGGATCCTCCCCTCCAACCTGCCGCAACTGCTGCTCTTCTATGACCACCTGAAGCACTTGCGTACACGGCTTACCCCGCAGATCTTCGCCCGGCTTTGGGGGCAGAGCTGGGTGAATCTGAAGGCAATCTTGGACGACCGCACGCCCGAGGAAGTCACCCAGGCGCGCAAGCACATCGCCGCTGGCGACGCCGTGCTTGATCTGCCCCTGAGCGCAAACACGGAGTTCGACGCATGAGCCAGCTTCTTCTGCCTCAGCAGCGATGGCCGTCAATCTTCGGAGATGGCGAGCCCGTCGTTCAGGGCCGTGCCCTGCTTCCAGGAGCCCGCGTTTCCCGCTTCGGCGACACACATATGTGGGATTTCAACGGCGTTTTGAAACGCCCTGCCAATCTGGCTCCGAGCGAATGGAAGGTCCTATTCGGCAACGAACTGGAGGATCCTTATTGGAATCTACTGGCACGTGAGTTTCTTATGATCACGTTTAACCAGCAGTGCCTGTCGGTCCTGAAGGCAGGCGTTTCGCTGGGCGCCTCCGCAAATCCGAGAACCTTGCCCCAACTGGCCTCGCGCCTGCGGACGCTGGTCAGCTGGGCTCGCAGGACCGGCCGTCCACCGCACGCGGATGCTTGGACCGTCGATGACTTGCGTCAGCGCATCACCGATATGGTCTCCGACGGCAGCGCGGCCGATACCGTGCGGGGACATGTCAGCGCCTTGAAGAACCTGGCACTCGTTGAACCTGCGCTGAGTCTGCCTTGGCCGGTCGGTGACCCTTGGCCGGGCCAGAGCGCACGCGAAGTTGCCAAGCTCAGGGGAGGGAAAAGGGTCTCCACCCCTACCGTTCCGCCCAGCACGTGGTTCCCGCTGATCCGCGCGGCCTGGGCCTACATCCACACGTTCGCTCCGGACGTCCTGCGCGCCGACCAGCAGCTGCGCGGGCTTCGTGACGCTGCGCGAGTGTCACGGCAGGGCTTCGATCAGCGACTCGCCGAGTGGCTCGCCGATGCCCAGAATCTGGTTCCCACCCATACGCCGTCGTCCCAATGGCCTGGAATCCAGGTGAACTGGAAGCTGCTGGCGCTCGTCCTCGGCTACAAGCCCGTGCACAGTAAGGCATTCAATGAGCGATCCGAACTCTGCCGCAGGCGACGTGCGATGGTCCTGGGCGCAGTGGCTAAGGGGCGGACGACGACGAACACCCTAACCGGGGAATTGGTACAGGTCGTCCGCGAAGACGGCAGCACCGGCCCCTGGCACCCCGGAATCGACCCCGAAGCCTTATTCGTCCTGAAGGCGGCTCTGCGCAACGCGGCATTCGTCCTAGTGGTCGGGCTCTCCATGATGCGCGATTCAGAGATCTACGAAATCATGCGCGGAGCCGTTGTCGAGCACTACAGCACTCCGGCCATCTCGTCGACGAAGATCAAGGGAACCGCTAACAGACCCGGCAAACACTGGTGGGTTGCCGATCCCATCGTCGAAGCTCTCGCTATCGCAGAAGCGGTCTCTCTTCATGATGAACGCGTCTTCGCGCCCGCTCACGCCAGTCGGCAGGACGACGGCGTCGTCGACAGCGTCCTCTTGCTCGCTGCGTTCGTGAAGTGCTCGAACGCCGGCAGGGCTTGGTCGGGCCTCGACGAGATCCCCACCACTTACATCCGTCCCCACATGTTCCGCCGCACCATGGCCATGCTCACCGATCAGTTCCCTGGCTCTGAGATCGCCACCGGCATCCAGCTCAAGCACGTCGCCGCCAGAGCTCTGGCCAACACCACCACCCGCGGCTACGCGGCCTCCGACGCAGACTGGGTCAAGTACCTCACCGATGCCCTCGATAACGTGAAGTTCCGCAAGATCAAGAACCTCTACCAGCACCACACCGCAGGCGAGGAGATCGGGTTCGGGCCCGGGGCCGAACGCGTCAAGGACGCCTTCGACCAGATCACCGCCACCGTCAAGGCCCGGAACGGCGACGCCCGTACTGCCGACGCCCTCTTGCGCACCACACGGATCCACATCCGCTTCGGCATGCTCAACAACTGCACCGCCGACCACACCAACCCCGTCGGCGCCGTCTGCCTCGAGAACGCGATCGTCCCCGAAGGCCATGTCGGCCCCCTCGACGAACGCTGCCGGCCCGACCGATGCGCCAACAGCATGATCGGCCCCGAGCACCTGCCGATCTACGACTCCCACCAGCGCAAACAGCTCCAGCTCATCAACAACCCCTCCACGCCCCCCTGCCGCCGCGACCTCGCTGAACGCGAACTGGACATCACCCGCAACGTGCACAAGATGGCAGGTCAGGCCCAGTGACCTACCCCGCCGACATCCCCGAAGACCCAGTCAGCCCCAAGACCGCCGCCGCGCTGCGGGCAGCGATGACCCGCCTCTTCGACGGCCGCCCGCAACGGACCGACGGACGTCTCACGAAAGAGAACCTCTACAAAGAAGCCCAGGTCAGCCGCGCGACCATGAACCGCGCGCAGGCGATCCTGACCGAGTGGGACGCGCATCTCGCTGTCCACGGCAAGGTCACCCCCGGTGAGGCCAAACGCGACGCGACCATCGCGGACCTCAAGAAGCGCCTGACCGCGAAGACCCAGGAATGCACACTCCTGGAGAACAAACTCAAGGCCGCCCACACCGCGATCGCCGCCCTCTTCCACGACAACGAAGCCCTACGGCAGCAGCTCGACAGGGACGTCTCAACCACCGTCACGCCTATCCGCCCCCGCGGCCCTCGCCAAGGCCGCTGAAGGCGGAAGCAGGGGTGCGCTCCTCTCACCTCGATGAACTCACGCACGGGGACCGCGAGATGCGCAAGCGGAACCCGTCGAATAGCATTTGGAAAAGAGCGTTCCGTAACTCCTGGAGGGAGAGGAGTCCGACCGCATTCCTGGCCTCGTTTGGGGAGGCGCTCGATGGAAAATCCGCTTCCACGAAAGGCCATTCAGGGGCTTCTGGTTCTGCTCGCGCTTGCCGTGATCGCGGGGTTGATTTCTCTGCAGGTCATCCTCTACGGGGCGAAGAAAGATAGCTGGAAGCTGCTGATTCCAGGCATGCTTGCAAGCTTGGTTGCCGTTCTAATTGTCTACGTCGTTTCTAAGACGATTCTCCGGTCAACGCAGGCATTCCTCTCTAATGAGGCAATCGAGGATTTGAGCGGCAGGATAGTGAGCTCTGTAGAGCGAGCGGCAGTCGCTAGGCAGGGTGCCTACGCTCTGATGTATAAGTGGTACGAAATACCTTGGAGAGATTTGCTGGCAGGAGCCTCGCAGGTCGACGTAGTCGCTTCTTATATGGATACATGGGTAAATCATGTATCCAATTCCCTTAGAGCCGCTTTCGATCACGGGTGTGTCGTGCGTATGTATCTCCCTCTAATTGGAAGCGATGCTGCTCGACGGGTGAGTGAACGTTTTCCCGAGTACGACAGTGAGGGGATTAAAAGTAAAATTAGAAACACTCCGGCGAAAATGCAAACCCTGAGGGGTGATCCATCCTCTCGTAAGGGAAAGCTTGAAGTTTGGTCGACGAGAACTTTTTGTATGTGGTGCTTGGTCTTGATAGATCGCCGATGGCTCATAGTGGACCCATTTGATCACTTTCGACGTGGCGCCATTGAAGGTCCCGGTTTCGTGATTGACCTGGAGCAGAACCCTGAGTGGCTGGCATGGGCGGACAAGGAGCTATCTGGATTCAAAAATACAGGAACCAAAGAATCTTTCTAGAGATCTTTAACGGTGCGGGTTACGTCGGGTCGTGACGGCTGTCGTGGGCCGCGCTATGCCGGGAGAATGAGGTATCCCGATGGCGGTGGATTGACGACCGAGGAACGAGCTCGGCGTGAGCAAGTTAGGCTCGCAGCCGCTGGCTTGATCGAAGCCGGGGCCAGTGACCGGGAGGTGGCCCGGCGGTTCAGGGTGACCCGGATGTCGGCGAACCGCTGGCGGCGGGCGTTGGCTTCGGGCGGTCGGCAGGCCCTGGCCTCCAAAGGTCCAGGCGGCGCCCGCTGCAAGCTCGACGTGGGACAACTCGGCCTTTTGGAGACGGTGTTGGACGCCGGCCCGGCCGCCTCCGGCTGGAGTGACCAGTGCTGGACGCTGGCCCGGATCGCCGAGATCGTGCGCCGCCGGTTCGGCGTCGAGTACACCCTGGCCGGGCTGGACCTGCTGCTGCACCGCAACGGCTGGAGTGTGCAGGTCCCCTCCCGCAAGGTCACCGAGCGGGACGAGGCGAAGATCGCCGCCTGGAGCGCGAGCAATGCCAGCCCAGCGTCGGCCTGCGGGTAACGGCGCCTTGCCGAGACAGGATCATCACGCAAACCGGCTACTGACGAGTCGTACGGCCGTCTGAACTCGGTAATTCCGCCCGCTCGCACGGGCTCGCCTCGTGCGTCATCCTGGGAACGTAGCCATGAATCCACGATGTCCTTGCAGCGACGAGGTGGCACATGGAGGCCAACGGTCCTGTTGCCAAAGTCTTGGAGGTTCAGGTGACTGCCCGCGATGCGCGCCCTTGCGGTAAGTGCCAGGTTATGATGCTGGATGACTTTCCGGAGAAAGGCGCATGCCCTGTCGGTGGCGGACATAAAGCATACGGCTACTTGTTCGGATTTGCGGCCGGTGCGCCAACTCCCACCGCCGAGACGAACTGGTTTTTCTGTGACAAATGCTATTCCCTGTTCCTTAATAGGTTTGCAGAGAAAGGTATTTGCCCTGCAGGTGGCGGCCATGAAGCGAGTGGCCCTAATCTACTCGTTCCATTCAATGGCGTAGATGATCATGTACATCAGACGAATTGGCGTTTCTGTGACCGGTGCTATGCCTTGTTCTTCAACGGCTCTGGTGGGGGCGTGTGTCCTGCGGGTGGCGCACATCTGGTCAAGTACAGCTTTGATTATGTGATAGACCACTGGACGGACGAACCACAAGACTCCATGGATAATGAGGAACTCAAACTTTGGCTCCTCGTGAACGGGATCCGCACCGAGAACGGATTGCCGCAGGTGGAGATTGACGTACGGCTCGTTGCTGCAGCCCGCGCTCACAGTCAGGATCTTGCCAACAATCCCGACAGAGCGGGACAGTCGGGCCTGTGGCGGCAAGTGTGGAACGGTTTTCCCGGTCACGTAGGGTCGGACGGCAGCACGCCACCGGATCGGATTGAACGAGCTGTTGGTTCGCCCGGCGGTGAGAATGTCTACGTTGGATGGTTTTCCGGAAACGTCACCCCGCCTAGCCCTCAGGATGCACTCAACTGGTGGGTGGGGGAACCGTCTCACAAGGCAAATATCCTCAACCCCAGTCATCGGCACACGGGTCTTGGCATAGCGTATGGAGACGGTGTTTCTCCTGACGGCGTACAGCTGACCTACTTCTACTTCACGCAAGACTTCATGGACGCGTGAACGTCTCTTTACCGTTACTGCCGCTCGTCATCCAATGACTCCTGACAGGTGTCGACAGGGTGAGAGAAAGCCGAAGCCGTGTAGCTTGAAGCCGCGGGCCGCCATCGCGGTCACGATGGCGGCGCCTTCATAGATGGAGCAGGGCAGCCCCCCGGACTTTGACGAGACGTGGGTCCGCCCTTCTAGCGGCCCAACTCGGTGGATCAAATCACTGCCACCTCGGCGCAGTCAGCCGGCACGCAGGCGTTCCAGTGGCCAACCTTTACCTTAAGTGCCAGGCCAGACACATCGCTTGCTTTGCACCAGATGTCTCATGAGACACACTGAGCGCGAAGAACATTTTCACGCCGACCACGTGGACGGCCTGCCCGGGGCGTTGCGCGGCCGTTCGGTCGGCGCGATCGAGACCACGACGTTCCAAGAGCCGGATGGGCAGGCGAAGTTCGTACGGCGAGTGGCGGCGGGTGCCGGGGTTCCCGTCCTCCGTGCCGTACCGGGGGAGCGGCGTCGCCTGGGCCCCCTGACATGGGAAGTTCTCTGGCCGGTCACTTCCCCGCTGACGCCACAGGCGGATGCGCCGCCGTGGGGAGCTGCGATGCGACGGCCGCAGTCCCGATTGGACCCGTCGATGCCGGTGCTGACGGCCGGTGGCGGCGAGTTCTCCGGACCCAACGATGCCAGCGTCACCTTGCTCGTTCGGACGGGCGGGCTGACTGTCCTGCTACTTGGTGATCTCGAACCGCCGGCTCAACAGGAATTGCTGAGCGCCCATCCGGAGCTGGCCGCCATTGACGTCCTGAAGGTGGCGCACCACGGCTTCCGCCTATCAGGACCCGGAGCTGATGCATCGCCTGATGCCGCGGCTCGCCCTCATCTCTTGTGGCGCCGGAAATCCGTACGGACATCCCGCTCCTCGCACCATTGCGGCACTGCGGGCCGGCGGCACGCTGGTGCTGCGCACGGACACCGACGGTGCCATCGCGGTCGTCGGCACTTCCGGGAAGCTCTCCGCGGTGGTCGGCGGACGCCGGTCCGGAGGCCGATCGTCCCGCGGGCCGTCGCCCAGGAGGCGGCTCAGAGGGCGGCGGGGCAGAGGCCGGGGCGGGGGCCGGTACGGCAGCCCTTTTGAGCCCCACCGAATATGAAGATCCGCTCGGCATGCGGAGGCACTGCGGCGCACGGAGAAGTCTGTGGCACACCGGGAATCCGAGGGGCATGTGCAGAGCTACGCGAAAGGTGGAGAGCTGTGGGACACATGGAGAGGAAGAACATCTGATGGACGACGTCACCGCTGATGCCTACCTCCGGCGGATATCCGCGACCCGACCGACCGTCCCTGACGCGGAGGCGTTGCGTGCGCTGCAACTGAGCCATCTGCGGGCCGTGCCGTTCGAGAACCTCGCCATTCATCTGGGGGAGGAGATCGTGCTGGCGGAGCAGCCGCTGTTGGACAAGGTCGTCGGAGCCCGTCGGGGTGGGTTCTGTTACGAGCTCAACGGCGTCTTCGCGGCACTGCTCAGAGCACTGGGTTATGAGGTCGAGCTGCTGTCGGCGCGGGTGTTCGGGCCCGAGGGGTTGGGGATTCCGTATGACCATCTCGCGCTGCGGGTGCACACGCCCACGGGGCCTCGGCTCACGGACGTCGGCTTCGGGCGGAACAGCCACTATCCGTTGCGGTTGGACAGTGCCGCGGACCAGAACGATCCCGGGGGTGTTTTCCGGATAGCGGAGACGCCGCAGGGCGACCTCGACGTCTACCGGGACGGGGAGCCGCAGTACCGCATGGAACAACGCCCGCGCGAGCTGTCCGACTTCGAGGCGGGGTGCTGGTGGCAGCGCACGTCGCCCCTTTCACATTTCAGGCGGTCGCTGGTCTGTTCGCAGCTCACGGAGACCGGCCGGGTGACGCTCTCCGGGCGCGCGTTGGTGATCACCGGTGCGGATGGCACCCGGAAGGAGCGCGAATTGGACGCGGACGAGGTCCTGCAGGCGTACCGCACCCACTTCGGTATCACGCTGGCCCGGGAGCCGATCCTCGTGAGTGCGTGAGTGCGTGAGTGCGTGAGTGCGTGAGTGCGTGATCGACTGAGCGACTGAGTGTGGGTGGGAGGGCGGGAGGTGGGTGGGGAGGGGAGGGGAGGGGGAAGGAGGGCTACTCGGTCTCGCGCCAGCCTTCGTACTCCGCGGCGAGGGCGTTCAGGCGAGCGGGGTCCTGGGCGGCGTCGGGGTCCTCGACCACGACCAGCCACTGCGCGTCCTCGGCGTCGTCCTCGCCGGCCAGGGCGTCCCGTACCAGCTGGGGTTCCTCGGTGACGCCGAAGCGTTCGGTCAGGGCCGCGGCCACTTCCTCGGCGGCGTCGCGGTCGGGGAGGACGAGTACGTGTCGGCTGTGGTGGGTGTCGTTCACCGGTCCATTGTCGGGTAGCGGTCGGCGGCGCGGCTCCGCGGGACGAGTGCTGCCCCTGGCCCCAGCCGAGCCCGCTCATGCCGCGGCTCCGCCGGGGCGGTCGGAGCGGTTGGCCTTGGGGCGGGCGGGTTTGTCAGTGGGGCGTGGGATGCTGGGACGCGATGGCCAGGAAGACAGCTAACGACGATCCGCTCGCCCCCGTCACGATCGCGGTGGGGCAGGAGGAGCTGCTGCTCGATCGAGCGGTGCAGCAGGTGGTGGCCGCTGCCAGGGCGGCTGACGCGGACACCGATGTGCGGGACCTCACTCCCGATCAGCTCCAGCCCGGCACCCTCGCCGAGCTCACCAGCCCCTCGCTCTTCGCCGAGCGCAAGGTCGTGGTGGTACGCGCTTCCCAGGACCTGTCCGCGGACACCATCAAGGACGTCAAGGCGTACCTCGGCTCGCCCGCCGAGGAGATCACCCTGGTGTTGCTGCACGCCGGCGGCGCCAAGGGCAAGGGGCTGCTCGACGCGGCCCGTAAGGTCGGGGCGCGCGAAGTGGCCTGCCCCAAGATGACCAAGCCGGCCGACCGGCTCTCCTTCGTCCGTGGCGAGTTCCGGGCGCTCGGCCGTTCCGCCACACCGGAGGCCTGCCAGGCGCTGGTGGACGCCATTGGGAGTGATCTTCGCGAGTTGGCCTCGGCGTGCGCGCAGTTGGTTGCCGATGTCGAGGGCACGATCGATGACGCCGTCGTCGCGCGCTACTACACCGGCCGGGCCGAGGCGTCGAGCTTTACGGTCGCCGACCGGGCGGTCGAGGGCCGGGCCGCCGAGGCGCTGGAGGCATTGCGCTGGGCCATCGCGACCGGTGTCGCCCCCGTGATGATCACCAGTGCGCTGGCGCAGGGCGTCCGGGCCATCGGCAAGCTCGCCTCCGCCCCGCGCGGCGCCCGCCCCGGCGACCTCGCCCGCGACCTGGGGATGCCGCCCTGGAAGATCGACCGGGTCCGGCAGCAGATGCGCGGTTGGTCGGCGGACGGCGTTGCTACGGCGCTGCGCGCGGTGGCCGAGGCCGACGCGGGGGTGAAGGGCGGCGGGGACGATCCCGAATACGCCCTGGAGAAGGCCGTGGTGACGATCGCGCGGGCGGCCCGCTCGCGGTAGAGACACGCTCGGTGGAGGCACACGGGGTGGAGACACACGCGGTGGAGCCAGGCGGCGGACGCCGAGGTGGTGCGGGAGGCGCGGGCTAGCGCGCGGCACCAGCCCGCCGCCCGCCGCCCGCCGCCCACCGTCTGCCGCCCGAGTGGCACCCGGCGCCTCACCACGTGCGCGCACAGGCACGCACACACACGCGCCCGGACTCGGCCGCCCCATGGCCTCACCCGGAAGATCATCCCCGCACCCCTGTCACCCCTTCCGCCTTCACCGCCCTCCGCCTTCCCCCTGACTCGCCTCATCGCCGACGCAGGGCACCGCCTCATCCTCAGCCCCGTAGCGGCTTGAGGGTTTTCTTCGCGGCTGGATTTGATGCGGGCGCCGGGCCGTAGGCGGGAGGCTGTGGCGTGGGGAAGGGATGGTTCCGGGTCCCCGTACGGGAGGTGGCGGCGGAGTAGTGGTGGGCGGCTCCGGTGTCGGGTCCGGTTCGGAGTGTTCGATGGTCGCTGCCTGGAGCGGGGTCTTGCGCACGACGAAGAACCCCGCCTCGCCCGGAAAGGGGCGGTGGCGGGGTTCTTCGTATCCAGTTTGGATGGCTGCTCGGCGGGTTGGATACCGCGGAGGAGCCGGGTGCGCCGCACCCGCGTGGCGAACGCAGGCCGTGTGCGGCGCGGTGGTGCACCGACAGGGAGCGGAGAGAGGGGCCGCTGGGTCCCGGACGGCAGGGTGACCGCGTCGGGCGCGGTCAGGCGAAGGGGTCAGCCCTTGAGGGAGGCGACCTTCTTGGCCAGCGCCGACTTCTTGTTGGCGGCGTTGTTCTTGTGCAGAACACCCTTGCTGACGGCCTTGTCGAGCTTCTTGGACGCCAGGGCCTGCGCGGCGGTGGCCTTCTCCAGGTCACCGGCCTCGATGGCCTCGCGGGTGCGACGGATCGCGGTCTTCAGGGAGGACTTGACAGCCTTGTTGCGCTGACGAGCCTTCTCGTTGGTCTTGATCCGCTTCATCTGGGACTTGATGTTCGCCACGAAAGAGCCTTTTCAGGTTCGTTGGAGTTTCGAGTTGCGCCACGTACGAGAGAGGGCACGAAGCGCAGTGGACCAGGTTACCAGCAGGGTTTACGGGCTCCCAAACCGGCCCTCGGTCCCGGCCCCGGTCCCAGCCCCAGCCCAGGACTCATGCCGCCTGCCCCGATATCCGTGCCGCCGCCCGCCCCCACTACCGGCCCACCGCCCCCGCCCCGGATGCCCGTACCGCCCCACCCCCGGCGCTCATGGGACGATGGGGGAGACATCACAAGACCGAGTCCCGCCTACCCGCGTTCACTGAATGGACCCTGCGTGCCCGCGACCCCTACGAACGTGCCGGAGCCGAGCCGTACCGACCCGGCGCTCCTCCGTAACTTCTGCATCATCGCGCACATCGACCACGGCAAGTCGACGCTCGCCGACCGGATGCTCCAGCTCACCGGTGTCGTCGACCAGCGGCAGATGCGCGCGCAGTACCTCGACCGCATGGACATCGAGCGCGAGCGCGGCATCACGATCAAGTCCCAGGCGGTCCGGCTGCCCTGGAGCCCCTCCGAGGGCGAAGAGGGAAGTGGCACGACCCACATCCTGAACATGATCGACACGCCGGGCCACGTCGACTTCACCTACGAGGTGTCCCGCTCCCTGGCCGCGTGCGAGGGCTGCCTCCTCCTCGTCGACGCCGCCCAGGGCATCGAGGCCCAGACCCTCGCCAACCTCTACCTGGCGATGGAGAACGACCTCACGATCATCCCCGTCCTCAACAAGATCGACCTGCCGGCCGCGCAGCCCGAGAAGTTCGCCGCCGAGCTGGCGAACCTCGTCGGCTGCGAGCCCGAGGACGTCCTGAAGGTCTCCGCCAAGACGGGCGTCGGCGTGCCGGAGCTGCTCGACAAGGTCGTCCGCGAGGTGCCGGCCCCGGTCGGCGTCAAGGACGCCCCCGCCCGCGCGATGATCTTCGACTCGGTCTACGACGCGTACCGCGGTGTCGTGACCTACGTGAAGGTCGTCGACGGCACGCTGAACAAGCGTGAGCGCATCCGGATGATGTCCACCGGCGCCGCGCACGAGCTGCTGGAGATCGGTACGAACTCGCCGGAGATGAAGCCGGCCGACGGTCTGTCCGTCGGCGAGGTGGGCTATCTGATCACCGGTGTGAAGGACGTTCGGCAGTCCAAGGTGGGTGACACGATCACCCAGCTCAGCAAGGGCGCGCAGGAGCCCCTCGGGGGCTACAAGGACCCCAAGCCGATGGTGTTCTCGGGGCTGTACCCGCTCGACGGTTCGGACTACCCCGAGCTGCGCGACGCGCTGGACAAGCTCCAGCTCAACGACGCGGCACTGGTCTACGAGCCGGAGACCTCGGCGGCGCTGGGCTTCGGTTTCCGCGTGGGCTTCCTGGGTCTGCTGCACCTGGAGGTCATCCGGGAGCGCCTGGAGCGCGAGTTCGGCCTCGACCTGATCGCGACCGCGCCCAACGTGGTCTACCGGGTGGAGATGGAGGACGGTACCGAGCACGTCGTCACCAACCCCAGCGAGTTCCCGACCGGCAAGATCGACGTGGTCCACGAGCCGGTCGTGCGGGCCACGATCCTGGCGCCCAGCGAGTTCATCGGCGCGATCATGGAGCTCTGCCAGACCCGCCGCGGTGCGCTGATGGGCATGGACTACCTCTCCGAGGACCGGGTCGAGATCCGCTACACCCTGCCGCTCGCGGAGGTCGTCTTCGACTTCTTCGACCAGCTCAAGTCCAAGACCCGCGGCTACGCCTCGCTGGACTACGAGCCCACCGGCGAGCAGACCTCCGACCTGGTCAAGGTCGACATCCTGCTGCACGGCGACAAGGTCGACGCGTTCTCCGCGATCACCCACAAGGACAAGGCGTACGCGTACGGCGTGCGGCTGGTCGCCAAGCTTCGTGAGCTGATCCCGCGGCAGAACTTCGAGGTGCCGATCCAGGCCGCCATCGGCAGCCGGGTGATCGCCCGGGAGACGGTCCGCGCCATCCGCAAGGACGTCCTCGCCAAGTGCTACGGCGGTGACATCTCCCGTAAGCGGAAGCTGCTGGAGAAGCAGAAGGAAGGCAAGAAGCGGATGAAGATGGTCGGCAGCGTGGAGGTCCCGCAGGACGCCTTCATCGCGGTGCTGTCCTCGGACTCCGACGGCGAGAGCAAGTCGAAGAAGTAGCGGCCGCAGGACGCACGGGCGGGGCGCCGGTTCCTTGGGGACCGGCGCCCCGCGGCGTGTCCGGGCCGGTCGCACGGGGTGCCGGCCGGGCCGCCGGTCAAGCGGGTGTCATGTGCACCTATCGCTCGGGTCACATCGTGAACCAGTCGGGCGCAGCCCCTTACATGGCGGCGTCACGCGTTCTAGTCTGATCACTACTCAAAGGTTACTCGCGAGTCACCAGCAACGAAGCGGGCCCCGGAGGACGCCGTGACCGACACTCACACGCTGATCGACAACCGGCCGCCTTCGGTGGCGACCCTGTTCCTGGAGCGGGTCGCGGCCACACCGGACGCCGAGGCGTACCGCTACCCCGTCCCCCCTGCCGCGGGCACGGGACCGGACGACTGGAAGGTGCTGACCTGGGCCGACGCCGCCGAGCGGGTGCTCGCCGCATCCGCCGGGCTGATCGCGCTGGGTGTACGCCCCGAGGAGCGGGTGGCACTGGCCGCCAATACCCGGGTGGAGTGGATCCTCGCCGACCTCGGCGTGCTCTGCTCCGGCGCCGCCACCACCACCGTCTACCCCTCCACCAACGCCGAGGAGACCGCGTTCATCCTCGCCGACTCCGGCAGCCGGGTGCTGATCGCGGAGAACGCCGGACAGCTCGCCAAGGCCCGTGAGAAGCGCGCCGAGCTGCCCGAGCTGGCACACGTCGTGGTCATCGACGAGACCGACGCGCAGCCCGCCGAGGACGACCCGGAGGGCTGGGTGCTCTCCCTCGCCGAGCTGGAGAAGCGCGGCACCGCCTACCTGGAGCAGCACCCGGAGTGCGTCAAGGAGCGGGTCGCCGCACTCCGCGCCGACCAGCTGGCCACCCTGATCTACACCTCCGGGACCACCGGCCGCCCCAAGGGCGTCCGGCTCCCCCACGACTGCTGGTCGTACATGGCCGGCGCCATCCAGGCGACCGGGATGGTCACCGCGGACGACGTGCAGTACCTGTGGCTGCCACTGGCGCACGTCTTCGGGAAGGTGCTCACCGCCGGGCAGATCTCCGTCGGGCACGTGATCGCCGTGGACGGCCGGGTCGACAAGATCATCGAGAATCTGCCGGTGGTCCGGCCGACCTATATGGCCGCCGTCCCTCGGATCTTCGAGAAGGTCTACAACGGCGTCGTGGCCAAGGCCCGGGAGGGCGGCGGCGCCAAGTACAAGATCTTCCAGTGGGCGGCCGGGGTGGCCCGCGAGTACGCCAAGGCGTCCCAGGACAACTTCCGGCGCACCGGCAACGCCTCCGTACCGTTCGCACTGGCCGCCAAGCACAAGGTCGCCGACGCCCTGGTCTACGCCAAGCTGCGGGAGGCGTTCGGCGGCCGGCTGCGCGCCGCGATCTCCGGCTCGGCCGCCCTCGCCCCCGAGATCGGCTACTTCTTCGCCGGCGCCGGCATCCACGTCCTGGAGGGCTACGGCCTGACGGAATCGAGCGCCGCCAGCTTCGTCAACCCCGGCGAGGCGTACCGCACCGGCACCGTCGGCAAGCCGCTGCCCGGCACCGAGGTGCGGATCGCCGAGGACGGCGAGATCCTGCTGCGCGGCCCCGGCATCATGCAGGGCTACCACGGCCTGCCGGAGAAGACCGCCGAGGTCCTGGAGGAGGACGGCTGGTTCCACACCGGCGACATCGGCGAGCTGTCCCCGGACGGCTACCTGCGGATCACCGACCGCAAGAAGGACCTGATCAAGACCTCCGGCGGCAAGTACATCGCCCCCGCCGAGGTGGAGGGCCAGTTCAAGGCGATCTGCCCGTTCGTCTCCAACGTGCTGGTGCACGGCGCCAACCGGAACTTCTGCACCGCCCTGATCGCCCTGGACGAACCGACCATCCTCAAATGGGCCGAAGGGCACGGCCTGGGCGGCAGGACCTACACCGAGGTCGTCGCCAGCAACCAGGTCCGCGCGCTGATCGACGGCTACGTGGAGCGGGTCAACGAGGGGCTCCAGCGCTGGCAGCAGATCCGCAAGTTCCGGCTGCTGCCGCGCGACCTGGACATCGAGCACGGGGAGATCACCCCCAGCCTCAAGCTCAAGCGGCCGGTGGTGGAGCGGGCGTTCAAGGACCTGCTCGACGAGATGTACGCCGGGGCGCGGGAGGCGTAGCGACGGGGCGGGGCGGGCCCTGCGCGCACGGGGCCGGGAGCAGGGCGGACGCGGTCCGGGCGGACACCGGGCGGACACCGGCCGGGACCGCGGGCCAACTGTCGCGCCGCGTCAGCCGAATTGACCCCTCTGACCACGCACTTCCGTGACTCACCGTTTATGAGTGGGCTCGTTCTGTCACTCTGGCGGTGGCGCATCCGGCGCCGCTGGGGAACTGCTCGGGAGTTGCTCAATGAGGATGACAACTTCGGCCGGACGGAACGACGTTGCCGGGGCCGCCGCCCGCTCCCTGCGGGCCACGCTGCCCGGCGACCCGCGGGCCGCGGCGGCCGCGCGACAGTTCGTCCGGACCGCCTTCGCGGACTGGGCCGAGCGGCGGCTGCCCGGCGCCGACCGGCTCACCGACCGGTTGGCGGACGAAGCGGTACTGCTGGTCAGCGAGTTGGTGACCAACGCGGTGGTGCACGCGGGCACCACCGTCGAGCTGCTGTGCCGGCTCGACCCCGCCGAGGAGCCGGTGCCGCACCCCGACGACCCCCCGGACGCCGTCCCCGAGGAACCGCCCCGCCCCGGCCTCGTCGTCGAGGTCTCCGACCGGCACCCCACCCAGCCGGTGCGGGCCCGCGAGGACACCGGCGCCTACGAGGGCGGCGGCCACGGGCTCCGGCTGATCAGCGCGGTGGCCGACGCCTGGGGCGTCACCTACCGGCGGTCCATGAAGACGGTGTGGTTCCGGCTGCCGGTCGGCGGCCCGGACGTCGCCTGGCCGGAACCGGAGACCCCGGATGACGCCTACGACGCCTACGAGGCATACGACGCGTACGGCACCTGTGACGCCTACGACACCTGCGACACCCGCGATGCCCACGGCGCCTACGACACCTATGGCGCCCTCGACGACCAGAGGTTCCGGCGGGAACTGCGGGCCTCCGAACTCCTCGCCCCGGTGCCGCGCCGCGCCGCCCCGCCCGAGGACCGCCCCGTACGGGACCGCGGCGGCGTCGACAGCGGGGCGCTGTCCTTCCTGGCGGAGGCGTCCGACCTGCTCTCCGGACAGCTGGACGCCGACCAGGTCGCGTCGCTGGCCTGCCAACTGATCGTCCCGCGGCTCGCCGACTGGTGCGCGGTGTGGCTCCACGACGGCGACGGCGGCGCCCCCGGGCGCGGTCTCAGCGAGGACGGCGAGGCGCCGCGGCTGGCCCGGGTCTGGCACCTGTCCGAGGGCCGGATCGACTCGCTGCGGACCGCCCTGGAGAAGGAACCGCCGGGCCGGTGGGCCGACGGCGGCACCGACCACCGTCCGGCCCCGGTGCCCTGGCCCTGGGCGCACGAACCGACCGGCCGCGAACCCGGCGGCGCGGCCCTGGCCTGCCCCCTGGTCGCCGGCGGCCGGCGGCTCGGCACCCTGCTGCTCGGCCGGGCCGGACTGCGGCGCTTCCCCGGCGAGGTGGTCGCCCTCACCGAGGACCTGTGCCGGCGCGCCGCGCGGGCGGTGGCCACGGCCCGCGCCTACAGCCGCCAGGAACGCATCAGCCGGGTCCTCCAGCGCCGGCTGCTGCCCCAGGGGCAGGCCCAGGTGCCCGGCGTGGCGTCCGCGGTGGTCTACGAGCCGCGCGAGGGCGCCTGGGCCGGCGGTGACTTCTGGGACCTCTTCGACGCCGGCGACGACCGCTGGTGCTTCGCGCTGGGCGACGTCTGCGGCAGCGGTCCCGAGGCCGCCGCGGTCACCGGGCTGGCCCGGCCGGTGCTGCGACTGCTGGCCCGCGACGGCTTCGGCGTCGCCGAGGTCCTCGACCGGCTCAACAAGACCATGGCCCGGGAGGCCGCGGACTCCGTCGCCGCGGTCGCGGCGGCGGTGGCGGCGGCCGGCGCGGGCGCCGAGGCCCCCGTGGAGATCCGCGAGGAGGGCGAGCAGGCCCGCTTCCTCTCCCTCCTCTACGGCGAGATCGTCCCGTACCCCGGCGGTTCGGGCGGCGCCCGCTGCACCCTCGCCAGCGCCGGCCACCCGCTGCCGCTGGTCCTCGGCGCCGACGGCGCGGTCCGGGTCGCCGCGGCACCGCAGATGCTGCTGGGCGTCGTCGAGGACGCGACGTACGTCAGCGAGTCCTTCGACCTCTGCCCCGGGGAGACGCTGCTGTGCGTCACCGACGGGGTGACCGAGCGCCGGTCCGGCCGGCGGCTCTTCGACGACGAGGACGGGCTGGCCACCGCGCTCGCCGCGGCGGCCGGGCAGAGCGCCGAAGCCATCGCCGAGCACATCCGCCGCACCGTGCACGCCTTCGGGCCGACCCCGCCCGACGACGACCTGGCGCTGATGGTGCTCCAGGCGGCGGGTGGGTGTGCGTAGGCGGGGGCTATGGGCCGGGCGCCCGTAGGTGCGGGGGCGTAGGGGGTGTCCGTAGGCGGGTGCCCGTAGGGGAGGTCGAACAGGTCTCGTAGGGGGTGCGAGGCCCCCCTGCGGGGCCACAACCGGGCGGGTGGGGGTGGTATTCCGGATCGCCGGATCGCCGGATCGCCGGATCGCCGGATCGCCGGATCCCGTGGCCGTCGGTACCGGTCACGGGCGGGGGCCCGGGGGCGGGCGGCGCCCGGGGTGGCCCTCAGCGCGGCGTCCGTAGCGGCGGAGCGCCTTGGCGGTGTGCCGTGTGTGCCGTGTGTGCCGGGGCCGCCGACCGGTTCCGCCCCGCCCCACCGGCGCCGTCCCGATCACCCACCGGCTCCGGCTCGTACCGCCGACCGGCTCCCTCGGCATCGGGACCGCACGCCGGGCCAGGGACCGCGGACCGGCACCGTCCGGCATGACGGACAATGGACCTCATGCCTTCCGCACTGCCAGATGGTGAGCCGATGCCCGAGGACGGGGCGCTGCCCCGCCATGCGCTGACCGGTGCCGCCCAGCGGCCCCTCGGCTTCTATCTGCACGTGCCGTACTGCGCCACCCGCTGCGGCTACTGCGACTTCAACACCTACACCGCCAGCGAGCTGCGCGGCCCCGGCGGCGCCCTGGCGTCCCGGGAGAACTACGCCGACACCCTCGTCGAGGAGGTCCGGCTGGCCCGCAAGGTGCTGGGCGACGACTCCCGCCCGATCGAGACGGTCTTCGTCGGCGGTGGCACTCCGACCCTGCTGCCCGCCGCCGACCTCGGCCGGATGCTGGCCGCGCTGCGCGACGAGTTCGGCCTGGCGCCCGACGCCGAGATCACCACCGAGGCCAACCCGGAGTCGGTCGACCCGCGCTATCTCGCCGAGCTGCGCGCGGCCGGTTTCAACCGCGTCTCCTTCGGCATGCAGAGCGCCCGGCAGCACGTCCTGAAGATCCTCGACCGCACGCACACCCCGGGCCGCCCCGAAGCCTGCGTCGCCGAGGCCCGCGCGGCCGGCTTCGCGCACGTCAACCTCGATCTGATCTACGGCACCCCCGGCGAGTCCGACGACGACTGGCGGGCCTCGCTCGAAGCCGCCACCGACGCCGGCCCGGACCACATCTCCGCGTACGCCCTGATCGTCGAGGAGGGCACCCAGCTGGCCCGCCGGATCCGCCGCGGCGAGGTCCCGATGACCGACGACGACGTGCACGCCGACCGCTACCTGATCGCCGAGGAGCACCTCGCCGCCGCCGGCTTCTCCTGGTACGAGGTCTCCAACTGGGCCACCACCGAGGCCGCCCGCTGCCGCCACAACGAGCTGTACTGGACCGGCGCCGACTGGTGGGGCGCCGGCCCCGGCGCGCACAGCCACGTCGGCGGCGTCCGCTGGTGGAACGTCAAGCACCCCGCCGCGTACGCCCAGGCCCTCGCCGAGGGCCGCTCCCCGGGCGCCGGCCGGGAGCTGCTCGCCGCCGAGGACCGCCGTGTCGAGCGGATCCTCCTGGAGCTCCGCCTCGCCGCCGGCTGCCCGCTCTCCCTCCTCGCCCCCGCGGGCGCCCGCGCCGCCGCCCGCGCGGTGGCCGACGGCCTCCTGGCGCCCGGACCCTACGAGGAGGGGCGGGCGGTGCTGACGCTCCGCGGGCGGCTGCTCGCGGACGCGGTGGTGCGCGACCTGGTGGACTGACTGTTCCGCACGCCCGACCGCCCCGACCGCCCTGCCGACGACCCGACTCCGTGCCGACGCCCGGCCGTCACCCGTCACCGCCGGACCAACGGCCCAAGGCCGAAGGGCGAAGGCCCAAAAGCCATCACTCAACGACCAACGCTCAACGACCGTCAGGACCAACGCTCAAGGACCGTCAGGACCAACGACCAACGACCGTCAGGACCAACGACCAACGACCAACGACCAACGACCGTCAGGATCAACGGCCGTCAGTGGGTCAGCGGGTAGGACGTTCGGCCCGACGCCGTGTCGATCTCGTTGTGGGCCTTGGTCAGCAGCTGCATCGCAAGATCGTTGAGGGCCCGGGCTCCGGCGACCTCCTCGCCGACCCGGGGCTGATTCCCGTCGGCCGGGTGGCGGCTGGCATAACCATGGGACCGCACTTCGGTCCCGTCGGGCAGCCGTACCAGCGCGGCGGCCCGGGTGCGGTGGGTGTCCTCCTCGAATTCCAACTCGACGTGCCATCCGACAGCGGTCTTCAACATGGCGGTCACCTCCGGAATCGCTGCTACCAGAGTGCGCTCACCGCTGTCCCGGCGCACGGTGTGCACCAGGGGCGCACACCGCCTCCGGCGCCCTCCGGGGCCCTCAGAGGCCGTCCGTCCCCTCCGGTGCCGTCACGAAGTCGATCAGTTCCTCCACCCGCCCCAGCAGCGCCGGCTCCAGGTCCTTGTAGGACCGCACCCGGGACAGGATCCGCTGCCAGGCCGCGCCGGTGTTCTCCGGCCAGCCCAGCGCCCGGCACACCCCGGTCTTCCAGTCCTGGCCGCGGGGGACCTGCGGCCAGGCCGCGATGCCCACCGAGGACGGCTTCACCGCCTGCCAGACGTCGATGTACGGATGGCCGACGACCAGCGCGTGCGCACCGGTCACCGCCGCCGCGATCCGGGACTCCTTCGAGCCGGGGACGAGGTGGTCCACCAGGACGCCGAGACGGGCGTCCGGGCCGGGGGAGAACGCGTCGACGATCGCCGGGAGGTCGTCGACGCCCTCCAGGTACTCCACGACGACGCCCTCGATCCGCAGGTCGTCGCCCCAGACGCGCTCCACCAGCTCCGCGTCGTGCCGCCCCTCCACGTAGATGCGGCCGGCGCGGGCGACCCGGGCGCGCGCCCCGGGGACCGCGAGCGAACCGGACGCGGTGCGCGCCGGGCCGTTCTGCGCCGGGCGGCCCTGCGGCCGGACCAGGGTCACGGTCCGGCCCTCCAGGAGGAAGCCGCGCGGCACCATCGGGAACACCCGCTGCTTGCCGAAGCGGTCCTCCAGGGTGACCGTCGGGCCCTCGGCGGTCTTCTCGCACCGCAGTACCGCGCCGCAGTAGCCCGTCACCACCTCCTCGACGACCAGCCCGGGGTCGGCCGGCACCTCCGGCACCGGCTTCGGCTTCTTCCAGGGGGGAGTGAGGTCGGGGCTGTAGTGCCTGCTGTGCATGCGGGTCTGCTTCCCTACGGGTCGGCGGTTCGACGGGTAGACGGGGCTGCGGGGCGGTGGGGTCCAGGGACGTGCGGGCTCCCGGGCGACGGGGCCGGGAGCCAAGGAGGCGGGCGGACCGGGCCATCGGCGGCCCGGCCAACGGGCGCCGCCTCAGGGGGAGTCGGCGCCGAAACGGGCCGCCAGGGCATCGCGCTGGGCGCGGACGAAGCGGGCGTCGACCACGGCGCCGTGGCCCGGCACGTACACCGCGTCCTCGCCGCCCAGCGCCAGCAGCCGGTCCAGTGCCGCCGGCCACCGCCCGGGCAGCGCGTCGCGGCCCGCCTGGGGCTCACCGGACTCCTCGACCAGGTCGCCGCAGAACACGATCTCCCGTTCGCCGGCCCGGCCGGGCACCAGGACGGCCAGGTCGTGGGCGGTGTGCCCGGGGCCGACGTTGGCCAGCAGCACCTCCCGGTCGCCGAGGCCGACGGTCAGCTGTCCGTGCACGTGGTGGTGCGGGACGACGAGCAGGTCAGCGGCCTCCGCCGCGGCGTCCGGGTCCACCCCGTGCCGTACCGCGCTCTCCCGCAGCGCGTCCTTGCCGTGCCGCAGCAGCTCGTCCAACCCGGTCGCGCCGAACACCTGCACCCCCGCGAAGGCCGCGGTGCCCAGAACGTGATCGAAGTGCGGGTGGGTGAGCGCGACATGCGTCACATCGCGGCCCAGTACGGCGCGGACGGTGCGGCGCAGTTCCGCCCCGGCGCCGATGGTCGCGCCGGTGTCGACGATCAGTACGCCCTCCGAGCCGGCGATCACGCCGATCGTCTCGTCCCAGCCGGGCATCCGGCGCCGGGCGACACCGTCCCCCAGCTGCTCCCAGCCCGCCTCTTCCCAGGTGATACGCATACCGAGACGCTAGCCCCTGCCGGCACCCTCCCGCCTGCTCCCGCCTGCGTTCCACCCGCGTTCCGTCCGCGCGACCGCGCACCGGGCGGGCGGCGGGCGGGCGGCGGCAGGGACCGGTGCCCCCGCGATACCGTTGGCGGGCACCCCGTGGCCCAGCAGCCCGCACCCGGCGGAAGCGGCCGGGCGGCGGTCCCGCAGGGGCGCTGTCCCAGGTGCCGATCGGGGGCCGCGGCGAGGCGGGATCGGGGATTCCTCGGGGTGGGATCAGGGGGCTCTCAGGGTCGGCCCGGGGATCGGATTCCGCGGCTGTGGGTAAGTCCTCAGTGCGCCCGCCCTTGCCGCATCCGTGCTACCCGGCCGTACACTGGCTCCGGGTCTGGCACTCGGCCCATGTGAGTGCCAGGAGAAGTGACGACACGGCGGAACGGCCGACTGGAGGTGGCGGAATGCTCAGTGAACGCAGGCTCGAGGTGCTGCGCGCCATCGTCCAGGACTACGTGGGGACGGAGGAGCCGGTCGGCTCCAAGGCACTCACCGAGCGCCACCAGCTGGGGGTCTCCCCGGCCACCGTCCGCAACGACATGGCGGCCCTGGAGGACGAGGGATTCATCGCCCAGCCGCACACCAGCGCCGGGCGGATCCCGACCGACAAGGGCTACCGCCTCTTCGTCGACAAGCTGGCCGGCGTCAAGCCGCTGTCCGTCCCCGAGCGGCGGGCGATCCAGAACTTCCTGGACGGCGCCGTCGACCTGGACGACGTGGTGGGGCGCACGGTGCGCCTGCTGGCGCAGCTGACCCGGCAGGTGGCGGTGGTGCAGTACCCGTCCCTGACCCGGTCCACGGTCCGCCACGTCGAACTGCTGGCACTGGCCCCGGCCCGGCTGATGCTGGTGCTGATCACCGACACCGGACGCGTCGAGCAGCGACTGATCGACTGCCAGACGCCGTTCGGCGAGACGTCCCTGGCGGACCTGCGCGCCCGGCTCAACAGCCGGATCGTCGGCCGCCGCTTCGCGGACGTCCCGCAGCTGGTGCAGGATCTCCCGGAATCCTTCGAACAGGACGACCGGGCCACCGTTTCGACAGTACTGTCGGTACTGCTGGAGACTCTGGTGGAGGAGACCGAAGAGCGGCTGATGATCGGCGGCACCGCCAATCTGACGCGCTTCGGGCATGATTTCCCCCTGACCATCCGGCCGGTGCTGGAAGCCCTCGAGGAGCATGTGGTGATGCTCAAGCTGCTCGGGGAGGCCAAGGACTCGAGCATGACCGTCCGCATCGGGCATGAGAATGCTCACGAGGGCCTGACGTCCACCTCGGTCGTCACCGTCGGATACGGTTCGGGCGACGAGGCCGTCGCGAAATTGGGCGTGGTCGGACCGACCCGCATGGACTACCCCGGAACGATGGGAGCGGTACGCGCAGTGGCACGTTACGTCGGACAGATCCTCGCGGAGTCGTAAGTGGCCACGGATTACTACTCGGTCCTCGGCGTCGGCCGGGACGCCTCGCAGGACCAGATCAAGAAGGCCTTCCGGCGGCTGGCGCGCGAGCTGCACCCGGATGTGAATCCGGACCCCAAGACCCAAGAGCGGTTCAAGGAGATCAACGCCGCCTACGAGGTCCTGTCGGACCCGCAGAAGAAGCAGGTCTACGACCTCGGCGGCGACCCCCTCTCGCAGACCGGCGGCGCCGGCGGCGCGGGCGGCTTCGGCGCGGGCTTCGGGAACTTCTCCGACATCATGGACGCGTTCTTCGGCACGGCCTCGCAGCGCGGCCCGCGCTCGCGGACCCGCCGCGGCCAGGACGCGATGATCCGCCTCGACGTCGAGTTGAGCGAGGCCGCGTTCGGCACGACCAAGGACATCCAGGTCGACACCGCCGTCGTCTGCACCACCTGCAGCGGCGAGGGCGCGGCGCCGGGCACCTCCGCGCAGACCTGTGACATGTGCCGCGGCCGCGGTGAGGTCTCGCAGGTCACCCGGTCCTTCCTGGGCCAGGTCATGACCTCCCGGCCGTGCCCCCAGTGCCAGGGCTTCGGCACCGTCGTCCCGACGCCGTGCCCCGAGTGCGCGGGCGACGGACGGGTCCGCTCCCGCCGCACCCTCACGGTCAAGATCCCGGCCGGTGTCGACAACGGCACCCGGATCCAGCTGGCCGGCGAGGGCGAGGTGGGCCCCGGTGGCGGTCCCGCCGGCGACCTCTACGTCGAGATCCACGAGCTGCCCCACTCGGTGTTCCAGCGGCGCGGGGACGATCTGCACTGCACGGTCACCATCCCGATGACCGCGGCGGCCCTGGGCACCAAGTGCCCGCTGGAGACGCTGGACGGGGTCGAGGAGATCGACGTCCGGCCCGGCACCCAGTCCGGCCAGTCGATTCCGCTGCACGGCCGCGGCGTGACCCACCTGCGCGGCAACGGCCGGGGCGACCTGATCGTCCACGTCGAGGTGCAGACCCCGAGCAAGCTCGAACCGGAGCAGGAGGAACTGCTGCGCCGGCTGGCGAAGCTGCGCGGCGAGGAGCGCCCGCAGGGCCAGTTCCAGCCGGGCCAGCAGGGGCTGTTCTCCCGCTTGAAGGACGCCTTCAACGGGCGGTAGGCACACCGTTCGGGGCGGGGTCCGGGGAGCTCTCCGCGACCGCCGCCCCGATTCGGGGTACCGCGTGGGGCGTGACACGATGTGGGCATGCCCACCGCGCTCACCGATTTCTGCCGCCACCCCATCGTGCAGGCCCCGATGGCGGGCGGTGGCTCCGGACCCGAGCTGGCCGCCGCCGTCTGCGAAGCCGGCGGACTCGGCTTCCTGGCCGCCGGCTACAAGACCGCCGACGGCATGTACCAGGAGATCAAACAGCTGCGGGGGCTGACCCGCCGCCCCTTCGGCGTCAACCTCTTCATGCCGCAGCCCTCCCTCGCCGACACCTCCGCCGTCGAGGTCTACCGCGAGCAACTCGCCGGCGAGACCGCCTGGTACGAGACCGAGCTCGGTGACATCAACGGCTCCACCGACGACGGCTACGAGGCCAAGCTCGCGATCCTCCGCGACGACCCGGTGCCGATCGTCTCCTTCACCTTCGGCTGCCCCTCGCGGGCGGCCCTCGACGCGTTCGCCGAGGTCGGCACGTACACCGTCGTCACGGTCACCACCGCCGCCGAGGCGCAGGCCGCGCAGTGGGCGGGGGCGGACGCGGTGTGCGTGCAGGGCGTCGAGGCGGGCGGCCACCAGGGCACCCACCGGGACGACCCGCACGCCGACGGGACCGGCTCGGGGCTGGGGCTGCTGGCGCTGCTCACCCAGGTCCGGGAGACGGTGCAGATCCCGGTGATCGCCGCCGGCGGGCTGATGCGCGGCGCGCAGATCGCGGCGGTGCTGGCCGCCGGCGCCTCGATGGCGCAGCTGGGCACCGCTTTCCTGATCACCCCCGAGTCCGGCGCCAACCCGCTGCACAAGCAGGCGCTGACCAACCCTCTCTTCACGCATACCGAGTTGACCCGGGCGTTCTCCGGCCGGCCGGCCCGCGGACTGGTGAACCGTTTCCTTCGGGAGCACGGCCCGTACGCGCCGGCGGCCTACCCCGCCGTGCACTACCTCACCTCCCCGGTCCGCAAGGCCGCCGCCAAGGCCGGCGACGCACAGGGGATGAACCTCTGGGCAGGGCAGGGGCACCGGCTGGCACGGGAGCTGCCCGCCGGGCAGCTGGTGGAGCTGCTCGTGGCCGAACTGGAAGCGGCCCGCGCCTCGTTGGGCCTGGGCGGTCAGGGCTACGGCATCGGCGGTGCGGTGTGACCGCGCCCGTCTTCCTCGTCGATTCGCTCGCCGGCGTACGGGCCGGGGGCACGCTGACCCTGGACGGCCCCGAGGGCCGGCACGCGGTGTCGGTGCGGCGGTTGCGGGTCGGTGAGGAGGTCGTGCTGACGGACGGTGCCGGGACCGGCGCCGAGGGCACCGTCGCCGCCGTCGAGGGCAAGGACCGGCTCACCGTCGCCGTCACCGGACTGCGCACCGAGGAGCCGCCGGTACCCACCCTCACCGTCGTGCAGGCGCTGCCCAAGGGCGACCGCGGGGAGCTTGCCGTGGAGACCATGACGGAGACCGGGGTGGACGCCATCGTGCCGTGGTCCGCGGCGCGCTGCGTCACCCAGTGGAAGGGCGAGCGGGCCGCCAAGTCGCTGGCCAAGTGGCGCGCCACGGCCCGGGAGGCGGGCAAGCAGTCCCGCCGGCTGACGTTCCCGCACGTCGCCGACCCGCTGTCCACCAAGCAGGTCGCCGCGCTGCTCGCCGAGGCCGACTTCGCCGCCGTCCTCCACGAGGAGGGCAGCACCCCGCTGGCCACCGCCGAACTCCCCACCGAGGGTTCGATCGTGCTGGTCGTCGGCCCCGAGGGCGGGGTCTCGCCGGAGGAGCTGGCGGCCTTCGCGGAGGCGGGCGCCAAGCCGTACCGCCTGGGCGCGAGCGTGCTGCGGACCTCCACGGCCGGGACCGCGGCGACCGCGCTGCTGCTGGGCCGCACCGGCCGCTGGAGCTAGACCCCGGGCTCCGCCCTCCCTCAACTCCCGCCTGTCGGGCGGTTTTCGGCAGGACCGCGGGAGGGCGGCGAAGGCCCCAGGGGCTGCCGGCGGGAGCGGCCCACCGCCGTGAGCGGCTGGGCGCGGGCGCCGGCAGGGGCGAATGTCCGCCCCTCGGCCGGGGGTTGGGGCGGTGCGGGATACAGTCGTCGCCGTGACTCAGCAACCTGCGGTTCCCCAAGGCTGGTACCAGGATCCCTCCGGCGCACCGGTTCTGCGCTGGTGGGACGGATACCGCTGGACCGAACACACCCAGGCGCCCCCGCAGGCCCCCGCCCCCGCACAGGCGCCGCAGCAGCAGTACGCCCCGCAGGCCCCGGTCCAGCAGCAGCCGTACCCGCAGCAGGCCCAGCAGCCGCAGGCCCCGGTCCAGCAGCAGCCGTACCCGCCGCAGCAGCAGTATGTCCCGCAGGCCGCCGTCCAGCAGCCGCAGGCCCCGATGCAGCAGCAGTACCCGCCGCAGGCCCTCGTGCCGCAGCAGCCGTATCCGCCGCAGGCCCAGCAGCCGCAGATGCCGGTCCAGCAGCAGTACGCCCCGCAGCAGTACGCCCCGCAGGTCCCCGGGCAGCAGCCGTACCCGCCGATGGGCGGCGGCGGCCCGGAGGCGCTGCTCTCGGCCGAGGTGCTCGCGGTCAACCAGGACTTCAAGTGGGTTGACATCAGCACCAGTTACTCAGTGCTGGACGGCAAGGGCCTCGAAGTGGGGTCGGTCGCCGAGACCGGTCAGAACGCCGCCCGCAAGGTCATGCGCTTCGTCAGCACGATGGACCGCTACCTCTCCCGGAAGTTCGAGATCCGGGATGCCGCCGGCGTCCCCTTCCTGGAGCTGAGCCGGGGCACCAAGGTGCTCAAGGCCAAGGTGCAGGTCGCCCGCCCGGACGGGACGCCGGTCGGCGAGATCGTCCAGGACCGGGTGGTCACCTTCGGCAGCTTCGACCTGGTCGTCAACGGCGCCACCGTCGGCCACATCCAGGCGAGCTGGACCGCGTTCAACTTCACCTTCACCGACCACACCGGTGTCGAGGTGGCCAGGATCGGCCGTTCGCTGCTGGACCGCGTCCTGGATGTCGCCTTCGGGTCCGATTACTACTACTACGAGGTGCTGCGCCCGATGGCGGAGCCGCTCCGCACCATGTCCCTGGCGGCCGCGCTCACCATGGACACCCTGCTCAAGCCGGACGCGGACGGCGACGCGTAACGGCGTGCCGACCGGCCCCGGGGACCGACCGGCACGCCGCCGTTCGCGCGTCAGCCGAGCAGCTCGGCCCGGAGCGTGATGTTCTTGACGCCCGCCAGCGCCTGGCTGACCGGGCAGTTCTTCTTGGCGTCCTCGGCCGCGGCCTGGAAGTCCGCCTCGGACAGGCCGGGGACCCGGGCCTTGACGGTCAGCACGATGCCGGTGATGCCCTCGCCCGGCTGGAACGTGACGTCGGCCCGGGTGTCCACGTGCTCGACGGTGTGGCCCTTGCCGGCCAGGCCGTGCGAGAACGCCATCGAGTAGCAGGAGGAGTGGGCCGCCGCGATCAGCTCCTCGGGGCTGGTCTTGCCGCCGGGCTCCTCCGAGCGGGCGGGCCAGCTCACGTCGTAGCTGCCGATCTTGGAGGATTCCAGGGCGACGGTGCCCTTGCCCTGCAGGAGGTTGCCCTCCCAATGGGTCGTGGCCGTGCGCGTGGTTGCCATGGTGCATAACTCCCGTTTGTGGGGCCAATGCGATCTGGAAGATCAGCTTAGGGTCTGCCGGGCCGCGAACCGGGCGACCGGCCCCGGGCCGCCTCCCACCGACCCCCGAGCGGCCCCGAGGACCGGCCCCGGGGCCGCCCGGGGTGATCGGCTAGCATCCGGAGGGCGTACGCACGGTGCGTGTCGCGCGACCCGGGAGGAGTCCACCGGTGGCGGGAGAAACGCAGGCCGACTGCCTGTTCTGCAAGATCGTGGCGGGGGAGGTCCCGGCGACGATCGTCCGCGAGACCGAGACCACCGTCGCGTTCCGCGACATCAACCCCCAGGCGCCGACGCACGTCCTGGTGATCCCCAAGGTCCACTACCCGGACGCGGCGTCGCTCGCCGCCGCCGAGCCGAAGGTGATCGCCGACATACTGAGCGAGTCCCGCGAGGTCGCGGCCGCTGACGAGATCGAGGAGACCGGCTACCGGGTCGTCTTCAACACCGGGGCCGGCGCCGGCCAGACCGTCTTCCACGCCCACCTGCACGTCCTCGGCGGCCGCGGCCTCCAGTGGCCCCCCGGATAACGAGCCATGTCGGTACGCGAACTGGTCGTCCTCGGGACGGCCAGCCAGGTCCCCACCCGGCACCGCAACCACAACGGCTACCTGCTGCGGTGGGACGGCCAGGGGCTGCTCTTCGACCCCGGTGAGGGCACCCAGCGCCAGATGCTGCGGGCCGGGGTCGCCGCCCACGACATCAACCGGATCTGCATCACCCACTTCCACGGCGACCACTCGCTGGGACTGGCCGGGGTGATCCAGCGGATCAACCTCGACCGGGTGCCGCATCCGGTGACCGCCCACTACCCGGCCAGCGGCGAGCGGTTCTTCGAGCGGCTGCGGTACGCCACCGCCTACCGCGAAACGGTCCGGATCGCCCAGCGGCCGGTCTCCGCCGACGGCGAACTGGACCGCGCCAAGGGGTACGTCCTGACGGCGCGCAAGCTCTCGCACCCGGTCGAGTCGTACGGCTACCGCCTGACCGAGCCGGACGGCCGGCGGATGCTGCCCGAGCGGCTGGCCGCCCACGGCATCGCCGGACCGGACGTCGGCCGCCTCCAGCGGGACGGCGAGCTGAACGGCGTCACCCTCGACGAGGTCAGCGAGGTGCGGCCCGGCCAGAGCTTCGCCTTCGTCATGGACACCCGGCTGTGCGACGGCGTCCACACGCTCGCGGACGGCGTGGACATGCTGGTGATCGAGTCCACCTTCCTCGACGAGGACATCCGACTCGCCGAGGAGCACGGGCACTTGACGGCCGGTCAGGCGGCCCGGGTGGCCGCCGACGCCGGGGTGCGGCACCTGGTGCTGACGCACTTCTCGCAGCGTTACGCCGACCCTGCGGACTTCGAGCGGCAGGCGCGCACGGCGGGCTTCACCGGTGAACTCACCATCGCCAAGGACCTGCTGCGGGTGCCGCTCCCCAAGAGGCGCTGAAGAAGCCCCGGCGCCCTGAGGAGGGCGCCGGGGGCCACCGCCTACGGCAGGTAGTACATCGGGTTCGGCAGCTTGAAGGTGCGCTGCGCCGCGCCGCCCGCCAGGTCGCTGTACTGGTCGCCGAAGTTGGCGACGACCCGGTAGCC
Organism: Streptomyces sp. CB02959; assembly: GCF_002803155.1. GTDB lineage: Bacteria > Actinomycetota > Actinomycetes > Streptomycetales > Streptomycetaceae > Streptomyces. The sequence goes on from NZ_NNBP01000032.1 coordinate 66,839, forward strand.
GAGGGACTCGATGTGCCGACGGGTGCCCGACTTGAAGTCGATGGTCGAACAGGTCGTGCCGCACGGCAGGTAGGCGGGCGGGTGCTCCTTGTCCCGCAGGTAGACGTGCGGGCGGTCCAGCGGGACGTCGTAGCCGACGTTCTTGAGGTTGCGCACGCTCCAGTCGCGCTGCGCCTCCTTGCGGCCGGTGAGGAAGAAGACCTCGGCGCCCTTCTTGTGGGCCCAGTTGACCAGGTCGTTCATGCCGAAGACCGCGGCCATGTCGGTGTGCTCCAGGTACTCGTCCTGGGTCTTGGGGGTGAAGTTGAAGCCGACCTTCAGCTCGTAGTTGTAGGTCAGCAGGGTGGTGTCGTCCATGTCCAGGACGATGGCGGGCTTGGCCTTCCCGGTGTTCTTCCCGGTGTTCTTCTCGGCGAGCGCGCCGGCCAGGTAGGCGCGGGCCTTGGCCTCGATGCCGCGGACCTGGCGGGCGTAGTTGCCGGTGGGGGAGGCGTAGTGCTCCCCGTCGGCCGTCACCGTGTCGCCGTAGTACGCCTTGATCTTGTCCTGCACCTGGGTGAGGTTGGGGATCTCCTTGTCGGTGCGCGGCACGGAGTGCTCGGCGGTGGCCTGGCCGGCGCCGAACACCGCGGTGCCGGCGACGACGGCGGCGGCCACCGCACCGCCCAGACGGACACGGCGGGAGAGGGCGGGGCGGGGCATGCGCGGCTCCTTAGGGAAGCGAGGGGGTGGTCCCGGGTAGATGTAACAGAGGTGGCGAGTGGGTATCTACGCGCGAAGATTAAAGGGTTGGCAAAGGGTGGCGTGATGGTGCCGTCCAACTGGGCTGCGCGGTGCGGCTCTTGACGGGTCGTGCGCGCGCTCTTTAGCCTCCATCCCTGTCCATGGATGTTGTCTACATATGGAGACGAACGCCGATGGTCGCCCCCCACCCCGCGGACCTGGTCGTCACCGAGGTCCGACTCACCCCGGTCCTGGTCGCCGACCCCCCACTGCTCAACACCCAAGGCGTGCACCAGCCGTACACCCCACGCCTGATCATCGAACTGGTCACCGCCGGCGGCGCCACCGGCCTGGGCGAGACCTACGGGGACGCCGAATACCTAGGTCTGGCCCGCCCGTTGGCCACCGCCCTGATCGGCCGATCGGTCACGGACCTGAACGGCCTGTCCGCGCTCGCCGACCAAGTGGGCGGCGCGGTGGAGCAGCCCGGCCCGGACGGCGTCGACGCCGCCGGACTGCGCGGCGTCCGCACCGCCGGCAAACTGCGGGACTCGGTCCGCTCCGGCTTCGAAGTCGCCTGCCTGGACGCCTGGGGGCATGCCGCCGGACTGCCCGTGCACGCCCTGCTCGGCGGCGCGGTGCGCGACCGGGTCGACTACAGCGCCTACCTCTTCTACCGGTGGGAGCGGCACCCCGACGGCCTGGGCGAGCCGGACGACTGGGGTGCCGCCCTCGACCCGGCCGGCATCGTCGCCCAGGCCCGCCGGTTCGCCGACCGCTACGGCTTCACCTCGTTCAAGCTCAAGGGCGGGGTCTTCCCGCCGGACCGGGAGACCGCCGCGATCCGGGCACTGGCCGAGGCGTTCCCCGGGCGGCCGCTGCGGCTGGACCCCAACGGCGCCTGGTCGGTGGAGACCGCGCTCCAGGTGGCGGACGATCTGGCGGACGTCCTGGAATACCTGGAGGACCCGGTGAGCGGCACCGCGGCGATGGCCCGCGTCGCGGCCGGCACACCGGTCCCGCTCGCCACCAACATGTGCGTCACCACCTTCGAGGAGCTCCCCGAGGCGGTCGCCCGCGGCGCTGTCCGGATCGTGCTCTCCGACCACCACTACTGGGGCGGACTGCGCGCCACCCGGGAACTCGCCGCCCTCTGCCGCACCTTCGGCCTCGGCCTGGCCATGCACTCCAACACCCACCTCGGCATCAGCCTGGCCGCCATGACCCAGGTGGCGGCCACCGTCCCCGACCTGGACCACGCCTGCGACACCCACTACCCCTGGCAGACCGAGGACGTGCTGGCCGACCGCCTCGTCTTCCGCGACGGCCACCTGGACGTCGGCGACGCCCCCGGCCTCGGCGTCACCCTCGACCGGGACCGGCTCGCCGCACTGCACCGACGCTGGCTGGACGACGACGGCACGTACCGCAACCGCGACGACGCCGCCGCGATGCGCCGCGCCGACCCCGGCTGGACCACCCCCGCGGTCCCCCGCTGGTGACCCGGGCGGGCCCGCCCGCGATCCCGTGCCCCGGGGCGGGCCCCGGCCCCACCGGGACGACCCGCGCCGCGCCCCCTGCCGCGCCCGCGTACGGTGTGGCACGGGACGGTGGCGGTACGCCACAGTGGTCCCGTACGTGATCTTCGAAGAGGGGCGGTACCGATGGCACAGGAAGTGCGCGGCGTCGTGGCGCCGGGGAAGAACGAAGCGGTCCGGCTGGAGACGATCCTGGTGCCCGATCCGGGGCCGGGCGAGGCCGTGGTGAAGATTCAGGCGTGCGGGGTGTGCCACACCGACCTGCACTACAAGCAGGGCGGGATCAACGACGACTTCCCGTTCCTGCTCGGCCACGAGGCAGCCGGGGTGGTGGAGTCGGTGGGCGAGGGCGTCACCGACGTCGCCCCCGGGGACTTCGTCGTCCTCAACTGGCGTGCGGTGTGCGGCTCCTGCCGGGCATGTCTGCGCGGACGGCCCCAGTACTGCTTCAACACCCACAACGCCCAGCAGAAGATGACGCTCAAGGACGGCACCGAGCTCACCCCGGCGCTGGGCATCGGGGCGTTCGCCGACAAGACGCTGGTCGCCGCCGGCCAGTGCACCAAGGTCGACCCGGCGGTCTCACCGGCCGTCGCGGGGCTGCTGGGCTGCGGGGTGATGGCGGGCATCGGCGCCGCGATCAACACCGGCCAGGTCGGCCGCGGCGACTCGGTCGCGGTCATCGGCTGCGGCGGCGTCGGCGACGCGGCGGTGGTCGGCGCCCGACTGGCCGGCGCCGCCAGGATCATCGCCGTCGACATCGACGACCGGAAGCTGGCGACGGCCCGCACCATGGGGGCCACCCACACCGTCAACTCCCGCACCACCGACCCCGTCGAGGCGGTCCGCGAACTGACCGGCGGCTTCGGCGCCGACGTCGTCATCGACGCGGTCGGCCGCCCGGAGACCTACCGGCAGGCGTTCTACGCCCGCGACCTGGCCGGCACGGTCGTCCTGGTGGGCGTGCCCACCCCGGAGATGACCCTGGAACTCCCCCTCCTGGACGTCTTCGGCCGCGGCGGCGCCCTGAAGTCGTCCTGGTACGGCGACTGCCTGCCGTCCCGGGACTTCCCGATGCTGATCGACCTCCACCAGCAGGGCCGGATCGACCTCGGCGCGTTCGTCACCGAGACCATCGGCATCGACGACGTGGAGCGGGCCTTCGACCGGATGCACGCCGGTGACGTGCTGCGCTCGGTGGTGGTGCTGTGATGACCGCCCGCATCGACCACCTCGTCACCTCCGGGACGTTCTCGCTGGACGGCGGCACCTGGGACGTCGACAACAACGTGTGGATCGTCGGCGACGGTTCGGAGGCCGTCGTCATCGACGCCGCCCATGACGCCGACGCCATCCTGCGGGCCCTCGACGGCCGTACGCTGCGCGCCATCATCTGCACCCACGCGCACAACGACCACATCGACGCGGCCCCGGCACTCGCCGCCCGCACCGGGGCGCGGATCCTCCTGCACCCCGACGAGCTGCCGCTGTGGAAGCAGACCCACCCGGACACCGCCCCCGACGGAGAACTGTCGGACGGCCAGGTACTGACCATCGCCGGCACCGACCTGAGGGTGCTGCACACCCCCGGCCACGCGCCCGGGGCGGTCTGCCTGCACGCCCCCGACCTGGACACCGTCTTCACCGGGGACACCCTGTTCCAGGGCGGCCCCGGCGCCACCGGCCGGTCGTTCTCCGACTTCCCGACGATCATCGACTCGATCCGCGACCGGCTGCTGACCCTGCCGCCCAAGACGGTGGTCCACACCGGCCACGGCGACTCGACGACCATCGGCCAGGAGGCACCGCACCTGGCGGAGTGGATCGCCCGGGGCCACTAGGGGGCGGGCGAACACATCCCGTAGGGGGCCGGAATGCCCCCTGCGGGGCCACAACGTGGCGCGGGCGGGGCGTATTCCGGCAGCGCGGGGGCGCGGGGGCGCAAGAGTGCGAGGTCGCAAGAGCGTGGGCGCGAGCCAGCGACAGCCGGCGTGAGCCAGTGGCCGCGAGCGCGAGCCGTCGGAGTATTGCCCCCACATGCGGCGGTGCGAGGGCCTTGCCGCGGCCCAGGCCCGACTCAGCCGCGTATGTCCCGCCCGTGCGGCGGCGCGAGGAAGTCCCGTGAGCGGCACGGCGGGGTGCTCCCGGCCCTGCGGTGCGGCACCGCAGGGGGGCGGCGCCCCGGCCTCAGCGCTCCGTGCCCGCTCGTTGCAGGATGCGGGCGGCCACGGCCGCCGAGTCGACGAGGGGGTGCAGGGCGAGGGCCCGCAGTGCTGCGTCGCGGTCCTTGAAGAGGGCGGCTGCCACCGTTGCCCGTTCGACCGCCTTGACCTGGAGCATCAGGCCCAACTGGTCCTCGCGCAGCGGCGCGCAGGGCAGCGGCCGGGCCCCCTTGGCGGTCACCTCGCACACCGTCTCCACGACCGCGTCCGGCGCCAGCTGCGGCACCGTCGTCCCGTTGCGGACGTTGAGGATCAGCCGTCGTCCGGAGTCGCCGGCGATGGCGTGCATCAGCGCCAGCGCCACCCGGTCGTAGCCGCCGCCCTCCAGGTCGAGGCTGTCCCGCTGCCAGCCGCCGGTCGCCTCCCGGCTGTGCGCCATGTACGTCTCCTCGCGCTCCAGCCGGGTCCGCTCCCACAGGTCGTACACCGCCTCCGGGGAGCCGGCCGCCGCGGCCCGTTCGAAGAAGCCGCCCTGCTGCCGGTCCAGGAACTCCCCGCGGGTCTCTCCGGTGTCCCGTACGGAGTGCAGGGTCTCGCGGCGGAAGTAGTAGTAGTGCAGGTACTCGTTGGGGAGGGCGCCGAGGACCCGGAGCCACTCCGGGCCGAAGAGCCGGCCCTCCTCGAAGGACCCCAGCGCCGTCACGTCGCCCAGGAGGCCGGGCAGGACGTCGGTGCCGTCGAGCGTCAACGAGCGCAGCCAGCCGAGGTGGTTGAGCCCCACGTAGTCGTAGCCGGACCGGGTCGGGTCCTCCAGGGCCGCCGGGTCCGCGCCGGCCGCCCGCGCCGCCCGGCGTACCAGCCCCACGGGGGAGTCGCAGATCCCGATGACCCGGTCGCCCAGCACCTGCGCCATCGCCTCGGTCACCATCCCCGCCGGATTGGTGAAGTTGATGACCCAGGCCCCCGGGGCGAGTGCCGCGACCCGTTCGGCGATGTGCAGTGCGACCGGGATCGTCCGCAGCCCGTAGAGGACCCCGCCGGCGCCGACCGTCTCCTGGCCCAGGACGCCCTCCGACAGCGGGATCCGCTCGTCCCGGATACGACCGGCGGTACCGCCGACCCGTATGGCGGAGAACACGAAGTCGGCTCCGGTCAGCGCGGCGTCGAGACTTTCCGCCACCCGTACGGGTACCGGTTCGGTACGGCCCCGGGCCAGCTCGGCCAGCACCTCGGAGATCACCGCGACCCGGCGGGGATCGGTGTCGTACAGCGTCAGCTCGGAGACGGAGCGTGCGGGGTCGTCCAGCAGCGCGCGGTAGACCAGGGGCACCCGGAAGCCGCCACCGCCGAGAAGGGAGAGCCTCATGGGGCGGAACGTACCGCAGCATCAGGCACACTGGCGGCACGAGTTGAGTACGAGAGGGGCGAGCGCGGTGAACACTGGCCGACGCGAGGTCCAACCGCCCGAGGGGCCGGCCGACGTGCCGACGGGGCTCGATCCGCTGGCCGCGGTGCGCCGCGCGGACGATCCGCCCACCGACGTCTACCTCACCGGCACCGTCTTCCTCGACATCATCTTCACCGGCCTGGATTCCGCCCCGGTCCGCGGCACCGAATCCTGGGCCCGCGGCATGGGCTCCAGCCCCGGCGGCGTCGCCAACATGGCCACCGCACTGGCCCGGCTCGGGCTGCGCACCTCCCTGGCCGCCGCGTTCGGCGACGACATGTACGGCGAGTACTGCTGGGAGGCGCTGGAGCAGGGCGAGGGCATCGACCTGGCACTCTCGCGGAAGGTCCCGGGCTGGCACTCGCCGGTCACCGTCTCGATGGCCTACGAGGGCGAGCGCACCATGGTCTCGCACGGCCACGAGGCGCCGCCCCCGGAGGACGCCTTCGACGGGGCGCACGCCCCCGGCTGCCCGCCGCCGACCCGGGCCTGCGTCGCCTCGCTCGTCCCCGGCCGCCGGGAGGGCTGGCTGGGCTGTGCGGCCGGTCGCGGCAGCCGGATCTTCGCCGACGTCGGCTGGGACGACTCCGGCCGGTGGGACCCGACCGACCTCGTCGACCTGGAGCACTGCGAGGCGTTCCTGCCCAACGCCGAGGAGGCGATGCGCTACACCCGCACCGACTGCCCGCGCGCCGCCGCCCGCAGGCTCGCCGACCTGGTGACGCTCGCCGTCGTCACGCTCGGCTCGGAGGGCGCGTACGCGGTGGACGCCCGCACCGGGGAGAGCGCCGAGGTGCCCGCCATCGTGGTGGAGGCGCTGGACCCGACCGGCGCCGGGGACGTCTTCGTCGCCGGCTTCGTCACCGGCACCCTCGCCGACTGGCCGCTGGCCGACCGGCTGTCCTTCGCCGGGCTGAGCGCCGCCCTGTCGGTGCAGGAGTTCGGCGGTTCGCTCTCCGCGCCCGGCTGGGCGGAGATCGCCGCCTGGTGGCGCCGGGTCCGGGCCTGCGACACCGGGGCCACCGCCGGGCTGCGCCGCCAGTACGGCTTCCTGGACGCCGTGCTGCCCGAGCCGGGCGTGGGCCTCGGCGCCACGGGGGCGGCGGACCTCGCGCGCCCGAGCGACTCCGCGCCGCTGGCCCGTGCGGTCCCCACGATCGGTTTCCGCCGCCCCGCCTGAGCGCGCCGCCCGGCCCGCCCTCCGGTGCCCCCGCGGCCGTCCCGGAAAAGCAGATCGGCTTGTCGGTGCCCCGTCGTACTCTGGTAGCGCAAGGAGCCAGTGCGGGCACCGCTGTCGCGGTCCGCACCTGTGATGAGCAAAGGATGGGGGTTGAGCAGGCCACCTGGCCTACCCATGACGCAGACACCCACACGAGCGCAGGCGAGCGCCCAGTTCACGGTCCCGGCCAAGCACCCGATGGTGACGGTCCTGGGATCCGGCGACTCGCTCCTGCGCGTGATCGAGGACGCCTTCCCCGCCACCGACATCCACGTCCGGGGCAACGAGGTCAGCGCGGTCGGCGACGCCCGGGAAGTCGCCCTGATCCAGCGCCTTTTCGACGAGATGATGCTGGTGCTCCGCACCGGACAACCGATGACGGAGGACGCAGTGGAACGCTCCATCGCCATGCTGCGCGCGGCGGAGAACGGCGAAGGGGCCAGCGAGACCCCGGCCGAGGTGCTCACCCAGAACATCCTCTCCAACCGCGGCCGCACCATCCGCCCCAAGACCCTCAACCAGAAGCGCTACGTCGACGCCATCGACAAGCACACCATCGTCTTCGGGATCGGGCCGGCCGGCACCGGCAAGACCTACCTGGCCATGGCCAAGGCCGTCCAGGCCCTCCAGGCCAAGCAGGTCAACCGGATCATCCTGACCCGCCCCGCGGTCGAGGCCGGAGAGCGCCTGGGCTTCCTGCCCGGCACCCTCTACGAGAAGATCGACCCCTATCTGCGCCCGCTCTACGACGCGCTGCACGACATGCTCGACCCGGACTCCATCCCGCGGCTGATGGCGGCGGGGACGATCGAGGTCGCGCCGCTGGCGTACATGCGAGGCCGGACGCTCAACGACGCCTTCATCATTCTCGACGAGGCGCAGAACACCAGTCCCGAGCAGATGAAGATGTTCCTCACCCGGCTCGGCTTCGACTCGAAGATAGTCATCACCGGCGACGTGACCCAGATCGACCTGCCGGGTAGCACGAAGAGCGGTCTGCGCCAGGTCCGGGACATCCTGACCGGCGTCGACGACGTGCACTTCTCCGAGCTCACCAGCAGGGACGTCGTCCGGCACAAGCTCGTCGGCCGTATCGTCGACGCCTACGAGAAGTACGACAGCCGCAACGGCAAGTAGCCCGCGCTGCGCGACCAAGAAGCGAGACCCACCTTCCCCATGTCGATCGACGTCAACAACGAGTCCGGTACGGACATCGACGAGCAGGCGATCCTGGACGTCGCCCGCTATGCCCTGGCCCGGATGCGGATCCACCCGCTCTCCGAGCTGTCCGTCATCGTCGTGGACGCCGAGGCCATGGAGCAGCTCCACCTCCAGTGGATGGACCTCCCCGGCCCGACCGACGTCATGTCCTTCCCGATGGACGAGCTGCGGCCGCCCGCCAAGGACGACGAGGAGCCCCCGCAGGGGCTCCTCGGCGACATCGTGCTCTGCCCGGAGGTCGCCGAGAAGCAGGGCAAGGACGCCCCGACGGAGCACAGCATGGACGAGGAACTCCAGCTGCTGACCGTCCACGGCGTGCTGCACCTGCTCGGCTACGACCACGAGGAGCCGGACGAGAAGGCCGAGATGTTCGGCCTGCAGGCCGCGATCGTCGACGGCTGGCGGGCCGAGCGCGGGATGACCGGTCCCTCGCCGGCCCCGACCGTGACCTGACGGGGCGCACGATGACCACCCTGATCGCCGTCGCGGTACTGCTCGTCGTGGTCGCCTGGCTCGCCGCCTGCGCGGAGGCCGGGCTGACCCGGACGACGAGCTTCCGCGCCGAGGAGGCCGTGCGCTCCGGCCGCCGGGGCAGCGCCAAGCTCGCCGCGGTCGCCGCCGACCCCACCCGCTACCTCAACCTCGCGCTGCTGGTGCGGGTCGGCTGCGAGGTGGCCGCCGGAGCCCTGGTCACCTACGCCTGCCTGCGTTCCTTCGACACGACCTGGCAGGCGCTGACCGTCGCCATCGCGGTGATGGTGCTGGTCTCCTACGTCGCCGTGGGAGTCTCCCCGCGCACCATCGGCCGCCAGCACCCGCTCAACACCACCACCGCGGCGGCGTACGTCCTGCTGCCGCTGGCCCGGGTGATGGGCCCGGTGCCGCAGCTGCTGATCCTGCTCGGCAACGCCCTCACCCCCGGCAAGGGCTTCCGCAAGGGCCCGTTCGCCTCCGAGGCGGAGCTGCGGTCCCTGGTGGACCTGGCCGAGAAGGAGTCGCTGATCGAGGACGAGGAGCGCCGGATGGTGCACTCGGTCTTCCAACTCGGCGACACCCTCGTCCGGGAGGTGATGGTGCCCCGCACGGACCTGGTCTCCGTCGAGCGGTTCAAGACCATCCGGCAGGCGCTGACCCTGGCGCTGCGCTCCGGCTTCTCCCGGATCCCGGTGACCGGCGAGAACGAGGACGACATCGTCGGCGTGGTCTACCTCAAGGACCTCGCCCGCAAGGTGCACATCAGCCGGGACGCGGAGAACGAACTGGTCTCCACGGCGATGCGCCCGGCGGTGTTCGTCCCCGACACCAAGAACGCCGGCGATCTGCTGCGCGAGATGCAGCGGGACCGCAACCACGTCGCGGTGGTGATCGACGAATACGGCGGCACCGCCGGCATCGTCACCATCGAGGACATCCTGGAGGAGATCGTCGGCGAGATCACCGACGAGTACGACCGGGAACTCCCGCCCGTGCAGGACCTGGGCGGCGGCCGCTACCGCGTCACCGCCCGCCTCGACATCGGCGCACTGGGCGAGCTGTACGGCCTCGCGGAGCTGGACGACGAGGACGTGGAAACGGTCGGCGGGCTGCTCGCCAAGCAGCTGGGCCGGGTCCCGATCGCCGGGGCGACCGCCGAGATCGACCTCTCCGACGACGCCTCGGACCCGGACCTCAAGGCGCTGCGGCTGATCGCCGAGGCGCCCGCCGGCCGCCGCAACAAGATCGTCACGGTGCTCTGCGAACCGGTCCGCGCGGCGGACGCGGAGGGTGACGGCGCCGGCGGCTGACCGCCGCCCGGCGCCCGCCGCGGCCCGCGCCGCCGCCCCGCAGCACCGGCAATTCCGGGGCGCGCGGCCCCGCACCGCTACTGATCCGAAGTACAGCGGAAATATCCTCAAAGCCATTTCCGGCAACTCTGGATTCCCTCACTAATTCCGTGGAAAGATCTTCGAACCGGCGCCGGAAAGGGCGTCGGTGTTTTGCGGCAGAGGGAAGCTGAACGAAATGCGTGGAAGGAAAGCCGTGGTGGTGCCCACCGCCGCGGCGGCTCTGCGGGCGGTCCGTCCGGACGGAATCGACGCCCTCGCCGCGAGCAGAAAGACCAGGTATACGGAATCCGGGGGCGCCACCGATGGCGCGGCGGATTTCACCGGCGCGGCCCTTTCGGCAGGAGCCGCCGGGCGGTGACGGAAAGATCACCGCAGTATTCGCGATGACGTCCGGCCAGGCCGCGGACATCGCGAGGACGGGCACCGGGAGGGGGTCCGGGCACCGACGACGGTGACCGACGACCCGGTGGTCACACACGACTCCGGACCGGGCGATCGCCCCGCAGGCAGCACGCCTGCGGTGGCGCCGCCCGGTCCGGACCCGGAAACGACGTTGGCTGGAGAGCCGGGTGCCCCGGCACAGGGGAGCGGGGCAACCGGACTCTTCAGCCATCGTGCGTTTTCCCCGCACCCTCAGCTCTCCCCGCACTCTCGGCCGCCGGGGCAGCAGGCGGCCCGGACCTCCGGTACGGCCCGCGGGGCCCGCCCCCGTACGGCCCGGCCGGGCCGCGCATATGCTCGCCCGTATGACCGAAGCCGCACCGCTGGACCCCGAAGACCGCAAGATCATCACGCTCGCGCGCTCGGCGCGGGCCCGTAACGGCGTCCCCGAGGGCGCCGCCGTCCGCGACGAGACCGGCCGCACCTACGTCGCCGGCACCGTCGCCCTGGACTCCCTGCAGCTCAGCGCATTGCAGACGGCCGTCGCGATGGCCGTCGCCAGCGGCGCCACGTCCCTGGAGGCCGCGGCCGTGGTCACCGACGCCGAGCAGGCCGCCGACGCCGACCGGGCGGCCGTCCGCGACCTCGGCGGCCCGGACACCCCCGTCCTCGTCGCCGCCCCCGACGGCACCCTGCGCGCCAGCGTCCCGGCGGGCCCCTCGGCCTGACCGCACCACCAGGCGGGGCGCCCGCCGCCACCGAGCGCCCCGCCCCGGAACGGCCGGAGCGCCGGATGGTCGGAGTGGCCGCGGGGATCGGGGAGAATGGGCGCCATGAGCGTTCGCACAGAGTCCACTGCCCCCCACCGCGCCGGCTTCGCCTGCTTCGTGGGCCGCCCCAACGCAGGCAAGTCCACCCTGACGAACGCTCTCGTCGGGACGAAGGTGGCGATCACCTCCAACCGCCCGCAGACCACCCGCCACACCGTGCGCGGCATCGTGCACCGGCCCGACGCCCAGCTGGTCCTGGTCGACACCCCCGGGCTGCACAAGCCGCGCACCCTCCTCGGCGAGCGGCTCAACGACGTCGTCCGCACCACCTGGTCCGAGGTCGACGTGATCGGCTTCTGCCTCCCCGCCGACCAGAAGCTCGGCCCCGGCGACCGCTACATCGCGGCCGAACTCGCCGCCATCAAGAAGACCCCCAAGGTCGCCATCGTCACCAAGACCGACCTGGTCGACTCCAAGGCGCTCGCCACCCAGCTGCTCGCCATCGACCAGCTCGGCAAGGAACTCGGCATCGAATGGGCCGAGATCATCCCGGTCTCCGCGGTCGGCGACAGCCAGGTCTCGCTCCTCGCCGACCTCCTCGTGCCGCTGCTCCCCGAGAGCCCGGCCCTCTACCCGGAGGGCGACCTCACCGACGAGCCGGAGCAGGTCATGGTCGCCGAGCTGATCCGCGAGGCCGCGCTGGAGGGCGTCCGCGACGAACTGCCGCACTCCATCGCCGTCGTCGTCGAGGAGATGCTCCCCCGCGAGGACCGGCCCGCCGACAAGCCGCTGCTGGACATCCATGCCAACGTCTACATCGAGCGCCCCAGCCAGAAGGGGATCATCATCGGCCCCAAGGGCAAGCGCCTGAAGGAGGTCGGCACCAAGTCCCGCAAGCACATCGAGGCACTGCTGGGCACCCCGGTCTTCCTGGACCTGCACGTCAAGGTCGCCAAGGACTGGCAACGCGACCCTAAGCAGCTCCGCAAGCTGGGGTTTTAAGCCCCGCACGTTGTCGGCCGTCCCGCCGTGGGGGTAGGGGGCCTCTGCGGGTCCGTTGTTGAGTGGTGACCGGGTCGATTTGCGACCGGCAGGCGACCACTCAACAACAGGCCCCACCCACCGTCTTTCCCCACCACCATCGGGAGGGGTCGGGGCGGAGGGGTCGGGGTGCAGGACGTAAAGCGCAGCAGTCCTGCACCCCGACCCCTCCGCCCCGACACCGCACCCAACAGCCCCGCGCAGCGGACAACAGCCCGCGCCGCCAGGCGCAATGGCGCCGCACCCGGCAACGTACGAGCGCCCCGCGCCGCCAGGCGCAACGGCCGACAACGTGCGGGGCCCAACCAAGCGCAGCGACTAGGCGCCTTCCTTCAGCACCCTCGTGATCAGCTCGCGCTGGTCGTCGGTGAGGTCGGGGTCGGTGCAGTAGGCGGTCTTGTCGTCGATGGTGAGGGCGTACCGGAAACCGTCGGGGACGCCGGTGGGCGGGGCGGCGTGGGCGTCGGCCAGGGCGCGGTCGGCGAGGGTGTGCCAGTCGGTGGCGTCGGTGCGGTCGGCGGTGTCGATCTCGGCGTGGCGCTCGATGCCGGCGAAGCCGCCGGTGCGGCGGATGTGGATGCGCATGGGGGGCTTCTACCCGGTGGGGCCGGAGTAGTCGACCGGGGGGCGGTGGGCACCCGGAAGGGCGGGGCGGCGAAGGGTGCCGCTCCCGCCCGGGGCCGGTGGGGGCTACTTGCCGGTGACGCCGACCGTGGACCACGCCTTGACCACGGCCTCGTGCTCGGCGCCCGATCCGCCGAAGCGGGTCTGGGCGGCCTGCACGGTGAGGTTGGCGAAGTCCGCGAACTGGGCGTTCTTCGCCAGGTGGCCGCCGGTGAGGACGTCGTACCAGATCTGGCCGGCGCGCTCCCACGCCTTGCCGCCGAGTGCGCCGGCGACGAGGTAGAAGGCGTGGTTGGGGATGCCGGAGTTCAGGTGGACGCCGCCGTTGTCGTCGGTGGTCTGGACGTAGCCGGCCATCGTGGCGGGCTGCGGGTCCTTGCCGAGCTGCGGGTCGTCGTAGGCGGTGCCGGGGGCCTTCATCGAACGCAGGGCCTGCCCGTGCACGCCGGGGGCGAGCAGGTCCGCGCCGATCAGCCAGTCGGCCTGGTCGGCGCTCTGGCCGAGCGCGTACTGCTTGATCAGGGAGCCGAAGACGTCGGAGATCGACTCGTTGAGGGCGCCGGACTGGCCCTGGTAGTCGAGGTTGGCGGTGTACTGGGTGACGCCGTGGGTGAGCTCGTGGCCGATGACGTCGACGGGGATGGTGAAGTCCCGGAAGAGCGTGCCGTCGCCGTCGCCGAAGACCATCCGCTGGCCGTCCCAGAAGGCGTTGTCGTACTTCTCGCCGTAGTGGACGGTGGCGTCGAGCGGGAGGCCGGCGCCGTCGATGGACTTGCGGCCGTAGACCTTCAGGTAGAGCTCGAAGGTGGCGCCGAGGCCGGCGTGCGCGCGGTTGACGGAGGCGTCCTTGGAGGGGCCGTCGGACTCGGAGTGGACCTTGGTGCCGGGGAGGTCCTGCTGGTGGCCGGCGTCGTAGACGGTGCGGTTCGGCTTGTCGGCGGCGGCCCGGGCCTCCTGCGGGGCGAGGAGCTGCGCGGCCAGGTCGGTGCGGCGGGTGCGGTGGAGGGCGTCGTGCTCCAGGGTGCGGCGGGCGGGCTCGTGCCGGGCCGGGTCGTCGGACTCGGCGAGCTTGCCGAGGATGTGCGGCGGCACGATCGTGCAGAAGACCGGGGTCGTGGGGGCGGGTGCGGTGCGCGGCTGGGTCACGGATTCCTTCATGGAGAAAACGGTGGCACTGTGTAATGCGTCTGTCACTGGCGGCGGCCGAAGTTCCCGAAAAAGTGTGGTTGGTCGCATTTTTGCCTCTACGTCCGAGCGGTCCCGCATACTGATACGCGACTGCGGATCTTCGGTCCCTCGGCTACGGTGCTGTCCATCATGCGTTTCGGGCTGCTTCTCCTTAGCTGCCGCGGCGAGGGCCTGTAGTCGTAGGCCGACCCCCTCCCCGCGGGATCTGGTGCTGCGTTCGACCGTCGGCCGTCATACGGATCTCCCCGAGGAGCCCTACGCAATGTCGCAGCCTGTCGGCCGCCCCACCCCGATCACCAACGCCACCCACACGCAAGCGCCGTCCGGGATGCCGATCCACAAGTACCGCCCGTTCGAGGCCGTGGACCTGGCCGACCGGACCTGGCCGGAGAAGCGGATCACCAAGGCCCCCCGCTGGCTCTCCACCGACCTGCGCGACGGCAACCAGGCGCTGATCGACCCGATGTCGCCGGCCCGCAAGCGCGAGATGTTCGACCTGCTGGTACGCCTGGGCTACAAGGAGATCGAGGTCGGCTTCCCGTCGTCCGGCGAGACCGACTTCGCGTTCGTCCGGTCGATCATCGAAGAGGGCGCGATCCTCGAGGACGTGACGATCTCCGTCCTGACACAGGCCCGGGAGGAGCTGATCGAGCGGACCGTCGAGTCGCTGCGCGGCGCTCCCCGGGCCACCGTCCACCTCTACAACGCCACCGCCCCCACCTTCCGCCGGGTCGTCTTCCGCGGCTCCAAGGAGCAGGTCAGGCAGATCGCGGTGGACGGCACCCGGCTGGTGATGGAGTACGCCGACAAGCTGCTGGGCGACGAGACGGTCTTCGGCTACCAGTACAGCCCGGAGATCTTCACCGACACCGAGTTGGACTTCGCGCTGGAGGTCTGCGAGGGGGTGATGGACGTCTGGCAGCCCGAGGCGGGCCGCGAGATCATCCTCAACCTGCCGGCCACCGTGGAGCGTTCGACGCCCAGCACGCACGCCGACCGCTTCGAGTGGATGTCGCGGAACCTGACCCGGCGTGAGTTCGTCTGCCTGTCCACGCACCCGCACAACGACCGCGGCACCGCCGTCGCCGCCGCCGAACTGGCCGTGATGGCCGGCGCCGACCGCGTCGAGGGCTGCCTGTTCGGCCAGGGCGAGCGCACCGGCAACGTCGACCTGGTGACGCTGGGCATGAACCTCTTCTCCCAGGGCGTCGACCCGCAGATCGACTTCTCGCAGATCGACGAGATCCGCCGCACCAGCGAGTACTGCAACCAGATGGAGGTCCACCCGCGCCACCCCTACGCGGGCGACCTGGTCTACACCGCCTTCTCCGGCTCCCACCAGGACGCCATCAAGAAGGGCTTCGACGCGCTGGAGGCCGACGCCGCCGCCCAGGGCGGGACCGTCGACGACATCGAGTGGGCGGTGCCGTACCTGCCGATCGACCCCAAGGACGTGGGGCGTTCGTACGAGGCGGTCATCCGGGTCAACTCGCAGTCCGGCAAGGGCGGTATCGCCTACGTCCTGAAGAACGACCACAAGCTGGACCTCCCGCGCCGGATGCAGATCGAGTTCTCCCGGATCATCCAGGAGAAGACCGACACCGAGGGCGGCGAGGTCACCCCGAAGGACATCTGGGGCACCTTCCAGGACGAGTACCTGCCCAACCCGCAGAACCCGTGGGGCCGCATCCAGGTCAGGGCCGGGCAGACCACCACCGACAAGGACGGCGTCGACACCCTCACCGTCGAGGCCGAGGTGGACGGCGCCGAGACCGTCCTGACGGGCTCCGGCAACGGCCCGATCTCCGCGTTCTTCGCCGCGCTCCAGGACCTGGGCATCGACGCACGCCTGCTGGACTACCAGGAGCACACCATGAGCGAGGGCGCCTCCGCGCAGGCCGCCTCGTACATCGAGTGCGTCATCGACGGCAAGGTGCTGTGGGGCATCGGCATCGACGCCAACACCACCCGCGCCTCCCTCAAGGCCGTGGTCTCCGCCGTCAACCGCGCGGCGCGCTGACCCCCGGTCGCGTCACCTTCCGCCCGGCCCCGCCGCTCCGCACCCCGGAGCGGCGGGGCCGGGCGCGTCCCGTACACATTCCGTACGCATCCCCGCCCGCATCCGGCCAGCCGCCCGACCGTTGTCCGATACGAGGTGCTGACGGCACATCACCGATGTGGCTAACATCACGTAACGAACGGCGACGGGGCCGATGGGAGCTCCTCCCATGCCCTTGCGGTCGTGGGGGAATGACGGAGGGCTGACGTGATGCGCAACGTATGTGTGGTGGGGGTGCGCACCTCGTGGCGGACCGTCGCCGACGGCGAGTTCTTCTGTCCGGACTGCGGCGGCGACCGCAACTACCTCCGCCGCACCGGCCGGCGCCGCCTCGTCGTCCTCGGCATCCCCGTCCTCGCCCGCGGCGACGCCGGCCCGGTCCTCGAATGCTCGGCCTGCCGGGGCCACTTCGGGCTGGACGCCCTCGACCACCCCACTACCGTCCGGCTCTCCACGATGCTCCGGGACGCCGTCCACACCGTGACCCTGGCCCTGCTGGCGGCCGGCGGTACGGCCTCCCGCACGGTCCGCGACGCCGCGGTCACCGCCGTCCGCAAGGCCGGCTCCGCCGACTGCACCGAGGACCAGCTGCTCACCCTGCTGGCCGCGCTCGCCGCCGACACCGGCCGGATGACCGGCACCTACGAGGCGGCCACCGGCGGTCACTGCGGGCATCAGGGACTCGACCCGTGCGGCACCGCGCTGGCCATAGAGCTCCACGAGGCGCTGGAGCCGCTGGCGCCGCACCTCGCCCCCGCCGGACGGGAGTCGCTGCTCCTCCAGGGCGCCCGGATCGCCCTCGCCGACGGCCCCTGCACCCCCGCCGAACGCAAGGTGCTCAGCACCGTCGGCGTCGCCCTGGCGCTCGACCCGGAGGACGTCGACCGGCTGCTGGCCGCGGCCGCCCGCTCGTCGCGCTACCGCCGCTAGAGCCGCCAGAGGGCCCGAAGACCCCGGCCCGCGGCGGCGCCCCGCCCCCAGGCGCCGCCCGGCACGAGGACGGCCCCGCCACCGGACGGAACCGGTGGCGGGGCCGCATGCCTGCCGGACGCTCCGCGCCCGTCCCCCGTGCGATGCTCCCTCAGGCCGTCAGGCGCACCGGCAGGCTCGCCAGCCCGCCCGAGATGAACCCGCCCGCCGGCCGCAACTCCTCGGCGGGAACGGCCAGTCGGAGGTCGGGGAACCGCTCGAAGAGGGCCGGCAGCGCGGTCCGCGCCTCCAGCCGGGCCAGCGGCGCACCGATGCAGTGGTGCACCCCGTGCCCGAACGCCAGGTGCTCCTGGCTCGCCCGCTGGAGGTCGAACGCGGCGGCGTCCGCGCCGTGCTGCTCGCGGTCCCGGCCCGCCGCCGCGTACATCGGCAGCAGCGCCTCGCCCTTGCGGATCACCTCGCCGCCGGGCAGTTCGACGTCCTCCACCGCGAACCGCAGCGGCAGGCTCGCGATGCTCGGCGACCAGCGCAGCGTCTCCTCGATGACGTCGTTCCACGACGCCTCGCCGCTCCGCACCAGCTCCAACTGCCCGGGGTGGGTCAGCAGCGCGTACACCGCGTTCCCCAGCAGGTCCACGGTGGTCTCGTGGCCGGCGCCGATGACCAGCAGCAGGGTGTCCCTCAGCTCCTGCTCGGTCATCGCCTGGCCCTCGTCGTCCCGGGCCGCGACCAGCAGGCTGGTCAGGTCGTCCGCGGGCTCCGCGCGCTTGGCCGCGATCAGCGAACCGAGCAGTTCGTTGACCGACACCCAGGTCGCGGCGGCCTGCTCCGGGGTGGCCGTGGTGTCCATGATCTCCGAGACGACCCGGGCCAGGGCGAGCCGCGGCTCGCCCTCCGGGTAGCCGAACAGCTCGCAGATCACCTGCATGGGCAGCGGCTGGTTTAAGGACTCCCGCAGGTCGACGACTTCGCCGGCCGGGTGGGCCGCCAGTCCGTCCAGCAGGTCGCGGGTGATCTGCTCCACCCGCGGCACCATGGCGTCCGTCCGGCGCGCGGTGAACGCCGGGGCGATCAGCTTCCGCAGCCGCCGGTGGTCGGGACCGTAGGCGGTGAACATGTTCGTCACGCCGATCCACGACTGGAGCCAGCTGCCGCGGATCTCCTCGCGCTGCCACTCCGGCCAGTGGTCCCGCGGGTTCTTCGAGATCCGGTCGTCGGTGAGCAGCGTCTTGAGCAGGGTGTGACCGGTGACCCCCCATGCGCGGATGCCGCCGGGCAGTTCGATCCGGGCCGCCGGGCCTAATGCGCGGAGGCGGGCTCCTTCGCCGTGGATGTCGGCTCCGGCCGGGTCGATGACGACGGGCTGCGATCGCTGTTCTGCCAAGGCGTAGCTCCTGCCTGATCCGGGGAGATGGGGGTGAAGCGGGCCGGGAGCGCGGCCAGGGCCCGGTGGAAGGCCCCGTTGCGCCACACCAACTCGTCCGGCGTCACGGCGAGTTCGATGTCCGAGAGCCAGGCGGTGAGCCGCTCGATCGCGGTGATCGCGATCAGCAGCGCATGCCGCTTCACCGGGCAGGCGTGCGGCCCCGCCGCCCATGCCAGGTGGGATCCGCTGCCCGACCCCGGGCCGTGGGTGGCCGTGGTGTCGAACTGGCTGTTGGCCGCCGCGTACGAGACCATCACCAGCTGCCCGGCGCGCACCCAGGTGCCGTGGAAGAAGACGTCCCGGACCGGGAAGTGCGCGGAGTAGTTGGCCATCGGCGGGTCGTTCCACAGCACCTCGTTGATGGCGTCGTGGACGGTCAGCGCGCCACCGGAGACGGTGCCGTAGTAGCGGTCGTCGGACAGCATGCGGGACAGCGCGTTGCCGATGAGGTTGGCCAGCGGCTCGTTGCCGGCGCCCATCACGAGGATGACGTTGTGGATCAGTTCCTCGTCGCTCAGGTCGTTGGGGTGGTCCATGAACCACGACGTGAGGTCCGGTCCCCGCTGCGCCTTCTTCGCGCCGACCAGCTCCATGATGTACTGCGTGAACGCCTCGTTGGAGGCCGCCGCCTCCTCCGGCGAGTTGCCCTCCAGCATCCCCGCGATCGCCGAGATCAGCCGGTCGCTGTAGGAGTCGGGCAGCCCGAAGAGGGCGTTGAACATCAGCAGCGGGATCAGTCGCGCGTAGTCCGCGATCAGGTCCGCCTCGCCGTGGTCGCCGAACCGCCGGATCAGGGTGTCCGCCGCGTGGTGCACCCGGGCCCGCAGCTCGTGCGGTTCGACGAGCTTGAAGCTGTCGACGATGACGTCCCGGTAGCGGACGTGCGCCGGACCGTCGCTGAAGAAGACGTTCGGCCGCCAGCCCAGCATCGGCATGACCGGCGAGTCCGGCGGAACGGTCTGCATCCAGGCCCGGGAGTCCTTGGACCAGGTCGCGTCGTCGTTCAGCAGCTCCAGCGCCGCCCGGTAGTCGGTCACCAGCATCGCGGTCACCTCGGGCGCGATCTCCACCGGCGCCAGCGCCCCGTACTGCCGCAGCTGCGCGTAGACGCGGTCCGGGTCGGCGGCGAAGTCCGGCCCGTACAGCTTCACCGGCGCGTGCGGGTCCGGCTGCACCGCGGCCTGCGGCGGCGTCCCGTGCGCCGGACAGCCCGGCGGTGGGGCGGCGGCCTCCGACGGCGGCGGGGCGGCCTGCCCGGGGCAGGGCGGCGGCGGGGCGGCGCCCGGCTCGTACGGGGAAGTCACGGGTTCGGGTTCTCCTCGGGCAGGGGCGTGTGGTCCAGGACGTGGCGGACCAGCGCGATCAGCGCGTCGACGGACTGTTCCCGGTCGCGGGCGTCGCACAGCACCAGCGGGGTGTCCGGGTGCAGGTCGAGCGCCTCGCGCATCTTCTCCACGTCGTACTCCGGGGCGTCGGGGAAGGTGTTGACCGCGACCGCGTAGCGCAGTCCGGCCTCCTCCACGATGTCCATCACCTCGAACGAGTCCGCCAGCCGGCGGGTGTCCGCGAGGACCAGGGCGCCCAGCGCACCACGGGCGATGTCCTGCCACAGCGGGCGGAAGCGCTTCTGCCCCGGCGTGCCGAACAGGTACAGCACCAGGTCCCCGGGCAGCGTCAGCCGCCCGAAGTCGATGGCGACGGTGGTGGTGGTCTTGTCCCGCACGCCGGCGAGGTCGTCGACCATCACGCCGGTCTGCGTCATCACCTCTTCGGTGTGCAGCGGCGGGGTTTCGGAGAGCGCGCGGATGAGCGTGGTCTTGCCGACCCCGAACGGGCCGGCGACCAGCAGCTTCACCAGCGTCTGGTGCTCGCCGGAGAGGTACATGTTGCCGGTCCCGGCGCCGGGGCTAGGACTTGAGAGAGCGGAGTCCATCGAGAACCCTCTCCAGGATCTGCCGGTCGAATTGCTCGGCTTCGGGTATGGGGGCTCGGGCGTGCAGGCGCCCGGCATCGACGAGATCGGCCACCAGCACCTTCACCACGCTCACGGGCAGGTGAAGGTGGGCGGCCACCTCGGCCAGAGTCAGCGCACCGGGCTGGAGCAGCTCCAGGATCCGGTGCTCTTCGGGGCGTACCTCACTGGTGATCGGCATGTCCACGCTGATCAGCACGGTCAGCCGGTCCAACGTGTTGCGGCTCGGCCGGGCGCGTCCGCCGGTTGCCAGATAGGCCGGTACGAGACGCCGTCCGCTGCTCTGGCGCGGCGTCATGCCTGGCTACCGATGCCCCGAGCCGGGCTGTTCATGACCTTCTTGCCCAGGGTCGTCACCTGGATCTGCATGTGGTGCGCGACGACGCCCATGTTCACCTCCGGATCGGCGAAGACGGCCAGGCAGGTGTTCTCACCGGCCGGGATCGCGAAAACGAAACCTTCCTCGGACTCGATGACGGTCTGCCGCAGCCGGGCGTCGTCCTGCTCGGTGAACGCCGCGGTCACCGCGCGCCCCGCGCCCTGGAGCGCCGACATCATCGCCGCGACGCCCTCCGCGGCCTCCCGCGACAGGCCCGGCGAGGCCCCCTCGATGAAGCCGTCGCCGGAGATGACGGCGGCGTGGACGACATGCGGCAGCTCCAACAGGGGAGCCAGCACCCAGGACTTGTCCTCGGTGACACGGCGACGGGTCGGGCTGTTCATGACTGGGCGTTCCCTTCGGGACTGCGCGGGGGTTCGAAATGGGCTGCGGCCCGACCGGATTCGGTGCCGCGCTGGAGCGCCGCCCAGCGGGAACCGGTCTCCTCCGGGGAGCGCAGGTTGATCGTGTCGTTGCGTGACTCGGGCGGCTGCTCGGACGTCGGCCGGCGACGGCGGCGGCGCGGCAGTTCACCCTCGGCCGGCGGCTCGTACGGCTCCGGCGCGGCGGCCTCAGCCGGTGCTGCCGGTGCGGCGGGTGCCGGCGCGGGCGCCGCGAGGGGCTCGGCCGGTGCGGGCCGCGGGGCCGGCACGGCGCCCGCGGGGGTGGCCGGCGCGCCGGCCCCGGTCGGCAGCCCGGACGGCATCGCCGCCCGCTCCCGCGGCGCACCGGGGGCCCGGTGCGGCATCGGCGCCATCACCGAGATCGGCCGCGCGCCCTCGTCGAGGACGGTCAGCAGCGGATCGCCCGGGATGTACACCACGGCCCGCACACCGCCGTACGGCGACGGCTCCACGTGCACCCCGAAGCCGTACTGCCGCACCAACTGGCCGGCCGCCGCGAAACCGGACCGCGGCGGGTCGCCCAACTGCGTCAGCAGCAGGCCGTCGTTGCCGGCCAGCAGTTCCATCGCGTGCTTGATCTCGTCGTCGTGCATGCCGACGCCGTAGTCGTCGATGATCACCGACGCGCCGCGGTTGCCCTGCTGGAGTGTGACGGTGACCGGCAGTTCCCGGTGCGAGTGGTGCAGCGCGTTCGCCAGCAGCTCGGTGACGGTGATGGCGATCGGCTCGACGGCCCGCGCGACCACCGCGACCGGGTCCCGCAACTGGTTGCTGACCTGCACCCGCTCGTAGCCGCGCAGCCGCGAGGTGGCGCCCACCAGCAGCTCGGCGAGGTACGAGTCCTCGCGGGTCAGTCCCGGCCAGGCACCGCAGACCACGCCGGTGGCCTGCACCCGCCGCAGCGCCTGCTCGTTGAGGAAGTCCGCGTCGAGCAGGTCCTGCGCGATCTGCGGGTCGTCGTACTTGTGCTGCATCGTCTGCAGCGAGGTCTGCACCTGGTACAGCAGCGCCTGGATGGTGGTGGTGGCACCGCGCAGCGTGGACTGCGCCGCCGCGTCGACCCGGGTGCGCTCCTTGGTGATGGCCGCGCGGACCTGCTCCAGTACGGCGCCCAGCGCCTCGTCGGTCTCCGACCCGCCGAACCGCTTGTCCAGCAGGCCGCGCACCGGCACGTGAGGGTGCGCCAGCGCCAGCGTCAGGTCGGGCAGCCGGGCCTCGGCCAGGTGCCGGATCTCGGCCTCCGTGGCCCGCAGCCTGGCCGACAGCTCCGTGTTGCCGTGGAGCGTGGCGCTGTTCTGTTCCTCAGCGGTCGTCAGGCGCGCTCTGAGGCCGGCCCGCTCCTTGCGCACGCGGACCAGGAGCGTCGCCAGCACTACGGCGGCGACCGTACCTGCGCTGAGGCACCACAACAGCGCCTGCGGTATGGATGTCATCGAGATCCTCGTTTGGGGACTGACGGGGATGTCTCGGCCGCTACGGCTGGCGTGCCGCCGAACATCACCGGATGCTACCTGTCGTCCGACACGCCGTAAGGGTCCTTGACGTGCAGGTACGGAGAAGTGTGGAAGGTCGCATTCGGCCGTTGATGACCGGTGGGTAACGTGATGCGGCCCCGCCGTCCGAAGGGATGGTGGGGCCGTGTGGAGATGGTGTGGATGGACCGCGGGTGAGCTGCGGATATGTCAGGAGTGGGCGTCGGTCAGGCCGCAGGGAAACGGCCGTCCTTGACGGCGTCCACGAAGGCGGACCACCCACCGGCCGGGAACACCAGCGCCGGCCCGTGCGGATCTTTGCTGTCGCGGACGGGGACGAGGCCGGGGAGGGAGTTCGAGACCTCCAGGCAGCTACCGCCGTTGTGGTCGCTGTGGCTGCTCTTGTACCAGTGAGCGTTGCTCAGGTCGTACTCGCGCATTGTCGGTAACCCTCCGCCGCCGATTCGATCAGGGTCAGGGACGCCTCCGGCGACAACGCGGTGGCCCTCACCAGATCGTAGTCCTGCTGTACGCGCTTCACTATGGCCGGATCGTCCAGCAGCGTTCCCGAATACACGCCTTCTGTATAGGCGGTTGGGGGTGCGTCCTCGAACTCCATCAACGTCACCATCCTGCCCGCCGACGGGTACGGCCCGGCCGCGAACGGCAGCACTTGAACGACGATCTTCCGCTCGTGTGCGAGGTGTGCGATGTGCTCCAACTGCTCGGCCATGACGGCCGGTCCGCCCACCGGCATACGGAGGACTGCCTCGTGAAGGATGGGCCAGTAGCCGTCCCGAGGGCCGAGCCGGAAGAGGTCCGCCCGCTCAAGTCGGGCGCGCACCTTCTCCTCGACGTACTCATCCGTGGCGAAGGGGTTGCCCGCCACCGTGAGGGCTTTCGCGTATGCCGCCGTCTGCAACAGTCCCGGCACCACCATCGACTCGAAGTCGCAGATCTTGGTGGCCAGCGGCTCCAGTTCCACCACCTTCGCGAAGTAGTCCGCATACCGCTGGTCGTCGATGAGCTTGCGCCAGGTCCGCTCGAAAAAACCGTCGGTTTGTAGAACTTGATCGATGAGGATCGCCACGCCCAGTTGCGGGCGGCGGATCGCCTGCTCGAACTGGCCGATATAGCCGCCGGAGATGAACACCTGATTTCCCAGCATCTCCTGGGTTAAGGCGGCGTTCTCCCGATGTCGCTTGAGTTCCGTTCCCCAGTACTCCCAGAGCGTCTGGCGTGAGGCATTGGCCATGGTCTGCGTCCTTTCTCTGCCCGGCAGTTGCAGTGCCGGGACCGTTGCACACCCTAGTTCCGCGGCGTCACGCTTCCGATGCGAACAGTGAAAAAAGTTCCTCGCGGAAAGTGGTGAGCAATGAAGGAAGAACCGGCTGCCGTGGAAAGCGTGATCACGGAATTGCAGGAAGCTTTGGCTCAAGCTGGCATCGTTCTGCCGTCGCTCGGACTCGACCTGGTTTCGTACGCGCATCGCAGCATGCCCCCGCTCGTGGAATTGGGGCGCTGCAATATGGACACCGCACGGCGGCTGACCGAGGCGCTGGGGGAGCGGTGAGGGCGGCGGTGGTGGTCCCGGCGTTCGGGGCGTATGTGGTCGACACGCGGAACGGGCGGGTCGGGCAGGTCGTGGGCCGGGAGGGGCGGTACCTGCGGCTGCGGCCGGTCGGGGGCGGGCGGGAGTGGGCGTGCGCACCAGAGGCGACCCGGTGCGCCACCGCCGGCGAGCGGCTCCGGGCGGAGACCCGCCACGCCAACGCCCGCAGCCGCGGCGAGCGGGCCTGAGGCCGGACAGGGCGCGGGCCGGCCCGTCCGGTGGGTGCGCGAGAATGGCTGTATGACTCTGTTCCGCGACGACGGCATCGTGCTGCGCACCCAGAAGCTGGGCGAGGCGGACCGGATCATCACGCTGCTCACCCGCGGCAACGGCCGGGTACGGGCCGTGGCGCGGGGCGTGCGGCGGACGAAGTCGAAGTTCGGGGCCCGGCTGGAGCCGTTCTCGCATGTGGACGTGCAGTTCTTCGCCCGCGGCGGGGAGCTGATCGGGCGCGGGCTGCCGCTGTGCACGCAGAGCGAGACGATCGCCGCGTACGGTGGCGCGATCGTCACCGACTACGCCCGCTACACGGCCGGGACGGCCATGCTGGAGACCGCCGAGCGGTTCACCGATCACGAGGGCGAACCGGCCGTCCAGCAGTACCTGCTGCTGGTCGGCGGGTTGCGGACGCTGGCCAACGGGGAGCACGCCCCGCACCTGGTGCTGGACGCGTTCCTGCTGCGGTCGCTGGCGGTGAACGGTTATGCGCCGAGTTTCGATGCCTGCGCGCGATGCGGAATGCCCGGTCCGAACCGGTTCTTCTCGGTGGCGTCGGGCGGTGTGGTGTGCGGTGACTGCCGGGTGCCCGGAAGCGTCGTACCCTCCTCAGAGGCGATCGGGCTCCTGGGCGCGCTGCTGACCGGCGACTGGGAGTCCGCGGACGCCTGTGAGGCGCGGCACGTCCGGGAGGGCAGCGGCCTCGTCGCGGCGTATCTGCACTGGCATCTGGAGCGCGGCCTGCGGTCCCTCCGGTATGTGGAGAAATAACGGCCGCGGCTCGGCACGGTCCGGCCATCCGAGGGCCCGGCCGACGAATACACCGTCCATCGATATGGCATAGGAGACGTGGGGCGCATGGCAGTACGCGGGATTCTGGGGCGCAACCGACGTGAATACCAGACGCCCGAGCCGCACCCCTCGGGTGCGCGTCCGCCGAGGATTCCCGGCGAGCTCGTCCCGAACCACGTCGCGATCGTGATGGACGGCAACGGGCGGTGGGCGAAGGAGCGCGGGTTGCCGCGCACGGAGGGCCACAAGGTCGGTGAGGGCGTGGTGCTGGACGTCCTCAAGGGCTGCATCGAAATGGGCGTGAAGAACCTCTCGCTCTACGCCTTCTCCACCGAGAACTGGAAGCGGTCGCCGGACGAGGTCCGTTTCCTGATGAATTTCAACCGGGACGTCATCCGGCGGCGCCGGGACGAAATGGACGCGCTGGGCATCCGTATCCGGTGGGTCGGCCGGATGCCGAAATTGTGGAAGTCCGTGGTCCAGGAACTCCAGATCGCCCAGGAGCAGACCAAGAACAACGACGCGATGACGCTGTACTTCTGCGTGAATTACGGCGGCCGGGCGGAGATCGCGGATGCCGCGGCGGCCATCGCGGCGGACGTCCGGGCCGGGAAGCTGGACCCGTCCAAGGTCAACGAGAAGACCGTGGCGAAGTACATGTACTACCCGGACATGCCCGATGTGGACCTGTTCGTCCGGCCGTCCGGTGAGCAGCGCACCTCGAATTACCTGATCTGGCAGAGCGCCTACGCCGAGATGGTGTTCCAGGACATCCTTTGGCCCGATTTCGACCGCCGCAACCTCTGGGACGCGTGCTTCGAGTACGCCAAGCGGGACCGCCGGTTCGGCGCGGCGCCGCTGAACGAGGGCGAGAAGGCGACCTGAGCTCCGGCCCGCGGGACGGGCCGGTGAACGGCGGACGGGCCGCCTCCCCTCGGGGAGGCGGCCCGTCGTGTCGCAGGCCCCGTACGGCCTTGCCCGCCGGGGCCGGTCGGCTCACACGCGCGGATCGCGGTGGGTGGGGCGGCCGTCGAGGACGGTGAGCAGGACCGGGAGGTCCGGCAGGTCGGTGGCGGCGGTGGTGAGCGGGTCGTCGGCGAGGACGGTGAGGTCGGCGCGGTAGCCGGGGGCGAGCCGGCCGGCCCGGTCCTCCTCGCCGGCGGCGTGCGCGGCGTGCACGGTCATGCCGCGGAGCGCCTCCAGCGCGGTGAGTGCCTGCTCGGGGCCGTGCGGGGGCTGGTCGAGGTCGCGGGTGGGGCGGCGGTGGCGGGCGCCGGCCATCACGCCCAGCGGCGGGTAGGGGGCGATCGGCCAGTCGGAGCCGAGGACGACGGTGGCGCCGGCGTCGGTCAGGTCGCGGCAGCGCCAGGCGCGGGCCGCGCGCTCCTCGCCGAGCCGACGGGACCAGTTGTCGGTGTGGTCGGCGCGGGTGAAGTCGCAGCAGTGGGTGGGCTGCATGGACGCCAGTACGCCGAGCTCGGCGAACCGGCGCAGGGTGTCGTCGGGCACCGTCTCGATGTGCTCGATCCGGTGCCGGACCCCGTTGCGGTCGGCGCGCCGGGCCTGCTCGACGGCGTCCAGGACGTGCCGGACGGCGGCGTCGCCGATGGCGTGGGTGGCGGTGGGCACCCCGGCGGCGTGCAGCTGCCCGACGATGCGGGTGTAGACGGCGGGGTCGGGCCAGAAGGCGTGGGTGGACTCGCCGTGGCAGTCGGGGCGTTCCAGCCAGGCGGTGCCGTTGTCGATGGTGCCGTCCATGAAGAGCTTGACGCCCGCGGTGTGCCACAGCCGGCCGCCGGTGCCCTGTCGGGCGATGAGCGCGCGCACCCCGTCGTCGTCGGTGCCGGGCTGGCACCAGGGGGCGACGCGCAGCCGCAGCGGCAGATCGCCGGCCGCGTCCAGCTCCTCGTAGAAGGCGAGGCTGTCGCCGTTCGCGTCCATGGCGTGGCCGCCGGTCAGGCCGGCGGCGGCCATGGCGCGCAGCGCGGCGGCGAGCCGGGCGCGGCGCTCCTCGCGGGTGGGCTGCGGGGCGGCCCGCTCGACCAGTTCGCAGGCGGCGTCCTCCAGCAGGAGCCCGGTGGGCCGGCCGGCGGCGTCGCAGACGACCTCGGCGGCCTGGTCGAAGGCCCGGGGGCCGTCGACGCCGGCGAGTTCCAGGGCGCGGGGGCTGGCGAGCATGGAGTGCGCGTCGAAGAGCTGGAGCAGCGCGGGGACGCCGTCGAGGACGGGGGCGAGCGCGGCGGCCTCGACCGGCCGGTCGCCGAAGACGTTGGGGTCCAGTCCCCAGCCGTGCAGCCAGGCACCGGGGGCGAGGGCGGCGACCTCGCCGGCCAGCGCCGCGCGGACCCCGTCGAGGTCGGTGCAGCCCGACAGGTCCAGGCCGTGGGTGAGTTCGGCGCCGGAGACCGGGTGCAGGTGCCCGTCGGTCAGGCCGGGGGTGACCACCGCCCCTTTGAGGTCGATCACCGTGGTCGCGGCGTCGGCGAGCGCGCGGATCTCGCGGTCGTCGCCGAGGGCGGTGATCTTCCCGTCGGCCGCCGCCAGCGCGGTCTCCGGCAGGAACGTGCCGGTCGCCGGGTCGAGCAGGCGGGCGGAGAGCAGGACGAGGGGGGCGGGCACGGCGGCTCCTGGGAAGGCGGGAGAACAGGGGGCAGGGGGAGCAGGAGGAGGGGTGCGGGGGCTACGCCTCGACCGCGGCGGGTGCGGCATCGGCCGGGCGGCTCAACGCGCCGTCCGGCAGCCCGAGTTCGCGCTCCGCCGTGGTGATCGCCATGCGGGTCACGGCCGCCGGGCGGTCGCGGGTGTCGGTGTTGGCGTGCGCGCCGAGGCCGTCGAGCACGACGAGGATCTGGATGGTCGTCACCTCCGGGTCGGCGGTGCGGAACTCCCCGCCGGCGACGCCCTCGTGGAGCAGTGCGGCGAGCCGCCCGCGCCAGGCGGCCTCCTGTTCGGCGACCCGGTCGCGGAGCAGGGGGCGGTAGCGGCTGAGGTGGCGGGCGTTGATCCACAGTCGGCTGATGGCGTCGTACGCCTCCCCGGTGGTGTGCGCGAAGAACCGCGCCAGCCGCTCCGTGGGGCCCGCGCCGGGGGTCTCGGCCGGCAGCAGGCCGTCGAGTTCGTTGCGCGCGGCGGTGCCGAACGCCTCCGCCACCAGTTCCTCGGCGGACGGGAAGTAGTGGCTGATCAGTCCGGGGCGGACGTCGAGGTCCTCGCCGATCCGCCGCAGGGTGATGCACTCCAGCCCCTCGGCCAGGGCGACGGTGGCCGCGGCGTCGACGATTTCGGCCCGCCGGGCGGTCGGGTCTTTCCGGATGCGCTTGCGCTGAACCCTTGACGACATACCCGGGATGTTATTGAGTGTGCGACCAATAAGCAACAAGGCCGTTAACGCAGCAGGTCGTTATGGCCAAGATCGCCAACGACCAGCTCCCCGGAGGACCCATGGCGTCCACGATCCCCGAACCGCGCACCGGCACCCACGACGCGTCCGAGGCGGCCACGCCGGCCCCGGA
Source organism: Streptomyces sp. CB02959 (assembly GCF_002803155.1). GTDB lineage: Bacteria > Actinomycetota > Actinomycetes > Streptomycetales > Streptomycetaceae > Streptomyces. Next base: position 95,753 of record NZ_NNBP01000032.1, read on the forward strand.
CCGCGCCGGCCGGATCGAGGTCCACGGCATCGACCACATCCCCGACGCGGACCGCCACGGCCGCCCCCGCGGACTGTTCTCCGTCTGGGCCGCCGCCAACGTCAACTACCTCAGCCTGGTGGTCGGCGGCGCCCTGGTCCTCATGGGCCTGACCCTCTGGCAGGCCCTCGCGGTGATCGTCGTCGGCAACCTGTTCTGGGTGCTCACCGGCGTGCTCGCGGTACCGGGACCGGCCGCCGGCACCCCCAGCGAAGTGATCACCCGCGCCCTCTACGGCGTCCGCGGAAACCGGGTGAACAACGCCGTCACCGGCTGGATGATCTCGGTCTGCTACGTGGCGCTGAACCTCGCCTCGGCCGCCACCGCCGCCTTCTCCCTCGTCGAGGAGACCGGCATCCACACCACCACCGGCGTCAAGATCGTCGTGGTGGTGGCCATCGCCGCGATCACCCTGACCATCAGCGTCTACGGGCACGCGCTGATCGTGAAGCTCTACACCCCGATCACGCTGGTCCTCACCGCGGCCTTCGCGGTCGTCGCCTACGCGGTGTTCCGGCACGCCGACTTCGGCTACGCGCCGGCCCACCCGCTGACCGGCAGCGCCCTGTGGGCCGCCGTCCTCGGCGGGACCACCCTCATCGCCTCCGGGCCGCTGTCGTACACGACCAGCGCCGACTTCTCCCGCTACTTGCCGCGCACCACCTCACCGCTGGCGGTGGTCGGCTGGACCGCCCTCGGCGGCTTCCTGCCCGGCGTGCTCGTCTGCTCCCTGGGCGCGTTCGCCGCCACCGCCGTCGACATGACCGATCCGCAGACCGCGCTCCAGCAGATCCTGCCCGGCTGGTTCACGCCGCTCTTCCTGCTCGCCCTGGTCCTCGGCACCATCGCGATCAACGCCCTGACCGCCTACAGCGCGGGCCTCGCCCTCCAGGCCGTGGGCCTGCGCATCCGCCGGTCCGTCAGCATCCTCGCCGACGGGGCCGTCGCCGTCGGCCTGACCCTCTACGCGCTGCTGGTCTCCAACTTCCTCGACACCGTCAGCAGCGTGCTCCAGCTGACCGTCGTGCTGCTCGGCCCCACCGCGGCCGTCTACGCCACCGACATCGTGCTGCGCCGCAACCGCTACGACGGCCCCGCGCTCACCGACGAGAGCCGCGGCGGGCCGTTCTGGTACACGGGGGGTGTCAACTGGGCCGGCGCCGCGGCCCTCGCCGGCGGCGTCACCGTCTCCGCGCTCTGCGTCGACACGCTCTACACCGGCCCGATAGCGGCGGCCGTGGGCGGCATCGACCTCGCCCTGCCGGCCGGCCTCGTGGCCGCGTCCGCCCTCTACATGCTGCCGGCCCGCCGCACCGTCGGCCGGTGAACCGACCGCGGATGCGCCGGGCCGGTGCCGGCCGGCGGCGTCAGACGCCCCGGCCTCCCGCCTCCGCCTTCGTCGCGCAGTCGCCGCACGTCCCGAAGATCTCGACGGTGTGCGCCACATCGCGGAAGCCGTGCGCGGCGGCGATCTGGTCGGCCCACTTCTCCACCGCCGGGCCCTCGACCTCGACGGCCGTGCCGCAGCCGCGGCACACCAGGTGGTGGTGATGGTCGTCGGTGCTGCACCGGCGGTAGACGGACTCGCCGTCGCTGGTGCGCAGCACGTCGACCTCACCGGCGTCGGCGAGCGACTGCAGCGTCCGGTAGACGGTGGTCAACCCGACCGAGTCGCCGCGGTGCTTGAGCATGTCGTGGAGCTCCTGTGCGCTGCGGAACTCGTTGACCTCGTCGAGTGCGGCCGAAACCGCGGTGCGCTGCCGCGTCGACCGGCCGCGGACCGGAGATCCCGCGCTCGTCGCCACCGTTGCCTCCCTAGGACGTCAGGACTTCTCCCGCGCATGCGTTTGGCCATTGTGCCAGGTGATGACCGGAAGCCCTGTTCGGCGCTTACACCTACTCCTTTATGTATCCCTCGGCCGGGCGGTGTCACACCGCCCGGCACCCCGCCGGCCGCCTGTAACGCCGTTACACCCGTACGTCGTCCTCCGCGGTGCGACTGCCCGGTACCTCCAGGGTGCACCCCTTCCCGGCCGGTGTGGCCGCTCGGGCCCGCTTTCTGGCCAGCGGGGTGGCCAGCGCCGTGAAGACCACGAACAGCGCGATGGCGAACAGCACGATGGTCGCGCCGGACGGCACGTCGACGTAGTACGAGGCGGTGGTGCCGGTGAGGGTCACCGCCACGCCGATCGCCACCGCGGTCACGAAGGTCACCGCGAAGCTGCGGCTGATCTGCTGGGCGGCCGCGACCGGGATTACCATCAGCGCGCTGACCAGCAGCAGGCCGACCACCCGCATGGCGACCGTGACGGTGACCGCGGCGGTCACCGCGATCAGCAGGTTCAGCAGCCGCACCGGCAGACCGGTGACCCGGGCGAACTCCTCGTCCTGGCAGACCGCGAACAGCTGCCGGCGCAGGCCCACCGTGATCGCCAGCACCAGCGCGGCCAGCACGTAGATCGTCGTCATGTCCTGCGGCGAGACGGTGGTGATCGAACCGAACAGATACGTCCCCAGGTTGGCGCTGGAGCCCGCGTCCGAGAGGTTCATCAGCATCACACCGCCCGCCATGCCGCCGTAGAACAGCATGGCCAGCGCCAGATCGCCGCGGGTCTTGCCGTACCAGCGGATCAGCTCCATCACCACCGAACCGACCACCGCGACCGCGGTGGCGACCCAGACCGGGCTGGTGTTGAGCAGGAAGCCCAGACCGACACCGGTCAGGGCGACGTGGCCGATGCCGTCGCCCATCAGGGCCTGGCGGCGCTGGACGAGGTAGATGCCGATGGCGGGCGCGGTGATGCCGACGATCAGCGCGGCGATCAGCGCCCGCTGCATGAAGGCGTAGGAGAGCATTTCCATGGTGGCGGGCCCCTAGCTCAGCAGGCCGGTGCGGAGCGGCTCCGCGGCGGCGTCGGCGTGCGGGTGGACGTGGTCGTGGCCGGGCAGCGCGTGCTGCCCCACCGCCTCGGGCGGCGGACCGTCGTGGACGACACAGCCGTCCCGCAGCACCACCGCACGGTCGATCAGCGGCTCCAGCGGGCCCAGCTCGTGCAGCACCAGCAGGACCGTGGCGCCGCGGCCGACCTGCTCGCGGAGCGCCGAGGCCAGCACCTCCTGGCTCGCCAGGTCCACGCCGGCCATCGGCTCGTCCATGATCAGCAGATCGGGTTCACCGGCCAGCGCGCGGGCGATCAGCACCCGTTGGTGCTGCCCGCCGGACAGGGCGTTGACGGAGTCCTTGGCCCGGTCGGCCATCCCGACCAGCTCCAGCGCGTGGTGCACCGCGGTCCGGTCCGCCTTGCGGAGCAGGCCCAGCTTCGTCCGGGCCAGCCGGCCCGCCGTGACCACCTCGCGGACGGTGGCCGGCACCCCGCCGGCCGCCGTGGTGCGCTGCGGCACGTAGCCGATGCGCGCCCAGTCCTTGAAGCGGCGGAACGGCGTCCCGAACAGCGCCAGTTCACCTCCGGTCAGCGGCACCTGGCCGATCACCGAGCGGACCGCGGTGGACTTGCCCGAGCCGTTGGCGCCGAGCAGCGCGACGACCTCGCCGGGCCGCACGGTCAGGTCGACCCCGCGCAGCACCGGTCGGGCGCCCAGCGACGCGGTCGCGCCGCGCAGCTCGATGACGGCCGACCGGTCCCGGGCGGGACGTTCCTCGGCCTCCGGGTCTATGACGGGCTGGCCGGTGTCCTTCATCTGCTGACCTCCGTCGTGCGGTGCGTCCTGGGGTGCGGGGTGTGCGGGGCGTACGGGGCCGGGCGCCGGGTGGGCGCGGGGCCGGTCACTTGGTGCCGAGCGCCTTCTGCAGCGCGGCGAGGTTGGCGCGCTGCACCGAGAAGTAGTCCGTGCCGCGGGACTTGTCGGTGATGCCCTCCAGCGGGTCCAGCACGTCGGTCTTCAGGTGCAGGTCGCCGGCGAGGGTCTTGGCGGTGGCCGGGTTGGCCAGCGTCTCGAAGAACACCGTGGAGACGTGGTGCTGCTCCGCGAGGGTGTGCAGATCCTTGATGCGGTTGGCGCTGGGCTCGGACTCCGGGTCCAGGCCGCTGATCGCCTCCTCGGTCAGGCCGTAGCGCTCGGCGAGGTAGCCGAAGGCCGCGTGGGTGGTGACGAAGGTGTCCGAGGCCCGGTTCTTCAGCCCGTCCGCGAACTCCGCGTTCAGCGCGTCCAGCTTCTTCACCAGGGTGTCGGTGTTCTTCTGGTAGTCGACCTTGTGCTTCGGGTCGGCCTGCGCGAGCGTCTTGTTGACACCCTTGGCGACCTGGGCGAACTTCACCGGGTCCAGCCAGATGTGCGGGTCCAGACCGGGCTCGGACTCGGAGTGCGAGTGGTTGTCGCCGGTGCTGTGGTGGTGCCCGTCGACCTCGGGGCCGTGCGTCTCCAGGCCGGTCAGCTTCGACGCGTCGGCGATGTACTTCACGCCGGACTGGGCGACCGAGTCGTCCACGGCGGGCTGGAGGCCCTTGAGGTAGACGATCGCGCCGGACTCGCCGAGCTGCGCGGTCTGCTTGGCGGTGAGCGTCAGGTCGTGCGGCTCGACGCCCGGCTTGGTGAGGTTGGACACCTCGACATGCGACCCGCCGATCTGCTCGGCGAGGAACTGCATCGGATAGAACGACGCCGCCACCTTGAGCTTGCCGTCGTCGGTGCGCCCGGAGGCGGTGGTGGAGCAGCCGGACAGGGCCAGCAGGCCGAGGACCGCGACTCCGGCGACGGCGGCGGTGGATATGTGCGGGCGTACGTTCATGACACTCATTTTCAACAAACATGGAAATGATTGTCAACAAAGTGCGCGCCAGGTCACAGGTCGAAGACAACCGGCCGGAACTGATCCGGAATCGATTTGGTCCGGGGGGTACGCCCGCCGCTACCCTGAATCATTCGCCCAGTCGTCTCCTGATCAGCACCCTCATCGAGGCGCCTCGCGCCCCCCTATCCACTGTCCGACGTCGTACTGAAGAGAGCACCGTGGCCGCCGACAAGATCGATACCATCGTCAGCCTGAGCAAGCGCCGTGGCTTCGTCTACCCCTGCAGTGAGATCTACGGCGGCTCCCGCGCTGCCTGGGACTACGGTCCCCTCGGCGTCGAGCTCAAGGAGAACATCAAGCGCCAGTGGTGGCGCGCCATGGTCACCTCCCGCGAGGACGTCGTCGGCCTCGACTCGTCGGTGATCCTGGCCCCCGAGGTGTGGCAGGCGTCCGGCCACGTGGCCACCTTCACCGACCCGCTCACCGAGTGCACCTCCTGCCACAAGCGCTTCCGCGCCGACCACCTGGAGGAGGCGTACGAGGCCAAGCACGGCAAGCTCCCCGAGAACGGCCTCGCCGACATCAACTGCCCGCACTGCGGCAACAAGGGCGGCTTCACCGAGCCCAAGCAGTTCTCCGGCCTGCTCTCCACCCACCTCGGCCCGTCGCAGGACACCGCGTCCGTCGCCTACCTGCGCCCCGAGACCGCCCAGGGCATCTTCACCAACTTCGCGCAGGTCCAGCAGACCTCCCGCAAGAAGCCCCCGTTCGGCATCGCCCAGATGGGCAAGTCGTTCCGGAACGAGATCACCCCGGGCAACTTCATCTTCCGGACCCGCGAGTTCGAGCAGATGGAGATGGAGTTCTTCGTCAAGCCGGGCGAGGACGAGCAGTGGCAGGAATACTGGATGGAGCAGCGCTGGAACTGGTACCGCGACCTGGGCCTGCGCGAGGAGAACATCCGCTGGTACGAGCACCCCGCCGAGAAGCTCTCGCACTACTCCAAGCGCACCGCTGACATCGAGTACCGCTTCCAGTTCGGCGGCTCGGAGTGGGGCGAGCTGGAGGGCGTCGCCAACCGCACCGACTACGACCTCTCCTCGCACGCCAAGGCGTCCGGCCAGGACCTCTCCTACTTCGACCAGGAGGCCGGCGAGCGCTACACCCCGTTCGTCATCGAGCCCGCGGCCGGTGTCGGCCGCGCCATGCTCGCCTTCCTCCTCGACGCCTACACCGAGGACGAGGCGCCGAACGCCAAGGGCAAGCTGGAGAAGCGCACGGTGCTGCGCCTCGACCCGCGCCTGTCGCCGGTGAAGGTCGCGGTCCTCCCGCTCTCCCGCAACCCGCAGCTCTCCCCGAAGGCCAAGGGGCTCGCCGCGGACCTCCGCAAGTTCTGGAACATCGAGTTCGACGACGCCGGCGCCATCGGCCGCCGCTACCGCCGCCAGGACGAGATCGGCACCCCGTTCTGCGTCACCGTCGACTTCGACACCCTCGACGACAACGCGGTCACGGTGCGCGAGCGCGACACCATGAAGCAGGAGCGCGTCAGCCTGGACCAGATCCAGTCCTACCTGGGCAGCCGCCTCCTCGGCTGCTGACCCCCGCGGCCCGCGGACCGGCCGGCAACGGCCGGGCCGCGGACCGACCCGCCGCACGCGGCACCGACACGACCGCCGCACGCGGCACGGACACGAACGCCGGCCGGCCCCCGACTCACCGGGGGCCGGCCGGCGTCGTCGTGCGCGGTGGTCACCCCCGCAGGCCGCGCAGTACGAGGTCGCGGACGGCCTCGAAGTCGGCGGTGATCTCCGGACGGGACCACTCCGCGGCGTAACAGGGGTCGTGGAAGCGGCCGGTGGCGCCGAAGACGGCGTGGGCGGTGACGGCCGGGGAGGAGGCGTGGAAGGCACCCTCCGCGACCCCCGCCTCGATGATCCGCGCCAACTGCGATTCGAGATCGGTGACGTGCCGATCCACCACACCGCCGCTCTCGCCGATCAACGTCATGTACGTGGCGAAGAGTTCGGGATCGTCGTCGGCCTTGTGCCGCTTGGACTCGAAGAGCGCGGCGAGCCAGCGGCCCAACCGTTCCTCGGCGGGCCCCTCGTCCTCGACGATGTCCGCCAACTCCCGGCTCGTACGGTCCAGCCAGCGCGCCGTGACCGCCTCCCGCAGCGCCGTCTTCGTACGGAAATGCCGGTACACACTGCCGTGGCTCACGCCCAGCGCCCGCGCCACATCCACGACCGTCGCCTTCGCCGGCCCGAACCGGCGCAGCACCTCCTCGGTGGCTTCGAGGATCCGCTCGGGCGTCAACGTCTCGGGGGGCATGGAGTCGAGCCGGCCTTTCGGTTCAACGGGGCTACGTACCGTATGGACGGTACCGTCTTGGCCGGGCCCGCACGTTGTCGGCCGTCCCGCCGTGGGGGTTGCTGTTCTTGCGCCTGGCGGCGCGGGCTGTTGTCCGCTGCGCGGGGCTGTTGGGTGCGGTGTCGGGTTGGAGGGGTCGGGGTGCAGGACTGCTGCGCTTTACGTCCTGCACCCCGACCCCTCCAACCCGCCCCCTCCCGGTGGTGGTGGGGAGAGATGGTGGATGGGGCCTGTTGTTGGTCGCCTGCCGGTCGCTGATCGACCCGGTCACCACTCAACAGCGGACCCGCACCGTCCCACTACGGGCACTCCAACT
>NZ_NNBP01000033.1 GCF_002803155.1 Streptomyces sp. CB02959
CGCCAGCTTGGAAACGGCTCACTGGGCCGAACGAGGCGGCCGGAACAAGGACCTCGGCCGCGAGCCCAGGCCCCGACGCCGGGCGACCTACACCCGCCCGCACGGGGTCAGACACCTGCTCGCCGCCTACGACCTGAGCGAAGACAAGCCCTACGGCCACATCAAACCGAAGAAGAACCGCACGAGGTTCCTGGAGTTCTGCCGCTACCTGCGCAGCCTCTACCCGCCCCAGATCCGCATCGCGATCGTGCTCGACAACTTCTCCCCGCGCCTGACCACGAAGAACGACACCCGGGTCGGCGACTGGGCCACGGCCAACAACATCGAGTTCGCCTACACACCGACCAACAGCTCCTGACTCAACCGCATCGAAGCCCAGTTCACCGCCCTACGCTACTTCGCTCTCGACGGCACCGACCACGCCAGTCACAAGGAGCAGGGCAGCATGATCCGCCGCTACATCATCTGGCGGAACAAGCACGCCGCCGACGAACGCCTTCGCGAGATCGTGGATAGGGCGAACGTTGCCTGATGCGGCACTAGGGCCACCCATTGGCCCCAGGCTGTGAAGCTGAGCCCGTATCCGATCCCGCCTCCGAAGGCCGTCCCGATCCCGAGTACGAGCCCGGACAAGAGGCCGGACGCGGGCCTCGCCATGAACCCATTGACGATCCCGCCTCCGAGTCCGAACACAAGTGCCCACGTGAGCAGATGGAAGGCCATGATCCTGCGATCTGCCCGCAACAAGCCGACAGGGCTGGTGGCGGACCCGATGTCGATGGGGGCTTCCAGCAAGGCCGTGATCCCCAGCACGAGCCCGATGCCGAGCCCGACCACGGGCACGAACGCGAGCGTGTTGACGAGCCCGTCGTCGAACTCGTCACCGAGCCCCGCGGCCACCCCCCTGTCGACAAGAACCAGCGCGAGTGCGGTCGGGAGCCCGAACGCGAGCCCGAGCATAAATCTGGAAAGGAACCTCTTGTGCCCACCCCGGTCCCAGCCGAAGGTCCGTATGCGTACGCGTGACGGCCTTGCCGCACCCCCGTAGCGGGACCCGTACAAGACCGCGAAGCCCACCCCGGCCACGAGCCCATGCGGGACCCCGGCTGTGATCCCCCGCACGAGGGCGAACCCGAGCCCGTGCGACGTTGCGATCAAGTCCATGAGTGTATTCGCGGCCCCCGTTGGTACCCCGAAGGCCAGCGCGGTCAAGAACCCGACCACCAGCATGCGCGAGGAACGGCTCATGGCGGTGCCCAGTTCCCACCATGCGAGGTCGCGCGTGCCGAGTCGGTCAAGGTGCGCAGCGAGGTAACCGAGCCAGCGTTGGGCACGTTCGAGGGCCCAGTGCCGGTCACTGCGACCGCTGGTGCCGCGGCCGATGGGGGACCCTACGATACGGCCTCGTGGGCGTTTGATGTCAGACAGTTGGCCCGGTGTCGATGGCGTTGGGCGGGGGCGGCGGGCGATGACTACGTCCCCTTCCCCGGCGAGTCTCAACTGCGGGGTACTGCCGCGCGAGTCGGTCATCCAGCTGTGTACCTGCCTGTAGAGCGCGACGACGGTCAGGTCCTCAGTGCTGTCTGCAGGTGGTGTCGGCAGTCGATGTACCTGCGGCGTGGGCGCGAGCGGCGAGGTGAGGCGAGGTGCGGGGAAATGCATTGTGAGAATGGCTATTTGACGAATCATCGGCCGGAATTGCACATGGTGGTGCGCAAACGGTGGCGCGTATGCGGTGAAGTGCATGCCGTGCCCGGCGGTCCGGTTGTGTGGCGGTACGAGCCGAGGGGCCCGGCCGGGTGACCGGTCGGATCCCTCGGCTCGTTCGGCCTTCAGGGTGAGGGGGCCGGTCAGTGACCGCCCTCGTCCACGACCGCGACCGCCTCGATGTTCTGCTCGATCGACTCGGCCGGGACGGCGGTGGCGAGGGCCCAGTAGTAGATGCCCACCGAGAACACCGCGACGATCGCCATGTCCCACCACAGCGGGATGTGGCCCTGGCCGCCGAAGCCGCCCTGCCAGGAGATGACGCCCATGCCGATGAGGTAGACCGGAAGCCACTGCGCGGCCTTCCAGTCCAGGCGCGGAGCGTTCGGCAGCCGCTTCTTCGTGGCGTACCAGGCGTAGCTGCCGAGCAGGACGTAGCCGATCACGATCGCCCAGCCGAGCCGCTCCAGGGTGGTCCATCCGGCCCAGTAGATGATCAGGCTCGCGACGACGAAGGACAGCGGCGCGATCACGTTGCCGCCGGGCAGGCGGTACGGGCGCTGATGGTGCGGCAGGCGGCCGCGGAACACGCCGAACGCCAGCGGCGCACCGGCGTACATCAGGACGCTCGCCGAGGTGATGAAGGAGACCAGCTCCTGCCAGCTCGGGAACGGCAGGAAGCAGATCACGCCGGTCACGAACGAGATGATCAGCCCGAACCACGGCACGCCGCGGGCGTCGGTCTTCTCGAACAGCCGGGGGGCGTAGCCGTTCTTGCTCAGGCCGTAGGAGATCCGCGAGGTGGAGGTGGTGTAGATCAGGCCGGTGCCGCCGGGGGACACGATCGCGTCCGCGTACAGGACCCAGCCCAGCCAGCCGAGCCCCACCACGGTGGCCAGGCCGGCCCACGGGCCGCTGATGCCGGCGTAGTCCAGCTTGGCCCACCCGTGCGCGAAGGACGCCAGCGGCAGGGCGCCGATGTAGACGACCTGGAGCAGGGTGTAGATGACGGCGCCGATCACGACCGACCCGATGGTGGCACGCGGCAGGTCGCGCTTGGGGTTGCGGCTCTCGCCCGCGAGCTGGATGGCCTGTTCGAAGCCGAGCAGCGCGAAGATGATGCCGCTGGTGCTGATGGCGCTGAGCACGCCCTTGGCGCCGAACGGGGCGAAGCCGTGGGAGGTGAAGTTGTGCGGGTGGAAGTTGGTCGCCGCGATGACGAAGATCGCCCCGAGGGGTACGGCGATCTTCCACCAGGTGGCGGCGCTGTTGGTGTGGGCCAGCACCTTCACGCCCAGGAAGTTCACCGCGACGAAGACCGCCATGAGGGCGACCGCGACGATGAACCCGCTGGTCGAGAGGGTTCCGTTGGCATGCTGGAGCGACTTGGCCCATGACCAGTGCCCGGCGTAGCCGATCATGGCCTCGACTTCGATGGGCGCCACCGTCGCCGCCTGGAGCCAGGAGAACCAGCCGAAGGACATACCGGCCAGACCGCCGAAGGCGTAGTGCGGATAGCGCGCCGTGCCGCCGGCCACCGGGAAGAGGCCACCGAGCTCGGCGTGCACCAGCGCCAGGAGCACGATCGCGACCGCGCCGATGCTCCAGGAGATGATCGCGGCCGGACCCGCCACCACCACGGCCTTCTGGGCTCCGTAGAGCCACCCGGATCCGATGATGGAGCCGACCGAGGCCCACATCAGGCCGATTAGTCCTACGTCCCTGCGCAGGGAGCCCGGTGCGCGTGCCTGCAGTGGCGTGATCTCGTCAACGCTTGCCATGAGGGGGGGCCTTTCAAGACAGCTGGCCGAAAAGTTGCCTCAGAGTAAGGAGCTTTCCGGGCTCTGCAAATAGCCGTTGACTGAATATTTATTTTCCGCGGAAAATTCATAGGGAACCCAGAGATCCGGCACCGCGACAAAACCGGGCCAGGCAGGGGCACTTGAGGACGAGAGGACGATCCGAGCGCCGAGAAAGAGCCGGCCGAAGGACCATTCATCCCACCAATGCGGCGAATTCAATTTGGCAAAAGCTTTGAGATGGTGCACCAATGGCATTACTTTCCAGCGCGTAGGGTCGTGCGTTTTCCGCCGGTGACCCCGCCCGCGCTCACATGCGGGGCACCGCACGGAGGGGACATCCTGGGGGCGGTGGACCGGCGAGGCCGGACGGCGGCCCCTCGACCCTGGAGCGCTGAGCAGCAGATGACCGGCAACCCCAGCGATGCCCCGCCTCCCCCGCCGACCGGCGCCGGCAACGGGCCCGCCGTCTCCCGCCGGGAGTTCGACGCACTCTTCGCGACCGTCCGCACCTGGGGCCGCTGGACGTCCGCCGACCGCGGCGCCTGGAACCGGGTGACCCCGGACCGGGTACGGCAGGCCACCGCCCTGGTCCGGACCGGCACGGTCATCCCGATGGCGCGCCCGTGGGACACGGCCGCCGGCCCGGACAACAGCAAGCCCGCGCTGCACTTCATGTCCGACCTCGGTGACGCCGAGGCCCCGGAACCCTCGACGTACAAGGACTTCCTCGCCGTCGACTACCACGGCAAGGCCGTCAGCCACCTGGATGCGCTCTCCCACATCGCCTACCGCGGGCACCTCTACGACGGCCGCCCCGCACACGAGCTCGTCGACTCCCGAGGGGCCCGGTTCGGCTCCGTGTCAGCGCTCGGCTGCCTGGTGACCCGGGGCGTGCTGCTCGACCTGCCCGCCGCCGCGGGGAGCGCCTGGCTGGAACCCGAGCACGCGGTGCACGCCGAGGACATCGTCGCGACGGAGCGCGCACTCGGCGTGACGGTCGGCGACGGCGACGCCGTGCTGCTGCGGTCCGGCAGCATGCGCCGCCGCCGCGAACGGGGGGCCTGGAACCCCGACGCGGCGAGCGCCGGCTTCCACGTGGACGCCATGCCCCTGCTCGCCGAGCGCGGCATCGCCCTGCTCGGCGGCGACGGCGACAGCGATGTACGGCCCTCGCCGGTCGAGGGTGTGCACTCTCCGGTCCATGCGCTGGCGATCGCCGCGATGGGCGTGCCGCTCCTGGACAACCTCGATCTCGAAGCGCTCTCCACCGCCTGCGCCGAGGCGGGCCGCTACGCCTTCCTGCTGTTGGTGGCTCCCCTGAACATCCCGGGCGGCACGGGTTCACCCGTCACCCCGATCGCGGTGCTGTGAGGCCCGCCTTCCCCCCTGTGGCCAGCACCGCCAACCACGCAAAGCCCTACAATCGAAACCAACGGTACGGCCGCTCCGGTGTACGAGCGGTCATGGCGGCACGTACCGCGAGGGAAGTGATTCGGATGGGGCTCGTGGGAGTTGACATCGGCCCCGCACGCGCCCGTGACCAGTTCCTTCGTGGCGAGTCGGTCCCCGAGACCGTGCGAAGCCCGATCTTCAACTCCTGGCAGCGCTCCCTCTCCCTGGGCCTCTCCCCGGAAGGCTGCGAACTCCCCTACCGCCCTGATCTCGATCTGGAGGGCCGGCTCGTCCGGGCAGCCGAGCCCGTACTGGACCGGCTGCAGGAGATGTTCGCCGACAGGAACATGAACGTGTCCCTCGCCGATGGCCGCGGCGCCGTGCTGGAACGCCGTTTCGGCAATCCCTCCCAGGTCAGGCGGCTGGCCGCGATCCAGAGCGTCCCGGGCTACGTGTTCGCCGAGGAGTTCGGCGGGACCAACGGCATCGGACTGGCGCTCGCCGAACGGCAACTGGTCAACGTCTACGGTGCCGAGCACTTCGCCGAACGCTCGCAGTCCAACGCCTGCTCGGCGATTCCCGTCCGGGACCCGCTCAGCGGCCGCATCGAGGGCATCCTCTGCTTCGGCTATCCGCCCAGCGACGTCGATGCGGCGCTGAACACCGTGATCCGCAGGGCGGCCGACGCCATCGAACGGCGGCTCCTGGAGCAGAGTTCGACCCGCGAGCGCACCTTGCTGCGGGCCTACCTCGACGCCAGGCACCACACCCCGACCGGCAACGGTCAGCCGGGCGAGCTCGCCGAGAGCGGACTGGACTGGCGGGACCAGATGGTCCTCAAGGAGAAAGCCACCGATCTGATCGCCCTGGCCCAGCGGGCGGCCGTGGAGGTACCGCTCCCCAGCGGACGGCAGGCGACCCTGCTGAGCCGCCCGGTCACCGGCGCCTCCGGGGTGGCGGGCCTCGCCATCGAAGCCGTCCTCTCCACCCGGCACCAGCACATCGCCGTCCCCACCACGACGGATACCCCACCCGGCACCCCGGCGCAGCCGGACCCCGGTCCCGCCGCCCCGCGGCTCCGGCGCGATCCCGGCACCGCACCCGGCCCGGCGACGGCTCCGGACCGCGATCCCGGCCCCGCCGGACCCACCACCGCCCACACGACCAGCGGATTGGTGCTGGTCGGCGAGCCGGGCGTAGGGAGGTACGCCGTGGCGGCCCGGCGCCGCCTGGAACTGCTGTCGGAGGCCAGTACCCGCATCGGCACCACCCTGGACGTCGGCCGCACCGCCCAGGAGCTCGCCGAGATGGCCGTCCCGCGCCTGGCCGACTTCGTCACCATCGACCTTCCCGCGGCGGTACTGCGCGGCGAGGAGCCGACCGACCCGCGCGCCGACCTCCACCGCACCGTGCTGCACGGCTACCGGGAGGACTGCCCCTTCTACCCTGCCGGTGAGCCGCTGGACCTCCGCCCCACGACTCCCCAACTCCGTTGCCTGGCAAGCGGGCAGCCGGTGCTCGAACCCGACCTGCGGACCGCCGCGGGCTGGATCGCCCAGGACCCCGGGCATGCCCGGCACCTCCTCGACCACAACGTCCACTCCCTGATCGCCGTCCCCCTCATCGCCCGCGGCATCGCCCTGGGCGTAGCGAGCTTCTACCGGTCGCGGGACCCCGCCCCCTTCGGCGACGACGACCGTTCACTGGCCCAGGAACTCGCCACCCGCGCCGCCATCTGCATCGACAACGCCCGCCGCTACACCCGCGAACACAGCATGGTCCTCGCCCTCCAGCGCAGCCTGCTGCCGCGCAGCTTCCCCGAGCAGAACGCCATCGAGGTCGCCTACCGGTACCTGCCCTCCGAGTCCGGAGTCGGCGGCGACTGGTTCGATGTCATCCCCCTGTCCAGCAGCCGCGTCGCCCTCGTCGTCGGGGACGTCGTCGGCCATGGGCTGCACGCCGCCGCCACCATGGGCCGACTGCGCACGGCGGCCCGCAACTTCGCCGAACTCGACCTGGCCCCGGACGAAGTCCTCACCTCCCTCGACAACCTCGTGGCGCGCCTCGACCGGGACGAGGACGGCGAGGGGCCCGCCGGAAGCACCGCCATCATCGGTGCCACCTGCCTGTACGCCGTCTACGACCCCACCTCGCAGCAGTGCGTCATGGCGCGGGCCGGCCATCCCCCGCCCGCGCTGGTGCACCCCGACGGCACCGTCACCTTCGCCGACCTGCCCGCCGGACCGCCGCTGGGCCTGGGCGGCCTCCCCTTCGAAACCGCCGAACTCCACCTCCCCGAAGGCAGTCAGCTGATCCTCTACACCGACGGACTGGTCGAAGACCGCCACCGCGACCTCGACACGGCCCTCGGCCAGCTGCGCCGGGCCCTGGCACACCCGAACCGCCCACCCGAGGACACCTGCCAGGACATCCTCCGAACCGTGGCCCCCCATCACCCCACCGACGACATAGCCCTCCTCGTCGCCCGCACCCACGCGCTGGACGCCCACCGGATCGCCACCTGGGAACTGACCACCGACCCGGCCCTGGTCTCCGGCATCCGCGCCGCCGTGACACGCCAACTGGCCGCATGGGGGCTGGAGGAGGTCTCCTTCGCCGCCGAGCTGCTGCTCAGCGAGCTGGTCACCAACGCCATCCGCTACGGCACCGCCCCCATCCAGGTGCGCCTGCTCTACGACCGCACGCTGACCTGCGAGGTCTCCGACGCCAGCAGTACCGCGCCGCACCTGCGCCGGGCGGCCACCACCGACGAGGGCGGCCGCGGCCTGTTCCTCGTCGCCCAACTCGCCCAGGCATGGGGCACCCGCTACACCGCCAACGGCAAGGCCATCTGGGCCGAGTGCACCCTGGACATGCCCGGCACCCGCCCCGGTGCCGTCGCCGCATCGTTCCTCGACGACATTCCCGCCCTGTGACCGGCCTACCGGCTTGACGAGGCAGCGCGGGAGAGCGGTGCGGGCGTCCATGCCGGTGGGTCGCGCGACCTGCACAGGCCGATCGTCACACCGTCGCGGCCAGTCTGCGCAGGGTTCTGGCCGAGGGGGATCCCGGGTCGGCGGTGATCAGGACGACTTCCTGGTCGTCCTCGGGGACGAGGAGTACGTCGCAGTTCAGCCGAAGACTGCCGGCCGTCGGGTGGTCGACGGTCTTGGTGCGGTGGCCGGGGGCGTGGACCGGGCGGGTCTCCCAGAGCCGGCGGAACTCCTCGCTGCCGGCGTGCAGTTCGGCCAGCAGGGCGGCGAGCTGCGGGTCGTGCGGGTAGCGGTCGCCGGCCCTGCGCAGCCGTGCGACCACGATGTCCCCGAACTCCTCGGCGCTGGAGCTCTCGTGCATCGGCCCTTCCCCGAGGAAACGGCGCCGGGCCAGGTTCGTCGTCCCCTGCCCGAGGTCGCCGCCCAGCAGGGCCTGGGCCAGTGGGTTCCAGGCGACGACACCGTAGGCCGCGTCGGTGACGATCGCGCCGGTCTCCGGCAGGCGCTGCAGCATCCGGGCCACGTGCGGGCGCACCCGCCGTACGGCGCCGGTGGCGGGTGGCGGCGCGCTCGTTCCGGCCAGGCGGAACAGATGGCTGCGTTCGGCCGGCGACAGACGGAGGGCCTGGGCCAGCCCGTCCAGGATGCGCGGCGACGGACGGGGACCGCGGGCCTGTTCGAGGCGTACGTAGTAGTCGACGGACATGTGGGCCAGCTCCGCCACCTCTTCGCGGCGCAGGCCCGCGGTGCGGCGCGGGGCGTTCGTGGGCAGGCCCAGGTCGTGCGGACGCAGGGCCGTGCGGCGGTCCCGCAGGAATCGGGCGAGTTCCTGCCGCGCCATGGGCGCTCCTTCCCCTGCCTGGTACAGGTTGTCCCTGGCGGGGTGGTCGCCGCCAGGGGACCGTGGCTGTCATGAACGATTGCACAGCACTGGTCACCGGTGCCAACAAGGGAATCGGCAGGCAGATCGCCCGTCTGCTCGCCGCGGAGGGCTTCGGCGTGTACGTGGGCTCCCGCGATGCCGGACGCGGGCGGCAGGCCGTCGAGGAGATCGGTGGCGCCGCGCGTCTGCTGCTCCTCGACGTGACGGACCCGGACAGCATCGCCGCAGCAGCGGAGGAGGTGGACCGACTCGACGTGCTGGTCAACAACGCGGGCATCTCGCCCTCGCTCGCCCCGGCGACCGCGTCCGGCACGGACGACTTCCGGCGCACCTACGAGACCAACGTGTTCGGGGTCGTCGCGGTGACCAACGCCTTCCTGCCCGCGCTGCGCCGTGCCCCGCACCCCCGGATCGTCAACGTCTCCAGTGGGACCGGATCACTGGCCTGGAGCACCCACCCGAACCCCCAGTTCACCCCCGGCAGCGGCGGTGCGGCCGCGTACCGGTCGTCGAAGGCCGCCCTCAACGCCCTCACCGTCCTGTACGCCCAGACCCTGGCCGAGGAGGGTTTCAAGGTCAACGCGCTCGCCCCCGGCCTGCGGGCCACCGACCTCAACCCCCGGGCGGCCGCGGCGGGCGGGGACCCGGTGGAGGCGGCCCGGGAGGCCGTACGGCTGGCGCTCCTTCCGGACGACGGGCCGACCGGCGGGTTCTTCTCCTGGGACGGAACGCCCGTGCCGTGGTGACCGGTGCGGAGGTCAGGGGTTCATGCGTGGTGCGGGTCGAGCGGCCTGATGGCGTGCAGGCGTCCCGCCACGTCGCCGCCGACTTCGAAGTCCGCGGTGTGGAACCGGTAACTCCCCGCCGGCAAGGAGACGGGCAGCGTCTCGCCCTGCTCCAGTGAGTGTCCCGGGGCCGTGGCGTCGAACATGATCAGTTGGTCATGGACGTCCAGCACGGGGCCCCGGTGCCAGTCGTCGATACCCTCGAACGAGCTGCGCGCGCCGTCGATCAGTGCCTGCTCGGACGGTGCGCAGCTCCATTGCAGCAGGCACTGGAGATCCGGCAGGTACGTGGCGGGCAGCGGCTCGTCCGCCACGACGATGCCGGGCACCTTCCGCTCCGCCGGGCCGAACTCCACGCGCCCGAGATAGTCCTCCACGAGACACGCCTCGTCGTAGTCCTCGCCCTCGATTCCCTGCCAGTCGGCGGCGTGCGCGGCGGGGACGATGACGAACGGGCCTCCGGTGGACTCGATCCATTTCGTCGGGTGGTTTCCTCGTTCGGCGGGAGTGTCCATACTGTCCATCACTTCCCCTTGCTCTCGTACAGGGGCCTCATGATAGGCGCGAGCTGCCTCGCCCAGCCCGCCTGCTGACGGCTGCACGGCAGGCATTGCGGGTAGAGGCGCTGCGGCGTCCCGTCCGGAACCCATGAGCTGATGGGTTGATGGTCGGGCACGAAGTTCCCGCCCTTCGACATCGGGTCCTTGGAGCCGCAGGTGTGGCAACCGAACTGCTCACCAAGGTCGTTGATCTTCTGTCGCTCCTCGGCGGTGAACTTCTGGGACTTGCTCTGCGCCGGAATGGACTCATGGGCGTAGTCCCCGACGACGCACACCTTCTCGGGGTCGCTGCGCTGGGCCTTCTTCTTCGGGCAACTCTCCGGGGACAGCCCCAGCGGGTCGGACCAGCTGTGGGGGTTGTGCGGGTAGGTGGCGGGATTCGGCGCGGGCTCCAGCCCGAGGGGGTCGGGCGTGGCGTAGCGCCCCGTATCGGGGTCGTAGTGGCGGTGGAAGTTGTAGTGGAGGGCGGTCTCCTGGTCGTCGTACTGGCCGGGGAACCGCAGTGGTGTGTGGGCGGTGGCATCGCGATTGCGTGCGGTGGTGCCCCAGAGCGTGCGGCGGGAGTACCAGGCGACGTGTCCGGTCTCATCGACGAGGTCCGTGGGCGTCCCGACGAGATCGGTGACGATGGCGAAGAAACGGGAGTCGATCTCGGACTGGTCCCGGTCGAGCCGTCGCTCGGTCTGTGTCAGGGGGCGGTGGTCGTCGTGATCCCAGGTCAGCGTGACGCCCGTACGGGGGGGTGGTCTGCTCCGCGAGGCGTGTGCCGTCCCAGGTGAAGACGGTTTCCTCCGCGGCTGAACCGTCGGCTGCCAGCCGGCGCTTGGCGGTCCTGCGCCCCAAGGGGTCGTATGTGTAGTTCCACACCGTCCCGTCCGGGGTGGAACAGGCGATCAGCCGGTCTTCGGCGTCCCACTCGTAGCGCCAGGTATCCGCTTTCCTCGACAGCCGGGTCTTCTGGCGGCGGAGGGTGCGGCCGGCGCCGTCGTAGGCGTACTGGATCCTGCCGGCGGTCAGGAGGCGGGTGCCGGAGTAGGTGCGCTCGCCGCGGGCGGCGGTGCGGCCGGCGTGGTCCGGCCACTGGGCGGCCGTCTGGTTGCCGGCCGCGTCGTAGGCGTACGACTCGGACCAGTTCTCGGCCGACACCGCCACGGGTCGGCCGACCGGATCCAGGTCGAAGTGCCGTTGCGTTCCCCTCAGCTCGTCGATGACGGCGGTGAGGTAGCTGTCGGGGCGGTAGCGGTAGGCGCGCGAGCGGAGGGTATCGGTCTGCGTGGCCAGCGTCTGGTGGGTGGGCCGACTGCGCTCGTCCCAGGCGGTGGTGAGCGTGACGACGTCGTGCGCGGTGCCGAAGACACGATGTACTTCACCGCCCCGGTCGGATCCGTCAGCTGTGTGACATGCCCGAACGCGTCCCGGACGACGGACGTGGTGTTCCCCAGCGGGTCCCTGACGGCCGTCGGCAGCCCCGCGGCGTCGTTGACGAAGTGCCGCGTCGCCCCCGTCGGATCCGTGACCGCCGTGACGGCCCCGGTCCCCTCGTAGGCGGATGTCGAACGCGCGCCGTCCGGAGTGGTGACCGCCGTGCGGTTTCCCTTGTCGTCCCACTCCTGCCGCCACACCGCGCCATGGGCACCGGTGATCTCCACGGGCAAGTGGAACGCGTTGCAGGTGATCGTTTGCACGCTGCCGTCGGGCAGTTGGACCGCCGCCAGGTTGTGGTCGTCGTCCCATGCGTACCGGGTGACGTTCCCCGACGCGTCCGTGGCGGAGAGGAGCTGGTCCCGGCTGTCCCATTGCTTCCGACTGGTGTTGCCCAGGGGATCGGTCTCGGCCACGACCTGGAGTCGTTCGTTGATCCGGTAATGACTGGTGCGGCCGAGGGAGTTGGTGGCCGTGGTGGTTCGGTGGCCGGTTTCGGGGTCGGTCCGGCCGTATGCGTAGTGGTAGCGCAGGTGGCCTTCGGTACCGCCCTGGGAGACGCAGCGGCCGCTCGCATCGTAGGTGTACTCGTAGCGGCTGGCGTTGGTGTCGACCCAGGCAGTCATCCGGTGCAGCGCGTCGTACTCGTACCGGCCGGGAATCCCACAGGATGCGGTGACCGCGGTGAGGTTGCCCATGTCGTCGTGCCCGTACGACACGACCAGGGCGTCACCGCCGTCTTCCGCGCCGCCGGCGAGGTACAGCGCGGTGACAAGACCCCGCTCGTCGCAGGTGAACCTGAGGTGGTGACCGCCGGAGTGCCTGATGGCCAGCGGAGCGCCGGTCTCGTCGTCGTAGTCGAAGGAGAGGTAGTTGCCGTTGCGGTCCGCCACCTCGTCGAGCGGGGCCAGGCCGGGGGCGTGTGCGGCTTCGGAGAACTAGCGGGTGAGTCCGGTCCTGGGGTCTTCGACGGCCCAGTCGCCCTGCGGTGTGCGAAACCACCGTCCGCGCATGCGCCGTCCGCCCCCGCAGCTCGATCGTCATCCCGTCCCCCTAGTTGACAATCCCCACAGCAAGCTCACCAGAAGATCTCCAACAGCTCGCAAGAAGCAGGCAAAGAGACATCCCCGACGGGGTCAACGACAGCTCTATGAAGTCCAGTTGGCGAGAATCAGCCGGCGCGCCGGATCCGCGGATCCGGCGCGCCGCGCCGCGCACATACCGACCGGCTCCACGGAAGAGCACGGCCCGAGCGCTACGTCCCCGACCTCCCCTGCGCCCGCGTCCTCACCGGCTCTGTCCCGCCGTCTGCCCGGCCTCGGCCTTAGCCTCACGCACCTGCGCCCGTTGAGCGAGGCGGTCGGCGCGCAGCGCGGTCAGGGTGCCGGAGGCGCAGAGCGCCGCGAAGCCCAGCAGGAGGCAGCGCGCGGAGCTGAGCGTCGACGGGCCGCCCAGGTTGACCAGCAGACCGGCGACCGCCGCACCGAACGCCGTCGACATGGTGAGCACCGTCGCGATCGCCGCGGCGGCCTTCTCCCCCTCTTCCTTGTCCGGCGCGCCGGCCATCGCTGCAACGGACAGGTGGGGCATGGCCAGCCCGATGCCCGCGCCCGCGAGGAGAAGAACGGGCAGCCACACGAGGACCAGTGGCAGTGGTGCGTCACGCCGCTGCAGCAGAGCCAGCACGGCGAGCCCGGCCCCGAGGAGACCGGGACCGGCCACCCGCAGCCGGCGAACCGTCCGCTGCCGGTGTGCCGAGGAGCTGACGATCTGGCTTGCCGACCAGCCGAGCGACAACGCCGCCCCGAAGAACCCGGCCGCCGCCGGGGGCAGTCCCCCCAGACGCTGACCGAACAGCGGCAGGAACGTCTCGACGGCGACACCGACCGCGAGGAGGACGATGGTCAGGTAGAGCCACCGCAACGCGGAGCCGGCCTGGTAGGTCGGGCGGGGCAGGACCCGGACCCGGCCGCGTTTCTCCGCCACCACGAAGGCCGCGACCAACGCCAGTGCCAGCGCGATGAACACCGCAGTCACGGCTTCGCCCGAGAGGGCTCCGGCGACGCTGACGGCGCCGACCGCCCCGATCACCAGCAGCAACGAGACCAGCGGTACCGGAACCGCTCCCGCCGCGGTCCGGCCGCATTTCGGCAGTGCGCGGGGCACTGACGCCGCCATCACCGCCGAGGCCGCGGCCAACACGGCGAACGCGAGCCGCCAGGACCCGAACTGGGCGAAGAGCCCGCCCAGAGCGGGACCGACGAAGTTGCCCAGGCCGAACATGGCGGAGATCAACGCGCTGCCCCGCACCCACAGGCGGCGCGGCAGCGCGGAGTAGATCAGGGCGAACCCCAGACCGGTCAACAGGCCCGCCCCGAGCCCCTGCACGCCGCGGCCGACCAGCAGCACGGGCATGGTGGGACTGGACGCGCAGACCACCGACCCCACGGCGAAGAGGCCGAAGCCGAGCAGGTAGGAGCCGATGTTGCCGCGCCGGGAGAGCGTGCGGCCGACCAGCATGGTCGCGACGACCTGGGCGGTCAGGAAGACTGTCGTGTTCCCCGCGTAGAGGCGTTCACCGCCGATCTCGGCGACCGCCGTGGGCAGCAGGCTCGCGGTCAGGTAGATGTTGACGGCTCCCACGAGTACGCCCCCGGCCAGTACCAGGACGGTGCCCATATGCCTGCCGAGCTCCCGCCACGACCCGACGCTCTGATGTTCTTCCACTTCCGAACCCCTCCATGAGTCGGTTGGTTCCGGGCATGATGGCGGGGCGGGGAGACCCGGCAATCCGGCAAAATGGACATGACCTGCGTCACACTTCGCGGCGGTCGAACCCCTCCGGGCGTCGACCCGCTCGGCAGAGACCGTGGCGCAGGCACGCTTCCGCCAATCGGTACGCCGTGTGACGGCCCGTCCGGCATGGAAGCCGGAGGGAAACCGAAGCGGGTCGTAGCATGCGCGCATGCGGTGCCGGAAGCCGCAGTGCACCGAGCGGCCGATCCCCGGAGAAGTCCGTGCATGACGCTCCAGACAACAGCCCTCCCGCGTCCCACGGTCCCGGGCCGCTGGTCCGCATCCACGGCCTCAGCAAGCGGTTCGGCGGCACACTCGCGCTCGACACGGTCGACCTCGACATCCACGCCGGCAGCATCCTGGCCCTGCTCGGCCCCAACGGCGCCGGGAAGTCCACCCTCATCAAGGTCCTCGCCGGAGTCCACCACGCGGACCGGGGCGAGGTGACGGTTGCCGGCCACCCGCTCGGCACCGAGGCGGCGGCCCGCGCCATGTCCTTCATCCACCAGGACCTGGGACTGGTGGAGTGGATGACGGTCGCCGAGAACGTCGCCCTGGGCACCGGCTACGCCCGCCGCGCCGGACTGCTGTCGTGGCGGAGGACCCGGGAGCGATGCACCGAGGCCCTGGGCATCGTCGCCGCCCACCTCGACCCGCGCGCCCCTCTCACCGACCTTCCGCGCGCCGAGCGTTCCCTGGTGGCCATCGCGCGGGCGCTGTCCACACGGGCCGGGGTCATCGTCCTCGACGAGCCGACGGCCAGCCTTCCGGCAGCGGACTGCGCCCGGCTCTTCGGCGTACTGCGCACCCTGCGCGACCAGGGCCACGCCGTCGTCTTCGTCACCCACCGGATCGACGAGGTGTACCAGGTCGCCGACGCCTTCGCCGTCCTGCGCGACGGCCGCCTCATCCGCCACGGCCCGCTCGCCGACCACAGCCCGGCCCGGCTGGTGCGGGACATCGTCGGCCACGAACCCGGCGGCTACCGCTTCTCCCCCGCCACCGGTCGCACCGTCCTGAGCCTCGACCGGGTACGGACCCCCGACACCGCACCGGTCGACCTGGAACTGCACGCCGGTGAGATCCTCGGCATGGTGGGCCTCACCGGCGCCGGGCACATGGAACTGGGCCGCGCCCTCGCCGGCGCCGGGCACCTCCTCGGCGGACGGGTCCTGCTCGACGGACGTCCCTACCGACCGGGGTCGGTCGCGGCCGCGGTCGACCGCGGCGTCGGCTTCGTGAGCAGCAACCGTCAGGAAGAGGGCTGCGCCGCCGAACTGACCGTACGGGAGAACTTCCTGGCCAACCCGCGGGCGAGCGGTCTCCCGCCCTTCCACCGGATCGGCCCCCGACGCGAACGGGCCCGGGCCACCGACCTGATCACCCGGTTCGGGGTGTATCCCCCGGACAGCGAAGCGCCGATCTCCACCCTGTCCGGGGGGAATCAGCAGAAGGTGATGGTCGGCCGATGGCTCGGGACGGGCCGGCGGCTGCTGATCCTCGAAGAGCCGACCGCCGGGGTGGACGTCGGCGCCAAAACGGCGATCTACCGCCTGCTCCGGGACGCGCTGGCCGACGGCCTCGCCGTCCTGCTCCTCTCCACCGACTTCGAGGAGGTCACCCACGTGTGCCATCGGGCCCTGGTGTTCGTCCGCGGGGCGGTGACGACGGAGCTGAGCGGCGGAGCCCTCACCGTCAGCGGACTCACCCGGGCCGCCTCTGCCATGCCCGCTCTCACCGGGACCGCGGGACCGTGACCCGCTCCCCCCGCCACCCGCCGCGGCGCAGGGTCGGACATCTCCTCGGCGCCTACGGCCTCGCGGCCCTGGCCGCCCTGCTGTTCCTGGCCTTCTCGCTCGCCCTGCCGGACACCTTTCCCACCCTGGACAACATCTCCGCGGTCCTGTCGAGCCAGTCGATCCCCGCCCTCCTCGCGCTCGGCGCGACGATCCCCATCGTCACCCGCAAGTTCGACCTGTCCATCGGCTACGGTCTCGGGCTCGCGCACGTCATGACCATGCGGCTCATCGCCGACGACGCCTGGCCCTGGCCGCTCGCCTGTCTCACGGTGGTACTCGGCGGGGCGGCCGTCGGCGCCTTCAACGGTGTGGTCGTCGAATTCGCGAGGATCGACTCCTTCATCGCCACCCTCGGCACCGGCAGCATCCTGTACGCCGTCACCGGCTGGATCACCGACGGGGCCCGGATCGTCCCCGGCCCGCACGGCCTGCCGGCCGCCTTCACCGACCTGTACGACTCCAGGTTCCTCGGCCTCCCGGTGTCCGCCTGCTACGTCCTGGCCCTCACCGCCGTCCTGTGGCTGCTGCTGGCACGGCTGCCCCTCGGCCGGTACCTGTACGTCATCGGCTCCAACCCCCGCGCCGCCGAGTTGGTCGGCATCCCCACCCGGCGCTACGTCATCCACGCCTTCGTCGGATCGGGTCTGGTCGTCGGCGCCGCCGGTGTGCTGCTCGCCGCGCAGCAGCGGATCGGCAATCCCAGCGTCGGCCTGGACTATCTGCTGCCCGCCTTCGTCGGTGCGCTGCTCGGCTCGACCGCGATCACACCCGGCCGGGCCAACGCGCTGGGCACCCTGGTCGCGGTCGTCGTCCTCGCCATCGGACTCGCCGGCATCGGCCAGTTGGGCGCCCGGTTCTGGGTCACGCCGCTGTTCCACGGCACCACCCTGCTCCTCGCCGTCGGCCTGGCCGGCTACACCGCTCGCCGACAGGTGCGACAACGGCGCAAGGAGCCTCCACGGGCTCTCCCCGACCTGCCCAAGGTCACCTCGTGAACTCCGCCCCTCATCGCCGCGCCACCCCGGCACGAGGAGTCCCGCCCCCCGCGCGTCGCCGGACCGCCCTGGACAGCGCCGTCGCCGTGTCGGTGGCGGCCGCCGTCCTCACCGGAAGCGCCGTCCTCACCGGCTGCGAACGCGGCGCTTCGGTCGGCGGTGGATCCTTCTCGCCGGGCCCGGCGAGCACCGGCTGCCCCGCCACCCTGGCCCGCGCCAAGGCCGCCGTCGAGCGGGCCGAGAAGACCGCCCCCGCGGTGAACGGCATCCCCGACGGCCCCGCGGCGGCCACCGGCAAGGACATCGTCTACGTCGCGCAGACCATGACCAACCCCGGCGTCGCGGGCGCCGCCAACGGGGTCCGGGAGGCCGCCCGCGCCATCGGATGGCACCTCCGGCTGATCGACGGCCAAGGCACCCCCGCCGGGATCCATGCAGCCTTCGACCAGGCCGTCACCCTGCGGCCCTCGGGCATCGTCATCGGCGGCTTCGACCCCGAACTGACGTCGGCTCAGGTCGTGAAGGCGGCCGCGCAACACATCCCGCTCGTCGGCTGGCACGCGGTCGGCTCCCCCGGCCCGAGCCGGAACCCCGCGCTCTTCAGCAACGTCACCACCGAGGTCGGCGACGTCGCGAAGGCCAGTGCGGACTGGGTCATCGCGCACTCCAACGGCCATGCCGGAGTGGTCGTGTTCACCGACGCCTCGATCCCGTTCGCCAGGAGCAAGTCCGCACTGATCACGAAGGAACTGGCCACCTGCCGCGGTGTGACGCTGCTGGCGGAGGAGAACATCCCGATCCCGGACTCCAGCAGCCGCACCCCCGTCGAGGTCTCCTCGCTCCTCGCCCGCTTCCGGGACACCTGGACCCACTCGGTCGCCATCAACGACGTGTACTTCGCCGACGCCGCCCCGGCCCTGCGCGCCGCACGCAGGAAGGGCGCCGAGGCCCCCTTCAACATCGGTGCGGGGGACGGCGATCCGTCCGCCTTCCAGCGCATCAACAGCCGGCAGTTCCAGGCGGCCACCGTTCCCGAGCCGTTCTCCCAGCAGGGCTGGCAGATCCTCGACGAGTTCAACCGCGCCTTCGCCGGCGCCCCCGCCAGCGGATACGTCGCCCCCGTGCACATCGCTACGGCCGCCAACAGCCGCGGGGCGACGACCTGGGACCCGCCCGGCTATCGCGCGGTGTACCGGAGGATCTGGGGCAGGTAAGCACGGTTGTCTGGTTCTGCGCACGGATGACACATGGCATGATCATTACCATCATTACCTGCTGGTAACAGCTCGGCCGGAGTGTTTCCTCCCTTCGGCCACCCCCCCATCACGCCCCCGAGGAACCAACTGTGCGCAAAAGCATCAGATTCGCCGTTTTACCTGCCCTCACGGCCGCGTCCCTGCTCGTCGTCAGCGGATGTGCGCAGGGACCGTCCGGCACCTCCGCCGCCGGGAAGAGCGACGGCAGGGGGCCGGCGGCCGCCGTCGAGGACACCGACGCGCAGTCGCCGCTCGCCGTGGCCGCGGCGCCCACCGGGGCCGGTGCCCCCAGCGCCGTGGCGAAGCCGGGGACCGGCGGCCGTCCGGCGGCCAAGTCGCCGCTGAAGCTCGTCGCGTTCGACGGGAACAGCGGCCGGGCCGTCCTCGCCGCCCCGCCGAAGGGCTCCGGCAACGGCGGGGGCCGCGGCGGCAACGAGGGCGGGCACCAGACCGGGGGCAGCGGCACGGGCTCGATACCCAAGCCCCCGGCCCCCGTTGCGGTCGGCGACGTGATCGCCAGCGCCCCTGCGCCCGGTGCGCCGCACGGCGCGCTGGCCAAGGTCACCGCGGTGGTCGGCAAGACCGAGCAGGGCACCGAGGTCAAGACCGCACCGGCCACACTGGGCGCGCTGCTCGGCGGCTCCACGGCGAAGGGGCGGGTCCCCGTCGACCCCTCCGCGGTGAAGGTCGAGCCGCTCACCCCGAACGTGAAGGTCTCCTGGGCGAAGACCGGCAGCGTGCACTTCGGGCCCGAGGGGGCGCAGTTGCCGCTGGGCAACCTGCGGGTCGACGTGAGCGCGGTGCTGCCCACGGTCAGGACGCCGGCCGGGACCGTCGACGCGTCGGCGTCGGGCTTCGTCCAACTCGCGCCCGAGGTCGACTTCTCCTACGACGGCCAGGGCCACGCCACCGGCACACCGGGCACCGCGTCGGTGAGCCTGTCCGGCGACTGGGCCTCGCAGTGGGAGCTCAAGGGCCAGGCGGCCACCACCACTCCGGACGGCCGGCCGGTCCGGGTGCCGTTCGCCAAGCTGCACGCCGACCCCGTCATCCAGGTCGGCGTGGTGCCGGTCGTGGTCAACCTCGACCTGACCTGCTATCTCCAGGTCGATGCCGACGGCAAGGTGAGCGTCGACGTCAAGCAGGACGTCAAGGGGCACTTCCGGGTCGGCGGCTCGTACAGCCGGGCCAAGGGCTGGGCGCCGATCGCCCAGGCCGACATGAACGGCACTCCGGTGACGGCGACGGCGACGGCCGCCGGAACGGTGAAGGCCGCACTGGGCACGGAGGCGAGCGTCGGCCTCTACGGCACCGTCGGTGTCACCGGCACGGTGGCCCCGTACCTGCGTGCCGAGGTCGCGGGCACGGCCACCGGCTCGTCGGACGGCACGGGCGCGCTCGTCGGGAAGTGGGCGGCGTACGGCGGCGTCGACCTCTCCGGCGCCCTCCGGGCCCACCTGGACATCTTCGGCACACCGGTCTTCGAACGGAGCATTCCGCTCGGGCCGCTCAACCGCGAGTGGAAGCTCGCCGGCGGTGAGGGCGCGGTGCGTACGCCCGCGAAGCGGCCCTGACCTCGCCGTGGGACATCGGGAAGCCCCGCCGGATCTCCGGCGGGGCTTCTTTCGCCGCTCCGCCACGGCTGGTCGGCCCGGACGGCGCCCGGCGGTCAGCGGCCCGCGCGGACGACCTTCGCGCCGTCCCGGCCGAGCGGGACCGGGACCGTCCGTGGCGCGTTCCGCCGCTCCCGCCCCGCAAGGTCCTTCTGGACGACGTTCACGTTGAGCGACACTCCCTGGCCGCCGCCGAACTTCCCACCGGCGAAGGCGGCCACCCCGTCCGAAGTGATCTCGTAACCGGTCGTGTCGACGATCGCGTGCGCGCGGCAGTCGCGGAACACCTCCTCGATGGGGACGAACCAGAGCCAGTGGTAGTCACCGTCGTGCTGGAGGTCGGCCTTCTCCTCGAACCAGATCGCCACGTTTCCCGCCAGGTTCACGGTGGCCGTCCAGGCGATGTCGTACTTCTGGGTGCCGACCACGAGCGACGCCTCGATGAGCGACTTCGGCGGGATCCGCAGCGGGAGGTCGACGCTCCAGTTCTGCGTCTCCTTGTGCGTGAACTCCTGCGTCGAGCTCAAGGTCGTCTCGATCGAGGTCGTCTCGCTGACCTTCGCCACGGCCGGGATCTCCGCCGAGACCTCCATCGTGACGCCGATCTTCAGCGACTCCGTCACCGAGATCCGCAGGTCCTGCTCGGTCGTCTTGCTCTGCTTGTACGTGACGGTCTGTTCGACCGCCGAGCCGTTGCGGTAGTTGGTGGTCACGGAGCTGACCTGGCCGGGTATCGGCGAGGGGGCGTCGGGGTCGTAGGTGATGCCGTGGTACTCCGCGCCGACCTGGTACTTGTGGTAGTCACCGAGCGCGCTCTGCCTGCCGTAGTCGGTGGACGCGGTGAACCGACAGCCGCGGGAGGCGGGGAAGCGCTCCTTGGCCATCCACGTCCCCCAGGCGTCCGTGATCTCCTGCAACGAGCGGGCCGCCGCCCGGCGCTTGGGGGCGGCCGCTCCGGCTGACGGCCCGGCACTCGGCCGGCCGGGGGCGGCGGCCGCGGTGCCGGCGGCGGCGAGGGAGCCGGGGACGGCCGCGGCGAGGCCGGCGGCCGGGGCGAGGGCGAGCAGGCGGCGCCTGGAGACATGGCTCATGGAGGTTCCAATCCAATAGGGGCGGAACGGAGGAAACGTCGTGAGCAGCAATGCAACCGACGATCTTCCGCAGCGCGTAGGGGCTTTGGTCCCGACGTCCGCGCGGACCACGTGCCCGTCAGTCGTCCTTGTCCGCACGGGCGCCGCGGGCGCCGCGGGCGGCGCGGACGGCACGTCGCACCAGCGCCAGCAGGGACAGCCGTTCCAGTCCGTGGGCGATGCTGCGGACCGGCAGCCAGGTGAACAGTTTCGGGATCACCGACCACAACTTGGCCAGCAGCACCGGCACCAGCGCCACGCCCAGCGTGACGTGCACACCCTGGGTCAGCCGGTACAGCCAGTAGGGACGGGTGGGCCAGTCGAAGAGGTAGAAGCCCAGCAGGCCCTTGTCCGGGGTCTGGTCGTTGATGCGGCCCAGTCCGGGGTTGTAGGCGGCGTACGACAGCAGTCCGGTGACGAACATCAGCGGGATGCCGAAGAGCAGCACCAGGCCGAACACCGAGGTCAACCAGGGGCCGCGGAGCAGGCTGCGCCAGAATCCCGGGCGGAACGGCCCCGGGGGCGGCGGGATCCGTCCGGCCCGCCGGGCGAGGGCGGCCGTCCGCCCTCTTCCATCGGTGCTCTCCTCCGTCCCGGGCCCACGTGGTGCGGTGCCGGTGGCGTCGCCCGTGTGCCTGGCTCATGGGCCCGACTCACGTACCGGGCACGGGTGCCCGGCTCAGGTGCCCGGTGAGTGGACAGGCTTCAAACTGCCCCAGGTCCGCTCCGCCGGTCGGGTCCGACGTGCCTGCGCGGGTCCGGCGCCAACCGAACGGGCGAACCGCTGCTCCGCACGGTGCGACGACTTCGCCCGTGCCGACCGCATCATGGTGGGGTGCGAAACCCCCGCGCGCAGCCCGCCGCAGCCGGCTCCGCCCGGCCCGGGCGTGCCACGCTGACCAGGGAGGTCGGCTGGTTCGTCGTGATCGGGGCGGCCTCCACAGTCGCCCAGGGCCTGTCGTACTGGGTGCTGCGGCACTGGTGGCCGCCCCTGTCGGCCGACTTCGTCTCGCTCGTCGTCGTCACCGTCCTCAACACGGAGGCCAACCGGCGCCTGACCTTCCGCGGATCCGGGGCCCCGGTCCTCCGGACCCACCTGGCCGCGGGCGGCCTGTTCGTCCTGGCCTACCTGGTCACCTCGGGCGCGGTCCTGCTGCTCCGCCACCTCCGGCCCACCGCCTCGACCGCGGCGGAAATCGCGGTACTGGTGCCGGGCTTCGCCCTGGTGACCGTGGTGCGCTTCACCGTGCTGCGGCTGCTCGTCTTCCGCCGCCGCTGACGCCCCCGATCACCCCGGCGCACGGCGGGGCCGAGCCTTACGGTTCCATGACGTCGGGACGCGGGGGCTGGTCGGCGGCCCCGGAGTGGTGCTCTGCTGGTCGCATGGTCGAAGAAGGACAAGACAGGCCCGTCGGGCGGCGGCTGATCCTGGGGATGCTCGGTCTGGGTGCCGTGGGAGTGGCGGCCGGGGCGCCCCTGCAGGACGGCCTGGGCCGGGTGCTCGGCGCGGTGCGCGACAAGGACCCCACCGGGATCACGGGCGCGCTGCCCGGCTCGGGCGGGTTCCGCTTCTACTCGGTGGCGTCCTCGGTCCCGCGGCGGTCCGCCGCCGACTACCGCCTCTCCGTGGACGGGCTCGTCGAACGTCCGGCGGTGTACACCCTGGCGGACCTCCGGGGGATGCCGCGTACCCGGCTGGTGCGGGACGTGCAGTGCGTCACCGGCTGGCGGGTTCCCCACACGCCGTTCGCCGGGGTGGCGCTGTCCCATCTGCTCACCGCGGCCGGGGTGCGGCCGGGGGCCGCGGCGGTCCGCTTCACCTGCTTCGACGGCGTGTACAGCGAGAGCCTCACGCTGGACCAGGCCCGGCGGCCGGACATGCTGGTCGCGTACGAGATGGCGGACCGGCCGGTGACGGACGCGCACGGCGGCCCGGTCCGCCTGTATGCCGCGCCGATGTACTTCTACAAGTCGGCGAAGTGGCTGTCCGGCATCACGGTCACCGACCGTGTCCGGCCCGGCTATTGGGAGCAGAACGGGTATGACGTGGATGCCTGGGTCGGCAGGTCGAACGGGCGTGACGATGCCCCGGTCACCTGAGCCCTCGGCCCCGGCGCGGGCACCGGAGAGGCTGCGGCGTTTCAGCGTCGCGGAGCGGTGGGTGCACCGGATCACGGCGGCGCTGATGGGCGTCCTGCTGGTCACCGCGGCCTGCCTGTACGTGCCGTCACTGGCCGAACTCGTGGGACGCCGGCGGCTGGTGGTCACCCTGCACGAGTGGGCGGGTCTCGCCCTGCCGCTGCCGCTGCTGGCCGGTCTGGTCTCGCGGGCCCTGCGCGCGGACCTGGGCCGGCTGAACCGGTTCGGCCCGCACGACCGCGGCTGGGTCCGGGCCGCCCTGCGCGGGGAACGCCGCCCCTCGGGAAAGTTCAACGCCGGGCAGAAGCTGTACGCGGCGCTGATCGCCGGATCGGCGCTCGTACTGCTCGGCACCGGTCTGATCCTGTGGTTCCCGCGTCTGGCGCCCCTGCTCTGGCGGACCGGAGCGACCTTCGTCCACGACTGGACCGCCCTCCTCGTCGGTGTCCTCGTCCTCGGTCACCTGTGGATGGCCGCCCGCGCCCCGGAGGCCCGACGTGCGCTGCGCACCGGCTACGTGTCCCGTGACTGGGCCCGGCGGGAGCATCCGCTGTGGGAGGAGGAATCCTGAACGGCTCCGCTCGTCCGGGGAGGCGCCTGGTGGAGGGGCGGACGGCCCGGGTCACGGCGTCGCGCCGGACCCCGCGGATACGGGTCCGCGGCAGCGCAGCGCCCGGCCGGGTCAGGCGGGCGGGCGGCACCGCAGAGGGCGTCCGGTCAGCAGGTGCCGGGCGGCATCGGCACGTACGACGGTACCTGCCGTGACGGCCAGGGCCGCGACGCCGTACGCCACCGCCTGCAGGGGGAAGCCGCGCAGCACGGGCCCGGCGAGGTACAGCACCGCGCCGGTGAGGGGGATCGCCAGCCACTCCCAGCGGCCGTCGAGGGCGACGAGGCCGACCACGAGCAGGGCGTACCAGGGGTAGTTGGGCGAGAGCAGCAGCAGCGCGGTGCCGGTCACCAGGAGGGCGCCGCGCCAGGGGCGCGCGGGGTCGCCGTACCACCACACGAAGAGGGCGAGCAGCACGAGCAGCACGACGGCGGTCACCGCCGCGGCGGTGTCCGGCAGCAGCAGGCGCAGCAGGGCGAAGCGGCGCACGTCGCCGGGTGCGTAGCCCTCCTCCTGGAGGTAGCCGGGCAGGTAGCCCAGGACGGAGTCGCCGGAGAGGAGGAGGTACGGCAGGTAGCCGAGCGCGATCACGGCGAGCAGGGGCGCGACCACGCGGATCACCCGGGCCGGGCCACGCCGGCCGGACAGGGCCCCGGGCAGTGTCAGGACGGGCAGCAGTTTCACGGCGACGGCGGCACCGAGGAGTGCGCCGCGGCGGGCCCCGGCGGTCGCGGTGCCGAGGGCGAGCACGGTGAGCAGGACGCCGAGCGCGTCGATGTGGGCGTTGTTGACCGCGTCGAAGGGGACGGCCGGGCACCATGCCCACAGGGCGGCGCGGGCCGGGGCCCGGTGCGGATCGCCGCGGCGGCGCACCACGGCGAGCAGGGCGACGGTGGTCCCGAACGCCAGGGCGGCGCCGCCGACTTGGAAGGGCTTGTGACGGCTGCCCGGTGGGGAGAGGGCGTGGACGGCGACGAACCAGCCCTCGGCGAGCGGCGGGTAGAGGGTGCGGACCGTGGGGCGGTTGATGCGGGTGCACAGACCGGTGTCGGTGCGGGTCAGGCCCCAGCCCGTGCAGGGACCCGTGGTGGGGAAGAGCCAGTCGTCGCGCAGTCCGGCGAGTGCGGGGGCGGCCGGCGGGTGCGCGTAGGGGGAGATGCCGGCGGCCTGGACGCGGCCGTCCCAGGCGTAGCGGTACATGTCGGTGCTGGTGCGCGGCGGGGCGGTGGTCCCGGCCAGCGCCAGGGCCGCCGCGCCCACCAGGACCAGTCCCGTGGCGGCGCGCGCCGGGACCTTGCGGACGGCCCATGCGGCGGCGGCGAACAGGCCCCAGGCGAGGGCGTAGCCGGCCAGGAGGCGGCCGGGGGCGCGCTGGCTGTCACCGGCCCGCAGGGTGCCGACGACGACCGCGGCGAGGGTGGCGAGGAGGGCGGCGGTGACGGCGGTTCGGGCCGGTCCCTTCACCGCGCTACGCCCGCGAGCAGGGTGACGGTGGCGGCGAACCGCGAGCCCGGTGGGCAGCAGGCGGCGACCGGGGCGACGTCGGCGGCGGTGTCCACGTCGCGCAGCACCGGCAGGTCGCAGACCGTCAGCTCCGCCGCGACGAGCCGGCGGCGCTGGATCTCCCCGGTGCGGTCGGTGGACATCGGGACGCCCCGTACGAGGGCGGGGGCGCGCGACGGGTCGGCGAATCCCAGCGCCCAGAATCCGCCGTCGGCCGCCGGGCCGAACCAGGCGTCGTGCTCGTCGCCGCCGACTTCCGCCAGGAGATCGGCGGTCAACTGGGGTGTGTCCATGCCGACCAGGACCGCCGGTCCGCGGTCGCAGTCGGCGAAGGCGGCCGCGATGCGGTCGTCGAGGCCGCCGGTCACCTGGGGCAGGACGTCGAAGCCCGGCGGAAGCCAGGGGCCCGGTCGGCCGTCGAGGACGAGCACGCGCCGCCGGGCGGGGGTCCGGGACACGGTGTGCAGGGTGTCGGCGAGGGCGGCCTCGGCCAGGGCGGCCGCCTCCCAGGGGGTGTAGGGCGGAGTGAGCCGGGTCTTGACCCGGCCGGGCGTGGGTTCCTTGGCGAGAACCAGGAGCGTGGCCGGGCCCGGTGCCGGGACACGGGCGCTCATCGCTCGGCTCCGGGGACGCGGGCGGTCCGCGCCGGGCCGGTGGCCGGCCGCTCGGCGAGTACCGCGCGCATGTCGCGGACCGCCTGCCAGGTGCCTCGCCAGGTGCCGGTGACCTTCGAGCGGCCCGTGCGCGGGTGGTAGGGCACGTCCGTCTCCCGTACCCGCCAGCCGGCGTCGGCGGCCCGGACCAGCATCTGCAGCGGGTAGCCGGAGCGCCGGTCGGTCAGGGCCAGGGCGATCAGCGCCTCGCGGCGGGCGGCGCGCATCGGTCCGAGGTCGTGCAGCCGCAGTCCGGTGCGCCGCCGGACCAGACGGGCCAACTCCACGTTGGCCAGGCGGGCGTGCAGTGGCCAGGCGCGGGGCGTGGTGGGCCGGCGGCGGCCGAGGACCAGGTCGGCGGAGCCGTCGAGGACGGGCCCGGCGACCTCGGGGAGCAGCCCGGGGTCGAGGGAGGCGTCGCAGTCGCAGAAGCAGACGACTTCGGCGGTCGCGGCGGTCAGGCCGGCGTGGCAGGCGGCGCCGAAGCCGCGGCGGGGCTCGTGGACGACCTGTGCGCCCAGCCGGCGGGCGATGGCCGGAGAGGCGTCGGTGGAGCCGTTGTCGACGACGATCGCCCGCCAGCCCGGCGGGATCCGGTCCAGTACCCACGGCAGGGCAGCGGCCTCGTCGAGGCAGGGCAGCACGACATCGACCGGTGACGGGGAGGAGGGGAAGGGCTCGTTCACCCCACTCACCCTACGAGCCCAAAGCGGACGAAAAGGGCTTTGCGGCCTTACGGATCGCGGACGTCGCGGCACGGGCCGGACCGGCCGTACGACCGGTCCGACCGCCGGCGGAGGGCGGTCGCCGTCCACCGGCATCGCGGCGGGTCAGCCGACGCGCAGCGGTGCCGCCGCGAACTCCGCCATCCCCGCCGCGAAGGCGATCCCCGGCCGCCAGCCGAGTTCCGTGCGCAGCCGGTGCGAGGAGGCGGTGATGTGGCGGACGTCGCCGAGCCGGTACTCCCCCGTGACGACCGGCGCCGGACCGCCGTACGCCGCCGCGAGGGCGGCGGCCATCTCCCCCACCGTGTGCGGCTCGCCGCTGCCGACGTTGTACGCCCGGGTCGTGCCCGACGGCAGGTCGTCCACCCCGGCCAGGGCCGCGAGGTTGGCCGCGGCGACGTCCCGCACGTGCACGAAGTCCCGCCGCTGGCCGCCGTCCTCGAACACCCGGGGCGCCGCACCGCGCGCCAACGCGGAGCGGAACAGCGAGGCGACGCCCGCGTACGGGGTGTCGCGCGGCATCCCGGGGCCGTACACGTTGTGGTAGCGCAGGGCCGCGGCCCGCCCGCCGGTCGCCCGCGCCCACGCGGCGGCCAGCTGCTCCTGGGCGAGCTTCGTGCCGGCGTACACGTTGCGCGGGTCGGCCGGCGCGTCCTCGTCCACCAGCCCGGGGGCGAGCGGCTCGCCGCACGTCGGGCAGGGCGGTTCGAAGCGCCCCGCCTCCAGGTCCGCGACCCGACGCGGCCCCGGCCGTACGACGCCGTGCCGGGAGCACGCGTACCGGCCCTCCCCGTAGACCACCATCGAACTCGCCAGGACCAGGCGCCGCACCCCGGCCGCGGCCAGGCCCGCCAACAGCACGGCGGTGCCCAGGTCGTTGCACCCGACGTAGGCGGGAGCGTCCGCGAAGTCCTTGCCGAGCCCCACCATTGCGGCCTGGTGGCAGACGGCGTCGACACCGTGCAGCGCATCGGCGACGGCGTCCTTGTCGCGGACGTCGGCGTGCCGCCAGTCCACCCCGTCGGGGATCGGCGGGGCGGTGCGGTGGGCGGCGGGCAGCAGGGCGTCGAGCACGCGCACGGCGTGCCCGGCCCCGGTGAGTGCGGTGACGAGGTGCGAGCCGATGAAGCCCGCGCCTCCGGTGACCAGGATCAGCATGGCACCGACCGTACGGCCGCCCGTCCGCACGCCGGCCGCACCGCGACGGAACGTCAGACTTTTGTCATTCTTCGCGCCGGTGGGCGGGGCGCGGCGTGCCGTGCCTGGTCAGCAAGCGCAGTCGGGGGATCCGGGCGGAGCCGTCAACGGGTCGACCGGTGCCCGCCGCACGCCGCCGTCGGTGTCGGCGACCGGCAGTCCCTCGCGGGTCCAGTACTCGATTCCGCCGATCATCTCCTTGACCTGGAAGCCGAGTCGGGCCAGGGCGAGGGCCGCACGGGTCGCCCCGTCGCAGCCGGGCCCCCAGCAGTACGTGATCACGGGCACCGCCGGATCCAGCAGCTTTGCGGCGCGGGCCGGGATGTCGGCGGTGGGCAGGTGGACCGCGCCCGGCACGTGCCCCTGCGCCCATGCGGCGTCCGCACGCGAGTCGATGAGCACGAAGCCGGGGTCACCGGATTCCAGTGCGGAATGCACATCGGACACGTCCGCCTGGAAGGCCAGTCGGGCGGCGAAGAAGGCGGCCGCTTCGGCGGGTGCCGCCGGCGGTACCCGGAGGGGGGCGCTGATCTGGTTCTTGGTCATGCCCCACACGCTATGCTCCCGGCCGCCTCCGCAGAACCAGTGATCCACTGCCCTGTCGGACCTGGGCCGGGGTTTCCGTGGTATTACTCGGCCATGGCCGCTGATTCCCTCGACCCCACCGACATGCGCCTCCTGGAAGCGCTGCAGCGCAACGGGCGGGCCAGTTACGCCGAGCTGGCCCGCAGCGTGGCGATGTCCCCGAGCGCCGTCACCGAGCGGGTACGCCGGCTGGAGGAGAGCGGCGTGATCTCCGGCTACTCCACCGTGGTGCGCCCGGAGGCCCTGGGGCTCGACGTGATGGCCTTCGTCCGGCTCCGCTATCCCAACGGGCACTACAAGCCGTTCCACGACCTGCTCGACACCACGCCCGAGATCGTGGAGGCCCACCACGTGACGGGCGAGGACTGCTTCGTCCTCAAGGTCGTCGCGCGCTCGATGCGCGACCTGGAGGTCACCACCGGCCGCATCGCCGCCCTGGGATCCGTCACCACGAGCGTCGTCTATTCCAGCCCGCTGCCCAACCGGTCGCTGACGACGGCCGTTTCCCGAGGCCCGTCGGCCGGGTAGCGGGCGTGCGGTCGGCCGCACCCGATGCGGCCGACCGTCAGCGGGTCAGACGTCGCCCTGTACGAGCGCGTGCAGATGCTCGTCGTGCCATCCGTCCGCGTGCAGCAGTGCGCTCCGCATGGTGCCTTCGAGGGAGAAACCGGCCTTGGCCGCGACCCGGCAGGACGCCGGGTTGGCCACCGAGTGGCACAGTCGCAGTCGATGCAGTCCGAGGTCGTCCAAGGCCCACCGGCTCACCCGTCGGGTGGCCTCGGCCATGACACCGCCGCCGCGTGCCGCGGGCAGGAGCCAGTACATGATCTCGGCGCTGCCGCCCCGGAGGTCGATGTCGCCCCACCCGATGAGCCCGACGGCCTCGCCGTCCGGTTGCGCCAGGGCCCAGATCGCGCTCAGTTCGGCCCGCCAGCGCTGGTGCATGCCCTCGATCCGCTGCCGGGCCGCTTCGGTCGTCTCGATCAGCAGGCGGCTCCACTGGCGTATCGCCGGGTCCTGACCGGCGGCCACCAGGACGTCGGCGTCGGTCGGGCGCCAGGGCCGTAACGCCCAGCCGTTCGACAGGTCGAGCACGGGTTGGCTGAGCAGGGCCATCCGGCCTGCGGGGACGACGGCCGGGATACCGGTCGGTGCGGTGGCGGCTGCGGCGGTTTGCCCGCCGGTCGGCGGGGGCGAAGAGGTGGTCATCGCGGCATCGTGCCACAGCGAGTCGGGACTCGCTCCGTTGGCCACACACCTCTGCCTGCGGGGCTTTGACGCAGCGTCAGGTACCCGGTCGGCGGCCTCCACTGGACATCGACTGGCCAGGCGGCTAAATTTCTGGCCATGCGGTCAGAAAATGGTCCGGACGGCCAATCCGGCCACGGGAAAAGCACACGGACGGCGCCCGAGCCGGCGCGCTCGCTCATCGAGAAGGTGCGTCGGGCGCAGATCATCGAGGCTGCCATCGAGGTCATCGCGGTACGGGGGTTCGCGAAGGCCTCGATGGCGCAGATCGCCGAACAGGCCGGCGTCAGCAAGGGCGTGATCTCGTATCACTTCGCCGGCAAGAACGAGTTGATCGAGCGGACCGTCGAGCAGGTCTACGAGGGCATCGGCACGTTCGTCGCCTCCCGCCTGCCGGAGCAGGCCGACACGGCCGCGTGGCTGAGCGTCTACATCGGTTCGCTCGCGGAGTACATGGCCGACCACCCGACCCAACTCGGCGCGCTCGGTGAGATCTTCACCCACTTCCGCACCGAGGACGGCGGCCTCCGGTACGGCGTCGCCTCCAGCGAGCCGCTCTACGCCCACGTGGAGGGCGTGTTCCGCACCGGCCAGCAGCGCGGGGAACTGCGCACGTTCGACGCCCGGGTGATGGCCGTCACCCTGCAGGCCGCGATCGACGACATGTTCGCGTACTGGAGCGTCCACCCCGACCACGACCTGTCGGCGCATGCCCGCGAGCTCGTCGACCTCTTCTGGCACGCCACCCGGGCGGACCGCCCGCCCGGTTCCTGAACCACACTCAACGGGGGTAATTTCCATGGCACTTGACTTCGGGCGTCCAGCGGCGCCCGCCGACAGCGCGGGGCCGGCGCGCCCGCGCCTGCACTACGTCGACAACCTGCGCATCGCCCTGACGGCCCTGGTGGTGCTGCACCACACGGCCGTCACCTACGGCAACATCCCCGCCTGGTACTACACCGAGCCCGCCAAGGACGGGAGCGGGCTGGTCCTGGACGCCTTCGTCGTCGTCAACCAGGCGTTCTTCATGGGTTTCTTCTTCATGATCGCCGGCTACTTCACCCCGGCGTCCTACGACCGCAAGGGCACCGGCCCGTTCCTCCGGGACCGGCTCAAACGGCTCGGCATCCCGCTGCTCGCCTTCCTGCTGCTGATCCGTCCGCTCACCGGTCTCGACGGGTACTTCCACCTGAAGTCCGTTTTCGCCGAGCGCGGTGACGCCCTGCCCTACTGGGTCTACTACCTGGCGAGTTGGGACGCGGGCCCGTTGTGGTTCGTGGAAGTTCTCCTGGTGTTCGCGGTGCTCTACGCCCTCGTCCGACGGCGTGGCGCCCGGCGTGACCTGCTCTCCCCCGGCGCGGCGCTCGACGGGCGACCGGCACCGCGGCCGCTGCGGCCACGCGCGATCGTCCTGTTCACCCTCGCTCTCGCCCTGGGCACCTACGGGTGGCGCATCCTCGTACCGGCCGGCACCTACGTCCCGTTTCTCGGGCTGCCCACCCCCAGCTATGCCGTGCAGTACGGGAGTTTCTTCGTGCTGGGCGTCCTCGCCCACCGCCGTGGTTGGCCGCAGTCCCTCTCCCGTCGTACGGGGCGGGTGGGCTTCGCGGTCGCCAGCGTCGCGACCCTCGCCTATCTGCCGGTCCTCGCCACGGCGAAGGCCGGGGCGACCGACGGACACGGCACCTGGCAGTCGCTGGCCGCGGCCGCCTGGGAGTCGACGTTCGCGGTGGGGGTCGTCCTGGGGCTGACCGTGCTCTTCCGTGAACGCCTCAACCGCCAGGGCCGGACGGCCGCGTTCCTCTCCCGGCACGCCTTCGGGGTCTACGTCCTGCACGCGCCGGTACTGGTCGGGCTCGGGCTGGCGTTCCGCTGGTGGCACGCCCCGGCGGTCGCCAAGTTCGCCCTGGTCGCCGCCCTTGCCCTGCCGCTGTGCTGGGTCGTGGCCTACGTCGTCCGCCGCATCCCGCGCGTCGATCGGGTGCTGTAGGGGCAGTTGGCCGGGCCCCCTCCTGCCGCAAGCGGCAACCAGCGTGCCGCGGAGGGAAAATCCACCGGCGTTCTCCGTGCGATCTACGGAAATGCGGTCAGACTCAACGGAGACGGCCTGCCGGGACCCTCACCCCGGCAGGCGCGTCACGTTGCCCCGTGCTTCCCCTCCCCCCGCATCCCGTGCCGAGGAGTCGGCAGCGCATGACCGACACCGAGCAGACCTCCCGCACCCGGCGGGCGGCGTTCCGCGCCGCGGCCTTCGCCCGTGACGGGCGCTGGCATCTGGAGATCACCAGCCTCGACCGCGAACCCGACGTCGGCGACACCCAGGCCGTGCTCGTCACCCTCTGGCCCACCGGTGCGACCCCGGACGGCGCCGGGTTCCCGGCCGACGGCCTGCGCGCGCAGTTGCTCAACAACGGCTTCGCCCTCGATGAACCCGGCGCCGGGACGGGCGGCTGGACGCGTACGGAAGGCCAGGAGCACTACACCGCGGCGTGCCATCCGGCGACGGGAGCAGTCTGATCGGCCGGTGAACGGTCGGGAGGCGGTGGTCGGGGTTCGGTGGCTCCCCCACCGCCCGAGGACGCCGTGCCGTCAGCCGGGCCACCGCGATCCCCATACCGGTGACCGCGACCACGGCGAGCAGCGGGCCGCCGAGGGTGACGACGCGCCGGAGCACCGGTGCGGCCAGGTATCCGGTGCCGGCCTCGGCGGTGGCCCACAACGGGGCGGCAAGGGCGCTGTAGGGGGCGATGCGGCGGTAGGG
Source organism: Streptomyces sp. CB02959 (assembly GCF_002803155.1). Lineage (GTDB taxonomy): Bacteria > Actinomycetota > Actinomycetes > Streptomycetales > Streptomycetaceae > Streptomyces. The sequence goes on from NZ_NNBP01000033.1 coordinate 32,555, forward strand.
CAGGTGGCTCGCGCCGGCGAGGTGGGGCATCAGCGTGCGGATCACCGGAACGAAGCGGGCCAGGAAGACGGCCTGTCCGCCGCGGGCTGCCATCAGGTGCTCCGCGCGCCGCCACGCGGCGGCGGGGACGCGGCGGCCCACGCGGCCGGCCCGCAGCCGGTCGGCCAGTAGGCGTCCGGTGCGGTGCGCGAGGAAGTCACCCGCCGGCACGGCACCGGCTGCGGCCGCGATGACCAGGGGAAGGCTCAACTGCCCGGCGCGGGCCAGTGCGCCGGCGCCGAGCAGCAGGGTGAGGGTGGGCACGAAGGCGCCGAGCAGCAGCACCGACTCGGTCAGGACGGCCCCCGCGAGCACGGCGTACGCGGCGGCGCCGGGGAGGTGGCCGACGGTGTCGGGCCAGGCGGTCACCGGCCGGCTCCGGTCGAGGCCTGCCGCGGTTCCGGGAGGGCGGTAGGGGGGGCGCCGGAGCTGCCAGACCCTCGCCGGGGGCAGATTGCCCCATACGGTGCGGCAGTCGGTGGCGTAGCGGCGCCGGTGGGTGGCCAGGACCTCGTCGACGGCCCGGTGCCGGTGTGTTTCGGCCGGTGTGGCCAGTAGGGCGCGGGCCGTGCGGGTGCCCAGGTAGGCGAAGTAGGTCAGGGTGCCGCCGGGGTGAAGCAGTTCCTGGTACCGGTTCATGATCGTCTCCACCTGTTGGGGCGTGAAGTTGGTCAGGGGAAGACCGGAGACGATGACGTCGTAGCGCCGGTGGGTGTCGAGGTGCTCGATGCGGGTGTGGTGGACGTGGATCCGGGCGGGTGCGTCGGCCAGGTGCGGACGGGTCGTGACGAGGTGCCGGAGCCGGATGGCGAAGCGGCGGTTGGCGTCGACGACGTCCAGGCGGCTGCCGGCGGGCAGTTGGGGAATCAGGGCGCGGGTGATCGCTCCAGTTCCGGCGCCCGCCTCCAGGACGGTCAGCGGGCGCGGCGCGCGGGCGCGCACCGGGCCGGTCAGCGCGCGGGCCAGAGCCTTCCCACTGGGGGCGACGGCGCCTGTCGTCCGCATGTCACGGGCGGCTTCGACGAGGAACATCCAGCCCTCGGCGGAGCGTTGCGGAGGAACACGGTCGTGCGAAGTGGTCCGGGATGTCATGACCGTGACGCTAGGAAACCTCCCGCCCCGGTGGAGCCGTCGTTGGGCGACGGCCGTATCGACGAAAGTAGGGGGTCGGCGTGGCGGTTCGTCGGAAGTGGCGTACGCCGTGGGCCACTTAGGATGCGGGGAATGAGCTGGCGAGAGAGCCCGCGGTGGGCCGCCATCGGGCGGTGGGGTCTGGTGGGGGCGCTGACCGTTGTCTCCGTGCAGAGCGGCGCCGTTGCCGCCGGGGGGCGGTACGTGGCGCCGTGTCCGGCCGCCGCGGTGCTGTGCGGCGTGGCCCTCCTGGCGCGGCGGCCGCCCTGGCCGGTCGCTCCCCTGCTGACCACCGCGGCGACGGCCTGGTGGGGGTGGCCGACCATGGGGCTGCTGCTCGTCGCCCTGTTCGACCTGGCGGCGCGGAGTCGCGCCCGGGTGGCGCTGGTCTGCCTGGTCACGGTGCTGGGCGTGAATTTCCTGACCGCTCCGGAGTATTCACTGTGGCGGCCGCAGCAGTACGGGTCCAGTCCGTTCTTGTTGCTGGCCATGGTCGGGGGGTTGTGGATGGGCAATCGCCGCCGGCTGGTGGAGGCCCTCAACACGCAGGTCGAACACCTCAGTGTCGAGCGGGAGTTGCGCGAGGAGGCGGTCCGAGCAGCCGAACGCTCCCGGATCGCCGCGGAGATGCACGATGTGCTGGCCCACCGCCTGAGCCTGATCGCCCTGCACACCGGCGTCCTGGCCACCAGGTCGGATGCGGTGCCGGCGCAGGTCGGCGAGCGGCTCGCGCTGCTGCGGACCGCCTCCACCGAGGCGTTGGCCGACCTGCGCGACGTCCTCGGCGTCCTCCGCGCCCCGGATTCCGCCTCGGCCCCCGTCCTGCGCGAGGTCGACGAGCTGGTCGACCAGGCCCGCGCCGCCGGACAGCGGGTCGAGGTCCGTCTCGACGGCCGCCCCGAAGAGGCGCCGGCCGCGCACCGCCTGGCCGTCCACCGCCTGATCCAGGAGGCGCTGACCAATGCCCGCAAGCACGCGGGCGGCGCCCCGGTGGCCCTGCGCATCGACTACCGGGCGCCCGCCACCACCGTGGAGGTCACCAACTCCCCCGGCGTCCGGAGCCCGGACGCGGTCGCCTCCGGCTTCGGACTCATCGGTCTGCGCGAGCGGGTCACCGCACTCGGCGGCGACCTGCGCACCGGACCCGGCGCATCCGGTGCCTGGCGGCTGACCGCCCGCATCCCCCATCCGACCGGCAGCGAACGGAACGGCAACCGCACATGATCCGCGTCCTGATCGTCGACGATGACGCCCTGGTCCGCCTGGGCCTGACCGACCTCCTCGACGGCGACCCCGGCATCGAGGTCGCCGCCCAGGCGTCGGACGGTCTGCACGCCATCGAGCAGGCCACCGCCCATCGCATCGACGTCGCGCTGGTCGACGTCCGCATGCCGCGCATGGACGGCATCACCGCCACCGCCCGGCTGCGCGCCCTGCCGCACCCTCCGAAGGTGATCACCCTGACCACCTTCGACCTCGACGACTACGTCTACAGCGCCCTGGCGGCCGGGGCCGACGGCTTCCTGCTCAAGGACACCGAGCCGGCCGAGATCCTGCGCGCCGTGCACCTCGTCGCGGCCGGCTCCGCCATGCTCCACCCCGCCGCGGCCCGCCGTGTGATCGACCGGTACCACGCCACCAGCCGCCCGCAGGCGGCCGCCGCCCGCGCCCGCGTCGGCCGGCTCACCCCGCGCGAAGACGACGTACTGGCCCTGCTCGCCCAGGGCGACACCAACGCCGACATCGCGGCCCGCCTGGGCATGCGCGAGAGCACCGTCAAGGCCCATGTCAGCCGCATCCTGGCGGCGTTGGACGTCAGCAACCGGGTGCAGGCCGCCCTGCTGGCCCGCGACGCGGGCATCAGCACCTGACCTACGTGCCGCGGGCGCGGTGGGTCCGGCTGCCGACTCCACGGCTCCGTCCAGGCATTCACGCACAGGGAAGCGGCGTCGATCGACGCCCTCGTCCCGGCGGATGCGGCTCTCGACCGGGTGCCGTGAGGCGGCGGTTGTCAGCGGAGAGCGGGCGTCCGGTCCTCCGTCGGTACCGGGCTCAGCCGCCGGTGGCGAAACCGGGGAAGAGAGTCATACCGCCGTCCACGTAGAGCGTGGTGCCCACCACGTAGTCCATGAGGTCCGAGGCGAGACCGACGACCGCGTGGGCGATGTCCTCCGGATCACCGACGCGCCCGTAGGGAATCAGCTGCAGCAGCTCCTTCTCGGCATCGGGAGTGTTCCAGGCGCTGCGGTTGATGGGCGTCCTGATGGCTCCCGGAGCAATGGCGTTGACCCTGATCCTGTGGGGCGCGAGCTCCTGGGCGAGGGTCTCCATCATCATCTGCACGCCGCCCTTGGAGGCCGCGTAGTTGACGTGACCGGCCCAGGGGATGACCTGGTGCACCGAGCTCATGCAAATGATCTTCCCGGCGGCTCGCGACACCTCGGGGACGACCCCTCTTCGCAGGAACTCCTTCGTCGCCTCCCGAGCGCACAGGAACTGGCCGGTGAGGTTGACGTCCAGCACCTTCTGCCACTGGGCCGTCGTCATCTCGGTGAACGGAGCGTCGCGCTGCAGCCCGGCGTTGGCCACGAGGATGTCGATGGTCCCGAACTCCCGAACCATCCGTTCGATCATCGCGACGACCTGGTCCTCCTGGGACACGTCGGCCTCGTACGCCGCCGCGCGCACGCCGAACCGGGAGATCTCCTCGACCACCTGCTCGGCCTCCGCGCGCCCGGCGACGTAGTTCACGACCACGTCGGCCCCGGCGCGTCCCAGGCCGATGGCCGTCGCCTTGCCGATGCCGGAGTTCGCACCGGTGACGAGTGCCTTCTGGCCTTTCAGCAGATGCGCGGGATTGACGCCCTGAGGTGCTCCCTGAGTCACGCTCACGCCGGTTCTCCTCCTCGACTGGCCGACCGCACGACCGCTTGGGGTCTGGTTGACTCCTTTCGACACCGAACCATCCGAAAGCCCGGGCCACACGCCGGGCACGGGCGAATTGCGCCGATCGGTCGACGACGACCGGGCCTTCACGGCAGGAGCTCCGCCGCCGATCGGCGGGACAACCCTTTCCCGTGGTGCGGGCGGTGTGCGCGCGGGATAGGCTGTCTGGCAGGAAAGTCAGCATCCCTGAGCGGTTTTTTCCGCCGGTCGCCTTGTACGCGATATCCCATTCTTCCTGCGGCGACCCGACGAGCGCGGTGCACCCCCTCGCAGTCCGGGGAGGTGGGCGACGACCACATCTCTTCTCTCTCGCCGTACCGCGCCCTGCGCGCCGGAATGGCGCCGACTTCCGGGCCCGCAGCCTGCAGCCACCGTGGAGGTCGGGATGAGAGTTGTCGTTGATCTTTCCCGATGTGAAGGGTACGCGCAGTGCGCCTTCCTGGCTCCGGACGCGTTCCGGATGCACGGCGAGGAAGCGCTGATGTACGACCCGAACCCCGATGACGCCCAGCGCGACCGGGTGCTGCGCGCCGCGGCGGCCTGCCCGGTCCAGGCGATTCTGGTCGACCAGTCGGAGGGACGGGACGCACCGGCGGAGGCGTCGCCGTCATGACCAGCGCCGACAACCTGCAAGCGTTCAAGCGCGAGGGCCGCATCGTGGTCGTCGGGGCGTCACTGGCGGGGCTGCGGGCCGCGGAGACGCTGCGCGACGAGGGTTTCACCGGATCGTTGACCATGATCGGCGACGAGTTGGGCGAGCCGTATGACCGGCCTCCGCTGTCCAAACAGGTACTGACCGGGTGGGTTCCGGCCGGGAACACCAAGCTGCCGCGCCGCCGTGGCATCGATGCGGAGTGGCTGCTGGGTGTGCCCGCCAGTGGGCTGGACCTGGCGACCGACCACGTGCGGCTGGCCGACGGGCGTGAGGTTCCCTTCGACCGGGTGCTGATCTCCACCGGAGTACGGGCCCGGCCCTGGTTCGTCGAGAGCGAGGCGGCCCTGGACGGGGTGTTCATCGTGCGGACGCGCGAACACTCCGAGGCCCTGCAGCGGGCCCTCGCCGCCGGGCCCTCCCGGGTCCTGGTCATCGGTGCGGGATTCACCGGCTCCGAGATCGCCTCCATCTGCCGCGAGTGGGACATCCCGGTGACCGTCGCCGAACTCGCGCCCGCGCCGCTGGTAGGGGCACTCGGCGCCATGATCGGTCAGGTCGCGGCGGACATGCAGCGCGCTCACGGGGTCGACCTGCGCTGCGGTGTGAAGGTCACCCGGCTGGAGGGCGACGCACAGGGGCGGCTGCGCCGCGCGCACTTCGACGACGGCAGTACGCTCGACACCGACGTGGCGGTGGTGGCGCTCGGGGGCATCCGCAACACCGAGTGGCTGCGGGACTCGGGCCTGGCGGCGGGTGTCTGGGGAATCGCCTGCGACACGGGCTGCCGCGCCCTCGACCTCAACGGCCTGGTCACCGACGACATCTTCGTCGCCGGAGACGTGGCACGCTGCCCGAACCCGATCTACGAGTACCGGCTCATCTCGCTGGAGCACTGGGCCAACGCCGTGGAGCAGGCCGAGGTCGCGGCGCACAACATGGTCAGCGGCCAGGCGGATCGCTGGCCCCACCTGACCCTGCCGCTGTTCTGGTCGATCCAGTTCGGCGTCAACATCAAGTCCGTCGGCGTACCGACCTTCGCCGACGAGGTGGTCGTCACCCAGGGATCGGTGCCCGACCACCGCTTCGTCGCCGCATACGGCTATCGGGGCCGCGTCACCGCGGCGGTGAGCTTCAACAACGCGAAGTGGCTGGACCACTACCGGCAGCTCATCGAGACGGCAGCGCCGTTCCCGCCGCCGTGCCCCGCGCCCGACCAGCCCGCAGACATGAAAGCGGTGCCCGTCGACTTCCCCGGCCCCGAGCTGCTCGCCCAGGGCGCCACCGTGGTCGTCACGGGTCACGACCCGAGTGAGCGCCGTGTCACGGCCGCGTACCAGCACCGGTAGGAGGGAAGCGAGATGACCACGACCCAGGCTGCCGGCATGCTGCGCCGGATCCTCGACTACTCCTCCCGGGCCGACCCGTACCCGCTCTACGCCGAGCTGCGCAAGACACCGGTGGCCCAGCAGGAGGACGGCAGCTACGTCATCAGCACCTACCGCGAGATCGCAGGCATACTGCACAACCCGCATCTGAGCTCGGACACCCGCAACCTCACCCATCCGACGGCGGCAACCGAGGAGCAGACCACTCCGGCGTTCATCAACCTCGACCCGCCCGAGCACGACCGCCTGCGGCGTATGGCGATGCGCCATTTCGGCCCCCCGCACACCCCGCGGCTGGTGACCGACATGGAACCCGCGCTGACCGGCATCGTCAGCAGCCTGATCGACGACTTCGCGGACAAGAAGCAGATCGACATCGTCGACGACTTCGCCTACCCGTTCCCGGTCTCGGTGATCTGCCACCTGCTCGGTGTGCCACGCGAGGACGAACCGCGGTTCCACCTCTGGGTGGACGACCTCATCAACTCGATCGACTACAACCCCAAGACCGACCCGAAGGAAAAGCTGGACAAGGGCGTACAGGCCCGCAAGGACCTGCGGCAGTACCTCGGCGGGCTGCTGGACCAACGCCACGGCCGACCGGGCGACGACCTGCTGTCACGGCTGGCCAACGACGACGGGCCCGACGGGCGGATGACCGACGAGGAGATCATCTCCACCGCCAACCTGCTGCTGATCGCCGGCCACGAGACCACCGTCAACCTCATCACCAACGGCATGCTGACACTGCTGCGCCACCCGCCGATACTGCAACGCCTGCGCGACGAACCGGACTTGATCGTGCCGCTGGTAGAGGAACTGCTGCGCTACGAGCCCCCCGTGCACATCATTCCCTGGCGGGCGGCGTACAGCGACATCACCGTCGCCGACACCGTCATCCCCAAGGGCTCGCAGATCATGTTGATGTTGGCCTCGGGCAGCCGCGACCCGAACCGCTTCCACGATCCCGACCGCTTCGACCCCGATCGGCGCGACAACCAGCACCTCGGCTTCGGCAGCGGCATCCACCTGTGCTTCGGCGGCCCGCTGGCCCGCCGCGAAGCCCAGATCGCGCTGACCGAGTTGGTACGCCGGCTCGACCGGCCCGGACTGGTCGCCGACCCGCCACCGTACCGGCGCAGCCCCGTACTCCGCGGGCCGATCCATCTCCACGTCGAGCGGGGCGGCGGCTAGGCATCGGGTCTTCACCGCGCTGATGGCCCAGCCCGACGCCGACGAGGACCTGACCTGGGCGGTCTCGGCGGGCTCCACGACCGTGCGCGCTCACCGGCCTGCGGCTGGGGCCGCAAAAACCGTTGCATCGTAGGCAAGTTCGGGGCTTCGTCTGTCCTGGCGCAAGGTCGCCGGCCATGGACATGAGCGAAGAGAATGCCTGGACGAGCAGCTCACTGCCGCAGGAGTGGCCGGCCCGCCAGAAGGCTGGATTCGAGGGGTGGTCGCAGGAGACCGGCGGTGGATGGGGCTTCAGCATGGCCTCGCTGGACCGGCTCGAAGACCTCATCCGGAGCCGCTACTCATCCATCAGCAACGTCGGCCAACGTCCCGGTGAAGGGTGAAGCCTCTGGCCCTGCACATGGTTCTCTGACTACAGTCAGAGAATGGACACGGTGCAGATCGACCAGGTGCGGCGGTTCAACCGCACCGTCACCGAGCGTGTGGGCGTGCTCCACGACCACTACCTGGGCCTCGACCGGCCCATCGGTGAAGCCCGGCTCCTCTGGGAGATCGGCGAGGAGGGCCAGGACGTGCGGCAGCTGCGCGAGCGCCTCGCACTCGACTCCGGATACGTCAGCCGGCTACTGCGCTCCCTGGAGACCGACGGCCTGGTGACGGTGGAGCCGCAGCCCCGGGACAGACGGGTGCGCACCGTCCGGCTCACCGATGCGGGCCGCGCCGAGCGCGCCGTGCTCGATGGCCGCAGCGACGAGCTGGCCAGCTCTCTCCTGGAGCCGCTCAACACTGCCCAGCGCGCCCGGCTGGCCGCCGCCATGGCCGAGGTCGAGCGGTTGCTGACCGCCGCGACGGTCACGCTGGACACGGTCGACCCGGACCACCCCGACGCCCAGCACAGCCTGCGGTCCTACTTCACCGAACTGCAGGAGCGCTTCGAGACCGGCTTCGACCCCGCGCGGAGCCTACTGCCCGACGCGGGCGAACTCCGGCCACCGCACGGCCTGTTCCTGGTCGCCAGGCTGCACGGCGAGCCCGTCGGCTGCGCCGGTTTGAAGCTGCCCCCCGGCGCCCCGGCCGAGATCAAACGCATGTGGGTCGCGCCCCGCACCCGGGGTCTCGGTCTCGGCCGCCGTTTCCTGACCGAGCTGGAGACTCTGGCCGCCCGGCAAGGCTGCGACATTCTGCGCCTGGACACCAACAAGGCGCTCACCGCGGCGATCGGCCTCTACCACTCCTGCGGCTTCCAGGAGGTCGCGGCCTTCAACGACGAGCCGTATGCCCATCACTGGTTCGAGAAGCGGATCACCACGCCGACGTCGGGATGAGGTCCTCCCCGTGTTCAGCGGCCCGGACGAAACGGAGCCGGGGTCGCCCCAAGACGATCTCTTCATCGCCAAGATGCACCGCGTCCTGATGCCGTGGCGTCACCAGGCAACCGGGTAGCGGACCGGGTGCCCTCCTATGCGGCCGGGCAACAGGCCGATCGCCACCAGCAGCACGGTGGCCAGGAAGAGCAGCGGGAGGAACGGCACCGGATGCGGGGCCTGCAGCACCACGATGACCGACGTGGCGGCGGCCGGGGAGTGGGAAAGGTGGGTGAGCATCATCGCGCCCAGGGAAAGCCCGGCGGCCACCGCGGCGCCCCAGGCACTGCTCCCGGTCACCGCCAGGGTGCCGAAGCCGATCGCGGCGGACATCAGCTGGCCGCAGATCAGGTTGCGCGGCTGGGAGATCGGCAGCCCGGGCGCTCCGTGCACCAGGGCCGCGCTCGCCGCCAGGGGCGGGATCAGCAGCGGCTCGTGCAGCAGCACACCCACCCCGACCAGGAGAAGCAGGGCGCCGATGGCGAATGCCGTGGCCCTCAACACGTGCAACGGGTGCGGCCTGGGGGGTGGCAGGGGGCGGTGGTGCGGACATGCAGGGACTCCAGGCAGGCAGGTGCGGCACCCAGATCATAAACAAAATGTTGATTGAACTGTGAACGTACCCCCGGGGTGCCAGTCGGCCGGGCTGATCACGCTTCGGCGGGACCCGCCGACCGCCCACCGACGGCTCCGCGCCCCCACCGGTCCACACCGGAACCCGTCCATCGGCGCCAGCCTGGGGAACGGTATAAAAGCGGTATGGTGCGACAAGCTCCGGATGGTGCGCAGCAAGGCCCGGCCGAGCTGTCGGCGGACGACCTGCACGAGACCGTGGAGGAGGTCGCCGCGGCCGTCATGACGGCGTCCCGCCTGTTCGTCGCACTCTCCGCACGGGCACTCGCCGAGACCGAGCCGACCCTGACGCTGCCACAGCTGCGCACTCTGGTGGTGCTGCACGGCGAGGGCCCGGTCAAACTCGCCGCGCTCGCCGCGGGGCTGGACGTGAACCCGTCCACGGCGATGCGCATGGTCGACAAGCTGGAGGCCCGCGGCCTCGTGGACCGTCAGCTGAACCCCGGCAACCGTCGCGAAGTCATCCTGGCCCTCAAACCGCACGGCCGGCGCCTGGTCGAGAAGGTCCTGGCCCACCGCCATCAGGAGATCCAGGCAATCGTCGCCAGTCTGCCGACCGAGCGGCGCGCCGAACTGGTGCGGGGACTGCGCGCCCTGACCGACGCGGCCGGCGCGCAAGCCGTCGATTCGCTGACGGAGCGGTACTGACCGGCGCGGCTCCCAGGCGGACGGGCCGCGGCCGATGGGCTCGGCGAGCCGCGAGCAGCAGGCGTGCGAACGGGGCCTTCGCCGCGACGAAGGCCCCGTGGCTCTCAGTGGTCTCAGGTGGGGACGGCGTCCGGGTCACGTCGTCGGCTGCCCGGAAGGAGACGTTGCCGGTGGTGCTCCTCCGTCAGGTCGTGCCGTCGCGCGTGGAGCAGGTGGTGGAGCGTGACCGTCCCCACGACGTGGGCGTCGGGCCCGTGACCGACGACCGGGGCCTGGGTCACGCCGTGTTCGGCGAAGAGATAGGCGGCACGGCGCAGGGTGTCGTCCGGCCGGAGGGTCACCGGAGAAGGCACGCAGACGTCCGCCACCGTGCTGCTCCCCTGCAGATCGGCGTCCCTGGCGAGTGCCTCCAGCAGCTGCTCCCGGGTCGTCACCAGGCCCGTCGCGCCCTCGTCGGTCAGTACCGGGACCAACCGCCGCCCATCGCCGGCGGAACCCCCCGCGTCCCCGGTGAGCTGGATCGCCACTGCTACGCCGTCGCGGCCCTCAAGGAGGAGGGGCCGGCGTTCCATGACCTCTTCGACGAAGAACGTCTCCAGCGGGTCGGTGGAGTACTCCCTGGTCAGATGCAGACCGCGGCGGGCGATCTTCTCGGTGAGCACCGAGCGCCTGAGCAGGAGTGCGGACAGCGCATAGGCGGCGGTGGAGGAGATCAGCAGCGGCAGCACCGCACCCCAGGCATGGGTGAGTTCGAGGGTGAAGACCACTCCGGTCAACGGTGACCGCATCACCCCGCCCACCACGGCGGCCAGTCCCATCATCGCCCAGAAGCCCGGAATGACGTGCGGGAAGACCAGACTTTCGGCCGCGCCGACCGCCCCGCCGATCATGAAGACCGGAGCGAGCACCCCGCCGGAGGTCCCCGAGCCGAGCGAGAGCGACCAGATGAGGGTCTTGACGACGAGGATTCCGACGATGAGCGACACCGTGGCGCGGCCGGTCAGCAACTGCTCGATGACGTCGTAGCCGACACCGAGGGCACGCGGCTCGACCAACCCGCCCAGGCCGATGACCAGCCCGCCGATCGCGGGTCACCACATCCAGTGGAAGGGCAGTCGGGCGAAGCCGTCCTCGGCCCGGTAGACCAGCCAGGTCGCGGCGACCGCCAGTGCACCGCCGAGCAGCCCGGCCACCACGCAGAGCACGTCGACCGCGGGGGCGACGTGGAGGCCGGCGGCGGACACCGGGAAGATCGGGGCCGTCCCCAGCAGGAAACCGCGCACCACGGTGCTGACGCCGACCGCCGCGACCACCGGCACGAAGCTGCGCGGGCGCCACTCGAAGAGCAGCAGTTCCACGGCGAGCAGCACGGCCGCCAGCGGCGAGTTGAAGGTCGCCGCCATACCGGCCGCCGCCCCGGAGACCAGCAGCGTCTTGCGTTCGTCGGCACTCAACCGCAGCGCCTGCGCCAGGATCGAGCCGATCGCGCCACCGGTCATGATGGTCGGCCCCTCGGCGCCGAACGGGCCGCCGGTGCCGATGCTGATCGCCGCCGACACCGGCTTGAGCACCGCCACCCGGGGCTCGACCCGGCTGCCGCCGGTCAGGATCGCCTCGATCGCCTCGGGCATGCCGTGCCCGCGGATCTTCTCCGACCCGTAGCGCGCCATCGCGCCGATCACCAGTCCGCCGAGCACCGGCGCGCCCAGCACCAGCCACCACGGCCGGTGCTCCAGGCCCGGCGCGACCAGCGAGGTCGACCACCGCTGGTAGAACACCGCGTTGGTGACCAGCCCGATCAACCGCAGCAACGCCAGCGCCGCCACCGCACCGGCGCCGCCCACGAGCAGTGCCCAGCCGCAGATCACCAGCATCCTCGGCTGGACCGTGAAGTCACCGAGGTGCGCGCCCCGGTGCCTCGTCGTTCCCGTGCGCGCCCCGTTCACCGCGGCGACCCACCAGGTCGCGGAGCGCCGGTGGACGCCGCTCGCCCGCCTGACCCCAGGCATGTTCGTATGATTTCCATAGCAAAAGTATTGCAGTGTGCAAGATTTGCAGGCAGGTGGTGTCCAGCACCTGGACGGGCCGACGGTTGGCTCCCGGGGGCGGACACCGCCGGAAGTGCGCCTGAGTGCACCACCCCCACCACCGCAGGACGCCGAGGCGGCCGACGACGGACCGGATCACGGGGCCGGGTCGCCGCCGCACAGGCATCCCCCACGCAGGCACGCCCTCGAACCGACGCCGGCGACGCCCCGCATCCGCCCGTCAGCGCACGCTTCGCTTCGCCTCTGCCTGGTACGTGGGAGCCATCGCGAAGTGGCAGGTCAGACAGGTGAGTTCACGGGCCGGTCGGGAGAGCGTCGACTGGCCGACCCCGGCAAGTCGATGGCCGGGCTCCAGGGCGACATGACAGTGCCGGAGGCAGACGCCCACACCGCAGTGATGGCAGATACCCACGGCGTCGACGACCTCTTCGGCCCACGCGCAGTCGAAGCACTTCATGAGACTCACCCGCCTCCTGTGCGCCCACCCGAACCCATTCTATCGCCAGGCAAGTATTGCGGTAGGCAACGTTCCACACGGTCCGGCCCGGCCGCTCCGGTCGGCGACTCCCGGAGCCGCCGCCGCCCCGAGCCCCAGGCCCCGACAAGGCCCTGACCTGCGCCATCGCGGGTCAGGACGAGGGGCCGGCGGGGTCATCGAGGCCGCGGGCCGCGACGAGGTGGGCGCTGCCGTCGTCCAGCCGGTAGGACAGCCCCACCACGGCCGCCTCACGGGCCGCCACCCGCCGGGCCAGCTCCCGGTAGCGGTCCAGCAGCAGGTCGACCGTGTGGCGCACGTGCTCGGCGAGGATCTCGTCGGGTTGCACGCGCCCGGCGGCCCGCGCCGCGAGCACGCTGGGGGTGACCCGCTCGACGACGTCCCGGATGTAGCCGGTCGGCGTCACACCGGTTTCGAGTGCGGCGCAGGCGGCGGCGATCGCGCCGCACGAGTCGTGGCCGAGGACCACGACCAGCGGGCAGTCCAGCACCTCCACCCCGTATTCGACGCTGCCCAGCACCTCCGCCCCCACGACGTGGCCCGCGGTGCGGACGACGAACAGGTCGCCCAGGCCGCGGTCGAAGATGACCTCGGCAGCCAGGCGGGAGTCGGAGCACCCGAACAGCACGGCGAATGGACGCTGGGCCGGCGCGATCTCGGCGCGACGCGTGGCGTCCTGGTTGGGGTGCGCGGGCGCGCCCGCGATGAAGCGCTGGTTGCCGGCGAGCAGCAGCTCGAAGGCTTCACGAGGAGTGGGGGACGTCATGTCGCTCATAGATCCCCACCCACGACTCCGTCAATCACCCGGCCCATGCGGCCCCTCACCGACATCTCCCTGTTCCGCCCTTCACCGCACCGACTCAAAGTACATGCCGCTGGCAAATATTGCAAAGCGCAAGAAAAACTACGTATAACTCTCATCAACCCTTCCGTGGTGGCGCGTCGGGAACGCCGCGGCACGGCCAAGCTGATCCTGGTGGCACGCGACCACCCGGCACGGGGACCGGAGTGGCCGGTGCCGCCACCCGCGCACCGTGAAAGGAGCGACCGTGGTGGTACGACGCGGTACCCGCAAGGAAGCCGAACGCGTTGCGGCGGTGGCCACGGAGCAGCTGCTGCGGATCGGAACGGCCTTGCGGAGGGCACCCACGACGCCGGACCTGCGGGCGGTCTACCGGACCGACCAGAGCGTCAACGACGCGCCCTACCGGGAACGTTGGGCCCATGACCAGGTTGTCCGCTCCACCCACGGGGTGAACTGCACCGGCTCGTGCTCGTGGAAGGTGTACGTCAAGGACGGCGTGATCACCTGGGAGACGCGACCCCGACGTCCCGGCGATGGCGCACGCCCCGCTGGTGTACCAACTCCACGCCCTGCTCGCGATGGTCCTCTTCGCGCTCTGGCCCTTCAGCCGGCTCATCCACGCCTTCACCGCCCACGTCGGCTACCTGATCCGGCCGTACATCGTCTACCGCTCGCACGCCCGCGCCACGCCCTACCGCCACCCCGCCGCCGCCCGGCCCGCCGCGCGGAAACCCGCCGCCGGACGACGACAGAGCGACACCCGGCGCTGACGGGCAGGGCCACCCGCCCCGTCGGGCCGTCCGCCGCCGGTGCCCCTCACCCCAGGCCCAGGCCGTCCCGCCCGCCCGACGCGAGCGGGTCCTCGACGAGCCCGCCTATCCGCCGCACCTCGTCGAAGGGGTCGACGGCCAGCTCGCCGGCGGCCTGGATGAGGGACCGCAACGTCGGTACCAGGCCCGCCCGTTGCTCGGCCGGCAACCGGCCGACCAGCGTGCGGATCTCGGCCCGGCGGTGCGCGAGGACCTGCTCCACCACGTCCCGTCCCGCTGCCGTGAGTCGCAGAACGACCTCGCGGCGGTTGTCCGGGTTGGTTCGGCGATCGACCAGGCCGACCGCTTCGAGCTTGTCGACCATCCGCATCGCGGTCGACGGGTTGACGCCCAGGGTGGCCGCCATCGCCACGAGCTTGAGGGGTTCGCAGCTCTCCAGCACCACCAGGGCCCGCAGCTGCGGCAGGGTCATGGCGTCGTCTATCGAGGCGAGGGCGCGTGCCGAGACGGCGATCAGCAGACGGGACGCCGCCATGACGGCGACCGTGACCTCCTCGGCCTCCTCATCAAGATCAGACCACTCGGCGGGCCGGCCGGAGGGCTTCTGCGATGCGGCTTCGTCAATCGGCATGGGGAAGGTTATACCGGCCCGCCCGCAACCTCTGCCCTCACCGGCACCGTACGTCACCGGTTACCGCGCGTCCGCCGTTCCTTCCCGTCCCCATCCGCTGCGAGGTGCGGCGACGAACACCCCTGCGCCGTCACGCAGTTGCGCTCGACCGATCTCCGGCACCTCCCCCACAGAACGCCGAAATCAAGCCACCGTTGACCGAAACCACTCCTGCCACACAACTCCGCATTGCCTTAATTTTAAGCTTCAAAAATCGCGAGGAGGGGCTTCCAGGAATGGAAATCGGCAGCAGAATCAGAGGGATTTCCGCTTCCACCGTGGGGCGTCGAGTGGCGACGTTCGGCGCGGTGGCGGGAATTGCCGCAGCGTCCGTGATTGCCGTCCCGGGCACCGCCAACGCGGCGCCGATCGCGGCCTACAACGGCGTATGCGGACCAGGATTCACGGTCATAGACTCCCTGCCCGTCGGAAACGAGGGGACGGTGTACCTCACGTACCAGAGGTCCTCGGGCAGCAATTGCGCGGTCAGTATCCGCAAGGGGACGGGCGGAACGGTCCCCATGTCGGTATTCCTCATGCGTTCCGACGATTCCTCGACCTGGATCTCGGACGAGGGGGATTACACGACGTACGCCGGCCCCGTGTGGGTCAACGCCAGAGGTGCGTGCGTGGACTGGGGCGGCGTCGTCGGCGGCGGCTACAGCCACCGGGAGAACGACCACTGCGGCTAGGAGGGACCGGCCCCCGGCGATCCGGCGTCCGGCTGGCGCCCGGCCGCCGGTGCCACCTCGTCGGGGCCGCGCCGTCAGTGGCGCGGCCCCGGAGATTCACACGCGTTCCGCGGCGATCAGCAGGTACTGGAAGCTGCCGTTGCGGTAGGCGTTGAGGAAGGTGTCCTCGATGCCCGTGACCAGGTGGTCGGCTTGGCGGCGAAGTTCCCAGTACGGCAGCGCGGCCTCCGTCAGGTCCTCGACGTGCACGGGGACGAGCCGGTTGCGGGCCATGGCGCGGAAGTACTCCGAGCGCGGGTGGATGTCGCAGATGTAGTGGGCGTTGATGAGCGACACCTCGCGCGAGGCGCGCCCGTACGAGTCGTTGTAGCAGCCGGTGATCGTGACGTAGCGGCCACCGCGCCGGAGCAGCCGCGCGTGCTCCGCGAACAGCAGCTCCAGTTCGACGTACATGGTCGACTCGTTGTTCCACGACGCCGCGTACGCGCCGGCGGTGAAGCCGGTGTCGAGCATGTTGCGGTGGTGGTAGCGCACCTTGTCGTCGATACCGCGTTTGCGGGCCTGCTCGTTGGCGAAGTCGGCCTGCTTGGCGGAGATCGTGACCCCGTCGGAGTGGCAGCCGTAGCGCAGGTGCGCGACCACGCTGCCGCCCCCGCGCCCGCACCCGGCGTCGAAGACCCGGTCGGTCGGCGCGACGTCACCGAGGTGGGAGGCGAGGAGTTCGGCCTGGGCGTGCTCCAGCCGGTGCAGTTCTCCGGTGACCCGCTCACGGCGGAGGTCGGGGTTCTGCTCGTCCAGTACCGACCAGTCGGCGTCCCCGATGCCGTAGTGGTGGTGGTACAGGTCGTCGATCTTTCCGAGTTCGAGGTTGACCGGGTTTTCCTCGGCGTTCCAGTAGTCCGCGACCCGTGACTGGTACGTGGACTGGGTCGGCACCGGTGTGCGTGCTGCGGTGTCGGCGTGTGCGATGGTCAACGGTGACTCCTTGCAGTGGTGCGTGGATCGGTCTACCAGTAGTTGGGCAACTGGTAGCGTTCGGTGTTGGTGGCGTGCCACTCGTGGTTGCCGGCGACCCAGTCGGTCAGGCCCCGGACGTACTTTTCGAGGAGGGGCGAGAGGGCGCACAGCGGCGCCGACTCCGCCTCGAACGCCTCGAAGACCTGGTTGTGGATCTCGACGCTCTTCAGGTAGGCGGCCTTCAGGCCGCGCTTGTCGTTGGCGGCCACCACCTGCGGCAGGTTCAGGTGGTTCGGGTCACTGGCCAGTTCCTTGGTGAAGGAATAGAGGTCGTTGACGATGGTGGTGGCGTTGCAGGCCAGGGCGGTGACCCGCTGGACCTCGGGCCGGGCGTAGAGGACTTCGGGCAGTTCGTAGCCGTCCACGGCGTCGACCAGGGACAGGCAGGGGCGGAAGTTGTTGAACTGCCGCATCACCAGGTACTCCCAGACCTGCGGTGCGTACCGCGACTCCGCCCAGGAGGCCTCCGCGAGGTAGCCGAGGTGCAGCCGGGCCATGTCATGGACGAACCGGCCGGTCTGACTGGGGGTCGCGACAGCCGCGTAGTCCTGCAGGGCCCAGTGGTACGAGCGCAGGGGGCCGTCGGCCTGCACACCGCGGCGCCACTCCTCCTCGTATACGGGGGTGCTGTGGAACGGGTCGAGGGCCGACTGGGCGATGATCAGACGGCCGCCCAGGCTGCTGCGCGCGGCGCCCCGGCCTTCGTCCTCCTCGCAGTAGCAGCTGTCGACGATGTTCTCGGCCAGCAGCAACTTGCCGGCGACGGTGAGGCGTTCGAGGTCGGCCGCACCGGGATGCTGGAGGACGACGGCCCGGCCGACCTGGAACTCCGCGAAGTCACCGGTCCACTGCGCGGGGAAGAGATCCAACTCGCGGGCCCAGAGCTCCAGCCTGCGGTCGATCTCCTTGGCCTTTTCCGGGTCGGCGGGGGCGGCGGGCCGGTACTTCAGCCCGGGGACGGCCCCGCCGCGGCGGGCCCGAAGGTCGCGGGCGAGGTTCGGCGGGCCGGGCATCGAGAACCCGGCGGCGGTGTTGGGGGGCGTGCTCATGGTTCGTACTCCACCGGGTCAGTCGGCGCTCCGGCCGAGCTGGACGTTCTCCAGGATTCCGACGGCGTCGGGCACGAGGATGGCTTGCGAGTAGTAGGCGGTGACGAGGTACTTGATGATGGCGGCCTGGTCGACGCCCATGAAGCGGACGTTCAGACCCGGCTGGAACTCCTCGGGGATGCCGGTCTGGTACAGGCCGACGACTCCCTGGTCCGCCTCGCCGGTACGCAGCGCGATGATGCTGCTGGTGTGCGCGTCGCCGATCGGGATCTTGCCGCACGGGAAGATCGGGACGCCCCGCCAGGCAGGGACCTCGTGCCCGTCGACGTCCGCCGTGCCCGGCACCAGACCGCGTTTGTTGCACTGCCGGAAGAAGGCGGCAATCGCCTTCGGATGGGCCAGGAACAGCCGTGTCTTGCGGCGCATGGACAACAGCTCGTCCATGTCGTCGGGGGTCGGCGGGCCGGTGTAGGTGCTGATGCGCTGGCCGTAGTCGGCGTTGTGCAGCAGTCCGAACTCCCGATTGTTGACCAGTTCCCACTCCTGGCGCTCGCGGATCTCCTCCACAGTGAGCCGGAGTTGCTGCTGGGTCTGGTCCATGGGTTCGTTGTAGAGGTCGGCTACCCGACTGTGCACCCGGAGCACGGTCTGGGTCAGGGAGAGTTCGTACTCGCGCGGGGCGAGTTCGTAGTCGACGTATCCGCCGGACAGTGTCGGCTCGCCGACGTGTCCCGCCTGCACCGGCACATCCGCTTCCCCCTTGCGGTTCATGGGGAGCTGCTGCCGCTCCGCGTACGCCGCCAGGTGCGCGGCCAGGGACGGCGCGCGGTCGGTGAACTCCCGGATCACGTCCCAGGGCAGCACCAGCAGCACGCCCGCCGTCTCGGCGCGGACCGAGCTCAACCACAGCGGGTCGGGCCGGCCGATCGCCTCGTCCCCCATCTGGTCGCCGTCCGTGACGACGCCGACGATCTCCTCCTCGCCGTACTTCCCGGCCTGGTAGCGGGCGAAGCGGCCGTGGACGACGAGGTACGCCTCGGTGGCGGGCTGCCCGGCCTCGAAGAGGACCTGGCCGGCCCGGACCTCCCGGACGCTGAAGCGGCCGGCGATCTCCTTGAGGACCTCGATGTCGTCGTAGCCGCGCAGGACGGGCAGTTCGGTGAGGGTCTCCGGGATCACCTTGATGTGGTCCGCACCGTTCTGCTCGAACTGGACCCGGCCCCGGCCGACTCGGAGTTGCAGACGCCGGTTGACCCGGTAGGTGCCACCCTTGACATCCACCCACGGGAGCATCTTCAGCAGCCACCGCGAGGTGATGGCCTGCATCTGCGGCTCGGACTTGGTGGTGGTGGCGAGTTGGCGCGCGGCCTGTGTGCTGAGACTGGTCCGTGCGCTGTCTGCGGGTGGTTCGAGTACGGGCTCTTCGGTGGCGGAACCGGTGACGCTGTCCGGTGTGGACACATTCCCTCCCGGGACGTGAACAGAGGTGAGCAGAACGGCCAGTGGTGCGCAGGGTGGCCGTGCGCAGGGACAAGCGAAACAGGCGAGAGATCATCTCGGTACGGCGTGAAGGGGGGCGGCTTCGTATTCCGAGGGCGCAAACACCGGGATGTTGCAGACAGATCCGAATCCCGCTTCAATACGCCCCTCACTCACGGCGCTTGCCAGGCATACACGCGCCGGAACAGGGAATATCAACATCCCTCGTACGTGTCTGTTTCGCACAACGATCCGAAACAGGCAACGGGGCTCTCCCTGGCGCAAGGCGCGTGCCGCCGCATCCCGTCCGGCACCCTGTCCGGCCTGCCACGCGGTGCAGACGCAACGCGGCGGCAGACATGCGGCTTCCCCGGGAAAGTGTGACTGCGAACCACCGCTCCGCAGGCCGGCCTTCCGGGTGTGCCGGCCACCGTCGAGGACGGATCCGTCCGGAGCCCGGACACCACCCCCGTGCTCGTGGAGCCGTTAGGCCGCAACCGGGTGCGTCCCTGGAACGAACGATGCGCCCCGCCCCTGCCGAAGCAGGGACGGGGCGCATGGCCCCTCAGCTCGTGGTCGGGTGTGGCTGTGCGGACTTCGCCCAGATGGCGAGCAGTTGCTCGTACTCGGCTTGTTCCTCGGGCCATAGCGGCCGACCGACTCGGGCGGCCATGAACGCGCGTATCCGTTCGTTGGCCTCGGCAGTGGCGTCTGGGACGCATGTGGGCGTCATGTCGCAGATGATAGGTGCCTGAGTGGTCTGCGGCCATTACCGCTTTTGGATGACGTTCACAAGCTCTGCCCCTGATGTGACGTTTCCTCACCATCCACGATGCCGCGGGCCATCAGATCCTCGCCCACCGGACAGCCCCGGAACGGGTGACAGCGCGGGCGCCGCGGCACACGTTCACAGATCCTGCGCAGCCACGGCCGCCGGGCGACGGGAAGCCGCGCCAGGGCGCGGAGGCGGGCGTATCCGGGAAGCGCGGCCCGCGATGCCGGAGCACTCGACGCGGCGCCGCATCGCGCGCACGCGAACACCGCCACACGCTCTCCGCGCCCCTCCGGCCAACGGATTGCCCTTGCTTACCGGAACCGAGAGAAATCCGTTCCGAGCGCCCTGGCAACTGGTTTACCGGAGTGTGGCGCGCCATTACCGGAGAGGGGGAGAATCTTTATCGACGGATCTCAGCCCGTCGGCTGCTTTGCGCCAGTTCGATTGACTGTTGACGCGGATAGCGCCCCCTTCCGTCCACTACCGAGCGTAACCATTTGAACTTTTTGTGCCGAATGTTGCATTTTTGGCCATTGCCGACTTTCGGCCTTTTGGGAATCCCGGGCGATCGAGGCGTCGGCGTTCCGGGTGGACCGTGGACGGCGCGAACCAGCAGGTGGTGAACCTCGTGTGATGCTGCGTCACACGGTGGCCCAACCCATGGAGAACGGTCGGGTTGATCCTTCTTCGTTGTGTGCAAGGGCGCATTTTTATTGGCCTACACCTGCCTGTTTCGCCCTCCGGTCGGGTCCTACGTTCTTCAACGACCCATTCGGTCGGATCGGAAAGGGGCATGGGGATTCCTGGTTCCACCTTTGGCCGGGCCGTAAAAAGTGCCGGAGGGTGAGCCCGGGGAACCTCGTTCAGCGTCACGCCCATGGGTGAGAAACGTCTGCGCAGGGGCGGAAAGGTCGACGGCGTCGCTCTCCTACGCCAGGAATTCAACCGGAGAGCCGTCTTCCCTTGGCCATCCGTGTTACGCCTGAAGGTGGATGTCGCATTCTCCCGGCTCGGCGTGCCGTGATCCGTCCGACTGTGTTCGCAAGGTGAGAAGGCTCGGCACACATTTCCGTCCGGCAGCGATGTCCTGCGCATCGCCGTAGGGACGGCGCGGAAATCTCGCATTCTTTCGGGTCTGGTCCCGGTGGTCGGCACGACCGCGCCTGCGGCGTGCCCGCACCGGCCCGGCCGACGCGCTCATCACGGTGAACGCGCTCTGCTGCACCGCACCACGGCACGCCTCCCCCGGCACTGCGGCACGCCACGGGCTCGTCCCGACCGCAGTTCCGGTGAATCGCATTCGCCCGCACAACGCGTATGACGCGCTCAAGGAGCTCGCATGGTGAGAGAACCTGCCGAGGGCCCTCCCGACGGCCCGCCGGAATCCGCAACGTGTCCCCGGGGCAGCGGGGATTCGACAGCCGGCGTGGAGCGCGCCTTCGCCGAGTTGCTGGCCGAGGTCGTGGGTACCGAACGGGTCCCGGTCGACGGGCATTTCTTCGCCGACCTCGGCGCCGACTCGCTGGTGATGGCGCATTTCTGCGCACGAGTCAGAAAACGACCGGATCTGCCGCCGGTGTCGATGAAGGACGTCTACCAGCACTCGACCATCCGGAGTCTGGCGGCAGCACTGGCCGAGGCCGCACCCGAACATGCCATCGCGGCCGCCCCGGCCGATCCGACGCCGGCCGAAGCGCCGCTCCCCGGGAGTACCGTGCGCTATGTCCTGTGCGGAGCAATGCAGTTGCTGTTCTTCCTCGGATATTCCTACCTCGTCGCATTCACGACCGCGAGCGGCTATCGGTGGGTCTCCGACGGTTCGGGGCCGAGCGGCGTCTACGGGCGAGCGGTCCTCTTCGGCGGCGCCGAATTCCTCGGCCTGTGCGCATTCCCGGTGCTGGTCAAATGGCTCCTCATAGGTCGGTGGAGGTCTCGCGAGTTCCCGGCCTGGGGGGTGGCCTACCTGCGCTTCTGGATCGTCAAGGTGCTGGTGCACGCCAACCCCGCGGTGCTGTTCGTCGGCAGCCCGGTGTACGTGCTCTATCTGCGGGCCCTCGGCGCGAAGATCGGCAAGCACGTCACGATCCTGTCCCGCACCGTCCCGGTCTGCACCGACCTGCTCACCGTCGGCGCCGGCACGGTGATCCGGAAGGACGCGTTCTTCCTCTGCTACCGGGCCCATGCCGGAAGGATCCAGACCGGGGCGGTCACCCTCGGTCGGGACGTGTTCGTCGGCGAGCGGACCGTGCTGGACATCGACACCGCGATGGGGGACGGCGCGCAACTCGGCCACACCTCCGCCCTGCAACGCGGCGAGTCCGTGCCCGGTGGCCGGCGGTGGCACGGTTCTCCGGCGCAGCCGACCGAGGTGGACTACGTGCGGGTGGCGCCGGCGCGGTGCGGTACCTGGCGACGTGGCGCGTTCGGCGTGCTCGGCCTGGTGAAGGCGTTCCTCGTCGTCGTGCCGCTGGTCGTCGCCGGCACCGCACTCCTCCTGACCCGGGTACCCGTGACGGGCGGCCAGGAGGACCTCGCCCGGCGGTCCTTCGCCTCTGCCGCGTTCTACCTCGACGCGCTGGTTCTCTCCCTCGTGGCGTTCTGCGGATTCGTCATCGTGGGGCTGGCCGTGCTCTGCACCGTGCCGCGCCTGTCGCGCCGGGTGATCAAGCCCGGGACGACCTATCCGCTCTACGGCTTCCATTACGCCGTGCACCGCACCCTCGCGCGGATGACGAACCTCAAGTTCTTCATCTGGCTCTTCGGTGACAGCTCCTACATCGTCGGCTACCTGCAGCGTCTGGGGTACGGCCTCTCCCCCGTCGAACAGACCGGCTCGAACTTCGGCATCGGGCTGCAGCACGACTCCCCCTGCCTGAGCGTCGTCGGCAGCGGCACGATGGTCGCCGACGGCCTCTCGCTGATCAACGCCGAGATCTCCCGCACCTCCTTCAGCGTCTCCCGCACGGAGATCGGGAAGCGCAACTTCCTCGGCAACTACATCGCCTACCCGGCGCAGGGCCGCACGGGCGAGAACTGCCTGCTGGCGACCAAGGTGATGGTCCCGCTCGACGGTGAGATCCGGACCGGAGTGGGACTGCTCGGCTCGCCGTGCTTCGAGATCCCGCGGTCGGTGGAGCGCGACACCCGCTTCGACCACCTGCGCGGCGGCGACGAACTGCGCCGCCGCCTGGCCGCCAAGAACCGCTACAACCTCCGCACCGTGGGCCTGGTCCTGTTCATCCGGTGGGTGCACCTGTTCGGCGTGACGCTGCTGACCCTGGCGACCGCCACCCGCGACGACGGGCTCGGGAAGCTCCTGGACGCCGGATACCTGGTGTGCGCCCTGGGGTTCACCGCCGTCTACTACGCGCTGGTGGAGCGGTGCATGACGCGGTTCCGTCCGCTGCGGCCGCAGGTGTGCTCCATCTACGATCCGTACTTCTGGCACCACGAGCGCCTGTGGAAGGTGCCCGACATCCACTTCAACGCGTTCAACGGAACGCCGTTCAAGAACGTCCTCTGGCGGCTGCTGGGGGTCCGGCTCGGCCGCCGGGTCTTCGACGACGGCTGCCACCCCTCCGAGCGCACCCTCACCGCCATCGGTGACGACTGCACCCTGAACGCCGGCAGCCGGATCCAGTGCCACTCTCAGGAGGACGGCACCTTCAAGTCCGACCGCAGCACCCTCGGCGCGGGCTGCACCCTCGGGGTCGGCGCGCTGGTCCACTACGGCGTGACGATGGGCGACGGCGCGGTGCTCGCCGCCGACTCCTTCCTCATGAAGGGCGAGGAGGTGCCCCCGCACGCGCGGTGGGCCGGGAACCCGGCCGCCGAGACGCGCGACCGCCGGCAGCGGACGTACCCCACGGACACCCGCCCCGCACCCGCACCGTCGGCTGTCCGCCGGACGCCGGCACCGCACTCCCCCCGCCACCAGGCCGCACCGGACGGTCCGGCACCGCATCGCCGCGACCGGCGACCGGTGGCGCCGCGGCACGAACCAGCAGAGGAAGCCCGATGAACAAGCCGACGGACGACGACCGCGCGTACTGGCGGAAGGCCCTCGCCGACGGAGGACGCACCGCGATCCCGCGATGGGCCACCGCCCCGGCGGCCGGCCTCGCCACACACGAACTGCCGCTCCCCGACAACCTGGTGGCGCGCCTGGACCGATGGGCCGAGACCCGTCGCATATCCCTGGACGCGGTCCTGTTGGCCGCGCACGCCGCGGTGCTCGCGGCGCTCTCCGGAGAGCAGGAGGTGACCACCGGCTACCTCGCCGCCGACGGCGGTCCGGCGCTGCCCTGCCGGGTGTCCACCGCCCCGGGCAGCTGGCAGGGACTGGCCCTGGAGTCGGCCCGGACGGTGGCCGAGATGCTCGCGCACCGAGATGTCACGGTGGCTGACCTCATCGGCGAACTGGGCCTGCCCGAAGCGCCGTTCGAGACCGAACTCGACCTGTTCGGTACCGACGGCGAGCCGGCCGCGAGCACGGTGCTGCGGGTGGCGGTGGCGCGACACGGCGGGCGGCGCACCCTGCGGCTGCGGTACCGGACCGACGTGCTGGACGCGGAGAGCGCCGCCCGAATAGCCGGCTACCACCTCACCGCGCTGACCCGTTTCGCCGCGGATCCGAACGCCGAACACGGACGGCGGAGCCTGCTCTCCGCCGCCGAACGCCGCTTCCAGCTCGACGGGTTGGCCGGGCCCCACCGGGACCTGCCCGACCTGCGGTTCCACGAACTGTTCGAAGCGCGGGTACGAACCCATCCGGACGCCGTCGCCGCCGTGCACGGCGACCAGCGGTGCACCTACCGGGAACTCAACCGCCGCGCCAATCGATTGGGGCGCGCCCTGTTGGCCAGGGGGCTGGCCCACGAGGACGTAGTCGCCGTCGTCACCGAACGCAACCTGGACTGGATGGCTGCCGTCCTTGCCGTTTTCAAGGCCGGCGGCGTCTACCTGCCCATCGAGCCGCACTTCCCGGCCGACCGCATCGCGGCCGTGCTCGCCCGCGCCGCATGCCGCCTGGTCCTGACCGAACCCGGCAGCACCGCCACCCTCGACCGGGCCCTGGCCGCCCTGCCCGGGGTCCGCACGCTCGGCGTCGACGCCGCCCACGACGGCGCCTACGCGGCGGACGATCTCGGTGTCCCGGTCGGCCCGGACCAGCTCGCCTACATCTACTTCACCAGCGGCTCCACCGGGGAGCCCAAGGGCGCGATGTGCGAGCACGCCGGATTCCTCAACCACCTCCTCGCCAAGATCACCGACCTGGGGATCACCGAGGGCCAGGCAGTCGCCCAGACCGCCCCCCAGTGCTTCGACATCTCCCTCTGGCAACTGGTCTCCGCCCTCCTGGTCGGCGGACGCACCCATCTGGTCGACCAGCGGGCCGTCCTGGACGTCCCGCGCTTCGTCGACACCCTCGCCGAGGGACGCATCACCGTCCTCCAGGTCGTACCGTCCTACCTCGAAGCCGTCCTGTCCCACCTGGAGCTGCACCCGCACCCCCTGCCGGACCTGCGGTGCGTCTCGGTCACCGGCGAGGCGCTGAAGCACGAGCTCGTCCAGCGCTGGTTCGCGGCGCGGCCGGGCGTCAGGCTCGTCAACGCCTACGGGCTGACGGAGACTTCCGACGACACCAACCACCACGTCATGGACCGGGCACCCGACGGCGACCGGGTCCCGCTCGGGCGATGCGTGAACAACGTGCGGGTCTACGTCGTGGACGAGCGCCTGGAGCCGGTGCCGCTGGGCGCCCCCGGCCAGATCGTCTTCTCCGGGGTCTGCGTCGGCCGGGGATACGTCAACGACCCCGAGCGCACCCGGCTGGCCTTCCTCGACGATCCGCACCGCCCGGGCCGACGGCTCTACAAAGGTGGCGACTACGGCCGGTGGCTGCCCGGGGGCGCGTTGGAGTTCCTCGGGCGCCGGGACGCCCAGGTGAAGGTCCGCGGCTTCCGGATCGAGATCGGCGAGATCGAGAACGCCCTGCTGCGCGTACCAGGTATCCGTGACGGTGCCGTCGTGGTCGCCGGGCACGACGATCAGGGCAAGCACCTGGTGGCGTTCTACTGCGGCCCGCGGCCCTTGGAGGCGGACTCCCTGCGCGAGCGGTTGGCCGAGTCGCTGCCGCCCTACATGCTGCCCAGCGCCTTCCACTGGCGGGCGCACCTGCCGCTGACCCCCAACAGCAAGATCGATAAAAAGGCGCTGACCGCTCTCGCCTGCCGACCGGAGGCACCCGGGGAGGGCCACCGCGCCCCGCGTACGCCCACCGAGCGGCGGCTGGCCCGTGCCTGGGCGGAGGTCCTCGGCATCCGGGAGGACGGGATCGGCCGGCACGACCACTTCTTCGACCGGGGCGGCACCTCGCTGTCGGCGGTGAAACTGGCGATCGCCCTGGACCGCACGGTCTCCCTCAAGGACCTCACCCGCCACCCGGTACTCGCCGACCTGGCCGAACGGGTCGACGGCCGCCGCGCGCCGGACCACGGACTGCTCCAGACCCTCGCCGAACCGGTGGACGAACCCATCGGTCACCTGGTGTGCTTCCCCCCGGCAGGGGGCAACGCGGTCACCTTCCGGCCGATGGCCCAAGTACTGCGGACCAGCGGACTGGCCGTCCACGCCGTCGAACTGCCCGGCCACGACCCGGCCGCCGACCACGAGCCCTTCGCCCCGTTGGACGCCGTCGCCGAGCAGACCGCCGCCGAGATCGTCCGGCGCGGCCTGACCGGGGTCCTGCTGTGGGGCCACTCCGCGGGCGCCGCGCTCGCCGTGGCCACCGCCCGGCGGCTCCAGGACCGCCGGTGGCCCGTACAACGGGTCTTCCTCGGCGCGCAGTTGCTCGGCGACGCCACCGAACGACGCGCCGCCGCCGACGCCCTGACCACTCGGAGCGATCCGGAGCTCGCCGAGGAGCCGGGTGCCGACCGCGACCACCCCGCCCTCGGCGCACCGGGCTCCCGGCACGCCGCCCACACCGGCGCCGCCTACCGGCACGACTGCGTCGCCGCGCACCACTACTTCGCCGACGCCCTGGACCACCCGCCGGCCACGAAGCTGACCGCGCCCCTCACCGTCGTCACCGCCGACGACGACCCGAGCACGGCCGACGCCGCACACTTGCACCGCGACTGGCGGCTCCTGGCCGAACACGTCGACCTGCACCGGCTCCCCGCCGGCGGCCACTCCTTCCCCCGCACCCGACCGGCCGAGGCGGCACAGACCGTGCTGTCCGCCGTCCCCCTCCCGACGTCTTCGTGAACCGCACGGAAGACCTCGGCCGCACCACCCCGTACCCCCCACCCATGGGACAGGACAATGCCCACAACAGGAGAGGCACCCCTATGGCATCGCCACCTTCAGTGACCCGGCTCGACGTGGCCCTGCGGCCCGGCCGACCGCCGATGCTGCTGGCCGAATCCCACGGCGACCCGGCAGACTGGGCAGCCCGACACCGGGAGGCCCTGCGCGCCGCCCTCGCCGCGCACGGTGCCGTCCTGGTCCGCGGTCTGGGCCTGCGCGACACCGCCGGGACCACAGCCACCTTCAAGGCCCTGACCACCGATCTGATGGTGGAAACGGAGAGCTTCGCGCCCCGGCAGCGCTACGGAGCGGGCGTGTACTCCTCCTCGAAGTGGCCCCGGAACCAGCCGATGTGCATGCACCACGAGCTCAGCTACACCCTGGAGTTCCCCGGTCTGATGCTGTTCGCGTGCCTGCGGGCCCCCGCCGACGGTGGGGCGACCGCGGTGGCCGACGCGACGGCCGTACTGGACGCACTGCCCAGGAGGGTGGTCAAGCGGTTCGAGCGGCAGGGCTGGCTGCTGACCCGTACCTACAACGAGGAGATCGGAGCCTCCGTCGCCGAGGCGTTCGGCACCGACGACCGCGAAACCGTCGAGCGGTACTGCCGCGCCAACGCCATCGACGTCCGGTGGCAGCCCGACGGCACCCTCCACACCCGCCAGCGGCGCAGCGCGGTGGTGCGCCACCCGCTCTCCGGCCGACGCTGCTGGTTCAACCAGATCGCGTTCCTCAACGAGTGGACGATCGCCCCGGAGATCCGGGAGTTCCTGGTGGACACCTACGGCGCCGACGGCCTGCCGTTCAACACCCGCTACGGCAACGGCGATCCGATCGGCGCGGACGTCGTCGAACTGCTGAACTCGGTCTACGAGCACCACACCGCACGAGAACCGTGGCAGGACGGCGACCTGCTGCTCGTGGACAACCTCCGCACCGCGCACAGCAGGGAGCCCTTCGAAGGGGCCCGCGAAGTGCTCGTCGCGATGGCCGACCCCATCCGCCTTGCCGACTGCTCTCCCAGCATCGAGGTGACTGTCCCGTGACGACCCTGCACTCCCCCGTTCCGCAGCCCGCCGGCCCCGCACCGCGCACCGCACCGTCCTTCGCGGTGATCTCCGGGGCCCAGGTCCAGCACGCCTTACAGGGACGGGCGCGCGAGATCGTGGACCTGGTCGAGGCCACCTATCGCCTGCACGGCGCCGGTGACTCGGTCAACCCGCCGTCGTACTTCCTGAGGTTCCCCGACCGGCCGGCCTCCCGCATCATCGCGCTGCCCGCCTCGCTGGGCGGGGCGACCCCGGTGGACGGCCTCAAGTGGATCTCCAGCTTCCCGACGAACGTGGCGGGCGGAATCCCGCGGGCCTCCGCGGTGCTGATCCTCAACGACCATGACACCGGGTACCCGTTCGCCTGTCTGGAGAGTTCGATCATCAGCGCCACCAGGACGGCGGCGTCCGCGGCCCTGGCCGCCGACCGGCTCAGCCGCGGCCGGCCGCGCCCCCGGCGCGTCGGATTCTTCGGCACGGGGCTGATCGCGCGCTACATCCACACCTTCCTGGCGGACACCGGCTGGGAGTTCGACCAGATCGGCGTGCACGACCTGTCCGCCGACAGCGCCGCCGGATTCCGCCTGTACCTGGAGCAGACCGGCGCCACCCGGTCGATCACCGTGCACGACAGTGCCGAGCAGCTGATCCGCACGAGCGATCTGGTCGTCTTCGCCACCGTCGCCGGACGACCGCACGTCGGCGAGGTGTCGTGGTTCGACCACCACCCGCTGGTGCTGCACATCTCGCTGCGCGACCTCGCCCCCGAGATCGTGCTCGCCTCGACCAACATCGTCGACGACATCGAGCACTGCCTGAAGGCCGACACCTCGCCGCACCTGGCCGAACAACGCACCGGACGGCGGGACTTCCTCCTGGGCACACTCGACGACGTGATGGCGGGGCGAGTGGCTCCGCCCGCGGACCGGACCGTGGTCTTCTCGCCCTTCGGACTCGGAGTGCTGGATCTGGCGGTCGGCAAGTACGTCTACGACGAGGTGGCCCGCTCCGGCGAACTGCACGTCGTCGACGGCTTCTTCCACGAACTGCGCCGCCATGGCTGACCGGCCCGGAGCGGTGCCGCCGATGAGGTGGACGTCATGACCGTCATCTCCGTTCCCACGGACTTCAACGCCGAGGATCTCTACGTCGACCTGCGGCCGATCGTGGGGCATGCGCTGTTTCTCAAGTGCGAGGGCTTCAACTTCGCCGGTTCGATCAAGCTGAAGGCGGCGACCGAGATGGTGGCGGCCGCCGAGTGGAACGGCATCCTCAAACCGGGATCCGTCCTGGTCGAGTCCTCGTCCGGGAACCTGGGCGTGGCCCTGAGCATCCTCGCCGCCAGCAAGGGCTACGGCTTCCTGTGCGTGACCGATGCCCGCTGCAACCTCTCCGCGCGGCGGTTCATGGAGGCGATGGGAGGCCAGGTGCACATCATCGCCGAACCGGCCGCCGAGGGCGGCCTGCTCGGCGCACGGATCGCCCACGTCAGGGCGCTGTGCGCCGCCGACGACCGGTACGTGTGGCTCAACCAGTACACCAACGGGGACAATTGGAAGGCCCACTACCGCACCACCGCACCGGCCATCGCCCGCCGCTTCCCACGGCTTGACGTGCTGTTCGTCGGGGCGGGCACCACCGGGACCCTGATGGGCTGCGCCCGCTACTTCCGGGAGTTGCACCGGCAGGTGCGGGTCGTGGCGGTGGACAGCGTCGGCTCGGTGACCTTCGGCGGCGAACCGGGCCGACGGATGATCCCCGGGCTGGGGACGAGCGTGCGCCCGGCGTTGCTGGACGAGTCCTACGTCGACGATCTGGTCTTCGTCGAGGAGGCGGACACCGTCCGGGCCTGCCACCGCCTGGCCAGGCGCGGATTCCTCTTCGGCGGGTCCACCGGCACCGTCGTCAGCGGTGCCGTGAAGTGGCTGGCCCGGCACGAGGGCCAGGACCTCACCGCGGTCGCCATCGCCCCGGACCTCGGCGAGCGCTACCTGGACACCATTTACCAGACCAACTGGCTGCACGCCCTGTACGGCGAGGACGTGCTCGATCCCGACGAACTCGCGGCCGATCTCAGATCGGTCTGAGATCCGCCGGAGACCGTTCCGAGGGCCACCGGCGGGCACCCCGCCACCGGCGTGGATCCACCCGGGCTCCACCCCTGAGTGGATCCACTCCACCCGGCCCCGGTGCGAGGCTGAGGTCGCACGACCCCGTGTCGGGGTACGGGGTCCGGGAACGGCCGGGAGGTGCTGTGATGCAGCACGCCGTGAACACCGCACTCGTCGTCACACTGTGGGCCTGGGCGGCGGCCGAGGTCCTGCTCCAGGTACGGCAGCGGACCCGCAGCGAGCGGACCGAGCGGACCGAGCGGCTCAGCCTCCTGCTCTTCGTGGTGCTGATCGGTGGCGGGATCGCGCTGGCGGCGCCCATCCGGCACGCGGTGCCCGCCCTGTCGTATTCCACCCAGTCGCCGGCCGTGCGGTCGGCGGTGCTGGCCGTGGCCTGGGCCGGGACAGCGCTCCGACTGTGGGCCATCGTCACGCTGGGCCGCTTCTTCCGCGGCACGGTGCACATCCAGCACGGTCACCGGGTCGTCGCCTCGGGGCCGTACCGGTACGTGCGGCACCCCGCCTACACCGGCTTCCTGCTCGCCGCGGCGGACCTCGCACTGCTCCTGGACAACGCCGCGTCCTGGCTGGTGCTCACCGTCTGCTGCCTGCTCGCGGTGGGCTACCGGATACACGTCGAGGAGCGGATGCTGCTCGACGCCCTGGGCGAGGAGTACCAGGCGTACGCGGCCCGGACCCGCAGGCTCGTACCGGGCGTGTGGTGATGCCCGGCATCGTCGGCCCCGGGGCCCGACGTCCTCCGGACCGCACTCCTCTGACCGCCGTCCTCGGACGTCACCCTTCGGAGTCCTCGAGGAACTCCGCGACACGGAAGAGGGCGGGCAGCGCAGCCCGCACGGCTGCGCGATCGGCCTCCTCCAACGACTCCAGGGCGGCGTCCAGTCGGCTCTCGTGGGCGCGGGTCCAGGCGTCGAGCTGACTTCGGCCCGCGCCGGTCAGGGTGACGACGGAGACGCGGCGGTCCGCGGGGTCGACGGCACGGGCGACCAACCCGGCCTGGATCATCTGCCCGACCAGGCCGCTGACCGTACTGGCCGCCAGCCGCTGGCGGGCGGCCAGGTCCCCGATCCTGGCGGGCGAGTGCTCGGCGAGCACCTGGAGGAGTTCGACCTGGGCCATGGGCAGCGTCTCCCACGGGTAATCGGTGCGGATCGACGCACGCAGGGCACGCCGCAGGCGTGTGACGGCCTCGGTCAGCAGACGGGAATCCGTGGCGTTCCCCGTCCGGTGCGCGGGGAGGCGGGAGCGGGACTGCGGAGGCATGCAGGCACTTTACCCGCGCTGTGCACGGGCCATCCTGGGAGAAATTTCGGTGTCCGATGTAATCTCGGGCCCGTCCCTCCCGGCAGACGGCCGGGTCCGCCCGTGAGAACGGTCGACCGTATGAACCTGGCGTATCTGCCGAGCCCCTCGCAGGGGGTCTGGCACCTGGGCCCCGTGCCCATCCGCGCGTATGCACTGTGCATCATCCTCGGCATCTTCGTGGCGGTGTGGCTGTCACAGCGCCGGTGGGCGGCGCGGGGCCGGGATCCGCAGGAGATCGCCGACATCGCGATGTGGGCGGTGCCGTTCGGTCTGCTCGGCGGCCGGCTCTACCACGTGATCACCGATCCGGAGCTGTACTTCGCACCGGGCAAGCGCCCCATCGAGGCGCTCTATGTGTGGAACGGCGGGCTCGGCATCCCCGGCGCGGTCGCCCTCGGCGCGTTCGGTGCCTGGCTCGGCTGCCGTCGGCGCGGCATCAAACTGGCCGACTTCGCGGACGCGGTCGCCCCCGGCCTGGTCCTGGCCCAGGGAATCGGCCGCTGGGGCAACTACTTCAATCAGGAGCTCTACGGCGCCCCGACCAGCCTGCCGTGGAAGCTGCTGATCGACCCCGCGCACCGGCCCCCGGACAGCCCCACCGTCGCCTTCTACCACCCCACGTTCCTCTACGAATCCCTGTGGGACGTCGGCGTCATGGCCCTGCTGCTCTGGCTCGACCGGCGTCACCGGCTCCCGCGCGGCCGACTGTTCGCCATCTACGTCCTGGCCTACGCGGCGGGCCGCGTCTGGATCGAAGCGCTCCGCATCGACCATGCCAACCACTTCCTGGGCCTGCGCCTGAACGACTGGGTCTCGGTGGCCCTGATCGTCTCGTCGTTCGCCTACCTCGTCGCCACCCAGCGCCGGACCGCTCCGCCGGACACCGAACCGGGCGACGACGCGACCGCGAAGGACGGAACCGCCAAGGACCTCCGGGACGCGTAGCGGCAGGCCCCGCCGCCATCCCTCGGCGGCGGGGCGCAGACGTCCGAATCAAGGCGTAGGTTCACCCCAATCCTGGGAAGCAGAGCTGTTCAAGCCGAGATTCCCGTGCTGGCATGCGCTCGTCATCCCACTCCTGGTGTGCCCGCGCCGCGGGTCCAGGACGACCGGAAGGAAGAGCCCATGCTCAGCACGCTCAGTGCTGGTACCGCTGTGGCAGCCTTGCTCCTCGGATCGGCATCCCCCACCACGCCAGCGCGGTTCGGCGACGACCCGCCCACCGGAAAGATCACCATCACCGTCGCCACGGTCAACGGATCCGGGTGCAGACCCGGCAGCGCCGCGGTGGCCGTCGCCCCCGACAACACCGCGTTCACCGTCACCTACAGCGAATACCTCGCCCAGGTGGGCGGCAGCAGCAAACCGACCGACGCCCGCAAGAACTGCCAGATCGCCCTCAACGTGCACGTCCCGCAGGGCTTCACCTACGCCGTCGCGCGGGCCGACTACCGCGGTTACGCCTCGCTGTCCCCCGGCGCCAAGGGCCTGGAGCAGGCGAACTACTACTTCCAGGGCCAGCCGGAGACGGCCCGCAAGAGCCACACCTTCGCGGGCCCCTACGACACCAACTGGCAGACCTCGGACGAGACCGACGTCGACCAGCTCGTCTACGCGCCCTGCGGCGAGGAACGCTACTTCAACATCAACACCGAAATGCGGGTGGACGGCACGTCGGCGGACCCCAAGTCCACCAGTTTCATGGCCATGGACTCCACCGACGGCAGCATCAACACCCTGTACCAGTTCGCCTGGAAGCAGTGCCCCGCGCGTAGGTAGTCGGCAGCGGCCGGCCCGGAGACCGGTCCGGGGCCCGTACGCCGGTGCGTACGGGCCCCGCGTCAAGTCCCTTCGGTGCGTGCGCCGTTCACGCAGTCGTCGCGCGTTCGGCGACCGCCGTGGCCGCCAGGCGGCGCTCCGCGAGTTCGGTCAGGAGCGCCGCCTGGCGGTGGAGCACCCGGTCGTCGAAGACGGCGCGCGGCGAGTGGTTCATCGGGGCGTGCTGCCAGTCACTTCCCTCCGGGGCGGCGCCCACCAGCAGCATCGCTCCGGGGACGCGCTGCAGGACGTATGCGAAGTCCTCGGAACCGTTGGTGGGTATCGGGGACTCCCACACCTCCTGCGGCGGGAGCACGTCGCGGGCGGTGGCCAGGGCGAAGGCGGTCTCGTCCGCGTCGTTGACGGTGACCGGATAGTGCCTGGCGTAGTCGGCCTCCGCTTCCAGGCCGTGCGCGTCCGCGATCGAGCGCACCAGACGGGGCAGTCCCGCGGCGAGCTGTTCCCGGGCGCGTTCCGAATAGCTGCGCACGGTGGCCCGGAACTCGGCGGTGTCGGGGATGACGTTGGCCTGGGTGCCGGCGTGGAAGGTGCCGACGGTGACGACGACCGGGTCGAAGATGTCGAAGGTGCGGGTCACCCAGCTCTGCAGGGCGGTGACCATCTCGCAGGCCACCGGGACGGGGTCCTTGGCGGTGGCCGGCGTCGAGCCGTGACCGCCCTTGCCGCGCACCGTCACCGTCAGCAGGTCGGAGGCGGAGGTGATGGTGCCGGAGCGGGTGACGACCACTCCCCCGGGCACCTGGTTGGCCGCCACATGCAGCGCGTACGCCGCGTCGAGCGGCTTGCCCGCCGCGTCCAGCACGCCTTCCGTGATCATCGTGCCGGCGCCGTTGTGCCCCTCCTCGCCCGGTTGGAACATGAACACCACGTCGCCGTGCAGGTGCTCCCGGCGTTCGGCCAACAGCCGGGCCGCGCCGACCAGTCCGGCGGTGTGCAGGTCGTGTCCGCAGGCGTGCATCCGGCCGGGGACCTCGGAGGCGTAGGCCACACCGCTGTCCTCGGTGACCGGCAGGGCGTCCATGTCGCCCCGCAGCAGCACCGCACCGCCGGGTCGGCCGCCCCGGAGGACGGCGGTCACCGAAGTGAGTCCCGTGCCGAGGGTGATCTCCAACGGCAGCCCGTCGAGCGCCGCGAGCACCTTCTCCTGTGTGCGCGGCAGCGCCAGGCCCAACTCCGGCTCCCGGTGCAGCGACCGGCGCAGCCGCTCCAGCTCGGGCTGCAGTTCCTTGGCGCGTTCCACTGCCGACATGCCGAATCCCACTCCTGTCGCTCGGGGGTTGCCTGGTACGGTCCGCCCGTACCGAGTCCAGACTGAAGGATGAGCCGACCGGTGGGCCGAATCCGCCGGAAAAACGCAAGGAGGCGTTCTTGGCGCAGGATTCCGGGCCACCGCCCCGGTCCCTGGATCATGTCGATCAGGCCCTGGTGCACGCCCTGCAGATCGCCCCGCGGGCCAGTTGGACCCGGATCGGTGCCGCGCTCGGCCTGGACGCGGTGACGGTGGCCAGGCGCTGGCACCGGCTGACCGAGGCCGGTGCCGCCTGGATCAGTTGTCACCCCGCCCCGGTGCTGGCCGCGTCGGGCCAGGGGTGTCTGGCCTTCGTCGAGGTCGACTGCGCGCCCGGCCGGCTGCGCGGGGTCGCCCGGGCGCTGGCCGCCGCACCGCACGTCGCGGCGCTCTCCCACGTCACCGGGGACCACGACCTGCAGTTGAACGTCATGGCCCGGGATCCGGCCGCGCTGTCCCGCTGGATGACGCACGACCTCGCCGCGCTGGACGGCATCCTGGCCGTCCGTACGCATCTGGCGGGTCCGGTCCACACCGAGGGCAGCCGGTGGCGTCTGCGGGCCCTCGACCGGAGTCAGATCGCCCGGCTCGCCGCGGCCGCGCCCCGTACCAGTCCCGACACCCCGGCCTTCACCCTCGACGAGCTGGACCAACGTCTGGTCACCGCGTTGTCCGTGGACGGCCGGGCCACCTACCGGGCGCTGGCCGAGCAGTGCGGCGCCGGTCCCGACACCGTGCGCCGTCACGTCGGCCGGCTCTTCGCCGCGGACATGCTGCACGCCCGGTGCGAGGTCGCCCGCCCGCTGTCGGAGTGGCCGGTCACGGTGAGCCTGTGGGGCCATGTCCCGGCCGCCCGGCTGCGCGAGGTGACACGCCGGGTCACCGGGATGCGCGAGGTCCGCCTGTGCGCCAGCGTCATCAGCCGCCACAACCTGCACCTGGTCGCCTGGGTGCGCTCCCTCGACGACGCCCAGCGCTTCGAGGTCCGCCTCGCCGAACGGGCCCCGGACCTGACCGTCACCGAACGCGCGGTCGCTCTCTGGCCCATGAAGCACGGCGGCCAGCTGCTCGACGAGGAGGGCTACCGGATCGGGGCGACACCGCTGGCACTCTGGGCGGAGCCCACGGGCCGGGCGGCCACCGGGCGCGGCTGACGCACCGCCGGGCCCGGTCCACGGGTTGATCCCGTCGAACCGGGCCCTGGCCCTGGTGCCCATCGCTTCCAGGCCGCCCCCGCCGACCGCCGGAGGAGGCCCGCGCGCCCTCAGGAGGTGAAGTGCCCCCGCAGCAGGTCGATGATGGCCGGGGCCTCGGAGCTGAGGAAGAAGTGCCCGCCCGGATAGACCTTGAGGTCGAAGTCCCCGGTGGTGTGGCCGCGCCACGCCTCGGCCTCGTCCAGGGAGGTCTTGGGGTCGCGGTCGCCGGTGAGGACGGTCAGCGGGGCCCGGACGGTGATGTCGGGCGCGCAGCGGTAGGTCTCGATGGCCCGGTAGTCGCTGCGGATGGCGGGCAGGATCATCCGCAGGATCTCCTCGTCGCCGAGCAGCGCGTCGTCGGTCCCGGCGAGCTGCTTCAGTTCCTGCACGAGGCCGTCGTCGGACCGCCGGTGGACGGACTCGGCACGGAGCCGGGAGGGGGCACGGCGGCCGGAGGCGAAGAGGCGGGTCAGCTCACCGCCGTCGGCCTCGAAGCGCCGGGCCACCTCGAAGGCCAGGGTCGCGCCCATGCTGTGTCCGAAGAAGGTGCTCGGCCGCCCGTCGAGGAGGAGGGGGCGCAGCGCGTCGTAGACCTGGTCGGCCAAGGTGCCGAGGTCATCGATGCCGGCTTCCTTGTGCCGGTCCTGGCGCCCGGGGTACTGGAGCGCGAACACCTCGGCCACCGAGGAGAGTTGCGCGGACACGGGGTGGTAGAAGGAGGCTGAGCCGCCCGCGTGCGGGAAACAGAAGAGCTGGGCCGGGGCTGCCGGTGCCCGGTGGAAGCACCGGGCCCACAGGCTCTCCTCGGTGGACGTCGTCATGGGGGGACCTCCTAGGGGCGAACAAAGTGGCACACTTCGCCGGGCAGCAGTAGCCGGACGCCTCGACCGCGGAGCTGCCGTGGCGCCCTGTGCACGCCGCCACTACCGGTCGAACGCGTGGTCACACCGTAACTCCGCGGCTCGCGAAGGGCTTTCCGAGCCGCGGAAGTCATTGCACATGATCGCACTGTGGGTGATTCCGTAGTTCTTTGGGTTTCTTCGGAAGAGACCGGGAAACCCCTCCCGGTGGCCGGAATCCGGCGTCCGGCCGCCTGAGCCCGCCGGCACACCACGCCCACCTTCCTCCTCTTTGCCCGCCACTTACCAGCAGCCGCCCCACTGTCAACTCACCACACACGCCAACCACGTTCGGATGAACCCTGCCGGCTTCTCCTTACGCCACGGGGCGAAATAGGTCATACAGAACTGTGCATATCCACGAGGAACATGTCAGCGAGCCCGGCATGGTCGTCATCGACGTCACCGCCGCGGACGAAGCCACCGCCACCCTTGCCGCGGCCGAGCTGGGGCGCCTGTGGCGTTCCAGCGGCCCCTCCGCACCCTGGCACACACCGGGTCGGCCCGGCGTTTCCGTCCGCGCCTATCTGGATCTGCGGCACCGCCCCGTGGCGGTGACCGACGAGGTGCATCCGCTGCCCGCGTCGCGGCGGCGGGACCGGGCCCACGGCAAGTAGGACCTTCTCACCACCGCGGCACGGCCGAGCAGGACCGCCACCACCGCGGCCACGAGGTTGACGGAAGACTCCACGCCCGGCCGACGAGGGCGCTCCATCGACGACACGACTCCGGTGCCCCGCACCGTCGGGTCGTCGTCCGCACACCGACGCCCACCGGCCGGAAGGTGTCCGGGCATTTCCGGGAAATATGCCGTACCGATCCCTCACCACGGGCACCATGATGCCCATGACAACAGAGGACTTCGGCGCCCCAGGCAGCACCGCCGACACCGATCAGCCCCACTCCCCCGCGCACCCGGCTCCGCCCGTCGCGGCGCGCGCCCTGTGGACGCGGCCTTGGGCCGTCGGCCTGGCCGGCCTGGTAATCGGCGCCGCGGCGGTGGGGGTCGCCTGGCTGAGCCTCGCGGACGGCGCGAGCAGTCCGGCGGGCGGCGGGCCGGGCCGGACCTCGACCGCCGAACTGCCCCTCCCCACCACGTTGGGGAAGTTCGTGGGGTTCCAGGAGGCGGTGCGCCGCTCCGCCGGCCGCGGTGCGGGCCAGGCATCGCAGCGGACCGTCAAGTCCGATGAGGAGAGCACGAAGTCGCTGTCCGCCGCGTACGGTGGGACCGCGGCCGCCGTCCGCACCTACGCGCAGGCCGATCTGACCACCACCATCGTGGTCACCGCGGTCCGCGGCTGGACCCCCGCGCCGTTCGCCGTCTACGAGGACCCGTCGGCCCTCGGCGTGGTCAGACCCCTGCACGAGGTCCGCGCAGTGGGCGAGGTCTCCTGCGCGATAGTCAACCAGGTGACGCCGACGGGCCAGACACCCCGACCGGATTCGGTGAACGTCGACTACTGCCAGCGCACCCGGGACGGCCTGACCGTCACGGTCCGCAACGTCAGCGGGGACCTCCGCAACAGCCCCGAGCAGATCGCGGCCCTGGTCGACGACGTCTGGTCCGACCTGGCCTGACCCCGAACAGTCGGTCTCCCCGGTTCGCCCCGCTCACGCGCTCGCACCGACGCCGCCCGCGCCACCGCCTTCGAACCCCTCGCGAAAGGCGCACACCCGCCGCGGGCACCACTGAGGCGTCCGCCGTGCCGAACCGGGGACCTGAAGTACCCCTCACCAACCCCCCTCTCTCCAAAGGCCGTTACATGTCCATCGCACGCAGATCCCTCCTGACCGGTTCGACCGCGGCCGCGGCCGCCACCGCACTCGGCGCCGCCGGGAACGCCGAGGCCGCCGACCACCCCCGGTCCGCGGCGCCGCACCCCTTGCTCCAGCGCACACCGGGCCGCCTGGGCGTGCCCGGCGTGACCGGGCTGCACCTCCAGTTCGGCGCCGACCCCGCCACGGAGATGACCGTCTCCTGGATCAGCCCGCGGTCCGTACGCCGTCCGCAGGTGCGCCTGGGCTCCCCGGACGGGGGGACCGGGCAGCTCGTCGAGGCCGAGACCCGTACCTACCGTGACGGCCTCTCCGGCGAGGAGGTGTACGTACACCATGCCCGCCTCACCGGGCTGCGGCCCGACACCACGTACCTCTACACGGCCGGG
The DNA here is from genome assembly GCF_002803155.1 of Streptomyces sp. CB02959. GTDB lineage: Bacteria > Actinomycetota > Actinomycetes > Streptomycetales > Streptomycetaceae > Streptomyces. The sequence goes on from NZ_NNBP01000033.1 coordinate 71,538, forward strand.
CACGACAGTGCGGCGCCGGAGAGCGGGGCGTTCACCACGGCGCCGCGCGGCCGGACCGCGTTCACCTTCACCAGCTTCGGCGATCAGGGCGCACCCAACCTCCGCCGGATCGTCAAGTGGCCTGCGGGCGGGGACCCTTCGCCCGCAGGACGCTACCCGCTCTACACCAGCAGCCAGGCCGGCACACCGGCCTCCGCCGACATCGTGGCCGCGGTGGAGCGGGTCGATCCCCTGTTCAACCTGGTCAACGGCGACCTGTGCTACGCCTCCGCGGCCGGCGTCGTCGGGCAGAACCGCGTGGCGACCTGGGCCGACTGGTTCATCAGCAACAGCCGTTCGACGCGACTGCGCCCATGGATGCCCTGCCTGGGCAACGGCGAGAACGAGAAGGGCAACGGCCCGTTGGGGATGAGCGGCTACCAGACGTACTACACGCTGCCCGGCTCGACGGCCGACGCCGATCCCGAGACCCGGGGGTTGTGGTACGCCTTCACCGTCGGCGCGGTCCGCTTCATCAGCCTGGCCAACGACGACGTGGCGATCCAGGACACCGGCGACACCTATGTGAACGGCTTCTCCGGTGGTGCTCAACGCCGTTGGTTGGAGCGTGAGTTGAAGGCGGCTCGGGCGCACGACGGGATCGACTGGATCGTGGTCTTCATGCACCACCCGATGATCTCCAGCAGTCGCAGTGGCAGCGGCAGCGACCTCGGCATCCGCGCGGCCTGGGGACCGCTCTTCGACGCGTACGGGGTCGATCTGGTGCTCTGCGGGCACGAGCACTACTACGAGCGGTCACTGCCGGTCCGCGGTGCGCTGCCCAACGACGCCCGCACCCCGATCCCGGTCTCGACCCGTACCGATGTCGCCGACACCGGCAAGGGCACCGTCCACATGATCATCGGTGGTGGCGGCAACTTCGCCACCAACCAGGACAACCTGTTCGACGAGCCCAAGGGGCGCGTCGTCGTCGATCTGAGCAAGGAGACCGAGGGCCGCCACCGCAAGGCCGTCTTCGTCACCGAGGACGCCCCGTGGCGCGCCTTCCAGGACCGCGTCCACACCCACGGCTTCGCCGCCTTCGACGTCGATCCGGGCGACCCCCGCACCGGCCGCACCCGCATACATGTCACCTACTACACCTTCGACGGCCCCTACGGCGACCTGACTCCGGTGGACACTTTCACTTTGGAACGGCCGCGCAAGGCCCGGCGCTGAGAGGCGGGGCGGAGGACGGCGGTCGGAGGGCGGAACGGGCATGGTCCCGGGCCGCCCTGCGGCGGCGTCACCCGTGGAACGGCCGCCAGCCCTCCACCACCGGAGACTGCGGATCGTCCCACTGCAGGCACCCCTCCACGACGCCGGGCGCCGCCCGGTCCGCGCCCCGCGGTGCGTACAGCGCGTCCGCGACCTCGGTCAGATAGGCGGCGAACGACGGCCAGGCACCGGGACTGGGAGCCTCGGCCTCCGCGTACCATCCGAGCGTGCCGTGCGCCGCCCCTGGAGTGCAGTCCGCGAACAGCCCGTAGAACCCGTCCGGGTCGGACGCGACGAACGCCACGTACCGCTGCTCGGGAGCGTCCTCGTGGGCGCACCCGGCCGGCCCGCCGACCCAGTACGGCAGGCGCCCCACCGGACCGATCCCGCCCTCCGGCAGCAGGTAGCCGCTGGGGTCGCGCTCGGGATCCCACTGGTCCGGCGGGATCGGCAGGGGGCCGTCCCAGGTCGGCCATGCGAAGTCCGCATCCGGGCCGGTGCCGTTGTGGAGCGCGTAGAACGCCCGGAGGTCGGCGGGGAGTTCCACATCGAGCTCCCGCTCGACGGCCTGGATCTCCTCCTCGGCGGCGGGCGCCGGCAGCCGGCGGTGGCTCCGCGGGGCGTGCGCCTCCAGCCATGCCTCGATCCGGCCCCAGGCGTCCCGGGTCTGCCGGGCGCGTATCTGATCATCAGTCATGCGGGCACCCTAACCAGCGGCGCTGGCAGTACGGGCCGGACGTGCGGGGCGGGGTGGCCCCGGGTCACTTCCCGCTCTGGGCGGCCGTCGCTTCCGGGTCCGGTTCGCCGTGCGGGGTGAGCAGGCGGGTGCGGAAGAGGTCCAGTACGCCGTCCAGTGCCGCTCGGGTCGGCTGGCCAGGTTCGTCGATGAGGTGGTCGGTGAGTACGGAGTGCGGCGCCGTCGCGGCCTGTGGGTTCGCCGCCGAGTCCGGTAGTTCGACGGCGACGAAGGCGTCGCCCAGTTCGCGGCGGAGGAAGGCGAACCGGTCGTCCGGCACCAGCCGGTCGCTGCGGAACCTCAGCCCCATCACCTGGAGGCCCTCGCGCTCGCAGCGGCCCCGCACGGTGGCGAGGTCCTGGGCCGAGATGTCGATGTTGGCGGCCCGGCTCCTGGTGAGGGGAAACGGCAGCGACGGCTGGGACAGCACGGGTGCCAGCAGCCGGTCGTCGACCGCCATGGCCAGGGCGAAACCGCCGGTCAGGCACATGCCGACGGCCCCCACACCGGGCCCTCCGCAGCGCTCGTGTTCGTGCGCTGCCAGGGCCCGCAGCCAGGTCACCACGGGTGAGGACTGGCCGGTGGCCAGCACCGTGAACTCCCGGCTCACACAGACCTTCCGGATCGACGCGGCGACGTAGCGTCCGGCCTCCAGCCGCCCGATGTTGGCCGGGTCGCCATCGCGACCGGGGGTGCCGAAGAGCACCGGGAGCACGGCGGTGCAGCCGATGGCGGCCACCCGTTCCGCGAATGCCAGGACCTTCGGCGTGATGCCGGGAATCTCCGCGATCACGATCACCGCGGGCCCGCTGCCACGCCGGAGGATGCGGTGCGTGACGCTGCCGTGCGTGAAGGTTTCCCGGTCGAACCCGGTCAGGTCATGGTCTGCCATGGAACTCCACCGTTGCGATCGATGACGGCTCGGGACTGGTCGGACGGTGCCGTCGGGCCGAGGGCGCCCCGCCCCGGTCGGGTGCCCTTCGCCGCGATATTACCCACCGGTCACCGCGGGCGACCACCGGTCTGGAGGCCGCCGCGGCGGGGAGCACGGAACGCGGCGGCCCGCGGTGCCATGCCGCCTGTTCAAGACCGCGCGGCCTCGGCGGGCACCTCGCCCGGCTGGCCCCCGGCGTTGCCCAACTCCCAGCCGCGGAACGAGCAGTACACGATCAGGACGCCTCCGCAGACGATCGCCCAGTCGGCGAAGTTCATCACGCTGAAGCCCCGGACCGCGAGGAAGTCCACGACCGCGCCCCGCAGGCCGCCGGGGGCGCGGAAGAGACGGTCCGTCAGATTGCCGAGGGCACCACCGAGCAGCAGGCCGAGCGCGATCGCCCACGGGACGCTGTAGAGCCTGCTCGCCAGACGCACGATCGCCACGGCGACCGCCACCGCGATGAGCGTGAACACGAGGGTCATCGCCCCACCCAAGCCGAAGGCGGCGCCGGAGTTGCGCATCACGCGCAGTTCCAGCCAGGTGCCGAGCACCGGAACGGGCGCGTGGAACTCCAACTTCTCGACCACGAACACCTTGCTGCACAGGTCGAGCGTGTAGGCGAGGCCCGCGACCGCCAGGAGGAGGGGGATACGTCGCCTGCCCTTCACCGACGCTCCCGCGTCCGCCCGTTCGGCGTCGTCCACCCGCTTCGTATCCGTCAAGTTCCCTCACCCCGAAGTCCGTTGCCAGTGGGTCTCCCCCACTTGAGTGGCAGTCCACCTTAAGCACGGTCGCCTCCGAAGGCGGCCCGGACGTCGCGTGGCCCCGCATCACACCGCGGACGCCGAGCGCGCACGTTCCTCCGGCCGCCGGGAAGCGGCCGGAGGGGCGTGGTGCGGAGCGCCCCGGTCGAACGTCGGGGCGCGTCTCACGCCGTGCGGGCGCGGCGGGTCACAAGAAAATTCTCTGCCATATACAAGCAAACGACGCATCACATAGGGTCCGCGGACGGGCCCAGGCACACGGATGCCGACGTCCGGGGAACCGACGAAGTGAGGGGAAGCCGCTCGTGTCCGGTGAGTGCCTGTTTCGCGGTGTCGGCATCGGCATGGTGCGCGCCCCGGTTCTGCCGATGTGGCGCGCGGGGGACGTACGGACCGACCTCGGCGGCGGTCGCGACGAGGCCGCCGACCTGGCCGAATCCTTACGCACCCTGGCGGCCGATCCGTTGGTGCGGGAGGCCGTCGCGGTGTCCAGTCCGTCGCTGGCCGAGGTGGTGCAGCGCGCCCTGGACGGTTCGCCGGACGTGAGCTTGGCCAAACTCCGGCGTTCGGTACGGGCGTTGGCGTCCTACCGGCTGCGGATGAGCACCCGCGCCACACCGTTCGGGCTGATGGCGGGGGTCGCGCCGGTGCGGTGCGCCACGGACGGGACCCCGGCGAAGGTGCGCTGGGGCGGCGGGCACGGCCGCGGGGTCCGGCCGGACCGGGAGTGGCTGACCGGACTCGTCGCGGACTGGGAACGGCGTCCGGGCGTACTGCGCCGACTGCGTGTCGTGGTCAACGCCCTGTGCAGCGAGCGCGGCAGCCGACTGGTGCTGCCGTACGTGCCGCAGTCCGCACGGCCGGACGGGCCCGAGGGCGCCGCCGGGGACGACGCCGGCGGCCGGCACACGGTCCAGGAGGTGAGCGTGCGGAACACCGTGGTGGTGCAGGCGGTGCGGGAGCTCGCGCACCGCCCGGTGCGCGGTGCGGAGTTGGCCCGCGCACTGCGGGAGCGGTTCCCCGGCGCCACCGAGGACACGGTGTACGGGGCGCTGGGCGAACTGGTCACCAAGGAGATCCTGCTGACCGAGGCACGCCCGCCCCTGGAGGCCGTCGACCCGCTGCGGCACGTCCTGCGGACCTGTGCGGACGTGCCGGGTGAGCACCTTCCTGAACTGGTGGAACTCCGGCTTATCCAGGAGGAGTTGTCCTCCTACGCGAGCTTGGAGGTCGGAGCCGGGAGTGCCGCGTTGCGGCGGGTCGGCGACCGGATGCGGAGGCTGCACGACCGGCCGTCCCCGCTCCATGTGGATCTCACGCTGGACGTCGAGGTGCGGCTGCCGGCCGCGGTGGCCGAGGAGGCCGCGCGGGCGGCGGAGTTGTTGTGGCGGTTGGGCCCGCGGGAGTCCGAGCCCGGTCATCTGCGCGAGTACCGCGAGGCGTTCGTGGAGCGCTACGGGACCGATCGGGCCGTCCCGGTGGCGGAGGTGCTCGACCCGGACGTGGGACTGGGCGCACCAGCCGGCTACCGGCGACCGGCCAGTCCCCGAAGGGTCGCGGCGGCCGAGGGCGATCCGGAACGGGACCGGGTCCTGGCCGAGCTGGCCCAGCAGGCCCTGTTGGCGGGCGCTCCGGAGGTGGTGCTGACGGCCGACCACCCCGCGGTGCGCCGCCTGGCCCACGAAGGCGGTCGGCCGCCGGCGTCGTTGGAAGTCAACGCGCAGCTGCTCGCGGCGTCCGGCGAGGCCCTGTCCGACGCGGACTTCGGCCTGGTGCTGGTGGGCGGTTCCGGGCAGGCGGGGGCCATGCTCGGCCGGTTCGGCTACCTCCTCGACGACCGGGCGGGCGCCGAACTGGCCGCGTTGGTACAGGACGAGGCGCCGGACGGGCCGCTGCGCGCCCAAGTCGCGTTCCGGCCCGGGCCCGCCCGGATGGGCAACGTGGCACAGGTGCCGCAGTGGCTGGACCACCTCCTGCCGGTGGGCTGCTTCGCGGATCCGGGCGATCCCGGTGTGCTGGACCTGCGGCGGCTCGCCGTCCGCGCCGACCCGGACCGGCTGTACCTGGTGGACTCCGCAACGGGCCGACCGATCGACCCGGCCGTCTTCCACATCCTCAACCCGCAGTGGGACCTGCCCAACGCGGCGCGGTTCGCCTGCGAGCTCGCCGAGAGCGGGGTGCGCCGCTGGCGTGCCTGGGACTGGGGCGGGGCCGGGGTGCTGCCGTACCTGCCGCGGGTGCGCTTCGGGCGCACGGTGCTCGCACCGGCGCGGTGGCGGCCCGCCCCCGAACTGCGGGACGCCGGGCTGTCGTTCGCTCAGTGGTGGGACGCCTGCCGGCGGTGGCGGGAGGACTGGCGGGTGCCCGAGCGGGTCTGGGTGGGGCAGCGCGATCGGGGCGTCCAGCTCGATCTGTCACTGCCGGGGCATCCGGAGCTGCTCCGACACGAGCTGCTCCGGTCCGGCCAGGCCGAACTCCGGGAGGTGCCGGCCGACGCGGCCGGCCACCCGGACGGCTGGCTGCACGGACCGGACGGCGCCCACCACGCCGAGGTGGTCCTCCCCCTGCGGCGGTCCCAGGCTGCGGACCGGCCGGCCCCGGAGGCGCCCACAGCCCGACGGCACACTCCACCGCGCACCACGGCCGGGGTGCACCTGCCTGGCGGTGAGTGGCTCTACACCGCGTGGTACGCCCCGGCCGAGCGGCACGAGGAGTTGCTCGCCGTGCACCTCCCGGTGCTGCTGGACCAGCTGCCAGCGGAGGTGGACCGGTGGTTCTTCCTGCGCTACCGCGATGTGTACGGGGCGCACCTCAGGTTGCGGTTCCACGCCCCGCCCGACGTCTTGGCGGGCGAGTTGCTGCCACGCCTGCACGACACCACCGCAAGGCTGCGCGCCGGCGGGCTGCTCGGGCGGGTGGTCTGTGACACCTACGACCCGGAGTTGGAGCGGTACGGCGGGCCGGAGGCGATCGCGGCCGCCGAGCGGGTCTTCCACGCCGACAGCGTGACTGTGCTGGAGCACCTGCGCCGCAGGTACGCCCGGCAGGACGGCGTCGAACCGTTGCTGCTGGCCGCCGCGGGCTTCGCGGACCTGGCGCGCGCCTTCCACGACAGCGCCACGGCGGGCTCCGCACCGGGCCGGGGCCACCGTTCCGGCGCGGACTGGCTGTTGCGGTCGGTGCCCAAGGACGAGGAGGCGCACCGGGCCTTCCGCGAGCGCCGGCGGCACGTCCTGTCCCTGGTCGACCCGTACCGCGCCGACCCGGGACCGGCCGCCGCCGGGGACGTGCTGCGCACCGCGTGGGCCCGCCGAGGGCAGCAGGTGTCCGGCTACGGGCGTCTCCTGCGCACGCTGGGCGAGCGCTCCTGGAGCCACCCCGACCGGGTGCTGCGCGCGCTGCTCCACATGCACCACAACCGGTTGGTCGGCATCGACCGGGAGTCCGAGCGACTGGCCCACGCAGTGGCCCGCGAGGCGGCCCAGGCACACACCGACCGCAGGCGGCACGGCCGATGACCGGTGCCACGCCGGGCGGCGGCCGGACGACGATCGGGGCCCCGGCCGCCGCCCCGGAGCCCGCCGCGCTCCGCAGCCGGGCGGCCGCGGTCGTCGCGGACTGGGACCTCGCCCTGGCGCTGCGCCGACCGGCCTCCTCGGGACGGCCGTCCCCGCAATGGCGACGAACCTCGTCGTCGTACCGGCGCGGACCGGCCGGGAGCACCTGGTCCGTCCCGACGGCGCCCCGCCACAGGGGTACAAAGGGGTGCCGTTGACGAGCGGCGAACCAGGTGACAAGTAACCCGCCAGCGACCTTCACTTGGTTTGTCCGACTGATCTGCCGGGTCCTCGCCCGTACGGGGCCCCTATGGAACAGAGCGGGATGCCAGGTGGCGTTGAAGGCCGATGTGAGGGAACTGGTAAACGGGGCCGACCCGGCGCAGGATGTCGTAGGTCTCGTGGGAGACGGCGGTCAGGTGGGCCATGTCCTGCTCGGAGCAGGACCCGTTGGGGCGGGCCTTTCAGGCTGCGTGTGGGTGCAGGCGTGCGGCGCCGCGTCCCAGTCGGATGGCTCCGGCCAGCGGGATCACCATGGCGATCAGGAATGTGCCGATGAGTTCGGCGATGCCGAGGCCGCCGGCGTAAGCGAACAGTGCGCCAGCTGCGGGGATCACCAGCAGGGGTGAGAGGACGCAGATGGTGCCCAGGCGCTTGTCCCGCCTGGTCCATGCTGTGGAGCGCCAGATCCGTACGGCGGCAACGACGGCCAGTACGAGGCCGATACCGAGGACCCAGAACGGGGTGGCCAAAACCATCATGCCCAGGGTCAGAGTGGTGCGCCCGCTGTTTTCCGGCTGCAGCGGGCTGACGCCGGGCTCTTCGGCGATCGCGGCGGCGGCGATCTCCCGGGGGGTGCCGAGCTGGTCCAGGGCCTGCTGGATCGCCGCGTCATCGGCGCCCTGCGGCAGCACAGACTCGATGTGCTCGCGCAGGTCTGCCACCAGGTCACGGCGCCGGTCGTCGGACAGCACTGCTGCCTCTCCGTCGACCGAGGCCAGGTAAGCGCGAACCAGCGGGTGGGCCAGGGCATTGCTCATGATTCAGCTCCAGAAACGAGGAAACGGTCAACAGCATCACGGAAACTGGGCCAGTGTCCGGAGAACTCCTCCAGGGCCTGCCGGCCCTGGTCGGTCAGCTTGTAGTACTTGCGAGACGGCCCGCTGGCCGACTCCACCAGGAACGTGTCCGCCAGGCCACTTCGGCGCAGACGGGACAGCAGCGGATACAGCGTCCCCTGACTGGTCGTCATGACCGGTGTATCCGCAAGAGCCTCCAGCAGCTCCACCCCATAGCGGGGCCTGTCACACAGCAACGCCAGGACGCAGTACTCCAGCACGCCCTTGCGCAGCTGGCTCACACCGCGGGCCTCCACGTGATCGCTTGCTTTGCCAGCTACCATGCAATGCATACTACGCGACGTGTCAACCCCGGCCAGAACTGGCGACCTCGCGTAATCGACCGCCGCACACCCCTGGTTGGGGCCGCCCGAACCTGAGGCGGCCACTCCTGCACCTGCGCCACCCCGCGGCTCGTCGCGAAGATCCAGAACGCGGAGTACCCGGCCGAGCCGAGCGAGCAGATGGGGCCAGTCACCACGCTCTTCCGAGCCCAATGCAGGACGTGCGGCGGCAGATACGACAAGCCATGGCGCCGGACCGGCAGCACGCCCATCAAGCAGATAGGCCGCCCGGAAACGTGAAAACCCGCCCAAGACGCTACTGGCTGGCTACTTGGCGCCTGGTTCGCTGCTCGTCAACGGCACCCCACGCACCGGTGTCCGGGGCGCCGACCGAGACCGTCCCGTCCCTCGCCGGGCGGACGTCGGGGATCGCCGCACCGGCACCGTCCCTTCCAGGCGGGACGTCGACGGTCAGACCGCCCTGCCCGTGCGCAGATCGCGTCCGACGCCGAGGGTCACGGCGGCCAGGAGTCCCAGCGTCCCGGTCGCGGTGAGTGCGCCGAGGTGGGGGGCGGCCCGGCCGCCGTCGAGGAGGCTTCGGACGGCGGCGAGGGCCAGGCCCGTTCCGATGAGGTGGAGGGCGGCGCGAAGCCGGCGGGTGGACGGTGGAGCCGCGGTCCGGGCGATCCGGGCGACGAGGGCGCAGGTGCGCAGTGCGGTGAACCCGAGGACGGACCAGTAGCAGAGCACCGGGACGAGGTGGGCGGCGCCCGTGAGATGGTCGACCAACCCGCTCCGGGCCGTGAGGTACAGGGCCAGGACCGCGCAGGCGGGCGCGGTGAGGGCGCCGGCGGCCGTGCGGGCCAGGCGGCGGAGCGCGCCCGCACACAGGGCGGGCAGCGGAGCGGCCAGGCCGATGCCGCACAGGACCGGCACAAGCCACAGGGCGGTGGCGGCGTGGCGTGCGTCGGGGGTCAGGGCGGCGGACGGCTGGTTGGCACGCAGCAGGAGCGCGGCGACGGCGGTGACCGCGAAGGCGGCGACGGCGACGACGCGGCGGGTCTGGCCGGCGGTCGACTCGGGCCAGTCGCCAGGATGGAGCCAGAGCCGTGCGGCCCCCGCGAGGGTGTCGGGCCAGGAACGGACGCCGGCTGCCGCCACTTCGTGGCTGAGCTCGGCGCCCCAGTGCTCGCGGATGGCGGGCGGGTAGAGCGCGGTGAGGAGCGCTGCCGCCCTCATGCCGGAGCGATCCCGAGCGCGCGGAGTCCGGCCCGTGCGACGCGGGCCATCTGCTCCAGTTCGACGCGCAGTGCCTCCCGGCCCGCGTCGGTGAGTTGCATCGTCCGCTGGCGTTCCTGGGATGCGGCCGTCTCGTCGGCGGGCCGGATCAGGCCGCGGCCCTCCAGCCGGGCCAGCGCGCCGTAGAGGCTGCCGGGGCCGAGTTTGCGGCCGGTGAGTTCCTCGATCCCGGCGTTGATGGCGTAGCCGTGCAGCGCGCCGTCCGCGAGGACGGTGAGCACCAGCATCTGGGCGTCGTTGCTGTGCATGGGTCTTCTCGTCTCCCGTCCATCGCAGTACGAGGCACGATGCTCCTCGGCGCGTAATACATTACACGTACTACTCGTCGCGTACTACGCGCTGCGTACTATGACTCCCAGGGGCGCAGGACGCGCGCCGATCCGGTCCTGGAACGTGGGGATGTGGTCATGAGACGTGGTCAACGTGGTTACGGTCAGCGAGAGTTGCGGGACGGAGCGGCCCCACCGGCCGCGATCTGGTTGTCCCTGGGAACGGCGGTCCTGTTCGAGGTGGCGACGGTGACGGCCTCTCAGGTCGCGGCGGTCCGGGCGGCCAGCCCCTGGCAGGACGACCCCTATGACGCGGTGGTGTCCCTGACCCAGTTCACGGTGCCGGTGCTGGCGCTGGCGATCGCCGTGCGGATGCTGGTGCGGCGGGGGCCCGGCGGTCCGGACCGGGCCCAGCAGACCGGGCGCGCGGCCGGTGCGATGACCGTGCTGATCGGCCTCACCGCCGCCTTCGAGTGGGCCGCGATCCTCGTGGGAGCGCACGCCACTTCGCGGGGGACCTGGACGTCGGTTCTGATCGGCGGGCTGACTGTGGTCTCCGGGCTCACGGTGGTGGTGACGGCACTGCTGGTGCGGGGTCGCGGACCGCGGGGCGCATCCGCCCGGTGGCAGCATGACTGGCTCGGTGACGCGATCGCCGTCTGCGACCGGATTCCCGTACTGCGCAACCGGGTTGGGCCCCGCGCGGTGGCCTGGGTACGCCGGCGGGCGATGACTGTCTTCGTCGGGCTGAGCGCACTGGCCGCAGTCGGCATCGCCGGTTCGCTGGCCATCGGCGAACGGTGGACGAACCCCCTGCTCATCGCCTGGGCGCTGGCGATCGAGACCACCGCCTTCCTGGCGTTCTGCGTGCTGAGCAACGCGCTCGCCGGGTTCGTCGCCCGGCCGCCCCGCACACGGTCCCGTCGGGTCGCCGAGGCGTCGATGGTCGCCGGATGCGTGGCGATCCAGGTCGCGATGGCGTTCCGCGACGCACTGTGGTCCGCGCTGGGGGCGGGCGCGGTGACGTCGGTACCGGTACTGGTGACGGGCACGCTCGGGGCCGGACTGCTCACGTCGGTGGTCACCGCCGGACTGCTGACAGCACTGCCTCAGCACCCCAACCCGCCTCCCGTGGAGGGAACTTCAACCTCGTGGACGTCGAAGTCCTGAAGGGCGACACCCCCCCGCAAGGTGATGGGCGACCACGACGGCGTGAGCCTGGCCGACTACGGCGAGTACCAGTACTCGTCACACGGCGGAGAACCTCGCTCGCACACCCAGGGGCGCCGGCAGGGTTTCGAGTGGGGCCGGGAGTCCCTGGACGCGCTTCCGGAGCGCTCCATAACGTCCGTGTTATGGCCAAGCGTTAGTACTCCGTTCACAAACGCTACGGGAGTATGGCCATGTTCATGGCGAACAACCCCTGCGTACCGGGCGTTCGCCGTGGGCGCGGCCCCTGAGGCCATCGACCCCGCACACGCACGTCCTACGTGGCGTGCCTTCCGGATCGAGGAACCTTGCGCATATCGAAGCTCGTGCCCGCTCTCGCCGCCGCAGCCGTCGCCGTCCTCGCACTTCTCGCCCCCACCGCCGTCGCGGCGCCGGTTCCCCCCGGCGCCAAGGGGCCGCAGCCCATCATCGGTGGGCAATATGCGAACAGCGGCCCCTGGGCCGTCCGGCTGTACTCGAACGGCCAGGAGACCTGTTCGGCCACGATCATCGCCCCGACCTGGGTCCTCACCGCCAAGCACTGCGTCGCCGGCGGGGCGCTGTCGTTCCGCATCGGGAGCCTGGACCAGTACAGCGGCGGGACCGCGGCCAACGGCGTGCAGACCTACACCCACGGGGCGGACCTCGCGCTCGTCCGCCTCGACCGCTCCGTGTCCACGACCTATGCCACCCTCGGGCAGCCCGGCTCGGTGAGTGTCGGACAGAACGTGCAGGTCTACGGCTGGGGTGCCACCTCCCAGTGCGGTTCGGAGATCAACTGCCAGTCCCGCTACCTGAAGTTCGCCAACGTCACCGTCAGCGGCGGCTGCACCGACGCCTACGGCGGCTCCGCGATCTGCGCCTACTGGGGCGACGGCATCACCGCCGGTGGCGACTCCGGCGGCCCGATGATGGCGAACGGCGTCCAGGTCGGCGTCGCCTCCACCAGCGACCGCCAGACGAACACGGCGTACAGCAACGTGACCGCGTACCGCTCCTGGATCCAGTCGATCGCCGGCGTCTGAACCCGTGCCGCCTCCTCGGCGGACACCGGGGCCCTCATCGCGGCGCGGTGAGGGCCCCGGTCGCCACCCGGAAACAACCGCCCCAGGACCGCCGTAACGCCCGCACCCCGGCGGCAAGCACCGGCACACGCCCACCCTGCCGACTCCCTCCCGCCTCCTCCTGCCTTCCTCCTGCCTTCCTCCTGCCTTCCTCCTGCCTTCCTCCTGGCGGAGCATCGCGCGGATTTGGCCAGGCGAGGGGAGTTCCGACCGGAAGGCGGCGCGGACGAACCCGACACCTGAACTTTCAAGTACTACTTGCCCGCGGTCTCCGTATTGCGCAAGCTCCCTTCATGGAACTGGAGTTGAGACACCTGAGGATCCTCCGCGCGATCGCTGACGCGGGCAGTCTGACCAGAGCGGCGACGGCGCTCGGGCTCGCCCAGCCCGCGCTCAGCGCACAGCTCAGACGGATCGAGCGAGCTTTCGGCGGTGCACTGTTCGAGCGTGGGCGGTACGGCGTACGGGCCACCGCGCTCGGCGAACTCGTTCTGGAGCGCTCGCGGGTCGTGCTGCCCGCGGTGAGCGAACTCCAGCGAGAGGCCACCCGGTTCGCCCGTACCAGGCAGGAGACCGAACGGCTGCGGCTGGGCGCGACACACGGCCCACTGCTCGGCGCGCTGGTGGACCGGCTCGCCGACGCCGCCCCGGACACCACCGTGACGACCCACGTCTCCTGGTCCGAGCGCGAGCTCGCCGAGCTGCTGTCCGAAGGGCGCCTGGACTTCGCACTGACCGGCGCCTGCGGGTCCGCGCCACCGCCCGGCGCCCCTCACCTCGCCTGGCGGGATATCGCCGTCGACCCCATCTTCGTCATGCTCCCCGACAGCCATCCCCTCGCCCACGCCCCGGAGGTCGAACTGGCCGCGCTGGCGGAGGAGAAGTGGGCGTGTGTACCGGGCGACGGCTGTTTCGGAGACTGTTTCACCATCGCCTGCGCCCGGGCCGGCTTCAGCCCCCGCCGCATGTACGAGACGGACACCGCCTCCTGCGCGCACCTGGTGCAGGTGGGCCGCGCGGTGGGCTTGTGCCGGGCCACCTTCCCGCCGACACCCGGCCTGACCACCCGCCCCCTGGCCGGCACGCCGCTGCACTGGCGGCACTTGCTGGGCTGGCACCCGGCGAACCAGCGGCCCGACACCGCGGCGACGATGCTGGCGCAGGCCCTGCGCGCGCACGCGCGCACGGCGGCGCACTGCGACACCTACAGACTGGCGGGTCCGGGCGGACCGTGAGACCCGGTCGGCGACCTGCCACACCGCGGCGCCGAAGGAGAGCGCCGCCCGACGTCTGCGGCGACCGGCGGCGGCGTCAAGCTACGCCCCTCCCCCGCGGATGAGCACGACCATCCAGCTCCAGAGGGCACTTCCCAGTCGCCCACACGCAGTCAACTCACCTACAACTTCACCATAGTTGAGGCACAGGTGACGCACCACGGCGCGGCAGCGCCAACCGTACCTACCTGGCTGGAATCCGAGCCAGGCGGGGACCACCGCAGGCTCATTTCGCTCCATAACACTGCCCAGAGGGATCGAGCGGTATCTCGCTCAACGGCCGCCGCTGCCATTACCGTCGTCGGCGGTGACCTCGCCGAGGACGGCCCTCCGAACGGCATGGCGCGGTTTGCGCGCCGGTGCCGTCCGGGTCGGCAGGCCACCGTCCTCACGGTCGACGCGTCCGCGCCTCTCCAGTCACATGTCAGGCACGTCCCGTCCCTCTTCCTTCCCTACTCAGGAGACCGAGGAATCGCCATGACACCCCCTCCTCACCGCGACGCCGGCTCCGGCCCGCCGATCAGCCGCAAGAGCCTGCTCAAGGCGGCCGTCGCCGCCGGTGCCGCGGTCCCGCTGCTGTCGTCGGGCACGGTGGCGCTCGCCCGTGACGCCGCCGGCCTGCGGCGCCCCCTCTCCGTGACGCCCGCCTGCGACGACGGGGACGGCCCCACCCACGAACAGATCGAGGGCCCCTACTTCAAGCCCGACTCCCCGCTGCGGAAGAACCTGGTGGACTCCGGCATGCAGGGCACCCCGCTGACCGTCAGCGGCTACGTCTTCGGCCGTCACTGCTCCCCCCTCTCCGGTGTGCTGCTCGACTTCTGGCAGGCCGACGACGGCGGCAACTACGACATGGCCGGCTACACGCTGCGCGGCCATCAGTTCACGGAAGCGGGCGGAGCGTTCTCGCTGGCCACAATCGTGCCGGGCCTCTATCCGGGCCGCACGCGGCACCTCCACGTCAAGGTGCAGGCCCCCGGAGAGCCCGTACTGACCACCCAGCTGTACTTCCCCGGCGAACCGCGCAACTCCACCGACGCCCTCTTCGATGCCGCACTGCTGATGAACGTCCGCGGGGCGGGCAACGGCAAGGAGGGCACCTTCGACTTCGTGTTGAACGTCGACGGGACGCCGGGGCCGGGCGACCCCACCGACCCGCCCACCGACCCGCCGAGCGGCGCCTGGACGCCCGGCCACTCCTACACCGCGGGCGACCGGGTCACCTACCAGGGCCTCAGCTACCGCTGTGTGCAGGCCCACACGTCGATGACCGGCTGGGAGCCGCCCAACGTGACGGCGCTGTGGCGCCGCGAGTGACCACCGTGCGCAAGCCCGCTGTTCGTGGCGGTCGGCGGCGCGCCCGTGCGGGAGCGGGAGTTTCCGACACACCGGCTGGCAACGGCACTGTGGGGCACCGTCGTTGATGCCCCACAGCTCCACGAACCCGGTCTCAGTCCCGTGTCATCGCCGCTGACGTAGGCGGCCTCGCTGCTGGCGTAGGCAGATCGCCACTGACGTAGCGTCAACGCGACTCGACACGGCAGACACAGCCGACGCGACGCCTGCTACTGCGGCTTGAAGGACCGGATCTGGTAGCTGCCCTGCAGGTTGCCGCCCGATCCGGCCCGGGTGGATCCGACCCGTCCGTGGAAGTTGGTCTGGGTGTAGTACTGCACCCGGTGGCCGGTCCCGTTCCACACGGAGCGCACGCGCTGGCCCCGCCGGATGAAGGAACAGTCGTCGGCGGTGTTCGCCTTGCTGCGCTGCGACCACTGGCAACGGGTTCCGCCGCCGTTCCAGTCGCTGTAGATGCAGAAGTGGCCGGGGGTGCAGTGGTAGGACGCCCGGTGGACGGGCGCTGCGTGGGCGGCGGTTGCGGTGGGCGCGAGGCCGAAGACGACCGCCAGGGCGGCCGAAGCGACGGCTAACGAACGCATACGACGCATGGCAATGCTCCTTGGTGTAGGCGGGAAGGGGCCGTTGCCGCCGGCGACGCCGGACGGCCAGTCAAGGCACCGTCGCCAGTATCGGTCGGGGCCGTGAGCGCCAGACGGCGTTTCGCCGGACTCGCGGCCGGTCGTTGAGGCACGGCGGCGCGCGGGCCGGTCGCGCCCCGGCGCCCGCGCCCCGATGTGCTTCCACACGCCCGCCGACGGCCCGTCCCAGGCGCCGCCCGCCACGGCCGCGGAGCACACCCGCCGCCCCGTCACTCCGGTCGCACGGCCTCCGAGACCTCGGCGATCAGGGTCGCCACGTCGGCGCCCCAGCGCGAGCTGATGACCAGGTCGCGGGCCGGGTCGACCCACAGCAGATGCGAGCCGCCGTTGCCCCGCGCGCAGCGTCCGGTCGACGGGGCGGTGGGCCAGACCGACCGGTCGTCGTTCAGCCACCACGACAGCCCGTAGTTCGGCTTGACGCGGCAGGGGGTCCACAGGGCGTCGATCCAGCGGCGGGAGAGGACTTGGCGGTCGGCGTGACGTCCATCGCGCAGACAGAGCCGGCCGATCCGGGCGAGGTCGAGGGCGCTGATCCACAGTCCGCCGCCCCAGTGCGCCCCGCCGGAGACAACGGGGATCCGGCCGCCGTCGAGTTCGGCGTAGGAGGTGCGGTAGCCGTGCCACGACCAGGACGGGGAGCTTCCGATCGGGTCCAGCACCCGGGTGCGCAGGACGTCCGGGAGGGAGCGCCCGAACAGGACGGTGAGGGCGAGGGCGGTGAGGTTGACCCGGACGTCGTTGTAGGCCCACCCCTCCCCCGGTGGCCCGCCCGGCGACTCCGTCCCCTCACGGGTGCTCTGTGCGTCGACGCTCGTGGGCTTTCCCCACAGCACCCCTTCCCACTGGCTCGTCTGATCCAGCAGGTGCCGCCAGGTGATGCCGCGTCCGTGCTGGTCGGCGAAGGCCGGCAGCCGAACGGACCGGTACACCGGCTCGTCGAGCGCCATCAGCCCGTCGTCGAAGGCGACCCCCGCCACCAGCGACAGCACGCTCTTGGTGGCGCTGAACGCCATCTCCACACGGGTCGGGTCGCCCCAGGACGCCACGACCCGGCCCCTGCGCACGATCACGCCGCTGGGTCCGCCGCCGTCCAGCAGCGGTCCGACCACCTCGCGGTGGGAGGCGTCCGCCACCTGCGCCGCTAGGTACGTGGTCATGTCCTCGACGCCCGCGACCGGCCGCTCGGCCTGTCCTCGGGCGGCCCGCGCCAAGGCGTCGGCGTCCACCCCCGCCCACGGATCGGCCCCCGGAACCTCGTCCACCTGTGCCTGTATCACGGCCGCCCCACCTCCACAGTCCGGACTGTTCGCCGTCAACTGCCCACCCTAGAGCGTGGGTGACCGCCTCCACGGGAGAGTCCGGCGGTCCCGAGATGTCTGGGGAAGCACCCGCGAGAGGTTGCCTCGATCAGGTGACCCGTTGTTCAGGTCATGCTCAGCAGAGGAGATCTCACGAATGACGAGTGGGCGGTGCTGGAGCCGTTGCTGCTCAAGAGCAACAACCGGTGCGGCCGATGGCGGGATCACCGGCAGGTGATCAACGGGATCATTCACCGACTCGGCACCGGCTGCCGGACAGTGTCGGCGCCGACAAGGCACACAGCAACGGTCTGATCCGCTCCTACCTGCGACGCCGCGGCATCCGGCACGTGATCCCGGAGAAGAGTGACACCTCGTCCGCCCGCCTGCGCAGAGGTTCACGCGGCGGCCGACCTGCCGGCTTCGACAAGACCCGGTACCGAGCTCGGAACACTGTCGAGCGGGCGATCAACAAGCACAAGCAGTTCAGGGCCGTCGCCACCCGCTACGACAAGCGCGGATACGTCTTCCTCGGCACAGTCAGTCACGGGGCTTCTTGTACTCCTCACGCGCCCGAATCCCCGCGGGTACACCGCGGGCTGTCAGGCCGGGGAGTCCTCGTTGGCGCAGGTCAGCCAGGACCGGGTGATCGTCCTTGCCTCGTCCGCCTGTTCTGGGGTGACGACGCCCTCCATGTCCGGACCGCGGCCCAGGAAATCCCTGAGGCGTTCGCGTTCATCGGCGCTGACTACCCAGACGGACGAGGTGGAGGACCCGTCGTCGTGCCAGTCGAGCACGCTCAAGGTATGCCGGTGGGTCATCGCGTCCTCCCAGCTCCTCGGTAACGGGATGCTCAGAGCGGCCTGACGTTCTCGGCCTGCAGTCCCTTCTGGCCCTGGGTGACGTCGTACTCCACCTGCTGGTTCTCCTCCAGGGAGCGGTACGAGCCCGGGCCTGCCTCGATCGCCGAGAAGTGGACGAAGACGTCGGCGCCGCCGTCGTCCTGCTCAATGAAGCCGAAGCCCTTCTCGGCGTTGAACCACTTGACCTTGCCTGTAGCCACGGCCCCTCCTGAGGGGAGTGAGGGCGGCGTCCCACTGATTGACCAGGGTTA
Source organism: Streptomyces sp. CB02959 (assembly GCF_002803155.1). Lineage (GTDB taxonomy): Bacteria > Actinomycetota > Actinomycetes > Streptomycetales > Streptomycetaceae > Streptomyces. Next base: position 89,715 of record NZ_NNBP01000033.1, read on the forward strand.
TACCGCCAGACAGAGACTGCCGGTCCCACGGTATCGCCGACGCCCCCTCGCCGCGCGTCACCGGAACTCGCAGCGCAGGATCCGCCCCATGTCGCGGAATCCGGGGGTGTGTGCTGCCAGCACCCGCATGGCCGGCCGGCCCGTACCCGACGTATCGGCGCTGCCGACCACATCGAGGCAGCGCGGCCCCTCGTGCCGGCTCTCCAGCTTGGTTCTGTCTCTCGGAGCGTGATCGGAGAGACAGAACCAAGCTGGGCTGTCGGGGCGATACGGAACGACTACGACGACGCCCCCGCGCAGGCGGCGCCCGTATGCGGGGTCCACGGTTCCGGCAGCGTTCCGGCACCCCGAGATCCCGAAACGGTGGCCGGGGGCCACCGGCGACTGCCGCTCGCGCCCGGGTGCACAGTCACGCCAGGCACGCCGCCTACTCCACGTGCACCGCGATCCTGGCCAGGGAACCGGTCTCCAGGGCGCACCACAGTGCGCCGCGGTGCTGGACGATGCCGTGCGGTTCGCAGGCGGGGCGGGGCAGGTCGTAGCCGGTGATCCGGCCGTCGGTGTCGATGCGTCCGATCCGGTTGCCGCCCCACTCCGTGAACCACACGGCACCGTCGGGGCCGGTGGTGAGGGCGTGCGGTCGCGCCTGGCGGTCGGGCAGCGGGTACTCGGTGACGGTGCCGTCCACGGTGATGCGGCCGATCTGTCCCGCGCCGATCTCGGTGAACCACAGCGCGCCGTCCGGTCCGGCGGTGATGCCGACGGGGGCGGCGGACGGCGTCGGCAGCGGGTACGCGGTGGTCTGCCCGTCCGTGGTGATCCGGCCGATCGTGTTGGCTTGGTTGAGGGTGAACCACAGGGCGCCGTCGGGCCCGGCGGTGAGGGCGGAGGGGAAGGCGCCGGGTGACGGGTACTCGGTGATCTCGCCGTCCATGGTGATCCGGCCGATGCGGTCGGCGCCGGACAGCGTGAACCACATTGCTCCGTCCGGGCCCGCGGCGATACCGAACGGCCCGCCGTCGGCGGTCGGCGGCGCGAAGGAAGTGACTTCGCCGTCCACGGTGATCCGGCCGATCCGGTGGCTGCGGTACTCGGTGAACCACAGGGCCCCGTCGGGTCCTTGGGCCAGCAGGGTCGGGCCCGGGCCGACCGGATGGACGGTGACCCGGCCGTCCGCGCCCCGGCGGCCGATCGCACCCTGGTGGACCAGGGTGAACCACAGGGCACCGTCGGGACCGTCCGCGAGGGCGTACGGCCCTGCCTCCGGACCGCTGACGGTGACTTCCCGGACCGGGTCGGCCAGCCACCGGCTGACCCGTTCGAGGAGTACTTCGCCGGGCTCGGAGACGTGGAACGCGTGCGGCATGTCCTCGTACTCGTCCAGGCGCACACTCACTCCGGCGGCGTCGGCGGCCTCGGCGAACCGGCGGGCGTCGTCCAACAGCACCTCGTCGGTGCCGACGGCGACCAGCAGCGGCGGCAGTCCGCGCGGATCGCCGTAGAACGGCGACTGCGGCGCCTCGTCCGCGCGGGCGCCGGCCAGGTACTGGCCGGTGATGATGTCGAGGACGGCGTGGCCGAGCACGTCCTTGCCGTCGTTGGCGGTCAGTGACGCACCGGTCAAGGCCAAGTCGGTGAGCGGCGAGATCGCGACCGCGGCACCGGGTTGCGGGCCCCCGGTCCGCTTGAGTTCCAGCAGCGCGGACAGCACCAGCGTGGCACCGGACGACTCGCCGACGAAGACGACCTCGGAAGCGGGGACGCCCTCGTCCAACACGGCCTGCCAGGCGGCGAGCAGGTCCTCCAGCGCCGCGGGGTAGGGGTGGGCGGGCGCCAGGCGGTAGTCCACTCGCAGGGTCGGCCGGCCGGTTGCCTGTGACAGCCGGTAGGCCATGACGCGCTCGGCCTCGGGCATGGTGTGGGCGAATCCACCACCGTGTACGTAGATCACCGCGCCGCCCCGGGCGCCCGGCGCGCGGACCCAGTCGCCGTGCACCTCGGCATCGGCCGGGAGCGGCGCGGCGACCAGTGACCCGGCGCGGTCGCGGGCGGCCTGGGCCTGCCCGGGCGCCGCGGGAACAGCAGTGACGTTCAGCAATGGTCCTCCGTCGTGGATGGTGGGCGTCTCGTGGGGCCGGAGGGGCGCGGAGTGGAGACACACGGTCGCGGACGTACCCGTCCCGGGCGGGACTTGAGCATCGGATCGACCCCGAGCGTCGCCGCGAATCCCCCTCCAGAGAAAATACGACGGGCGCAAATTTATTCACCGCGCAAGCTGGGCGTCAACATCAATCCGGTGGGGCAAGGTGCCGCGGAGCCGCCGGACACGGCCCCGCGGCCGCCCCTTCCGCGCACCCGGAGCGCGGCCGCGACCTCGGCGAGCGAGCGGAGGATGTCCACCCGACCCTGGGACCGGACACCGCAGAGCACCTGACCCGACTGGCCGACGCCGCCGACCAGCACGTCTCGACGAAGTGACCAACCGCCAGCCCCCTGAACACCACACCAGGCGCCGCCCCCAGGCACACCGACCACTCCACCAACACCCCTCGGCGACCCAATCCCACCGTGCGACCGAAGGCCGCCCCCGGGCTTGAAGTCAGCCATCACGGCCAACCAAGCTCATGGCAAGCGAAGTTGTGCACGTCGCACGTCACGTCGTTGCGCGAGGGCCGCATTCCCAGGCACTCGGACAAGCAGGCTTCAGCACCCGCAACACGCCCGCGGCCGCCCGGCAGGTAGCCTGCTGCACCGGTCAGTCGCCACTGACCTCCGTCTCTGCCGTCACACCTGGGGGATCCGCACCATGTCCGCACCGCCGCCCTATCAGAACCAACCTCCGCAGCAGCCGTACGGGCAACCGCAACAGCCCTATTCCGGTCCCCCGCAACAGCCCTACGCCGGGCCTCCGCAGCAGCCCTACGCCGGGCCGCCGCAGCCGCCTTACGGTCAGCCGCCGCAGCAGCCCGCGCCCGTTCAGCGGCAGCAGCCGCAGCGCAGTCCGCTGCGCGGGCTGATCACCGCCGTGATCCTCCTGGCCGTCCTCGGCGGCGGCGCCTGGTACGTGTGGGACTACAACACCAACCCCAACGGCGGCAAGGCCAAGAAGGAGGCCGCGCGGGACGCCCGGAACGCGGAGCGCAAGACGCACGATCCGCAGGTCGGCGACTGCGTCAAGGTCGAGCACCCGAACGGCGAACCACTGCCGACGATCGTCGACTGCAACTCCCCCGGCGCACAGTACAAGTTGGGCGAACGCCTCTTGGGCGCGGGCAGGAAGTGCGACTCCGCCTCCTACGACTACAGCATCCAGTTCACCAGCAATCGCAGGACCGACTACACGATGTGCTTCACCAAGGTCTGAGCCGTCCTGCCTCCCGGCCGCCACCCGCCCACCGCGGGTGGCGGCCGCGTGACTTTCCGCACCCGGCATAATGCGCCCATGGACCACGCGACCGCACACACGTTCGTCGACTCCTGGGTGACTGCCTGGAATGCACACGACCTGGACGCGCTGCTGACCCACTTCACCGACGACGTGACGTTCCGTTCGCCGGTGGCCGCGCAACTGCTCGGCGGCAACGGCGTCATTCGGGGCAAGCAAGCCCTGCGGGCCTACTGGGCGGAGGGGCTGCGGCGCATCCCCGACCTGCGGTTCGAGGTGCTCGGCAGCTACACCGGCGTGGACTGCCTGGTCATCAACTACCGCAACCAGAAGGGCGGCCTGGTCAACGAGGTGCTGGTCTTCGACGGCCCCCTGGTCGCCGAGGGCTACGGCACGTACCTCGGCCCGGACACCAACCCGGCCGGGGCACGCGGCACACGGCACTGAGCGACGTCCCGGCCGCCGGCGGCCCGATCTCCGGTGGAAACCGTCTCGTCACCGCAGCACGATCGGCGCGCGGGGCGCACGGAACTGCGCGCTCCGCGCCCGCCACGCCCCGCACGCCGACCGATGTCGCCCGCCCCCGCCGAGCACCGGCTCCACCGTGCGCCGGCCCGACCGCGACAGCTCCACCGGCCCCGCTGGTCGATCGTCAGCACACCGCGCACGCCACCGGCCAGAGCCGACCGCCCCTCGGAGGCCGGATCGCATGACGCCCTGTTGACGGTTCGGGGGCTGGCGGACAGGGTGGGGCGAACGCGGAGCGTGTGGAAATGGACACATGCAGGCAGCGAGGGGAGGGCGAGGTGCTGACGGTCTTTGCTGGTCAGCGAGTTGAGGTGGCAACGGGACGATCGGTGGAGAGCGCTCGGGGGCTCTATGGCTGAAGCACGCGGGGATGCGTTGTCAGTGGCAACCCCTAGCATGTCTCACATGTCCCCAACTCCTTCTGCCCATACGGTTACGCCCGTTCCTGCCTCCGAGGCCAACGATTCGATCCGGCGTTTTGTGCGCGCCCGGCACGGTCTGGCTTGGACGGCGCAGGACATGGCGGAGTATGCGGTGCTGCTGGAGATCTGGACGGTGGCGGTGCGCGCCGAGGTCACGGAGGTCGTCGAGGCCGCCTAGTAGGGCACACCGGCACACCCACGCACGGACGAGTGCACATGCGCGACGGCCCCGGCGCCCCGTCTCCGGCGGGCCGCCGGGGCCTTCCCCTCCCGGACCTGCCGGGCCGCTCCCCTCCCACCTGCGGTACGCCCGATCCGGGCCTGCCCCGCCAGGTCTCCGCACCCCGCTCCCTCCCCCTCCGCCCAGCCGGACCATCACGTCCGATTCCCGCCAGTCCCCACGTCCTCGAACCGGCACACTCGAAGAAACCCCAGGTAACAGCAGACGCCCGAGGACGCCCTATGAACACCCAGAGCACCCACACCGCCACGCCCACTCCTGCCACCGCGCCCCACTGCACCACCCTCGCCTGACCGCCATGCGCGACAATCCACCCGCCGCCATGAGCACCCTCCCTCCGGCCATCGCCGGACGCGCGCCCTCTCCTCTCCTCCCCCGACACGAGGCGGACGCCTACGGCCCGCTCCCCACCCCCGCCCCGCACACCGACGCCGAACTGACCACCCTGTTGCGTCTCTTGGCCGCCCCGACCACCCTCACCATCGGCCACAGCCGGGACGCGGCGTCCATCACGGCCGCGGCGTCGCTCGCGGAGGCATGGCGAGCGGCCGGCCGGACCGTCCTCGCCCTGGTCCACTGGCCGGAACACGCCGCGTCCTGGCTGCGCCCGGCACAACGCTTCACGGCCGGTCGACCGGACGCCTGGGTGGTCGCCGCCGCGCCACTGGGCTGGGCCCAGATGAGCCGCCGGCTCCGCCACAGCACCGACTGGGAGCCGACCCGCACCTACGGTTTCGCCTCCGTCGGCGACTCCCGCCTCGTCGCGCTGGCCGGGCCGGAAACCCTTGATGGCATGCGCGGCGCCACCACGGACGGCGGCACCTGGCTCATCGACCGGGGCTGGGTCACCCTGCACACCCCACGTATCGCCCCACCCCACCCCATGACACGCTGAAGGAGGGAAGCACACGGCAACCGGCCGCCCCCCCCAGCACCCACACCCCCTCCCCCCTCCCCCCTCCGCATCAAGGCAGGTCACAAGCTCATGAGCACCCCGCTCCCCGGCTTCGAGGACGTCGGGCAGCTCCAGGGGCCCGACGGGCCGAGCAGACGCAACGGCCTCGCCCGCCGGCCCGGGGCGACCGCCGGCCTCGAAGGCCGCACGCGCCGGGAACTGGCCCCCGGGGCGGTACACGTCCCCGGTTGGCTGAGCCTCGCCGAGCAGCGCGATCTGGTCACCGCCTGCCGCGACTGGGCGCGCGGCCCGGCCCCCATCCGGCACACCAAACTCCCGCGCGGGGGCGTGATGTCCGTCCAGACCGTGTGCATCGGCTGGCACTGGCAGCCGTACGCGTACCGACGCACCGCCGACGACGTGAACGGCGCCCGGGTCGCCGAATTCCCGGACTGGATGGTCGCGTTGGGCCGCCGCGCGCTCGTCGACGCGTATCAGGACACCACCGCGGGCGACGAGTACACCCCGGACACCGCGCTGATCAATTTCTACGACGCCGAGGCGAAGCTCGGCATGCACCAGGACAAAGAAGAGCACTCCAGCGCGCCGGTCGTCTCCCTCAGCATCGGTGACACCTGCGTCTTCCGCTTCGGCAACACCGAAACCCGCACCAAGCCGTACACCGACATCGAGCTGGTCTCGGGCGATCTCTTCGTCTTCGGCGGCCCGTCGCGGTTCGTCTACCACGGCGTGCCCAAGGTCTACCCGGGCACCGGCGACCCCGCCACCGGCTTGGCCGCCGGCCGCCTCAACATCACCATGCGGGTCACCGGTCTCAGCTGATCCGGTCCCGCTGGCTTTCCCAGAGGGCAGACTGGACACATGTGCCGCAGTATCAAGACGCTCCGTCCGCCCGTCACGCCCGAGGTCAGCGAGGAGGACATCCGCGCCGCGGCCTTGCAGTACGTCCGCAAGGTCTCCGGGTTCCGCGCCCCCGCCGCCCATAACCGCGAGGTCTTCGACCAGGCCGTCGACGCCGTCGCGGCAGCCACCCTGGAACTCCTCAACGGCCTTCAGGTCCGCGGTTCCGCACCCGCCCGCCCCCAGTAGGACGCCCCCTTCGGCCGCTGCCGGAATTCGGCCCGTGATCGCCTCACCAGTCGACCAGCGCCTGTACCGGAAGGTGATCGCTCGGAAACTGTCCGCCCATGGAATAGGTATTGATCGACGCGTACCGGGTCCGCACCACCGGTGAGGTGAGGATCCAGTCGATCCGATCCCCGTCCGGCACCAGCGGCCGATATCCATGGAAGGTCCCGTACTGCGCGCTGCGCCCGTCGGCCGCGTCCCAGCTGTCGACGAGCCTGCCGCCCCCGAGCATGGCCTCGTACACGGGATTCCCGTGCGCGGCGACGTTGAAGTCACCGGTCACGATCCGCGGCAGCGCGGGATCGAGAGCGCCCATCCGATCGTTGATCAGCGCCGCGGAACGCTCCCGCGCATACTGCACAGCGTGATCAAGATGCGTGTTCAGCACATAGAATTCCCTGCTCCCCCGGCTTCCGCCGCCTTCCCGGAGATCCCGGAACCGCACCCAGGTGGCCATCCGAATAACGGTATTCCCCCAGGTCGTCGACCCGATCAGATACGGCGTGCCGGAAAGCCAGAAGTGGTCGTACTCCACAGGGGCAAGGCGTCGCACATCGTAGAAAATCGCCGCGAATTCGTCCCGGCTTCCGCCGGCACGCCCTGTCCCCACCCAGTCGTAGCGAGGACCGAGGTCCGCCGCGATGTCACGCAACTGCCCGTAGAGCCCCTCCTGCGCCCCGAGCAGGTGCGGGGCCTCCCGACGCAGCAGGTTCCGCATCACCGGTCGGCGTTCGCCCCAGGAATGCGGGCGGGTATCCGACGCGAAGCGCAAGTTGAACGTCATCACCCGCAAGGGCCGCCCACTGCCGTCGATGTCGGTGTCGATCTCAGTGCCGGTGTCGATGTCGGCGGCGTACGCGGTCTCACCCCCGTACGCCGCCGACACCGCTGCCGCGGCAGATCCGCCTACCGCCGTGGCGGCCGCCCCACGCAGCACGGCCCGCCGACTGAACGCCGTACCGGAAGCCCACTCACGGAAGTCTCCACAGTCCGCGGAGTTCCCGGATTCCCCGGAGGTTTCACGGGCCTCGGCGGAATCACAAACCGGAGTTGATTCCCGCCCAGGAGCGGCAGCATTCCCGCCGCATACGAAGCGCCCGGCGAGTGAACCCAATCCAGATTCCGCTCCGTCCGTCCCTCCAGAAGCACAACCGTCCACCAGCCACTCCCGACTCGCGACCGCCGATTACCGGCTGTCTTCGTCAGCAATCGTCCTCGACCGCCCCGGACAACCGTCGCAACCCACGCTGCCGCATCCTCCGGAGCTCCGGAAGTCCACCGAAATGAACTGACGCGAAACCCTCGCCCACGCCACCCCGAGAAACGATTGCTCCCTACCGGCGGGCCCGGCGGGCGGGTCTCGACTAACGGTCGGCCGCAGGCCCCTGCCAGTCCTCGTGGCGGATACGCGCGAGGTCGCGAACGCCGCTGACCGTCCCCCACTCGTTTTTCCCCAACCGCGACAGCGGGTGCAGCTTGCTGATCTCCGGGTGCCCGTCGACCAGCACATCCTCCGAGACCACGGCATGCACGACGCGCCCGAACACCACGGTCCCGTCGCCGATCCGCAGCGTGCTGTGCAGTTCGCACTCCAATGCCACCGGCGAGGCGGCAACCCGCGGCGGCTTCACCCGGAGGCTCGGCTCGGATTCGATGGCGGCCGCCTCGAATTCACTCACCCCATGCGGAAAGTCCGTAGCCGTGTCATTGACCTGCTCGAAAAGCTCCTCCGACGTGAAGTTGACGACGAATTCGCCGGTGGCCTCGATGTTCCGCAGGGTGTCCTTACGGCCGACGGAACTGAACTGCACCACGGGCGGCTTCACACTGGCGATACTGAAGAAGGAATGCGGGGCAAGGTTCGCTGAATCACTATATGGATCGTAGGTCGACACCCAGGCGATCGGTCGCGGCACCACCGTCGCGGTCAACAGCTTGTAGAACTCGTTGCGGGACATGTCAGCGGGATCAAAGTCGATGCGCATGGTGATCAGTATCCACACCGGCGGGCGCGGACCCTACAGCGGATCCACGGCACCCCCAAACCCCTGAGTGCGACGGAAAGTACCCGGTATCGGAGCCGACGAGCCAAGGAGCCGACACCGTGTCCACCACCCCAGCCGCAGTCCCAGCCGTCTGGGAGGACTTCGACGTCCCCGCACACGCCCGCGGAGGCCAGGTCACCCTCAACCTCCACGACCACCTTGCCGCGTACGCCCCGAAGCGCCCAGGCGCCTACCTCCGCATCTCCTCCGACCGCTTCGGCCTCGAAGCCGGCGTCGACCGACAGCTCGAAGATGCCGAAGACAGCTGCACCCGCCTGCGCTGGGGCCCCTTCTCGAAGATCTACCGGGAGAACGACACCTCGGCGTTCAAAAAGCGCAAGGTCATCAAGCCGGATGGTTCCATCGACTGGATCGTCCTGCGACCAGAGTTTCGCCGACTCCTCGCCGACCTCGCACACGGCGTCATCGACGGAGTCATCTTCTACGACCTCGACCGGCTCGTCCGACAGCCGCGGGACCTCGAAGATCTCATCGACATCGTCGAGTACGTCAAGCATCCCGTCACCGGCGCCACCGGCGGCCGCATGAATCTCATCAACGACAGCGATCGTCATATGGCCCGCATGATGTGCGTGATGGCGCTGAAGTCCTCCGAGGACACCGCCCGCCGCGTCGCCCGCCAGCACCTCTCCGCCGCGCAGAACGGACTCGCCCAGGGCCGCATTGCCTACGGCTGGGTCCGCAAGGGCGAGAACAAGGGGCGGCTTGTCCCAGAGGAGGCCAGCGTCGTCGTCCGGATCTTCCAGGACTTCCTGTCGGGTGAATCGGCTTACAGCATCGCCAAGGCGTTCAACTCCGAGGGGATCGAGCCTCCTGCCGCCCGCACGTGGTCGTCCACGATGGTCGCCAAGATGCTGCGTAATCCACGCTATGCGGGCATGGTCTCCTACGCCGGCAGGCACCGAGTACGAGCTGCCACGGCCGGGGACGGCTGGTCCCAGGTTCTCTTCGACGACGAAGGACGCCCGCTGCTGGGGACATGGGAGCCCATCGTCACGCCCAAGCTCTGGTCACGGGTCCAGTTCGAATGGCAGCACCGCCGCCAGAAGGCAGGCATCAAACCCGACGGATCAGGCTCCGCACCAGTTAACAAATACCTACTATCGGGAATCCTTCGCTGTCACAAATGCCAGCGCGGACTCGTCGGACACAAGTACAAGCAACGCAAGTCAGGGAAAATAATCCGCAACTACACATGCCCACCATCCGATCGAGGCGGCTGCGGCGGAACAGCAATCGCGGCACCCACCGCTAACTCGGCAGTCGAGGAGGCTATGAGCACCTTCCTACACAGGCAGCTTCAGGCATCGAAGATCGGGGCGGATCAATCCGATGGCGCAATCACAAACTTGCAGGCACGATTGGATCAGGAACTCGCCCGGAAGGGCGAACTCATCCATCGGTGGTCCGAGGACTCATTGCACGAGGTCGATTTGACCGAGGAAGACTACTTCACCATGCTGTCAGCCCTCAATCGAAAAATCTCCAGTTTCAGGGAATCGATTGCCGGCCTGGAGGGCGCCCCTCCGACGAGTGTCACTCTCGAGGAGCTCCTCACTAATTGGACAGCGGGTTCACTGCTTCAGAAGCGCGCGATCCTCAAACGCTATCTGCATTCCATCACAGTGCAACCACCTCTCCCCCCATCGGAGTTCGACCGGTCCAAGCTCGTGAAGGCACGCCTCGCTCCGCACTGGAAGACCTCTGAAGAAATAGCCGTGTAGGCAAAAGGCGTCCCCAGCACATCGATCGACTGGGGACGCCTCCCATCTCACCGCCCCATGTACTCCAAGAGCTTCCGGACTCGCATGGCTTCAGCCTCCAACAGGACGGGACTCTCTTCGAGGAACTTCTCCACCCAATCACTCCCGCACTCACCTTCCCCTGGACCCTTCGATGCAGTTCCCGTATTCGCGCCCTTCGCACAATGCAATGCCCGATCCCATGTCATATAATTTTCCAACCTGAAGGTTTCGGCGACCGCACGACAAAAGCTCACCCAGAGCTCTTCGTCGCCCCTGGGGGCCTTCACCCGTGTCCAGAGGTCCAATGTAGGAGATATTCCCGGCCGCATCAAATAGCACACATACCTTCTCCACTGACAATCCTTTACGGGTGTTGCCAGCGGGGCCCCTGACATCCCAAAGGACGAACCTGGCATCGTTCTTCGGGCCACCCTGCTTGCTCCTCTTGTCAAGAAATTCAACCTGAATCCATAGGACAAGGATCGGATCGGTCCAGCTGCCACCATGTACTTCGAGTACAAGGAGCCGCTGTACGCCGCTCCCCCGCTGCTGCAGAGGATGGTGGACGCGGGGCGGCTGGGGCGGAAGTCCGGGTCGGGGTTCTACTCGTACTAGCCTCGATCGTTCATGAGTCCT
>NZ_NNBP01000034.1 GCF_002803155.1 Streptomyces sp. CB02959
GACCAGCCGAAGTCAGTAACGTCCGCCCGACCGATACCGCTTTCCTCAGAACCTCGCAGGGGGCAAGATTCGCACAGCCGCTATACGGGTCGATTGTTGACACCCTCACCACTGCCTGGGAGGACTTCGAAGTCCCCGCGCACGCCCACGGCGGACAGGTCACCCTGAACCTCTACGACCACTTGGCGTCGTACCTACCGAAGCGACCCGGCGCCTACCTCCCCATCTCCTCCGACCGCTTCGGCCTGGAGGCCGGCGTCGACCGCCAGCTCGAGGACGCCGAAGACAGCCGAACCCGCCTCGGCTGGGGTCCGTTCGCCAAGATCTACCGGGAGAAGGACACCTCCGCGTTCAAGAAGCGCAAGGTCACCAAGCCCCACGGCACCATCGACTGGGTTGTCCTACGGCCCGAGTTCCGTCAGCTCCTCGCCGACCTCGCCCTCGGCGTGATCGACGGAGTCATCTTCTACGACCTCGACCGCCGCCCGCGGATCGACCTCTCCAACCGACGTATCCAGCGCGAGCAACACCCGCGCCCGCCTGATCATCGACGCGCTACGGACTCCCGCCGTGGTCAACCGCACCAACGCCTGACGATCCTCAGCACTCAAGGCAACCGGATACTTCTTCTGTGACGACATGGCACCCCCGCCCGGCCGAAGTGAAGCGACGAGGGGAGACTGCCCGACCGTCAACTCCACGAACCAGAGCCATACTTAGCCGCAACGATCTACTAGGCTGCATGTGCCGTATCACCCGTCCTCTCCCTCTCCCGCTCGGCCTATGTATTGGCGACCGTCAGATCCTGGCTGATCTCCTCAAGGGAGCGCTGTTTGGTCTCCGGGCATCCCCAGGCGAACACCAGCGCCGCCAGCAGCAGGGGAACCGCACCGATCAGCGCGGTGGTGGCGATGGAGGGGACGGTGGCAGCGGCGACGGTGAGGGCAAGGATGACGACGCCGCCTGCTTTGGTCATCGCGGCGGCCAGGCCGGTGCCTCGCGAGCGGAGCAGGGTCGGGTACACCTCGGCCGCGTAACCGGTCACCACGGCCGCCAGCGAACTGACCCCGGCCAGCGGCACCACCAGCAGTAGAGAGAGCAGCAGTTGCCGGTCGGCCAGTGCATCGCCGCCGACCACGAACCCCAGCAGGGGGACCACGGTGACCCCACTCACCGTGACGATGGTCTTGCGGCTTCCCCAGACTCCGTACATCCATGCCGTCAGCACGGTGAACGGCAGGCCCAGCAGGGCGGCATTGCGTACGACGTAGTTTGATTTACCCGTTGAGTAGCCGAGGTGTTGCAGGTTGGTCGGCACCCACTGCTGGAATCCGTAGGTCATCAGCCCGACGCCGATGCCGAGGATGGTGATCCCGACGGTTGATCCCAGCAGCGGACGGCGGAACAGCGTGCGGTAGCCGGCCTGCTTGAGAGGTAGGCGCGCCTCGGCCTCCTCCGGCTCGGTCTCCTGCACCGCGGCGCCATAGCGGGCCATGACGGCCTCGGCCTCCTCGGTCCGCCCACGGGCAAGCAGGAAGCGGGGCGACTCAGGGATCCAACGGTTCAGTGCGATGAAGATCAGCCCGGTCGGCAAGCCGATCAGCCACAGGATGCGCCAGCTGTACGTGGGGATCAGCCATCCTGCCAGCCAGCTCGTGATGACGTACGCCCCGGCGATGTTTCCGCCAATGAGCACCATCAGCCAGCCCCGGTGCCGGGCCGGGATGGTCTCGGCTATCAGAGCAAAGGTGATTGGCAGCATGCCGCCCGCGCCGATGCCCATGAGCAGGCACATCACCAGGTTCCAGGTGAAGCCGGGCATGGCGCCGCAGATGCTGGTGGCGACGAAGATCATCCCGGCGAAGATGAGTGAGGCGCGGCGCCCGATCCGGTCGCCGAGCACGCCCCAGATCCACGAGCCGATGACGGTTCCGGTGATGCCGGCCAGCGGCAACCATGAGACTGGGATGGTTCCTTGCGGATTGGCGGGCGACTTCAGCCCGTATTCCTCGGCGAAGCCCGGAGCCACAAAAGCCAGCGAGGTCGGCTTCATCACGTCGATCGTCACCGCGATCACCAGGACGATGACCAGTGCGATATGCGCGGGCCGAATCGGCGCATCGTCCATCGCCCGGACCTGGATGCGGCCCGATGAGCACTGGAGCTCCCTGCTGCGCCGGGGAACGAGCCCGTACAGCGAGGCGAGCAGCCCGCCGGCGATCAGCACCATGCCGGTGATCATCGCCGGGTCCGCCGGCATCCCGACGAGCTTGTAGCCCATGTCACTCGCGTGCAGGTACATCGGAAAATGCAGCAGCACCCCGGCGGTACAGGCCAGCGCGCCCGCCCAGAAGGCCACCGGATGTTCGAACTCTCGGCCGGTAGGTGCGCGACGCCCGGACTGTCTGCCCGTCGAACCGGCGAACGCCGAGCCCTTCTTCATCGGACCCCTGCCGGCAACATCTCGGCGACTATGGCACGCACCGGCTCGTGGTACTTCTCCGGGTCGGTCCATTTGTTGTACGCATGTTCCGGCAGGTGTGTCACCGAGACCAGCTCGCCCGCGCGGTAGCGGCGCACGACCGGATGCATATAGAGGGACTCATTCGCCGGATCGTCCTCCCACTCCCGGCCGGCTGCGATGTCGAACGGGTCGATCTCCGGGTATCCGGAGCCGTACTCCACATTGAAGATGAGGTAGTCCTGGCCCGCACCGAATTCGGGGCGGTGCGCGAGCTCGACGGGCACCTCTTCCCGCAGACGCGAGGTGCCGTCGTCATGCAGGACAAGGACGTCGCCGAGGAAACCGAACTGATTCCACAGTCCGGAGCTGCGGTTTATCCGCGCGAGCACGGCGTCCGCCACGGCGCTTGCGTCTGCCGGCAGGTCCTGGCCTGGCCAGGTAAGCCCCTCGTAGCGCTGCTCCAGGAAACGGTGCAACGCACGGGTGGAGTAGCGGAAGCCGTGCAGGACACTGCTCGTGTATTTCCTGCGGTCGAGTACTTGGGTGATGGTCCCGGCGAAGAACAGGTCGGGTACGGTTGTCGACTCCCACGCGGGAGTGATCTCCGCGAACCGGTCGTTGAGGGCGAGCCGCGGACGGGCACTGTCGGTGAAGATTGTCGTGTCCATCTTGAAGCCGGTGCACACGATGACCCGGTCGTAGACATGGGTCATAACCTTGGGCCGCCGGAGATAGCGCTGGGTGACATGGAATTCGGCACCATGCCGCTCGATCCGGTCGATCGTCGCGTCCATCACGAGGTTCTGGGACTTGAGTTGGTAGGTGTCGAGGAAGTTGTTGTTCACTGCCCGCAGATCACCCGCGAAGTGGGTGCGCCAGGCGAAGGTCAGCGGCTTGGGGCCGAGGACATGGATGATGGCGGCGTGCGCGATGAGGTTGTCGGCTGTCTCGAAGGCCGAATTTCCCTTGCCGATGATGAGGACGCGCTGGTCGTTGAACTCATGCGGGTCCACCGACACGTCGTTGTAGGACTCCGCCAGTTCGATTCCTGGGATGTCCGGCACATAGGGCAGGGCGAGCCCGGTCGCGACCACGACCCGCCTGGCCTGGAACGTCGTGCCGTCCTGCGTGGACACGTGGAAGTGGCCGTCGCGAGTGATCCCGGTGACGCGGATGCCGTACTGGATCCGGACCCCGGTCTGCGCCGCGAAGTCGGCGAAGTAGTCGACGAGCAGGTCCGCGTTCGGGAAGTATTCCTCGCTGTACCGGGTGAAGCGCAGCTCGGGGTCGTCACTGAGCAGTGAGTTCCAGTCCATACGCAGGTTGAGTTCGGAGTCACTCCAGCCCGTGTGCGGCTTGTTGATGGAGATCAACTGGCGGTGCCGGGGAAACCTCCGGAAGTAGGCTCCGGGCACGTCTTCGGCCTCAAGTACGAGGTAGTCGCGTCCGGTCTTCTCAAGGAAATACCCGAGTTGAAGACCAGCGGGTCCAGCGCCAATCACCAGGTAATCAATGGGTTCCGTCATCATTCGCTCTCCGTCTGCGCTCGTCGGGGAGTCGCCCAAGGCGCGATCCGACCCGAAGGGGGTCTAACGTCACGGCAATTGGGCTGAAGGTGACCACGCGACTACCTAGGGTCAATGACTCTTGATGTCTAGGCCAATTGACCTCTCGGTCACCGCATGGACAGGCGTGATGCCGCCAACAGGTGTTGCTGTTGACTCCGGAATGAATGTACTTGATATGGCGTCATGTGCGCAGAGGGGGGAACTCGGACTCTAAGCAAACCTCTGGACTACCTGCCGCTTTCGAGAGAAGTCCCGTAGGGTGTTTTTCGTGAGCCTCCACTTCCCTCTGGAGCCGGACCGCGCAACCATGGCAGAGATGGGCGGTCTCGTTCTGGATCACGTCATGAAGTTCATAACGGAACTGACGGATCGTCCGACAAGCAATCCCGTCGGGCCGGCGGCGACAGCCGACCTCGTAGCGGACTTTCTCGCAGCACCGCCGGAGCAGGCGGGCAACCTGGAGGAGCTGCTCGGCCGGCTCGGTCTTGCCGCGGATTGCGCGCTGGAGACCGCAGGTCCCGGCTACCTTGCCTATGTTCCAGGCGGTGGTCTCTACACCTCAGCGCTCGCCGAGTTCTACACCTTGGGCGTCAACCGCTACGGCAGCATGGCCTTCACCGCACCAGCGTTGGTTGCGCTGGAAGAGAGCGTGCTGCGGTGGATAGCCCAGGACGTCAGCGGCCTTCCGCCCGGGAGCAGCGGCCTGCTCACCACCGGCGGGTCCATGGCCAACTTCTCCGCCCTGGTGACCGCCCGCCACACCCATCTCGGTGAGGACTTCGGGGCCGGAACGGTCTATGTCACCCCGTTCGCAAATCACTCGCTGACAAAGGCGGCACGGCTGGCCGGAATCCGGGAGCGGAACATCCGCGTCGTGCCGTGCACCGACGACCTCCGGATGGATGTCGAGGCTGCGGCAGCCATGATCCGAAGTGATCGTGCCGCGGGACTGCGCCCCTTCCTGTTGATCGGTTCAGCCGGCACCACCCACACCGGCACCGTCGATCCGCTTTCTGCCATGGCAAGCCTGGCTCAGCAGGAGAGTCTCTGGTTCCACGTGGATGCGGCGTACGGCGGGTTCTTCGGACTCACCGAGCGCGGACGGCGGCGACTTGCGGGAATGGAACAGGCCGACTCGGTGGCCCTGGACCCCCACAAGACGCTGTTCCTGCCATTCGGTACGGGCGCCCTCGTCGTCCGGGATCCGGCCAGGCTCTTCGCTGCACACGAGGGAACGGGTGACTACCTCCAAGACGTTGGCTCTTCCGATGGCCTGCCAAATTACGCGCACCTGGGTCCTGAACTCACTCATGAGGTCCGCGGGCTGCGCGTATGGCTACCTCTGCACCTGCACGGTGTTTCTGCCTTCCGTTGTGCTTTGGACGAGAAGCTCGACCTCGCCGAGCAGGTTTACGACAAGCTGGCCTGCATCCCGTCAGTGGAACTGCCCTGGCGTCCGGATCTCAGTACGGTGGTATTCCGGATCCGGCCACGCGACAGCAGTGCCACCGCCGTGGCCGAGGCGGACGAGGCGACCCGCCGGCTGCTCGACCGCGTCAACGCAACAGGGCGTGTGCTGCTGTCCAGCACCGTGGTGGAGGGCCGCCAGACCATTCGGATGTGCATCGTCATCCACCGCACGCACAGCGACCGGGTGGCCGAGGCTGTTGAGCTGATCATTGCGGAAGCGCTCAAGAACTGACCAGCCGCTCAGCCCGGACCAGCACGCCGATCACGCCGATCACGCCGATCACGCCGATCACGCCGACGAACATGACCAACCGTCCGATCGACTGCAAGACGGATTCGTTGCGCAGCACGTACAGCGTGGACACCTCCATGACGACGGCGAGCGCACCGAGTGCGGCCAGCCAGAAGAAACCTCATTGAGCTCGCTTCAACTTGAAGTTGCAGGTCATGGGGCTGGCGTGTGTCACGGTGCGATCAAGTCCGTCAATGCCCGCATCCGCACGGCCGTTCGGGCTCGCGGCCGCTCCCGCCCGAAGCCGCCGCGTTGAAATGCGTCTACCTCGCGGTGATGAGCCTGGACCCGCCCGGAAAGGGCCGCAAGCGGTGGACCAGCCGATCGTTCGGCTGTCCGGGCAGTACCACGCGACAAGTCGGACAACTGAACGTTGATCAGGATTAGAGATCGAAAGGACCAAAGAGCATGTCGCGTATCGCCAGAACCCTCGTAGTTTCCGCAGCAACTGGGATGGCACTGATCGGCGCGGCCGGTATCGCCTTGGCTGACGCAGGGGCTGGCGGGGCTGCAACCAACTCCCCGGGCTACCTGTCCGGCAATGTACTCCAGGTGCCCATCAACGAGCCGATCACCATCTGTGGAAGCACTCTCAGCGCCCCCGGCCTCCTCAATCCTGCCTCCGGCAACACCTGCGCCAACAGCTAGCGCCCACGGCAACCGTCGGCTGCGCCGTCACCGACAGCGCTGTGGCGGCCGGTGCGTCAGCCCGCAGGGTGCCGGCCTCGACGGCCGCGGTGCTGGCCGTTACCGACAGCCCGTGACCGAGTGGGTGCCGAAGGGTCCACCTCCGCGCTGATTGCCAGGGGGCAAGGTGGCGCCGACGGGCACGACGCCGAGAAGCTGTGAAGCCATTTTGAAGCACTTCGGGACTCTGTCGCCCGATTCGGCCGACCTGCCGAAACCGGCTGGCTGCGGTGGAGAACGTCCAGGTGACGGTGATCGAATCAGAGCTCAACGTGAAATCGGGCGACAGAGTCCTTCGGGGTCCTGAACGACCCCGACGACTCCTACGGAGCAGCGCGTGCCGTTGGGCGGAGAGGAAGCGGGCGGTGGCCGCACCGATGCCGGAACTGGCACCGGTGACGACGATCAGGGGCTTGGACAGGTGATCCCTCGTGAGACGGGTGCAAGGAGTGTGCCGGTCTCCAGAAAACCACCCGGCAAAGGTGCCCAGCACTGGCAGCGGAGGGGGAGGGCGTACCCGGGGTCCGGTAGACCCCGCTTCCCGAGACAGGGACAACCTCGGCCAATCGCCGCGCCATTGCTGCCTGGGGAACGCCCTCTTCGAACCGTTCGGCTGCCTGCAACCGCAGCTTCTGCCGCTGCAGACGTCCCTCCGGAGTCAGTCCCGCCTCCTCCACCGCCACGGGACAGCACCACCGGACGGGCCGTCGACGACGAAAATGAGGCTCAGCAGTGACTATGGGCGGCCGAAGTGAGTGGGGTAGTAGCCGCTGCGCAGCGTGGCCGTCCGGACATTCACGCCCGGCTTTGGGGCCTCGACGTACGTGCCGCCACCCAGGTAGATCGCAACGTGGTTAATGCCTGACGCCCGACCGCTGTTGGACCAGAAGATCAGGTCACCGCGGCGCAGCTGACCCGGGGTGATCCGGGTCGTGGCGGCGTACTGGTCGGCGGCCACGCGGGGCAACTGGATGCCGGCTCGCCGGTACGCCTGCTGCACCAGCCCGGAGCAGTCGAAGCTGTTGGGCCCGTTACCTCCCCAGACGTATGGTTTGCCGACCTGGGCAAGCGCATAGCCAATGGCAGTCTCGTGGCGGCTGTTCCCCGCTGCACGCGGCGGGGCTGGGGCAGTGCCGCGTCCTGTGCCGGTGTCATTGCCGTGCCCCTTGGTACGGGCTTTGTAGATGCTGTGGTGGCTGGTCCATCGCCACTGGCCCTTGGTGTTCTTGAACCAGTATCGCGATCCGTCCCATCCTTGCCGGATCCCGGGGGTACTGCCGGCTTCCTTCGGTGGTGCCTGTTTGCTGGCGCTTCCGGTGCGGGCTTTGTAGATGCTGTAGTGGCTGGTCCATCGCCACTCGCCGCTGTTGTTCTTGAACCAGTATCTCGTACCGTCCCACCCTGACTTGCTGGGTGCGGACCGGGCGTTGGCGACTTCCGCACCAGGGCCAACGCTGACTACGCCAACTCCCGCGAGGCACGTGGCGGCTAGGAACGTCCGCCGTACGACGGGCCGTATCCCGTTGTTGCCGGCCTTGGGCAGCCGGCGAGGCGAGGCACTCGCGACGACGCAGTGAGCGCATCGACAGTCGGCAGTCACCGAGGCTGCCTGCTGGTCACTTCCCCGTCGAGCTTCCTCGAAGCGAATCAACGTCGAGTGGGCGGGTGTGGTCATGCGGATTACCTCTCCTCGTTCTCAGGCCGACCTGCTGAAGCGGGCACCGAACTCGTGGCCGCTTTGGTGGGACCAGCAATCGGGGGATATGACCCCGTCCAGGTGCCGAATGACGCACCCGTCCGGACAGCGGCGGTCGGTGCCAGGAAGGCGACCAGCAGGTGCTCCATCAGAGCGTTGCGGGCGGTGCTGTCCAACTCCTGCGCGGTGGTGTGTTCAAGGCGCTGCACGGCGAGGGTGGCGGTCTCGATGGCGTCGTCGAGGACCACGGTGCGCAAACTCGCTTCCAGATCTGCGAGTTGCCGGCGGCGCATGCTCTCGGCCACCTCGGGTGCGTAGTCGAGAGCCAGTGGCTGGACCGAGAAAACTTCCAGGCCGACCGGGGCGACCTGGGGCGCCAGCCAACGGGTCAGTTCGTCGCCGAACCAGTCGCCGTCGCGCAGCGCCGGACCGGGCACGCCGTTGCTGTCGCACGGCAAGGCGCTGGCAGTTCGGGTGAGGGCAGCGTGGACCTGCTCGCGCAGATAGCTCTCGTGGTCGGCCACGGTGAAGTGGGCGCGAGCGGTGTCCTTGACCCGCCAGACGAGCAGCAACTTCACCACGATGGGCAATCCGGTGCGGTCCACGACGTCGACGTTCTCGCTGCGCCAGTGGCGCAGTCCGACGTCGACCCGACGGCGGCGCAGCAGTGGGTTGACCCACAGCAGCCCGGTGCGTCGCACGGTGCCCCGATAGCGGCCCCACCTGGTGAGAATGCGGGCCTGGCCGCTGGAGTTGATGAGCAGCCCAGTGACGCTGAGGAGCACGAGCAGGCTGGCGACGACGAACACCGCGAGCATGCCCGCGGTAGGAGCGCCCGGACTGCCCGCCCTGACAGCGGGGCTTCGGATGTCCGGCAAGGCGTCCCAGTACGGGATCCTGCCGGTCGACCCGAGAATCGCGACCATGGTGACGGTACCTGCCAGCAGGATCATCAGGGCGACCCAGCCAGGCAGAGCCACGGCACGGTTCTCGTGGAGGGTCGGATCCATCCGCGGAGTACGCCGGCGGACCGGACGGCCCGGGGGCTGGGGACCGGGGATGTCGAAAGCGATGTGAGAGGCGTCAACTCCCGCATCCGCAGCCGGCGATGTCGTCGCGTGCTGCGCTGCGGCGACGGCGGGTGGTGTCGCCTTCCCTGACGGGGCTTTCCACAGGACCTTCGAGGTCACCGTCGGGTGTGCGGGGGCACTGCCCTGTGGAGTGCCGGCCGCTGAGGCTGGCGGAGGCAGGGGCCGGAACCTTGACCACTGTGAAGCATCGCGGTTGACGTCCATCCGGAAATCCTCAAGATCGGGGTGGTCAACGCTGCCCGGTGGGAAGCGGCGACGTGTGCCAGACCAGGCGTGATGCCTCGTCGACGGTTGGATGCCGCTGCTCGCTCGGCGAGGAGCGTGCGCGAGGACGTTTCCTCGTGCTCGGCCCTCACGGCTGAGGCCGTGGTCGCTCGGCCGAGGCGGGCGCATCTTGTGCGGCACGGGGTGGCACCGGCTCACTGCGGCGACGTCGGTCCTCGATGCGGGGTTCGACGGAGGTTGGGGCCGTGCGTTGGCCCAGGCGGTATCCCTTGCCGTTGTCCACGCAGATCACTTCGGGGCAGCCGAGCTTGCGGCGCAGCCTACTGACGGTGGTACGGACGGTGTTGGTGCGCGAGTTCATGTGGGTGTCCCAGATATCGGCCAACAGGTCCTCGTGGGGTACCGGCTGGCCCTTGGCTTCCATGAGAAGTCGCAGCACGGCGAACTCCTTGGGGGTCAGTTTGACCAGTCGCTCGTGGACGCGAACCTCACGGCGTGCTTGGTCCAGGGCGATTCCTTGGTGGCGCAGGATCAGGGGGGCCGCAGTTCGGCGGCGTCGGCTGAGCGCTCGGATGCGGGCGACGAGTTCGACGGAGGCGAAGGGCTTGGACAGGCAGTCGTCGGCGCCTGAGCACAGCCCTCGGACCCTGTCCTCCACCCGGTTGGCGGTCAGCAGCATTATGTGCGGCGGAACTTGTCGTCCAGCGACGCTGCGACACAGTTCGTAGCCCCCGATCGTTGGCAGGTCCTGATCGATGATGACGACGTCGTAGTCGTTGCAGATGCTCAGCCGTTCGGCCTCGTCACTGCGGTGAGCGAAGTCGACGGCCATGGCACTTCGACGCAGTTCGCTGGTGACTGCTTGAGCCGAGACGCTGTCGTTGTGAGCGAACAGAATTCTCATGGTTTTCCTTGCGCCCGCAGTGTCCCGCTCCGGGCGGCTTGTGCGGGGCGGAATCGCGTGGTCGCTCGGGTTGTGGTGTTTTCCGACCGGTGATGGCTTTGTGTGGGGGCTCGGGACCTCGGCGCCTTCCCGGGTCAGATGTCGGAGGCCGGGGAGGGATCCGCGGGGCGGTGCGCTGTTCCGGTGTGTATGTGGACAAGGAAGGAGTTGAGTTCCTTCTTCACGATGGGGGCTAGCAGGTAGAGGCCGGTGATGTTGATGACGGCCAGGAGGAAGAGCACTGCGTCGGCCATGCTGATCAAGGCACTGAGGGAGAGAACGGGTCCGAGGGCGACGAACACGGTGAAGAGCAGTTTGTAGATGGTCTCGGTGGTGCGGTTGCGTCCGACGAGGTATGTCCATGCTTTGAGGCCGTAGTAACCCCAGGTGATGATGGTGGAGAAGGCGAACAGGAGTACCGCGATGGTCAAGAGGTAGGGAAACCAGGGCAGTACGGTGGCGAAGGCGTCGGAGGTGATGGTCACGCCTTCGGGGGCTGTTCCGGTCTGGGTTGCGGTGGCGCGGGCTTGGTTCCAGCTGGGGGTGGAGGCGATGACGATGGTCAACGCGGTCATGGTGCAGACCACGACGGTGTCGATGAACGGCTCCAGTAGGGCGACCAGACCTTCGGTGACGGGGTGGCGGGTTTTGACGGCCGAGTGGGCGATGGGGGCGGAGCCGAGGCCTGCCTCGTTGGAGAATGCGGCTCGTTGGAACCCGATGATCAGTGCGCCGACGAGGCCGCCGGCTACGCCCTCGGGGGAGAACGCCCCGTGGATGATGGTGCCCACGGCGCTGGGCAGGGTCTGGATGTTGACCAGGAGGACGACGGTGCAGGCCGCGATGTAGATCCCGGCCATGACGGGTACGAGGCGGCTGGTGACCTTTGCGATCGAGCGGATACCGCCGAACAGTACGAGCCCGGTCAGCCCGGCCAAGATCATGCCGAATGCCAGAGCTCCTGTCGAGGAGCCCAGCAGGCCGTCGTCGCCGCCGGTGACCGACTGCAGTTGGGCGAAGCTCTGGTTGGCTTGGAAGAGGTTGCCGCCGAACAAGCCGAAGAAGAGCAGGGCCACGGAGGCCAGGACGGCCAACACCTTGCCCAGGCCCGCCATGCCGCGCTCGGCCAGACCGGTGCGCAGGTAGTGCATCGGGCCGCCGGAGACGGTGCCGTCCGCGTGGCACTGGCGGTACTTGACTCCGAGTGTGCACTCCACGAACTTCGTGGCCATCCCCAGTAGGCCGCACAGGATCATCCAGAAAGTTGCGCCGGGGCCGCCGATGGTCACCGCGACGGCGACGCCGGCGATGTTGCCCAGCCCGACTGTGCCGGAGACGGCGGCGGTCAGTGCCTGGAAGTGGGTGACTTCACCCGGGGCGTCGCTCCTGCTGTGCTTGCCGCGTACCAAGTCGACGGCCAGGCGGGCCCGGCGTATCTGCACGCCCTTGAACCAGATGGTGAAAACGGCGCCTGCGACGACGAGCCAGGCGACGATCCAGGGAAAGGAAACCCCGAAGAGGCTGACTTCCGCGAAGACGATGTCGGACAGGCGGGTGGACAGGGGTTCGACAACGCCGTTGACGGCGCTGTCGACGCCCGAGGTGAGCGAATCGAGAAATGACATCAACAACCTCGCTGGCTGGGAGCGTTGGACGCCACGGCGGGACGGCGGATCCGGATGGCGGGTTTGGTCGCTGCGCGGGGGCAGGCGCGGCGGGAGCGTCCGGAACGCGTAAGACGTCAACGTGGTGCGGGGGCTTCGGCGTGTGCCCGGCTACCCGCTGATGATCCGACATTTCTGGCTGTCTCCTCGTCCTCAACGGGCCGCTCAAGGCGACTGGTACAGCACCGCCACGGCACTGTTCGGCGCACTGTCAAGGAAGTGCGGTGCGGTCGCGGAGAGCGTGCTGCATGACTCGTGTGCCGTGTGCCGGGCGCATCCTTCATGGCGAAGGGCGGGGCTCGGCCGGCGGTGATTCGCTGGGTGATCACCACCGTTTCTTGCACAGATAAGCAGTTGCCCGTTCACACGGACGTAAAAGTCGCTTTCGCCGGTGCGGTATCGCTTCGACACTCCCCTCCTGGAATGTGTCGACTGCGCACCGTTTCGCGAGGTTGAGGCCCTGCCACCGCGCACCATGGGGCAGGTCAGGCAGGGGCGCTGACACGGCCCTGTGGGACGGGCAGTTCGCACCACACGTGCTTGTGCCGGTCCTGGTGACGGACCACTCCCCATGCCTGGCTCAACGCAGCGACGATCGAGAGGCCACGACCGCACTCGTGAAACCCGCACAGCGACTGGGTGTTCAGCCCAGGGGCGATGGGTTCCTCCACGCCGGGGTCATGCACGCAAATCAGCAGTACTCCTTCGGCATGGAGGGTGGGGTGGTCGATGTCCAGAGTGAGTGCGGTGGGGTAGCCGCCGTGCTGGACGGCGTTGGCGACCAACTCGGCGACGACGAGCTCGGCTGCCTCGATGACGTGTTCAGCGCACGCGTGACGGGTCAGCCACTGACGGACGAGGTGGCGGGCGGACCGTGCGGGGCGGACGCCGAGGGAGTGTCGCGACCATGTGACAGCACGTGGGTGCTGCGTCGCGACGATGACGGGCAGCATGGCAATCACAGCCCTTCCTACCGGGTCCTTCAAGGGCCCCGGTCTCCTTCTTGAGATCCACCGAGGTGGCCGGTCGACCGTCAGGTGACACGTCCCGCCCGCGCCGTCGATGACGGTACTGCGCTGGGCCGAGCGATCTTCCGCTGCTACGCCTCCGGGGCGGACCTTATTGACCTGGTAAGCAACAGCACCACGTACAGGGGGGTAATGCGACAGCCTTTCGTCAGGACGCCTGGCCGACGAAAGTCGGCTGTCCGCCATGCCCATGAGCGCTCTGAAAGTGACGGGCCCGTCTTGTGTGCCGCGGACGGTCGGCATGGCCGGCGGCCTCGCGACACCGTGGCTGGCCAGTGCCTCTCGACGTACAACGAGTCGGTTCCCTGAGCACCGGTCCAGGGGCCTGTCTCTCGCCCCTGCCCCATCGCGGTGGCCTGCAGCGAAGAGCGAACGCGCGATGTGGCTCCTGGTCGGGAGAAGAAGCGGTGAAACACCACGGGGATACCATGGATGGGTAACTTTTGGTGGTTTCTCATTACTCTCGTGGCTTCGTTCCGATTTTCGAGCAGTGAAACGCGGCGACGTCGGTGGCGCCCGTCCGCCGTGGACGCCGCCGTGGCATTGGCCGCAGTGGCGTACGGCATTGGGGATTCCCTGGTGCTGCCGACGAGCGGACTGTTGACGGGCAAGCCCCACTGGGCGGCTGTCGCGGCCGGATCGACAGGGGCGCTCGTACTGTGGCGGCATCGCTTCCCGCGATCGGTGACGGGCGTGGTCCTCGCCTCGCACGTGCTCTGTTACGCCCCCGGCGCGGTGGTGGTCATGCTCTACACCGTAGGTGGCATGTACCGGTCATGGCTGCGTCTCCTGACGCTCGGACTGGTTGCCCTCGCCGCGCAGACGGCCTCCTCCGAGCTGGGTGGCACCGGCCTGGACCTCATCCACGGGGTGCCCTTTGTGGCGACTCCCCTGCTGATGGGCCTGTATGTGGCCACCCGACATCAACTCATCGCCACCATGCGACAGCAGGCAGTGACCCACGAGCGCCACGAAGCCCTTCTTGAGGAGCGTGCGCGTGGGGAGGAGCGCACCCGCATCGCAAGAGAACTGCATGACGTTGTCGCCCACCGCGTCAGCCACGTCGTCCTCATCGCCGGAGCCCTCCAGATGAGTGCTGACTGCGGCGCCGACTGGGTTCGCCAGGAGGCGGAACGCATCCGCCGCGCCGGCACCCAGGCACTGACCGAACTACGTGACATCCTCGGCGTCCTCACCGGCAACGAGAGTGAGGGAACAGCTCCCCTGCAACCGACCCCGACCGCCGCCGACCTCGACGCGCTCGTCGCCGACTGCCGTCATCTCGGCATGGACATCACCCTGCGGCTGCATGGCGCAGTGAACACGCTACCCTCGGCCACCCAGGTGGCCATCTACCGCGTGGTCCAGGAGGCACTCACCAACGCGCTCAAACACGCGCCCGGCGCCACCGTGACAGCCGACGTGCGCGACCACCACGACGCCGTGCAGATCGTGATCGCCAATGGTCCGCCCACCGCGAGCCCCGGCGACGGGCTGCCCTCGGCTGGATACGGCCTGGTGGGGCTGGCAGAGCGGCTCCGCGTACTGGGCGGCACCTTCGAGACCACCGCGCAGGCCAACGGCGCGTTCCGCGTCCACGCCACCATCCCCCACCGCGCCTACCCACCTGACCCAGAACGCAACGCCCATCCTCAGGAGCCGTCTCGTGATCAAAGTGATGATCGTCGATGACGAGCCGCTCGTACGTCATGGGCTGCGGACCATCTTGGAGGGCGACCCCGGCATCCAAGTCGTCGCCGAGGCCGCCGATGGCCATGCAGCGACCGAACAGGCCCATGCCCACACCTGCGACATCGCCCTCGTGGACATTCGGATGCCGAACGTGGACGGCATCACCGCCACCCGCGCCCTACGCGCCATGGCCCGGCCACCGGCCGTCGTGATCCTCACGACCTTCCAACTCGACGAATACGTGACCGAGGCACTACGCGCCGGAGCGGCCGGCTTCCTCCTCAAGGACACCCCGCCGGTGGAGATCATCCGCGCTGTACACGACGTCGCCGAAGGCCACAGCACGCTCTCGCCTGCCGTTACCCGGCACGTCATCGACACGCTGCTGCAACGGCACCAGACTCTGACCGCCCAAGAGCGGGCACGACTGGACACACTCACCGCACGCGAGCGGCAGGTCCTGCAGCTCGTAGGACAGGGCATGTCCAACGCGGACATCGCCCGCGCCCTGTCCACCAGTGAAGCCACAGTCAAAATGCACGTCAGCCGCGTGCTTGCCAAGCTCCAATTCGACAATCGAGTCCAAGCGGCCCTCCTGATCCGCAACGTTGACCCCGCCCCACCCGGGTCCGACCGCGGCAGCTCCACCTGAGTGGCTCTCCTCAAAACCGTGCTAAATCTGAACAACTAGCCATATAAAACTGCCGGACGTTGGTGACACATGGATCTCCGACTACGACGGAGCTAGCCATGCCCCCTTCACCGCAACAGCAGCAGGATCGCCAGGCCCAGCAACGTCTGGCGGTCCTGAGCCACGCCGAGGAAGTCACTGGGAATGTCTCGCTGACCTGCCGGTACTACGGGATCAGCCGCAACTGCTTCTACAAGTGGCAGCGGCGCTACCAGGAGCAGGGCATCGAAGGCCTGCGCGACCGTTCCAGCGCACCGCACCACAGTCCCAATGCCACCGACGCCGACATCGTGAACAAGATCGTCTACCTGCGGCAGAACTACCACTTCGGCCCGATGAAGATCCGGATGTACCTCCAGCGGTACCACGACATCGACATCGCCTGCTCCGCCGTCTACCGCATCCTCAAGCGGCTGGGTCTCAACCGGCTGCCCGCATCGCAACGCTACAAGCGCCATACCCGCTACGAGAAGCAGCTGCCCGGCAACCGGGTGCCGGCATCCCCGCACCTCAACGGCAAGGTGGACGGCGCAGGTAGGAACGGATCGCGTGGGAGGAGTATGCCCGGTCGGCGATCACGCGAGAGGGCCGGGTGCGCGGGCGTCCGCCGCCGGTCCGGGCGACGCGGATCCGGTCCATGAGGCGGGTGAACTGCGGGGCGTCCCCGCGCTGTCCGCCGGTGACTGTGACGGCCAGGACATGCCCGAGGCGTCCGCCGCCAGGTGGAGCTTGGTGGTCAGGCCCCCGCGCGAGCGGCCCAAAGCATCGTCGTCCGGCTCCGCTGCCAGGTAGTCCGGGCGCGTCCGGCCAGGATCGTGCGCACCTTTTTGCGGGCATCGGCGGCGTGCTGGTGAGCCCGGCAAACCGTCGAGTCGACGGAGACCTCCCACTCGATTACACCGTCCGCATCGGCCTTGACCTGGAGTTTTTCCAGGACGCGGGTCCATGCCCCGTCGATCTGCCAGCGTCGGAAGACCGAGTACGCGGTTTCCCACGGCCCATACCGCTCGGGGATGTCCCGCCATGGCGAGCCGGTCCTGGCCCGCCACCAGATCCCGTCGAAGACCTGCCGCCGGTCCCTCGGCGGCCGCCCCATCTTCGGTATCGGCGGCAGCAGCGGCCTCCAGGCGCTCCCACTGTTCGTCCGTGAGATCCCCACGAGCCATTCCAAGATCGTTCCACGTTGCTGACTCGTCCGAGACGGCGCCCCGGCGCCTGGCAGTGTCAGCAGATCTTGCCGGGCCGGGCCGCGGTGGCCTTGAGCAGATCCCGCAGCAAGTCGAAGTCGATGCTCTCCGGCCTGCGGAACCGCAGACATCCCTTACCCATGTCCTGCCCGGCCAGCCGCTCCTCGAACGCCTCACGGACGTCACTGCGCATGAGATAGAAGGAGATGTACTGCTTCTGGCTGGCAAACGCGATCTCGCAAGCGCCGTCCCGCTCATATGCGGGCATCCCGTACGCCATGACCTCGTCGAAGCCCACCAGCTCCGCCCGGCACAGCTGCCGCACCTCGGTCAGCACGGCCCTGCGTTCCTCAGGAACCTCTGTCAGGTAGCCGTCGACGTCGCTAGCCTCGCTCTGCACCATGCCGTGAGGTTATGCCGGGTTCAAGGCTCATACCAGCATTTCAAACACGGCCTACTACTGATCTTTTCGTAAGTTCGGTGGGTGTGGAGGTCTTGTCGGTGGGAGGGTGTCGGGGTGCCCTATCTGCCTTCGTCCTCTGTGTCTGGTTCTTCTGTTCCTCCTTTGTCGCGGCCGCATCCCTCATGCGGGTGCGTGTCAGGCGAGCGGCAGCCCGAGGGACTGCAACGTGCCCGGCGACACGTCCGCGCCTTCGAGCGCTTCGGCGAGACGCAGTGCGCGATCGGCGACGACGAGGTCGCGGGGCGCCGCGGCGAGAGCGTCGCCCGCGTGTGTCAGGTATGCGGAGATCTTGCGCCAGGAGTAGAACTCCGTCCCCTCGCCTCCGGACTCCGGCTGCGGGAACCCGCCGGTTCCCCGCCGGTTCTTGGCGAGTTCGACGAGTTCGTGGTGGCTGCGCCCGCAGCGTTGTGCGGCTTCTTCCAGGGTCACCATGTCGTCGTAGCGCACGCCCACGGCCCGCAGGCCCGGGATGAGTCGGACGTCGCGTGCCACCTGTGCGACGGCGTCCAGCAGCGTGGGGGCTTCGGTATCGCATGACAGCTGCCTCAACGTCTCGGCACTCGGGCTGTGCGGGTACGCCTCGGGGTTGTCGGGGCCGAGGGTGTAGGAGACCGAGCCGTCGGCGAAGGCGTCGCAGTGGTCGAAGGCGTCGGCCTGCTCGGGGGTTAGGGGCTGATTGATCAGGAGGGTGAAGCTCCATTCGGACACAGCGGCTACCCTTTCAGTGCTGGTGGTCCTTGACGAAGCGGTCAACGCGCTTCGCCTCATTGCCGGGATTCTTCGGAGTACCTGAGACGACGTGGCGTGCTCCGCACGAGCAGCACACCACCCATCCCCACCGGTGCCCGTTCTTGTCCGGCACCACCTGGCAGCCGGCTCTCCTGGCCCGATCAAGGGCCGCCGCAACATCCCCGTCCTGATGCCGTCCCTTAGAAATCACCCGCAGCACCCTACTCACCGCAGCCACAAGTTCGCAGCCAGTAATGCACCGCGAAGAGCAACTCGCCCGAGAACCAGCCACTGCGAAGTGGAGTCGCATGCCCGCCTGGTAGCGCAGTCGCCGCTGCCCTACGCACCCGGCTCCCGCGAGCGGGCGCAACATGGCGTGGGATCGCCGGTTACTGAGCTTGAAAGCGTGATGTCGTTGCGAGGAGGCGGCCCGGTCGGTCCGGGGCCGCCTCCTTGCGTGTTGCGCTACGGCCGGTCGTTGTCGGCTCGGCTTAGGCGTCGAGGGACTTCGCGGCCTCACGGATCACATCGAGGACGAAGTCGGGATGCGAGAGCATGGGAACGTGGCTGCTGTCCACGGGACGGATTTTGGCACCCATGCGCTCGGCGGCGGACCGCTCCAGGTCGGGGTGCACGGTGCGGTCGTTGTTGGCGACGATGTACCAGCTTGGCTTCGTCCGCCAGGCGGTGCCGGGAACCTGCTGGTTGAACAGGTCCGCCACGGGCACAGCGCCCGTCGCCAGGACGAGCTTCTGCTCCGCTTCCGGGAGGTCGCCGCAGAAGTGCGGGACACCTGAGGGCTTGAGCCACACGCGGCCGTCAGCGACGTCGACGTGCTCGAAGATGGGCGTGCGGGGGAATCTGTCCTGCTGTCCCTGCGACGTCTCGTCCTCGTCCGGAGCGAGCGCGGCGATGTACACCAGAGCTCCGACGCGGTCGTGGGTACCCGCTTTGGTGATCAGGGTCCCGCCGTAGGAGTGACCGACCAGCACGATCGGGCCGGGGACATGGTTGAGCGTGAAGTTGACGCACGCGACGTCGCTTTCGAGCGAGTCGAGGCCGTGCTGTGAGGCGAAAACCTCGTGCCCTTCAGCCTGGAGCGTGGGGATGAGCTTGTTGAAGCACGACCCATCCGCCCAGAGCCCGTGAGCGAAGACAATGCTGGGCTTGCCCGCCATGGCATTTCCTCCTACGGTGAGATCAAATATGCCACACTGCACCACATTGCACGTTAAGTGCCTATTTTTGTGTGATGGCCAGGCGTGTCGCTCCATCCCAGTCGTTGGGCCTACGAGGTTGAACGTGTTGTCGTGGTGGTCATGTGTTGATGATCAGGCCCGTTTTCAGTGAGGCAGCCGTCTATGAGGTCGCCGCGGTACTGGATGTGGCGCAGGCCGCGTCGGATGCGCTGAATGTGGTGTTCTGGCGTGCTGAAAGCGACGTTGGAGAGCCAGCCCCGCCGCAGCAGGGACCAGATGCCTTCGACGGGGTTGAGGCCGGGCGCGTAAGGCGGCAAGTAGTAGATGGTCAGCCAATCGCGCGAGGCGGCAAACTCTCGCAGCCCGGCAGCCTTGTGGACGGTGAAGTCGATCCGGGGCGCGGTTCCGGTCTTGTCGACCGGCCCGTTTCCCCAGACCGCTTCCCGCACCCGGCGTGCCCGTTTCCGAGCACCGGGCGCTCCACAAGTCCTGTTCAGAACGCGTGTGTTGTCTTCATTCCAGGCTGGGCCATGGAGTCGGGATGACTGTTCCCCGGTAGCGGTAACGCGTGGTGGTTACCTTCGCGGGGTTGAACAGCGGCCTTTCCTCCGAGGCCGGCCACCATCCGACGTCGCAGTAGCGGCGGCGGACGTCCTTCCAGGTGGACCGGCGGTGTTTGCGGCGCAACCAGCTCCCGACCCGGCGCCACGTGTAGTAGCTCAGGTAGGCAAAGGTTGCGCTGGACACGCCGGGCCGGAAGTAGACGCACCAGCCCTTGAGCGCCGGGTTGAGCTGACGCAGCAGGGCATCGAGCGGCTGGCTCGTGTCTGTTGTCCGGCACATCGTCCTGACCTTGCCGGTCATGGCCTTAACGGCCTTGCCGGACGGATAGGTGTAGATGTAGTGCCGGTTGCTGCCTCGTTTCTGGTGGCGCTGGATGCGCCAGCCGAGGAAGTCGAGGCCCTTGTCGATGTGGGTGATCAGGGTCTTCTCCGGCGACAGGCGCAGGCCCATCCCGGACAGGACTTCTGCGATCTCCTCCCGGAGGGCTTCGGCGTCGTCCTTCGTGCCCGACACCATCAAGCACCAGTCGTCCGCGTAGCTGACGAGCCGGTAGTTGGGCAGGCGATGACGACGGCGCTTGGCCCTTTCCGTCTGGCTGGAAGCGGGGCCGCCGGGTCCTTGGGCGATGTGTTCGTCCAGGACCGTCAGGGCCACATTGCTCAGCAGCGGTGAAAGGATCGAACCCTGCGGGGTTCCGGCGCGGTTCTCTCGCAGCATGCGGTCCTCGCCGAGGATGCCTGCTTTGAGGAACGCCTTCACCAGTGCCAGGACGCGCTTGTCTCCGATTCTTTCCCGCACCAGGTCCGTCAGGGCCGGATGGGAGATCTCGTCGAAGCATGCCGTGATGTCGCCCTCGACGACCCACTCATAGGAGCGGGAAGCGAAGTAGCGGACCTCGGCCACGCCGTCATGAGCGCGACGGTTCGGGCGGAACCCGTAGGAACACGGGTGGAAATCCGCTTCGAAAATCGGCTCCAGCACCAGCTTCAGGGAAGCCTGCACCACTCGGTCGGCAATGGTGGCGATCCCCAGGCGGCGCAATTTGCCACCCGACTTCGGGATCATCCGTTCCCGCACCGGCAGCGGGCAGAAACTGCGGTCCTTGACCTGCGACCGCAGTCCGTCGAGGAAGTCCACGACGCCTTGCCCGGCCTCGATGGAACGGGCCGTGCGCCCGTCCACTCCGGCTGTGCGGGCTCCCTTGTTGCCCCGCACCCGGTCCCACGCGACCAGAAGGAACGCGGGATCGGCGACGAGGTTGAACAGATCATCGAACCTGCGATGAGGGTCATCACGGGCCCAACAGTGCAGCTTGGTCTGGATCTTCAGTACCCTGCGCTCCGCTCCGAACAGAACGGAGTCAAGCTCGTCGGTATTCACCGGCGACAGCCTCCTGACCTTCCAGTACGTCCACTGCTGACTTGCTGGTCTCCTTCGCCATGTACGCGCCTCTCGCGCGCTCGGACTACTACGAGACCTCCGCCCCGCCCGACGGCCGTCAGTCGGCAACGGACCTGCCCGCCGCCGCACTGGCTGTCCGGCGGGAAGGGCGACCGCAGGCGGTTCCCACGTTCACTACAGAATCGATCAAGGAGGGAGGTGTCCGCCTCTACCCCGACAGCTTCGCCATGCCTACGCCGCAGGCTTTCGACATGGCCTCCCCACCGGGCCTCAAAACCGGCTTCGGAGTTGAACGGCACCCAGACGAGTGACGGTTCACGCGCTGCAACCCGGCCCATATCCATCAGGTTTGAGCCGAGCGGGACACTTACGGGGCGTCAGACAGCGGTTCCTCGCATACACCTTCTCCTCGCTGCTTGCCGGACCCGGGCCCTCTGACAGTGCCGACCCGTTCCATCGTTGTCAGGGCTGCTTCCCGCCACCACCTGCGTTCCCAGGCAACGGCTGCCCTCAGATTCACCGGGCGGCTGCGACCGCCCGGCGGTGGGGTCCTTCCACCCCCACTCGATTCCGTAGCGCCTCGTGGCGCACTTGAGGTTGTCCCAGACGAGCACGATCGGGCCACCGAGCTGCTGGTGGGCGGCGATCAGCAGGTCCCGGTAGTCGCGCCAGGACAAGCTCTTACGCCCGTCGCGTCGGTCGTCGTCCCGGCGCGGCCGGCAGATCGGCCGGGGCCGGTGGCCGGGTTTATAGCAGGTTACTGACTTCGGCTGGTCAGGGGGACGTTGGGATGTCGAGGGCGAGGCCGGTGCCCGCTATGAAGCCGTCGAGGGTGTCGGGCCGGTACTGGAGGCGTTTGAGTCGGTTGCGGACGAGGGCTTCGAGTCGCTCCAGGGCCATGACGGCGAGGTTGGCCAGGCTGCAACACCGTCAGCCAGTCACGCTCGGCCACGAGGTCGCGCATCCTGCGGGAGACGTGGGTGTTCAGCCGGTCCCACACGAGCACGATCGGGGCCTTGACCAGCTGGTGGAATCCGTCGATCAGCGCGATGAAGTCCCGCTCGCCCATGCTGCGACGTGCGCTCTTGCCGGCGGGGTGGGTCCGAAGACGGTGACACAGCCGGGTCCGGGAACCCGGCCGCATCGCGATCAGCCCGGCCACCGACAGCCGCCCCGAACGCCGGCCGCTGACGGTGACGACCGGAGTCACTCCGCGCCGGCCCCACGTCCGTCCCCGGGGCGGCCGTCGGGTGAAGCCGGCTTCGTCCTCGAAGCAGACGTAGCCCCGGCAGGCCGCCCGGGTCCTTTTACCTCCGCCCAGGTCACCTCCCGCCACACGCTCACGGCGACTTCGCACTCACCCGAAGCCGCCGTGCGACTTCCGACGGCTTGACCATCTGCTCGAACAGTTCAGCCGCCTGCATCCGTACCGTCTCCCGGCGCTGACGCCCCGCAGGAGTCAGCCCGCCCCCATCCGCATATCTCACAGACCACGAATACAGCCACCCGCCCACACCCATCAGCGACTTCGCAAGGATTCACCCCAACGAGCTGAAGTCAGTAGTTGACGACGAGCGGGTAGCGGCCCGCCTCGATGTCGGCCTGTCTCGCCGCTTCCAGCTGGACTCATTGGTGTTGCCCAGGTGCTTCACCGCTCGTAGGTGATCTACACGGCAAGTGCCCCCAGTTCTGCGGTCATTCGGGAGGCGTGGTCGGGTGGGACTGCTGCAGAGTTGGGTGACACCTGACCTGGCTTGCTGAGAGGCGGCCTGGAAGGATGTCGCAGTGCCCAAGCCGTATCCCAAGGAGTTCCGCGAGGACGTCGTGCGGGTCGCGCGCAACCGCGAGCCCGGCGTCACGCTGGAACAGATCGCCGCCGACTTCGGGGTCCACCTGATCACGTTGTCGAAGTGGCTGCGCCGCGCCGAGACCGATGAGGGCGCCAGGCCCGCGACGACGTCGGGTGAGTCGGCCGAGCTGCGTGAGGCCCGCAAGCGGATCCGGTTGCTGGAGCAGGAGAACGAGGTGCTCAGGAGGGCTGCGGCGTATCTGTCGCAGGCGAACCTGCCGGCAAAATGATGTACCCGCTCGTCCGTGAGCTGGCCGCCGCCGATGCCCCTTACAGGGTGCCGGTGGCGGTGACGTGCCGGGTGCTCGGGCTGGCTCGCCAGCCCTACTACCGGTGGCTGGCCCGGCCTGCCACCGACGCCGAACTGACCGAGGCATACCGGGCGAACGCCCTGTTCGACGCTCACCGCGACGACCCGGAGTTCGGACACCGCTTCCTCCTCGACGAGGCCCACGCCGCCGGTGAGGCGATGGCCGAGCGGACGGCCTGGCGGATCTGCCGGGACAACGGCTGGTGGAGTGCCTTCGGCAAGCGCAGGGGCCGCGGGAAGAACGCCAAAGCCGGGCCACCGGTCCACGATGACCTGGTGCGGCGGAACTTCACCGCGGACGGGCCGAACCGGTTGTGGCTCACGGACATAACCGAGCACGCGACCGGCGAGGGCAAGCTGTATCTGTGCGCGGTCAAGGACGTGTACTCCGGCCGCATCGTGGGCTATTCCATCGATGCCCGGATGAAGTCCCGCCTCGCGGTGGCCGCGCTGGAGTCCGCTGTCGCCCGCCGCGGCCCCGCTGCGGGATGCATCGTGCACTCCGACCGCGGATCGCAATTCCGGTCCCGCAAGGTCGCCGCCGTCCTCACCCGGCACGGCCTGGTCGGCTCAATGGGCCGGGTCGGGGCTGCCGGCGACAACGCCGCAATGGAGAGCTTCTTCGCACTGCTGCAAAAGAACGTCCTCGACCGCCGAGTCTGGGCCACCCGCCAGGAGTTGCGGATCGCGATCGTCACCTGGATCGAACGGACCTACCACCGGCGCCGACGGCAACGGCGCCTGGGCCGATTGACCCCCGTCGAGTACGAGACCATCATGACCCCACCCGCAGCTCTGGCTGCATAAACCCCGCTGTCACCCGATCATGCAGCAGTCCCGGTTGACCGCGGTGCGCTATGGCCCGGGCCGTCGAAGCGGTGAGGCTCACGCCCTTGAGGGCTTCGCGGCGTACTTCCGGCCAGGGTGTCCTCCACGACATTCGCTTATCTGAGCCACTACGTGTGGCAGAAGGTATGGCGCTGGCTGCGTCGCGAGGGCGTCGAGGTCGCCCGCTGCACGGTCGAGCGCCTGATGCGCTCACTCGGCCTGACCTGCTCGGTCCGCGTCAGGACGGTGAAGACCACGGTCCTGGAACCGACCTCCGGGCGCCCGGAGGGCCTGGTCGACCGGGACTTCACCGCGTCCCGTCAGAACCGGCTGTGGGTGACCGACTTCACCTACGTCGCCACCTGGGCCGGCTTCGTCTACGTCGCCTTCGTCCTCGGCATCTCCTCCAGCCGCATCGTCGGCTGGCGGGTGGCCGGCCACAAACGCACCGATCTCGTCCTGGACGCACTCGAGACGGCCATCTGGTGCCAGGACCGCGACGGAACCGCTGACCTGCACGGACTCCTACACCACGGCGACACCGGGAGGCAGTATGTGTCCGTGCACTACACTGACCGGCTCCGCGAAGCCAACGCCGCCTTGAGCGTCGGCACCGTCGGCGACGCCTACGACAACGCGCTCATGGAATCCACGATCGGCCTGTTCAAGACCAAGATCATCAAGCCCGGCGGACTCTGGCGGACCCTCGACGACGTCGAGATCGCCGCCCTGACCTGGGCTGACTGATACAACCGACAGTGCCTCCACAGCAGCGTCGGCAGCCTCCCGCCTCTTGAATACAAGGCGATGTACTACTATTCGCACCAAGTCACACAGAACACCTGAAAACCACACACCACACTCTCCAACGAACCCGGAGCGGTTCACTCGGGAGATCTCTATGGATACTGCTCTGGCAGAGCTGCTTGAGGAGCACCCGGTCGTCGCCAGCGTCTTGGACGAGTCTGGGCTGCGGGCGGTGCTGCGTTCCGACTGCAAGATCGTGTTTTTGCTCTACGGCTCTTTGCTGGATCTCCCCGAGATCGTGCAAACCCTGAAGGACGATGGGCGTGTTGTCCTGGTGAACGTCGACCTGCTCGACGGCTTCGCGGGAAAAGAGATCGTCGTGCGGTTCATCAAGGAGAGAACCGCTGCGGATGGGATCCTCAGCTCGAAGGCGTTCATGGTGCGGGCTGCTCGTGAGCTGGGATTGTTCGCGGTGCACCGCTTCTTTCTCATCGACTCGCTGTCGTACCGCAATCTCGCCCCGCAGGTACGCATGTCGCAGCCAGACTGTGTGGAGATCCTGCCTGGCTGTATCCCTCGGGTCATCTCCTGGGCCGTGACGGACATCGACGTGCCGCTCATCGCCGGCGGGCTCGTCTGTGATCGTGACGACGTCTTCGCGGCACTCAAGGCGGGGGCGTGCGCTATCGCCTCGTCCAATCGGGACGTCTGGGCCATGTGACGTGCCTGGCAGAGGGCAAAGAAGGGGTTGACATCGGGAAACCCTGGCTCGTACGGTACGCGAACGGACCGAGAAGGACCGCACAACTTCATATTGGCTCCGGCCCAGTGCCGGAGCAGTTACTAGAGACCAGAGAACAGTGACTCCTCACCCGTCGAGGAGTGCTGTTCTTTTTTTGTTTCCAGATTTCTCGGATTCTGGGCTTCCACAAAGAGGTGGTTGTACGTTGTCCACGTCACGTAGATGGGTCAGCTTTCTGATCCTTTCCATGTCCTGCGGGATCGTCTTCCAGGTCGCGTACATCCGTTTCGTTTTTCTCGGCCCCACCGCCGAGGCGCTGCGCCTGTCGGCGCAGGACTACGGCAACATCATCTCGGTGTTCGGTGCCGTTGCGGTGGTCATGTACTTCCTTGGCGGTTGGTTCGCTGACCGGTTCGAGCCGCGGGCGTTGATCGTGGCGGCGCTGGCCGGGACCGGTGTGGCCGATCTGTATCTGGCACAGGTGCCTGGGTACTGGGGTGCGATGGCTGCCCATGTGGTGATGGCTGTGATGGGCATGGGTCTTTACTGGCCGGCGTTGGTCAAGGCGATCGGCATGCTCGGGGACTCTTCCGAGCAAGGGCGTCTCTTTGGGTTCCTGGAAGGCACACGTGGAGTCACCTCCACGGTGGTGGGGTTTGTCGGAACCGGTATCGTCGCGGCGGCCGTTGCGCAGTCTGTCGGAGTCATCTGGTTGATCCGACTCTATGGGGTGCTGTGCTTCGCATTCGCCGCCATGGTGTGGTTGTGGGTGAAGAGTGATGCCGAGAGGTTGGCAAACCTTGGTTCGTCGTCGGTGACGTTGCGGCAGTTGTGGCTGGCCGTGCGGAACAAGTACACGTGGCTGATTGGCATCACGGCCATGCTCATGTACTGCTTCTACACGACGCTTGGCTATTTCTCGCCACTTCTTGAGTACCGCTTTGGGATGGCTGCTGGGCTCATCGGCGTCATCGGGGTGATCCGCACCTACGTCTTCCAGTTCGTCGCCGGCCCTGCGGGCGGCGTCGTGGTCGACAAGGTCACCAAGTCGTCGCCGCGTCTTCTGCGGTGGATGTTTGCCGGGAGTGCCGTCGTCGCGGTGATCTTCCTGGTGCTGCCGCAGGAGCCTGCGTATATGTGGGTGGCCCTGGCGTTGATGTTCCTGCTGTGTCTGTTCGTCTTCACCAGCCGGGGCGTGTACTTCGCGACCGTTGGCGAGGTGGAGATCCCTGAGAACGAGCGCGGCGGTGTCATCGGGTTGTCTTCGGGCATTGCCTTCCTGCCAGATGCGTTCTTGCCGTCGCTGTGTGCCTGGTGGATCGGGGACCCCTCGGCGTCCCCGGCGGTGCCTGAGCACGGTGGCGGTTACACGGCGATGTTCGTCTTCCTGCTGGCGATGGCGCTGCTGGGCCTCCTCGTCACGACCCTCACGACCCGCACCCGTGCCCGGGAGTTGGCCTCCCGCGCCGTGCCCTCCCCCGATGCGGCGCTGCCCGTGGCCACCGTGACGGGCTGACTCCCGGCCCGTTCCTCCCCTAAACCGTCCCTTTGAAGGCAGGTTTTGTTATGGACATCACCGCATTCCACCGCGGCTTCTTCTCCCTCGATGGCAAGAACGCCATTGTCACGGGCGGCAACACAGGGTTGGGGCAGGCGTTCTCGCTCGCCCTTGCGAAGGCCGGCGCGAACATCTTCATCCCGTCGGTCGCCGAGGACGACGGCACGACGCGCAGGCTGATCGAGGGCGAGGGACGCCGTATGGAGTTCCTGGAAGCGGACCTGACGGCGCCGGGCGTGCCGCGGCAGATCGTCCAGGGCTGTGTGGAGGCGTTCGGCTCCGTGGATGTCCTGGTGAACTCGGCGGGCATCTGCAACCTCGCCTCCGTTGAGGAGTTCGGCCGTGCGGAGTGGGACCCGATGGTCGCGATCAATCTGACGGCGGCCTTCGAACTCAGCCATGAGGCGGCGAAGTTCATGATTCCGCAACGTTCAGGGAAGATCATCAACATCGCGTCGTTGTTCTCGTTCCTGGGCGGCCAGTACTCCCCCGCCTACGCGGCCACCAAGCATGGCATCGCGGGCTTGACCAAGGCGTACTGTGACGAGCTCGCCCCGTACAACATCCAGGTCAATGCGATCGCGCCCGGCTACTTCGCCACGAAGATCACCGAGGCGACGCGGGCGAACCCGGTGACCAACCAGCGGGTCTTGGACCACATTCCGGCCGGGCGCTGGGGGGATGTGGCCGACCTGATGGGGACGACCGTCTTCCTTGCCTCTCGCGCGTCGGACTATGTCAACGGCCATGTGCTGCCGGTGGACGGAGGCTATCTGGTCCGCTGACCTACCGTCTCCTCCGCACTCCCACCGCACCTGATACCGAAACACCACGAGGTGGAATCACCATGGCCCAGTCGTCCTCGAAGCTCACCCGCGAAGATATCATCGCCCCTCTGAAGGACCTCATCTCTGCCGAGCAGATCGTCACGGACGAAGAGCAGCTCAAGCAGGCGAGCGTCGACCGCTTCAAGAAGTACCAGTCCGTGCACGGCATCTACGACGGTCCGATCCCCGCGGTGATCGTCAATGCCCGCTGCACTCAGGACGTCTCGCGCGTTTTGGCCTTCGCCAACGCCCACGGCATCAATGTGGTCGCCCGCACCGGTCGCACCGGTACCGAGGGCGGGTTGGAGACCGCGGTCGAGGACACGATCGTGCTCGATGGCTCGGGCCTGGATGAGATCGTTGCGATCGATGCCGAGAACATGCAGGTGACCGTCCAGTGCGGTGTGCCGCTGCAGTTCCTGGAGGACCGCCTGCGCGAGCAGGGTCTGACCACCGGGCACTCCCCGCAGTCCAAGCCGCTGGCCCAGTACGGTGGTCTGGTCTCCACCCGTTCGATCGGCCAGTTCTCCACGCTCTATGGCGCGATCGAGGACATGGTGGTTGGTCTGGAGGCGGTCTTCCCTGATGGGACCGTCACGCGGATCAAGAACGTTCCGCGTCGCGCGGCGGGCCCGGACATCCGGCACATCGTCATCGGCAACGAGGGCGCCTTGTGCTACATCACCGAAGTCACCGTGAAGGTTTTCAAGTACCAGCCGGAGAACAACGAGTTCCATGGCTTCCTCGTGGAGGACATGGCGACCGGCATAGCGATGATTCGTGAGGTCATCACCAACGGCTACCACCCCTCCGTGGTGCGGGTCTACTCCCCCGAGGACGCCCGCCAGCACTTCGCGCACTTCTACCAGGGCAAGGTCGTCGTCGTGTTTGTCGCCGAGGGCCCCAAGGGGCTGGTGCGCGCGACAAGCCAGGAGATCGAGCGGGTCGCGGCGCAGCACCCGCACACGAAGGTTGATCCGCAGCTGATCGAGACGTGGTTTGCGAACCTCAACTGGGGTGTTGAGAAGATCGAGGCTGAGAAGCAGCACATGCTCGACGAGGCCGAGCTCGGCTACACCACCGAGGTGTCGGTCGACTGGTCGCGCACTGTCGAGCTTTACGACAACGTCATACGTCGCATCCGAACGCAGTTCCCGGCGGCGGAAGACTTGGTAATGCTGGGTGCCCACTCCTCGCACAGCTACCAGACCGGCACGAACTTGTACTTCGTCTACGACTACAAGATCAATTGTGAGCCGCGGGAAGAGATCCACACCTACCACATCCCGCTGAACGCGATCATCGTCGAAGAGGCCCTGAAGGTCGGTGGCTCGATGGTGCACCACCACGGCATCGGCAAGTACCGGGCACCGTGGACGCGGCAGGAACACGGCAGCGCCTACTACATGCTGGCCAAGCTCAAGGAGGCGTTCGACCCGAACGGAATCATGAACAAGGGCACGATCTTCCCGATCGAGGGCTGATCCGCTCAAAGGGCCGAAGACGTCCGCCGGCTGCCCCGTTGCGTCTCCCACGCGGCGGGGCGGCCTCCTCCACCTCCCCTTGCCGGACAGTGCAGTCCGGCCCGTACCCCGGAGTGGGCATGACCAGCACCCGTCCCCGCTACTTCATCGGCATCGACAACGGCTCCCAGTCATCGAAGGTGACCGTCTTCGATGACCACGGCCGGGCCGTGAGCGAGGGCCGCGCCTCTTTGCGCCCGTATCACACCCCGCGCCCCGGCGTCGTCGAGCATCCCGACGACGACCTGTGGACGACCATCGGCCAGGCGAGCCAGGCAGCACTTGCGGCCTTCCCCGGAGACCCGGCCGACATCGTGGGGGTTGGTCTGTGCACGATCCGTTTTTGCCGCGCGGTGCTGAAGGCGGACGGCACGCTGGCACAGCCTGTCATGAGCTGGATGGATGCGCGCGTCTCACAGCCGCACGCGGCACCGGACGCGGCGTACGTGACCACCTCGTCCGGCTACATCACCCACCGCATGACGGGCGCCTTCCGCGACACCGCCGCCAACTATGCCGGGATGTGGCCCGTTGATCCCACGACCTGGCAATGGTCCGCGGATGCCGAGGAGTTGGCCGCCTTCGGCGTCACGCGCTCCATGCTGTTCGACCTCGTCATGCCTGGCGAGATCCTCGGCGAGGTCACCGAACAGGCGGCCGCGCAGACAGGCATCCCTGCCGGCGTCCCCGTCGTGGCGACCGCCAACGACAAGGCTGTTGAGGCACTGGGGTGCGGGCTGCGCGCCCCCGAGACACTGCTGGTGTCACTGGGCACCTACGTCGCCGGGATGGCGACCGGGCCACGCTACGTGACCGGCGCTCGCGACTTTTGGACCAACTATGCGAGCGAGCCCGGCCGTTACCTGTATGAGTCGACGGGCGTGCGGCGCGGCATGTGGACCGTCAGCTGGTACCGCGACCTGCTCGGCGAGGAGGCCGCGGTCCACGCCCGAGCGGCAGGGCTCTCGACCGAGGACTACCTCAATGCACAGGCTGAGAAGGTCCCGCCGGGCTGCGAGGGCCTGATGACGGTCCTCGACTGGCTCGCCCCGACCGAGGCCCCGTTCCGCAAGGGCACTCTGCTCGGCTTCGACGGCAGGCAAGGGCGCTTCCACATCTACCGCTCGATCCTCGAAGCCCTCGCCCTGACGGTCCACGACACTTCCACGCGCATGGCCGCCGAACTCGGCACGCCGTTCCAGGAGGTAATCGTCTCGGGCGGTGGCTCACACTCGGATGTGATGATGCAGATCCACGCCGACGTCTACGGCGTCCCGGCCCGCCGCGCCGAAGCCTCCAGCGCGGCCGGCCTGGGCGCGGCGATCTGCGCGGCGATCGGCCTGGGCATCTATGCCGACACCGACGAGGCCGTCGCACACATGGTCCGCCCGGGCCCGGTATTCATGCCGAACGCAGCACACCACGCCATCTACCAGCGGCTCGGAGAGGTGTACCGGAGCGTGCGAGAACACACCGACAAGATCTACCAACAGAGTCACGAGATCTTCGGCTGACTCCCCACAACACCCCGTAACTCCTCGTCGTGCTGTTGCCGAGGCAATTCCGTTTGGATCAGCGGGCTGCTCGGTGGGCTCCACGATCCTGCGGGCTCACCAGCACGCGGACCTCGACCTGTCTCTGCTGGGGTGGGAGATCGTGAACGCGATCCTCTACCAGGGGCGGACCGCTTGCCAGTGGACCTGCCTCCCACACGACCTGCCTCAGAAGAGTGCGGAACCAGGTCGTCGAGCACCGTGCCGGCCTGGGCATCGACGTCGAGATGTCGAACGCAGCCCCGGCTGCGGGAGGCCGAGACCAGCAACCCTGCCCCAAGCCTCACCCGGAAGCGGACATCACTCTACGAACCACCCTCTCGATCTCCACCAACCCCGGGACAACCTCGTTTAGCAGTGGGTGTCGTCGCAGTGGGTGTCGTCGGCGGGCGGAGTTCCGGTGAGAAGGTACTTCTCGACCTTGCCGGACATCTTGCCCGACCAGGCGACGATGTGTCCGCCGCCGTCGTAGGTGAGCAGAACGGCTCCGCCCTGGCGGGCGGCGGCCTGACTCCACGCATAGGGAGTTTGTGCGTCGTGGAGCGACTCGACCATGAGGGCTCTGGGGCTGGTGTTCCACTTCGGCAGGTCTTGCTGGGGGTAGGTGGCCTGGCGCGGCCAGCCCATGCAGCCAAGTACGCCAGAGGGGACAAGAGCGTGTTCGGAGATCTTCAGGTTCGGGGACTCGCGGGCGATGTCTGACAGCATGGTCTTCCATGCCCTGTAGTTCTTGACTGGCAGGTTCCAGTCGCTGCAGAAGATCGCCTGATTTGGGCCGTCCATGGTCAGGTCGGCCGAGGGCAGGGTTGTGCTGCTGCTGCGTTTGCCGATTTCGTCGGCGAGTTCGCGCCAACTGTCTTTGTTGACTGCTCCGTTGGACGCGCCGATTGTGGCTTCGTTCACCAGGTCGTAGACGTGGCCGGGGCCGGCCTTGTCCGCTTGTTCAGCCTTCGCGTACACCTCGGAGAACGTTTTCTTTGCTCCCTGGGCGTGGAGGGAACAGTCGGTGTTCGTGTCGCACCAGTCGAAGAAGTAGTTCAGGTTCTTCTCTGCCGCCAGAGTCTCGGTGCCCATGAAGGTGCGTGCGTCCTTGATGCTGTGGTCCATGTTGCCGTCCAGCACCATGCGCCCGGTCCGCCGGGGAAAGAGGGAAGCGTAGGTCTGTCCGCGCAGAGTGCCGTAGGACGCCCCGTAGTAGTTCAGCTTCTCCTCACCCAAAGCGCCACGCAACGCTTCCATGTCGCGTGCGTCACTGACGGCGTCCAAGTGGTCGATCAGTGAGGCAGGGGTGGTGCGGCAGCTTTCGCCGTACCGCTTGTTGGTCTCCAGGAGCGTGTTGAACTCCGCCTCGTTCCGGGGCAACGGGGCCGCTTTGGGAGCGGGAGCGCACTGGGCCTTGGTGTCTCCGGTCCCCCGGGAGTCGTAGCCGATGGCGTCGAAGGAGTTCCTGATGGAATCGGGGAGGTAGCCGTCGGTGACGACCACGGTGCCGCGTTGTCCGGGGCCTCCTGGTCCGGTCATCAACGTCCCCAGGCGCTGCGCTGGGTCGGCCGCCTTCTGCCGCTTGACGTCCAGCCTCACCTGCTGGCCGTCGGGCCGGGCCCAGTCGACGGGCACCGTCAGCTCGGCGCACTCCACCCCGGGCTTGCCCGGATCATCCTTGCAAGGGTGCCACGCCGACAGCCTCCCCGCGCCCACCTGCTCGCCCTGTGCCCAGGCATGGGAGGGTGTCAGTAACGCCAGCATCCCCAGCCCCACGAGCGTGATACGCCCCCATGACGGTTTGCGTATTCCCACGAGTTGGTCCTCTCCTTCTTCCGGCACAGGGGCACTTGGTCCGCTGTTGCGATGATTGACGCGGCAACGTCAGCCCCCGGACCCCCGGGAACAGCCGAACGCGTCGGGCTTGTGGGCCTGTCCGGCTGTTGGACACCGGGTTGTCAAGGCGGCGGAGCACCCCGGCGGTGGTGCACCGCCGGGGTCAGTTGCGATTCAGGAGCATGCCCGGCACCAACCGCTGTTCTGATTACGGGGCCGGACACCAACTGGGAGATCGGCTCCGTCGGTTGTGCGGCGACCATCGCCGGCTGGGCGGGCGTTTTCAGTCCCGTACCAGGCGCCCGCGGCACAGGGTCAGGACCTCGTCCGAGGCGCGGGCGAGGTCCTGGGAGTGGGTGACGACGATGACGCATTTGCCGTCCTCGTGGGCCAGGCGTTGGAAGACCTGGATGATGCCGGCCGCCGTGTCCTGGTCGAGGGCGCCCGTTGGTTCGTCGGCGAAGAGGACGTCGACGTCGCAGGCCAGGGCGCGGGCGATGGCGACCCGCTGCTGTTGGCCGCCGGAGAGTTGCAGCGTCCTGCGGTGCCGGTCGGCCTCCTCGATGCCCAGCAGGTCTAGGAGTTCGGCCGCCCTGCGCCAGCGGCCGCCGCGGCGTACGCCGGTGATCTCCATGGCGGAGGTGATGTTCTGCACCGCC
This sequence comes from Streptomyces sp. CB02959, assembly GCF_002803155.1. Classification (GTDB taxonomy): domain Bacteria; phylum Actinomycetota; class Actinomycetes; order Streptomycetales; family Streptomycetaceae; genus Streptomyces. The sequence goes on from NZ_NNBP01000034.1 coordinate 33,469, forward strand.
GTCATGTACGTGATCAGGTTCAGGGACTGGAAGACGGTCGCCGCGTGCCGCTGGCGGTAGGCGCCCAGGCCCAGGGCGCCGATGTCCTGGCCGCGGAAGCGGACGTGCCCGGAGGTCGGCGTGTCCAGGCCGGACGCGAGGGAGAGGAGCGTGGTCTTGCCACTGCCGGACGGGCCGACGACCGAGTACATCCGGCCCGCGTCGAAGGCGTAGTCGACCTCCTTGAGGATGGTGCGCGGACGGCTCCGGTTGCCGACGGGGTAGGACTTCACGAGTCGGTCCAGCTGCAGGACCGGTGCGGTGGAGGTCATGGTCATTCGCCCTTCGTCAGGATCTCGCGGGGCTCGAGGCGCAGGGTCCGCAGGCCGGGAATGAGGGTCGCGAGGGTGGCGATGCCGAGGCCGGTGGCGCCGACCTTGGCGATGTCGGAGGCGGTGAGCTTCACGTCGATGCGGTCGATCGGCTCGGCCTCGGGCTTCGGCTCCTTCTCGCCGCCCATGGAGTTCGCGTAGTCGGGTTCGCTGCTGTCGCCGTCGTTCTGGGCGGAGCTGACCTCCCCGGCCAGCAGGCTGTTGCCCGCGGTCTGCGCCAGGGCCTGGCTGGCGGGGACGGCAAGGCCGATGGCGATCAGGGCGCAGGCGACGGTCTCCACCAGGTGCTGGCCGAGCAGCTTGGGCTTCTTCTCGCCGATGGCCAGCAGGATGCCCAGCTCGCGGCGGCGCTCGCGGAGGGCGTTCGCGACGATCAGGCCGAGCACGGCGACACCGGCGATGGACACCAGCCAGACGGTGAGGGTGGCGAAGCCCGCGGTCTTGGAGATGGGGCCGACCAGGGCTTGGTACTGCTTGTCGTTCAGCTTGAGCGGGTAGATCTCCGGGTCCAGTCCGGCGGCCTTGGCGTCCTTCTTGAGCTGCGCCAGGCCCTCCGGGCCGTCCAGGGTGAAGGTGGCCTCGCGAACCGAGGTGCCCACGGCACCAGGCTTCTCGTCGTTCAGCGCGGCGGCCGCGTCGGAGCTGATGTAGAAGCGGTTGCCAGGATCGCTCAGTGCCGGGGTGTAGCGGTCGCGGCTGGAGGGGGTCTCGTCCTCGAAGATCCCGCCCACGGTGAGCTCGACCGCCTTGGAGTCCTGGATGTCGCCCCGGAACGATCCGACCGTGATCTTGTCGCCGACCTTGACTCCGTTCTGCTCGGCCAGTCGCTTCTCCAGCACCGCGACCTTGCCCTCGGTGTCCGGGCCGATGCCCCTACCCGAGATGATCTTGTGGGTGCCGTTGCGGAAGGCGGGCAGCGCCTCGGTGTCCGGCACGCCTTCGGGCTTGAAGAAGTCGCCCTGCTCGGTTTCGGTGCCAGGCGGCGGCGGGGCGGCTCGGTAGAGCTTGAACTTGCCGCGTTCGAGCGCCGCGGCCTCGATCAGATAGCTGTACCTTCGCACCACCGGCGACTTGCCGAGCTTGTCGACCGGTCCGGTGCGCAGCTCGTCGGACGGGTCGACCTTCAGGCCCTGCTGCCCGCCGCCCTCCAGGCCGCGCTTGTCCATCAGCGCGTTGATGTCCATCTGCATGGTCGCCACGGCGCCGACCTTCTTCTTCGCGTCCGCCGCTGCCCGGTCGGCCGCCGACTGGACGAGGAAGCCGGACAGCACCAGGGTGCAGACGACGAAGAACAAGCCGGTCAGCATCAGCGTCTTGCCAAGCTGGGCGGTCAACCGCCACCAGGCCCGTTTGAACAGGTTCATGAGCGTCTCTTCACGTATAGCCGCAATTGCAAACGGCTCCCACCGTAGAAAGGTGGCCTTATCAGCAGCGTTCGCCGCGGAGCCGATGTGGCTCGTCTTCCAAACGCTGCTCAAATGCCATGTTTGATAGGTATGAGACGAGAGGGTCGTGCGAAACCGGACAGCTACGGAAGGGAACACAGAGCCGTGCGTGTGCTGATCGTCGAGGACGAGGAGTTCATGGCTGAGGTGGTGCAGCTCGGGCTGCGCCGCGAGGGCATCCCGTCCGATGTGGCGTATGACGGGCACAGCGCACTGGAGAAGGCTGCCGTCAATGACTACGACCTCGTTGTCCTGGACCGCGATCTGCCGGGGCTGCATGGCGACGAGGTGTGCCGCCGGCTGGTGGCGGAGCGGCCCGGCGTACGGATCCTGATGCTCACCGCGGCCGGCCGGCTCGGTGACAAGGTGGAGGGCCTCGCGCTCGGCGCCGACGACTACCTCCCCAAGCCCTTCGACTTCCCCGAGCTCGTGGCCCGGCTGCGCGCCCTGTACCGGCGCAGTGCGCCCGCCCAGGCGCCCGTGCTGACCGTCGCGGACCTGACCCTGGACACCCACCGCCGCAAGGCCGCCCGGGCCGGCCGGGAGATCCAGCTCACGCCCAAGGAACTGGCCGTACTGGAGCTGCTGCTGCGCGCCGACGGCGGGGTGCTCAGCGCCGAGCAGCTGCTGGAGAAGGCATGGGACGAGGCCGCCGACCCGTTCACCAACGCCGTCCGCCTGGTCATCCACAGCCTGCGCAAGAAACTCGGCGAGCCGCAGCTCGTGCACACCGCGATCGGCGCCGGCTACTACCTCGACCACCCTGCGGCCCCGTGATCCCCCGCCCGCGCGATCTGAGCATCCACACCCGGCTGTTCCTCGGCTTCGCGATCACGCTGGTACTGTCCGGGCTCGTCATGGCGGCGGCGGTCTATCTGGGCATGCGGTACCTGCCGACGTACGGGTTCCAGGCGCCGGGTCACGTCGACATACACCCCGGCCACCAGCTGCCCTTGCCGGAACCCACCTTGGAACCTGCCCCCGAGCCGTCCCCGAATCCGCGGGCCCAGACCACGACCATCGACTCCAAGGAAGACGTCTGGGCAACCGTCCTGCTGATCTCCCTGTCCGCCGCAGCCTTGGTCGCCCTGCTGGGACTGGCCGCCAGCTGGTTCACCACCCGGCGGCTGCTGACCCCTCTGCACACGATCACCTTGGCGGCCGCCAAGGCCGGCACGGGCAATCTGAGCTACCGCATCAACGCAGCCGGCCCGCCGGACGAACTGCGCCGACTGGCCGACACCTTCGACGACAGCCTGGCCCGACTCGAGCGATCCTTCGACGCCCACAGCCGCTTCGCCGCCAACGCCTCGCATGAGCTTCTCACCCCGCTCGCCGCCACCCGCACCGCCCTCCAGGTGGCCGGCCAAGACCCGACCGGCAAGGAGTTGGTTCGCCTCGCCCCCATGCTGGCCCGTACGAACGACCGCTGCATCGAGATCGTCACCGAGCTGCTGCAGCTCGCGGCGGCCGAGCACGCGCAGCCCGACCCGGCCCCGGTCGACGTCGCCGCCCTGGTCGAGGAGGAGTGCACGGAGGCTGCCGCCCGCGCAGAAGCGGCGGACCTGTCCCTGAACTCCGTACTGGAACCGGACAGCACGGTGCCGGGCAACGCGGCACTGCTGCGCCGCTTGGTGCACAACCTGCTCGACAACGCCCTGACCCACAACGAGCCGCAGGGCTGGGTGCGGGTCACTGTCCGGCAGGACCCGCAAGGCGCTCAGGTGCTGCTACGGGTCGAAAACTCCGGCCCGCAGGTCGACCCGACCACCACCGCCCGCCTCTTCGAGCCCTTCTACCGCGCCAACTCCCGTGTCCGCAGCGACCGTTCCGGGCACGGCCTGGGCCTCGCCCTCACCCAGTCGATCGCCCGCGCCCACGGCGGCACGATCACCGCCGCCGCCCGCGCGGCCGGCGGCCTGGCCGTCACGGTCCGGCTGCCCGCGGAGAAACCCGGCTGACCCGGCCTTCCGTCCGCCGGCCGTTCTCAAAAATGACGGCGTTCACGAGAGGGTTCTCTCTCGCCTGCTGCCGAAGTGCCTGTTGCCGTCGGGCGCCGCTTGTCCCCTCAACTGGGACCAAGGGGCCCGAATGTCCGTTCTCAACAGTCAAGACCCGACCTGGAGGACCGGACGGCCATGGACACCGTGGGAAAGCCCACGTCCCGGCGCACGTGCTCACGTTGGGGGCGGCGCTCGCCGCTGCCCTGCCTGTGAGCGGGAGCACATAGGCCGCAACCCCCGACGCCAGCGGTGCGGTCTCGCGCTGAGGCTCCCCCGGTGTGCGGGAGGTGCTGATCGGCTGGTCAGGGCAGGTTGACAGGTCCTGCCCCGGCCCCTCGTGGCACAGGCGCGCCGCAGGTTCATGCCCGCGGCCGACGCGGTCATGCGTCGCGCCCAGGACGCCGGCCGGCTGCGTCCGGACTTGGCGATGACCGACCTGCAACTCATCTTCTCCATGGTGAGCTGCGTGATCCAACACACCCACCTGAGCTTGTTCCGCTTTGACGGACACCGTCGGTGTGGTGGTTAGGGCCTGTCTGATGGGTCGGTGACGAACCGAGACGAGAACTCGTTCCCAGGCATGTGGGACGGGGAGATCTCAGTGACGTGGAGTGGGCCAGGCTGATGCCGTACTTGCCAAGAAACGTTGGGCGGGGCGGGCGTTGGAAGTGTCACCGCAGGTGATCAACGGGATGCTGTTTCGGTTGCGGACCGGTATCCCGTGGCGCGATCTGCCATCCCGGTTTGGTAAGTGGCAGACGATATACGACCGGCATCGCCGCTGGTCGGCGGACGGCACATGGGAAATGCTCCTGCGAGCCGTGCAAGCCGATGCCGATGCGCAGGGGCGAATCGACTGGTCAATGGCGAGCGTGGACTCGACGATCTGCAGGACCCACCAACACGCTGCAGGTGCCCGTCACCGGCCCCCGACGGTACCGGGCAGACGAGCCCGGCCAGCCCGCCACCGGGACGACGAAGGTCTTGGTCGCTCCCGCGGCGGCCTCACCACAAAGATCCACGTGGTGGGTGAGGGCGGCCTGCGGCCCCTGGCCCTACTGATCACACCCGGACAATGGGGCGACGCGCCTCAGATGATTCCGGTCCTGGAGCGCATCCGCGTCCCGCGGCCGAAGGGCGGGCACCCGCGCACCCGCCCGGACCACCTTGTCGGCGATCGTGCCTGCAGCTCTCGGCGCAATCGCCGCTACCTGCGGCGCCGACAAATCAAGCACACCATCCCTGAGCCGAGGAATCAGCAGGCCAATCGCTTGCGCCGTGGGAGCCGAGGCGACCGGCCCACCAGCTTCGAGAAGGCCCGCTACGTTCGCAGGAACGAAGTGGAGCGGCTGATCGGAAAGTTGAAGATCAACCAGGCGGTTGCCACGAGGTTCGACAAGCGGGCCTATGTCTTCTACGGCACTGTGACCGTTGCGGCCATTCGCCTGTGGCTTCGTGCATGACCCGTCAGGCGGAACCTAGCCTGGGCCTCCCTCCCCGGGTGCCCGGGGAGGGAGGCCCAGGGCCGGCTAGGGGGCGATGATCACCTCGTACCACTCCATCTCGAGGATGCGGTCCGCGACGACGGCTCGGCCGAGTTCACCCCCCGCCCCCGTGTTCTCGGGCAGGGGCACATGAGCCCGGATACAGGGCGCGTTATTGCCGTGGGGGCTGTCCCGTACGACATCGACGTGCCACACCCCGGCGGTCTTCCTGGGGATGATCTCCGTGCACTCGGAGCCGTTCGTGCCACCCTGCACGGAGCTGGCGAAGGGAAACTCGTCGCAGGAGTCGTCCGTGACACTGGGGTCCTTCTTGAACGGGTCCGGGGCCGCCGTGCACGACTGCCTGCGCTTCTTGGCCGCCTCCGCCTTCCCACCGGAGTTACGCTGCAGCGGCTTCGTCTCGGTGCCGAAGTTGCCGCCCTTGAGGTTGCTCTGCGCCCACCCGTAGGCGACGGCGGCGGCCCCGTAGGCGGATTCGCGGATGGTCACGTTGGGCATGTGCCCCATCACGATGCAGCCGGGGTACTGGCCGACCTGCGCATCACAGCGGAGATCGTGGCCGTTCCAGGTCACCGGGTTCGCAGGGCCGCCGCCCGCGTCAAGGATCTCCCCGAACGACGTATAAGTAGGGGAGATGAACGAGTAATTGCCCTTGGTGACAGTGGAGGTGAAGGACAGGTTCCCGGTCTTCTCATCGCCCAGCGCCAGCTCGACGGGCGCGCCGCCCCAGGCCGGTGCGTCCACGGTGCACAGGCCGCTGCAGGTGGCGGACAGGTCCATCGACACGGTCTTCGCGTTGCCCCCCATCTCGGTGGCCTTGACGGCGATGTTCTCCGTCCACTTCCCGCTGGAGGAGCTCAGGCGAGCGAAGCTCACGGCCTCGACGACGGAGCGGCCTATCTCCTTGCCGTTGGTGTCGAAGGCCCAGTTCGTGAACTTCTCGCCCCAGCAGTAGTTGTGCCGGTCGGAGTTCCGGCCGTTGGCGCACGCACCATCCGAGACGCCGCGCACGATGCGTTCGGTGACAGTGACAGGGGCGGCGACGGGCACCGCCTTGGCACAGGTCCAGCCGGTGCCAAGGCGGCGCGCCTGGGAGCCCGGGGCTGTGGCCTTGCATGTGCCGTGGCCCTTGGGGGCGGCCTTGGCGGGTGCGGCGGCAGCCGGTGAGGTGACCAGGGCGAGGAGGGTCGCGGTGAGGGCGAGTGCGGCTACGGCCGCGAGCCGGTGTCTGACGCGTTTCAAAGGGTGGTTCCCCTCAATCGGTGGTGTACGGGTCCACCAGGGATCGAACCGGCCCGGCGCCCGCGCGCACAGGGGCGGAATAAGCCCCTCTATGGTCATTTTTGGCCCGTTGCGGGCTCACACCATCACCCCCGTGGCCGCTACGTTCACCCCTTGACCGAACACACACAACCAGGGGGAAAGGGCAACGATGCGCCCCACAAGACCCGTCAGCCGCATCGGCAGAACACTCATGGCCTGTGCTGCCTCGGCCGCTGTAGCCACCGTGGGACTTGCCGTCTCACCTGCCGCCGCCGCACCCGCCGAGCCCGCCACCACCACGCAGGCCGAGCCCGGCGGCGCCTGCACGGCGGCCGACCTCGGCACACGGCACCCGTTCATCAAGACCTCCGAAGTGACCCCGACGATCACCCACTTCAAAGGCTGGTACGTCACCGACGGCTCGACCGGTACCCAGTCCGTCAACACCAGCGTCCAGACGACCATCTCGGTGTCCGTCGGCCTCACCGGCAACGTCGAAGGTAGCTTCGCCGTCGAGACCCTCGGCAAAGTCGGCGCGAGCCTGGGCCTGAACGTGCAGGTGAACTACACCTCCACCAGCAGCACGTCGACGTCCGTCACGTGGAACTTCCGCAATCCCGGCTATTACGGCCTCTACAAGGGCACCAAGAAGGTCACCGGTACGTACGGCAGCCTCAACTGCAACCGCGTCCAACAGGACGACGGCAGTTGGGCGCTGAAGTGGATCGAAGGGGCCGACACCGGCAGCTACACCACCTTCACCACCCTCGAAGAAGGCGCGGTGCGCTGCGAGGACAAGGTCCCCGCCAACAGCATCATGCGCAAGGCGCAGGACCTCCTCGACTGCGGCTCCGCCACCGCCACCGCGAAGCACCCGGCCGGGCCGGTCCCCTCGGCGAAGGCCGCCAAGGCCAGGCACGAAGCCGAGAAAGCCGCCAAGGGTGAGAAGAGCGTGAAGGCCATCGGGAGCCCGGCCCCCGCCACGCGGGCCGCCCTGAACTGCCAACCCGCCGTCTACAAGATCGACGTCCCCGGCAAGCCCCTGAACTGGAGCGCACCGCTCCTGGCCAACGACGGCATCCGCCTGCGTGAATCCACCGTCTTCAGCGCCCACCTGGACAACTGGCGGCTGTGCAACGTGACGGAGCACAACGGGGTCATCGAGGCGTCCCTGTGGAACTGGGGCAACGGCGGATGCGCGACCATCCCGGCGAACATCGCCAACCAGGAACAGGCCTACCTGACGACGGCCACCTGCGGGGAGGACGACCTCCAGCGGTTCTACATCTACCGCGACGTACCCGGCAGCACGAAGATCGGTCTTCAGAACAAGTACACCGGCTCCATGATGGGCCACGACCGGTACGCGGACGGGGAGTTGATCCGCCAGTATTCCAGCGGCAGGCAGGACGGTACGGGTACGTACACCCTGACCGGAGTCTGACAGCCCCCACCCCGTGAGCGCGGCCCCGCACGTGAACCCCCGGCCTCCCGGTTCCGTGCGGGGCCTTCCGCGAGGCGCCGGGTGGTGGGGCGGCCGTCCCAGCGGTAGCGGCTCGTTGCTCGGCGGATCAGCATGCGGAGGGTGACGAGTGCGGCGGCGAGGTAGAGGTAGAAGTCCGCGATGCTGCCGCTCTTCTCGGTGCAGTGCCGCAGCTTGCCGTAGTCGTTCATCCACGCGTGGGTGCGCTCGACCACCCGGCGTTTGCCGGTCTGGATCGGAGCCGGCACACCCTTGCGTGCGATCTCGGCCGTGAATCCCAACTCTGTTATCAGTGCACGGGACTTGGAACTGTCGTAGCCACGGTCGAGGTTGACGTTGACCGTCGCCGGCATCGCCCCGACCTGAGCTTTCGCCGCGTCCAGGGTGGGGCCGAGCAGGACGAGTCGTGCCGGTTGGCCCCGTCGGAGACGATCCCGAGCGGGACACCGCCCCCGGTTCTGATCGCGGTGCTGCGGCACTTGTACTGGCAGCAGCCCGGCATCCATGGCCGTCCCCTGGCCGAGGCTGCCGGCCTCACCCTCAACGACATGCTCGCGGTGATCGACCCGGCACCTCCTGGGATCTTCTGCATGGACTGCGGCACGGAGCTGCTGCGTACCAGTCGCTCGTGGCAGCCCCGGCAGGCGCTGTGCCCGGACTGCGTGACGCTCGCGCGCCAGGCGTCATCCCGGCAGTTCCGCGTGGAGTGCCTGCGGGCCTCGATCGTCTCCGGGGCCGCGGTACAGGCGCCGGCACGGGACTGGCGCGCAGCGTCCGAACTGGTGCCGGCGTATCCGCCGCTGTCCCAGGACGTCATGAGGGGCAGCGAAGCAGACCACCAGGAAGGGGCCTGGCGTGGTTGGGAGAACGCCCGAGTGGTCCGCAACCGGTTGATCGGCGCTGCCGCCACCGACGACGACGTCGTGGGAGTCGCTGTCGGACAAGCTGAGTTGCTGGTGTCCAGCGCGCTGAGAATCGCCGTCTGCGACACGGCCCGCACGCGCGACATCGTCGACCCGATCACGCACGAGCCGGCGCTCGTCCTACTGACCCGTCTGAGCCGCGACGTTCGTGACACGGCCCAGGCCGCCCGCGAGCGAGCAGATGCCGCCTATCCGGAGGACTACGAGCCCTCCGAGGACGACTTGAACGAGCCGTGGAGCGGCACCGGTGTCGCGGGCTGCACGTCGTAAGCGGCCCGCGCTGAGCTGAGCCCGCCCAGCACCTGCGCGCCGCGCTGCGTCGGCGTGTGGGCAACGACATCGACGGTGCAATCTTGATCACTCTGTGTGATCATGGACGAGTGTCGCGTTCTTTGTCGATTCTCATGTCACGTTCGGCCTGGTGGCGTCCCGTTGCCGAGGCGCTGGCGGCGCTCGCGGTGCTGGGTGCCACGGCGGGCGTTCTGGAGTGGTCCCTGGCCTGGGGGTTCCGCGGTGCGGGGGAGTTGCTGGTCGGGCTGGCCGGCGTCGTCCTGGTGGTGCTGCGGCGATGGTTTCCCGCGGTGGCACTGCTGGGTCTTTCGGCGGCGGCGGGCGCCGTTCCCGCGGTGACGCTGCTGACGGCGGTCGCTGCCTGTGAGGCGGGTCGACGGGCGGGAGTACTGCGGTGGCCGGGCGTGGTGCTGGGGGCGGCGTCGCTGCTGCCGCTGGCCACGGCGCCGTACCGGGCCCCCTCACCTGAGCAGATCGTGCCGCTGGGGATGGTCGTGGCCGTGCTGGCCGTGGTCGGACCAGTGCTGGTGGGAGTCGCGGCCGGTCAGCAGGACCGGGCGGTGCGGATCCTGCGTGACAGCGCGCTGGCGGCCGACAGCAGGGCCCGGCTGGCCGAACGCTCCCGCATCGCCGCTGAGATGCACGACCTCCTTGGGCACCGGCTGAGCCTGATCTCTCTCTACTCCGGCGGCCTGGAACTCGCCCTGGCCCAGCGAGAGCCGTCGCTGCGCACGGAAGCGGCACAGATTCACACCACCGCCGCGCTCGCGGTGGTCGAACTGCAGGAAGTACTGGGCGTGCTCGGGCCGGTCGACGACACCAGTCCCACCGAGGCCACCGGCACGCGCGCCGACCTGGCCGCCCTCGCGGCCGCCTCCCGCGCCACCGGAACCACCGTCCTGCTGGAGTGGACCGGCGATGACCTGGCGGGGTCAGCGCCGCGCCTGAGGCTCGCGGTGCACCGCATCGTCCGCGAAGCGCTCAGCAACGCGCATAGCCACGCCCCCGGAGCGGCGCTGGAGATCCGTGTCGTCTCCACGCGCGACGATGTGCGGGTGAGCGTGCACAACGGTCCCTCGCAGGCGGGTGCCGACAGCTCCGGTACGGGGCTGGGCCTGGCCGGACTCAGGGAACGGGTCGCGTTGCTGGGTGGGACGCTGGAGGCTCACTCCACGGGCGGGGGGTTCGCCGTGGATGCCTGTCTGCCCCGGCTGCTTCCCCTGCACCTTCCCGCACCTCCGCAGAGCCCCGCCCCGGCGCTCACCCGCCCGTCTCGTGCGCTGCGTCTGGCGGCCGGGGCGGCGGGACTGCTCGCGGTCGGGGGCCTGCTGCTGCTCGGGCTGCGGCTGGTGGACCGCTACGCCCCGCCGCCGGTACCTCTCACCAAGCCCAGGCCGATCCGGCTCGGCATGTCCCAGGAAACGGTCGAGCACCGGGCGGGCAAGGACGATCCCCTGGCCCGTGCCGCCGCGGCCGGCCGTGAGTCGCGACCGCCCGCCGGCGCGCACTGTATTTACCCGTACGTGAGCCAGGAACGGCCCGGGGTGCCGCTCCACCTGGTGCGTTACTGTTTCCGCGATGATCGGCTGATCGACATCTCCCGGTTCGACATCCCGGCCGGTGGTCGTTAGTCCGCCACCCCGCTCCTGGAGTTCCTCATGATCAGAGTCCTGCTCGTGGACGACGAGACGCTGGTGCGCGCGGGTATCCGGCTGGTGCTGCGGCACGCCGACGACATCGAGGTCGTTGCGGAGGCGGCCGACGGCGATGAAGCCGTTGCCCAAGCGGTCCGGGTCCCCGTGGATGTCGTCCTGCTCGACGTACGGATGCCTGGTGCGGGCGGACTGCCCGCAGTGCGCCGGCTCAAGGACGCCCGGCCCCAGGCAGCAGTGCTGATGCTCACCACCTTCGGCAACGAGGAGTACGTCGCCCAAGCACTGACTACGGGCGCGGACGGCTTCCTGTTGAAGAGCAGCCGCCCCGAAGAACTGATCCGGGCGGTCCGCTCAGCGGCCGCAGGCGAAGCGGTGCTCTCGCCCGAAGTGACCAGCCACGTACTGCGCGCCCTGCGCGCGTCGACGGCCCGGGACAACACCGAGACCGCCACCAGTGCCAGGAACCAGGTAGCCACGCTCACCGACCGGGAGCAAGCAGTACTGGGCCTGCTCGGCAGCGGCCTGACCAACAGCGAGATCGCCGACCGGCTCGGTGTCGAGACCGGCACCGTGAAGGCGCACGTAGGCCGCATCCTGAACAAGCTCGGCGCAGCCAATCGGGTACGCGCGGCGATCATCGCCCACGAGGCCGGACTGACCACATCCCGCTGAGCACAGCCCACCGCGCCCCGGACGACGCGCCAGCACGCCATCAGCGACACCACGCTCAACGCCGCGACGAGCCGGCAAAACCGGCTGCCTCTACCACCCGCCCGGGTCGAACAGGACCGCCAGATCGTCACGGGCACGGTAGTAGCCGAAGAGCATGATCAGTACGGACAACGTGCAGCGGAGGACCACCGAGACCCATGTCCCGGCCGTCACGCCCAACACCGCGACGGGCACGAACCAGGGCCAGACGGGCTCGCTGACCACATGGCTGAGCGTCGGCCGCCGACACGCACCACTGGATGGCCAGACCGACCGCCACGGCGATGCCGGGGTCGAGCAGAAGGCGCCTACCCACGGACAGCCGCCCGCTGCCCGCTCGACCGCAGCCAGCCGTACAGCCGCCACGCCTGCCAGAGCGTCGCGTACGCCAGAATCCCGGTAACACCCCAGGTCACGCCCCGCAGCGAAGCGTCGACGGTCACGGTCCAGAAGTAGTCGAGCCCGGTCGGCATCTGCGCGGGCTGAAACGTGCGGTAGATGTCGATACGGGGATGGGCTACTTCCGTGGCGACGCCCGCCGCCACAGTGCCCAGCAACACTGCCCGAGCGGCGATCCGGGCCGCGCGCGGCAGGGTGGGCAGCAGCCCGTCGGGGTTCGTGGCCTGGGGAGCCGTCCGGTACCACGACCGGAACGCCAGGACCAGGACGACCAGCCCCAGCATCGAGAGCCCTTCCTGGACCAGCTGGGTGCCGCTGTAGCTGCCGACGAGCGGTGTGAGCCCCCAGTCGAAGTACCGGCCATGGGAGATGTCGTCGAACAGCAGGTGAGTGGCCGTTCCCAGGACGGCCGACAGCCATATCCAGCCGAACGTGGCAGGGCCGCGCAACCGGAACCCGGTGGTCGGCCCCGCGAGCCTGGCCCGCAGCCGGGGGCCGGCGAGATCGACCAGCGGGCGTTTGAGCAGCGTGTGGAAGACCGCCAGCATCAGCGCCGCCTGCAGCGGACAGAAGACGAGACCCGGAACCCAGTCGTGCATGCCGAGGTTCGGGAACGGCAACTGGTAGATGTCCGGAACCATCGAGCCGATCACCAGCGCGGACGGCACGAGTCTGCCTCTGAACAACGGGATGACGGCGGCAGGATGCACAAAGGTCGCAGGCATGCGGCACTCCGATCGACGTGAGGGATCTGGGTCCCTCCATCCTCGAAGCCCCCGACGGGCCGCCGTTCGCTCCAGGGGCGGAAACCGGCCCTGCACCTTCGGCATACGCTCCACCACGACGATGTGGCCCCAGGGCCAGTGCGCCACGGAGGGGAGAGAGGCACGGCGGGGAGAGGTTCGATGCGGACCCGGTGTCCAGCGGGGTGGTTCCCGCGGTGTGTCAGACCGGTCGGTGAACGCACCCCACCTCGTCGCCCTCGTTTGCGCCGGAGCCCGCTTCGAGGGTGGTCGCCTTGTCGAACTCCCTGAGATCCTCGCTGCCTGATCGAAGCCGCGAGGAACGGGGCGGCCGGCAAGTGCGGGACTACTTCACGCGGGATGGCGGCGGTACAGCGCTGCCCGAAGGCCAAGAGCGAGAGCCTGCAGTTTCATTTCCTCGCGCCGCTGGGCCGTTGCGGATTCCGGGCGGGATCGCCAGTCGCAGTAGCCGGATCTGGAGACGCCGAGTCGGCCGCACATGAACTCGACGCTGTATGCGTGCTACTCCTCGGTGTCGAGCCGTATCTGGTCGATGAACTCGTACTTGCTTGCTAACGGGGATCCTTCGCGAAGTACGCTGCCTTAGATTCAACCGGTCAAGGCAACACTCTCGGCTGGTGTGCGGAATCCCAGGCACTTGCGTGGACGGTTGTTGAGCTTCGTCGCGATGGCGTCAAGGTCGTCCTGGCTGAACGTCGACAGGTTGGTGCCTTTGGGCAGGTACTGCCGGAGGAGCTTGTTGGTGTTCTCGTTGGTGCCGCGTTGCCAGGGACTACGCGGGGCCGCGAAGAACACGTCGACACCGGTGTCGGCGGTGAGCCGCTTGTGGGCTGCCAGTTCCATGCCGCGATCCCAGGTCAGCGTGCTGCGTAGTCGGGGGTCCATGCGTTCGTAGGTTTCGACGAGAGCGGGAACGACCACGGTGGTGTGGCGGCTGGCGAGTTTCACGACTGTGAGGAACCGTGACTTCCGGTCGACCAGCGTGGCGACCTGACTGTTGTTCGAGCCGATCACCAGATCGCCTTCCAAGTGCCCGGATTCGCTGCGGTCCTCTGCCGCCCGGGGCCGCTCCTCGATCGGTCGGGCATCGGTGATCTGTGAGCGCCACTGGCCTTTCACCGTGTGGCGCTTGTTCTTCCGGATCGGGCGGCCAGTCCGCAGGCGCTTGCACAGCTCACGCGGGATCACTTTCCAGCGGGTGGTGTAGACCGATCGGTAGATCGTCTCGTGGCTGATCCGCATGACGGGTTCGTCACCGTGATGCCGACGCAGGTGGCCGACGATCTGCTCGGGCGACCACTCCTCTTCCAGTAGCCTCACCACCGTCTGCCTCAGGGCGGGTCTGCGGGCGAGGAGGCACTGCTTCGGGCGTCGAGCGCGATCAAGTGCGCGCTCCTGTGCAGCGATTGCCCGGTAAACATCGCGTCCGCCGTTGTTGTTGACTTCACGGCTGATCGTCGACACCGCGCGTCCCAGGAGGCCGGCGATCGTCCGGTAGGACTCACCGGCACAGAGCCGGCGCGAGATCTCCTCCCGTTCGTCCATGGTCAGGCTTCCGGCCCGCGTCTTGCGGGATTCGGGAGCGATCCCTCCGTGGTGCTTGAGGACGGTGAACACCGAGCCCGGCGGCTTGCCGATCTGCCTGGAGATGACGCTGATCGACTCCCCGGCCCTCCACCGTCGCCACAAGTCTGCCTTCATCTCGTCCGACATCCCCGGCCGACCCAGTCTCGCCACGTATACCGCCCTCAACCAGCACTGTTGCTCTGACCGGATGAATCTAAGGCGGCTTTTTTCAGGAAGGTAACTTCCATCTCTAGCCTCGAAGACTGTGTCCGGCCGCATCGGGATGTCCGGCCGAGCGGGGTCGAGGACACCGACGGTTCCTACGGCCTTCATGCCCGCGGCGTCGCCGATGGCCCACACCGCACCGGGGTAGACCTGGTCGCGGACGCCGTCCGCCACCAGCTGCTTGATCGTCTCGGTGCTGTCTGCCACAGAGCATCTCCGATGTCGCGGTGCGGGCCCGGCTTGTCAGCGTAGTGACCGTGCCGGGCCCGGGCGGGGAACTACGGCGGGGTGGTCAGCTGATCCGGTGGCCCAGCTCGGTCAGGGCCTTGGCGGTGGCGCTGAGCGGGTACCGGGCCGCGTTGCTTCGCCCCGGCCTTCCGCAGGGCAGCCAGCAGCCCTGGGGTCGTGCGGAGCCGGTCGATGTCCCGGGCGAGAGCGGCGGGGCGGGTGAAATCGGCTTGACACTTGCCGGATAACGACACGAACAGGTGTCCACTCCTCGGGGCAAGGTCCGGTCACCATCGTCGCCGCATCAGGCGGGCACTAGCCTGCGTTCACGCCGAGGCAGAAGGGCGTCCAGGCCCTGATGGGACTTGGACGCCCTTGCGGGAACCCGGGCGGGGCGTTGACCAGGGCCCTGTCGCGGGCGTCCTCGGCCGGGTCGCGGCCCGGCTCCCGCTCCGCCGTCTGGTCGGCGCTCAACTCTTGTGTCCGGGTGCCGGACTGGCGGTCGGCTACTGGTGATCCAGAACGGCCTTCATGACCGCCTTGGCGATGGGTGCACCCAGTCGGCCACCGGCGATGTCCGAACGGGAGATGTCCATGTCCTCGGGGTCGACGAGAACGGCGACCGCGACCGGGGACGACCCGTCCGGCAGTTTCGCGTAGGAGACGAACCAGGCGTAGGGACGCTCGTCACGGACGTCGGCACCGTGCTGGGCGGTGCCTGGTTTGCCGCCGACTGTGACGCCCTCGATCCGCACCTTGTCGCCTGTGCCGTCGGTCACCGTGTACTCCATCATCTCCTGCACCTTCTTCGCGGTGCCCTCGGAGACAGCCTGGTTCAGCACCTCGGGTTCGGTTTTCTCGACCGTGGAAAGGTCGGCGCCGTGCAGTTCGTCGACCATGTACGGCTTCATCACCTTGCCGTTGTTGGCAAGTCCGGCGGTGACCATGGCCATCTGGAGCGGGGTGCCGGCCAGGCTGCCCTGTCCCATGCCGGTCAGCGCGGTCTGCGGCTTGTCCAACTCGCCGGGGTAGTCGCTCGCGACCGTGCGCACGGGGGCGAAATGCTCCTTGTTGAAGCCGAACTTCTCGGCCGTTTCGCGCATCTTGTCCCTGCCGGTCTTGAGCGCCGCGTCGAGGAAGACGTTGTTGCACGACCACTGCATGGCGGTCTTCATCGAGACCCGGTCGCACTGGGAGTCGGGGACGACGTTGCCGATTTTCGTCGTGCTGAGCGGAAGCTGGTAGGGAGCCGGTGCTCCAGACGAGGCGTAGATGTCGGTGACGGCGCCGCTTTCGAGGGCGGCCGCCGCTGTGAGGATCTTGAAGGTGGATCCGGGCGGGTAGGTCTCGCGGATCGCACGGTTGCTGAGCGGCTTGTCCTTGTCCTTGTCCAGCTTCTGGAACACCTCTCCCTCCTTGCTGGACATACCAGCGAAGACGGAAGGGTCGTAGGACGGCGTACTCGCCATGGCCAGGATCTTGCCGGTGCGCGGGTCCAGAGCGACTACGGCGCCCTTGGCGTTCAAGTCCGTCAGCCCTTTGTAAGCGGCCTTCTGCGCTGCCGGGTCGATCGTGGTGACGACATTGCCGCCCCGGGGCTTCTCGCCGGTCAGCGCGGCCAGGGGCCCGGTGTACAGCCGGCCGTCCTTGCCGCTCAGCAGGTCGTTGTGAACGCCTTCCAGCAAGGTCGCGCCTTGTGCCTGGGAGAAGTAGCCCGTGATCGGCGCGTACATCGGGCCGTCCTTGAAGACGCGCTTGTACTTGAGGTCCGAGTCGGGCGTCGCCTCGGAACCGGTGATGGCTTCTCCTCCGACGATGATGTCGCCACGAGGCTGCGAGAACGCCTCGATCTGCACCCGCCGGTTGTGCGGGTTGTCGGCCAGGGTGTCGCCTTTGAAGAACTGCAACCACGTCGCCCGGAGCAAGACGGCCATGACCAGGAACCCGGAGAAGACGGCTATGTGTCTGATCGGTCGGTTCATCGTTGTCCCGTCGAGGTCGTGGGGTGGGTACGGTCGAGTGGGCCCGTGCGGTCCGGGGCGCGTGTCGTCATGACGGGTCGGCGGGGACGTCGGAGAGAAGGCTGCGGACGACGGGCCCTGCCGAGGCGCCGCCGGTCTTCCCCTGCTCGACGACGCAGGCGATGGCGACGTTGCCGCGGTGGGCCACGATCCAACCGTTGTTGGGGGCGCCCTCGGTGACCTCGGCGGTGCCGGTCTTCGCGCCGATGCCGCCGGGCAGGCCGTCCAGGACCTTCGCCGTGCCGTCGGTGACCGTGGCGCGCATCATCTCCCGCAGTTGTTCGACCACGTTCTGCGGAAGCTTGGAAGTCGTCGTCGTGTCCTTGTTCCCCCGCGTGATCGTGGGCTGGTGGAACGTGCCGGAGACCGCGGTCGCGGTGACGGACGCCATGATCAGCGGATTGGCCAGCACCCTGCCCTGCCCGATCATCGAGGCGGCCTTCTCCGTCTCGTCGCGGGGTGCTGGAACCGACCCGTCGAACGACGGGATGCCGGTGTGCCATTCCTGGCCGACGCCGAAGTACTTCCTGGCGACGTCACCGAGTTCCCGGTCACCGAGCTTGTCGCGCAGGCTGATGAAGGCGGTGTTGCACGACTCGGTGAAGTCCTTGAGGAACGTCGCGTTGCGGTGTTCGGACGTCTCGACGTTGTGGAACTCCTTGCCGACGGTGAGGTACTTGGGACAGTCCACGATGTCCTCGGGCTTGACCGCGTCCTTGAGCATCAGCGCACCGGTGGTGACGATCTTCCAGGTGGAGCCGGGTGCGTAGGTGCCGGAGATGGCGCGATTGAACCCGGAGGGGGAGTTCGCCACGGCCAGGATCTCGCCGTTGTCGACCCGTAGGGCGACGAGCGCGGCGTTCTTGCCGCCGGACTTGGCGGCGAGCGCCTTCTCGGCAGCGGTCTGCCAGGTGGAGTCGACCGTGGTCCCGATCGGTCGGTCGCCGGGCTGGGAGGGCTTCTTGCCGAAGGTGGCCTCGGTGTCCTTGACCTCTCCGGTGGCGCGGTCGACGCGCTGGATCGCACCCCGTGGGCCGGCTCCGGCGGCGCGGGCGACCTGTGAGAGCACGGGCCCCAGGGAGGGGTGTGTGTCCTTGGACAGCGCACGGCCCGCACGGTCGGTGACCTTGGGCCCGTCGGTGCCCTCGCGGTCCAGCCGGAACTTCTCCGTGTCGCTCAGGTGAGGGTGGACGAGGGAGAGCGTCCAGGCCACTTTCCAGGAGCCGTCGTCCTGCTTGCGCAGGGGAAGGGTCGCGTCGTAGGTCCACGTACCGAGGTCGGCGACGGGCATGTCGGCCGTGAACGGAACGCGGACGGTGCCATCCTCGGTGACGGTGGCCGCATGTGCGGTCAGGGCCGGTTTGTCGATGCGGAGTCCGGTGGTGAAGTTGCGCAGCACTTCCTGGGCCTTGCCGGGGCTGGTGGTGCGCTCGCCCGCGTTCGACAGCCGCCCCTCGGCCCAGTCGACCAGGAAGGCCCGCGCCTGGGCCGTGGCGTCGGGGTCTGGAACGGGTGAGCCCGGGGCGAAGGGGCCCCATTCGGCGAGGTAGGCACCGCCGGTGGCAATGGCGAGTGCCAGGGTCGTCGCGCCGGCCGTCCGGATCATCGGGGCGGCCCTACGGCGCGTTGGGGCGGGGGGTTCGGCTTCGGCCATCAGCGGACCGTCGTTTGTGCTCACACGGCGAGGAGAGCAGCAGCCCACACCGTTTGTCCAAGTTTCTTATCAATGTCAGATTGATTAAAAAACGCTATACTTGCTGGTCATGGACCTGATTCGGCACCTGGAATGCTTTGTGACTGTTGCAGAAGAGTCACATTTCGGCCGTGCCGCAGCGCGCCTGGGCATCGCCCAGCCACCGCTCTCGCAGCGCATCCAGCGTCTGGAGCGCGAACTGGGGTTGCGCCTGTTCGAGCGCACGAGCCGGCAGGTGACGATCACCAAGGCCGGAACGCTGCTACTGGACGAGGCACGCGAACTGCTCACCCGGTCCGAGGCCCTCATTGCCACCGCCCGCCGCATCCGGGACGGGGAGGCCGGGCTGCTGCGCGCCGCGCTGCCGCCGGACATCGCCGGCGAGACCGTCGCCGCGATCCTGGCGGGCTTCCGGCAGCGCCACGCCGGTGTCGAACTGGAGCTGCACGAGCTGCCCACCGCCCAGCAGCTCACCCGGCTCGCCTCGCACGATCTGGACGTCGGGCTCATCCATCACCCCTGCGACATCTCCGGCCTCGAGCTGGGGCCGGTCCTGCGCCGCGAGGTCGGCGTGCTGCTCCCGCGCCATGCGCCCGCTGCGGCACTGGACACGGTCACGCTCGCCGCCCTGGACGGGCACGACCTGGTCATCTTCCCCCGCTCCGGTGCTCCGGCGCTCTACGACGACATACTGACCACCTGCGCACGCAACGGCTACACGCCCACCGTCGTCCGGCAGGGCCAGGGCGCCAGCTTCGTTCGCGGTCTGATCCTCTCGGCGGGCGCCGTCGCCTTCAGCCCGACGGACGCCCACAGCACGCACGCCGCCGAAGGGGACCCGGACGTCATCTGGCGCCCCCTTGCGGGCGCTCCCCTGACGTGGCGACACTCCGTCGCCTGGCCCCGAGGGCGTAGCGACGCCGCCATCACGTCCTTCACCGAAGCGACCACACGCGCCCTACTGGACGCGGCCGCAGGTGGCGCGGAGGAACCCGCGCGGCCGCTCTACATGCGCCCAGCATCGGAGTACTGGCTGTGACGACTGCGACCACCACCCGCCGCCGCATCCGCGCGGCCTTCGCCGGAGCCGGCGTCACCGGCCGGCTGCACGCGCTCGACATCGACTCCGGCGCGGAGGTCGACGCGGGCGCGGACGACGCGGTCGTCACCGCCAGCGTGCACAAGCTCTGCCTGCTCGTCGCCCTCCACCAACAGGCCGCGGCGGGCCGCGTGGACCTCACCGAGCAGATCGAATGCCCGCCGGACAGCCGCACCGCCGGCCCCACCGGGCTTGCGGCCATGCTCGACCCGGTCCGCATGTCCCTGCGCGACGCCGCCTACCTGATGATGGCCGTCAGCGACAACACAGCCGCCGGCCTTCTCCTGAATCGGGTCGGCCTCGAAGCCGTGAACTCCACCACGGCTGGTCTGGGGCTGCCCCGGACGCGCGCCGTCCACACGTTCCACGAGATGCTGGCCACCATTCGGGAGGATGCCGGCCCCGATCACGCCCGCGCACTGACCGATCCGCAGGTCGTCGCCCGGCTGTCGGCCCTCGATCCCGCCCGCACCAACCGCAGCACCCCGCGCGAGATGACGCGCCTTCTCGGGGCCGTGTGGCGTGACGAGGCCTGCCCCGCCGAACACGGCGCGGCGATACGCCGCCTCCTCGGTCTCCAGGTCTGGCCGCACCGGCTGGCCTCCGGCTTCCCCTTCGACGACGTCTACGTCGCGGGCAAGACCGGGACCCTGCCCACCGTGCGCAACGAGGTCGGCGTCGTCGAGTACCCGGACGGTGGGCGTTACGCCATCGCCGTCTTCACCCGCGCCGCCAGCACCGCCGCCACACTTCCCGCAGCAGACGCCGTCATCGGCACCGCCGCTCGGATCGCGGTCGACGCGCTGCGCGCCCCCTAGTGTCGTGAGTCGGGGATTCGTTTGCAGTGAGCCGTTTCCAAGCTGGCGTTGCTGACCGCGAGTTGGACAGTCCTGCGCAAGGGTGAAGCTCCTGGTAGACGGGTTCTCGACCAAGATCACCCGTGCCCGCCAGGAGCTTCGTGTGCTTGCCTATCCATCCTCGATCGATCTGTCCAGCCGCACTCTGCGGTTCCTGACGGGGCAACCGGCCGTGAGGAGGCAGGAGATCAGGACGCGGTGGCGACGTCTCTCCGCTGCACGCCAGGCCCTGCTCGCCCTGGCTCATCTGCGGTGCGGTGACACCTATGCCCAGCTCGCCGCCGGGTTCGGCATCGGAATCGCAACCGTCTTCCGCTACATACGAGAAGCCGTCGAGGTCCTGTCCGCCCTCGCCCCGTCCCTGGCCGAGGCGATGAGGACGATCCGGGCGAAGGCGTTCCTCATCCTCGACGGCACCCTGCTGCCGATCGACCGCATCGCCACCGACACCCCGTACTACTCGGGAAAACACAAACGCCACAGAGAGAACGTCCAGGTCCCCACCGATGATCCGTTCGGCCGTCTGCTGCGGGCCTCGCCCGCACTGCCCGGCTCGACCCACGACCTCACCGCCGCCAGGCGGCACGGGATCACCGAAGCCCTTGCCGACGCGGGACTCAAATGCTGGGCCGACAAGGCGTATCAAGACGCCGGCGGGCCCGTCCGGGTTCCGTTCCGAGGCCGCCGTCTCAAGCGATGGAACCGCCGCCACAACACCACCCACGCCAAGAACCGCTGCGTCGGTGAGCAGACCATGGCCACCCTCAAGGACTGGCGTCTCCTTCGGAAGCTTCGCTGCAGCACGAACCGCATCACCGACGTCATGAAAGCCGTCCTGGTCCTTCACCACGCATCAGCCTGAGGTTGGAAAACGCTCAGTGGCTCGGTCCGCGGGGCGGAGCAGGGCGTGCGCCAGGCGCAGGGGCAACGAGTGCTGTGGCGTGGCGGGCTGCGGGCGCGGCAGTGGGCAGTGGCACCCCCGTCACCGCGCCAGTGCGCTTCCCACCACTGCGTGGTGGCCCCGAAGGTGGCGAAGGCGCCCTCGCTCAGGGTGTGTGTCCAGGTCTCGGTGTCGACCTCTTCCAACAGCACCCGGAACGGCAGGGGTGCCCGCTCGTCCAGCGCGCGCAGCATCACGGTGGTCTGCATCGGCTCACTGTCGTGGGTGTAGCTGGTGAGCAGGGCGAAGTGGCCGCCGTCGCGGCGCAGACGTGCCTCCAGGCCGCGGGTGCCAGCCGGGCAGGCGACGGGCACCGCTCAAGATCGGCGATCAAGCTTGCCACCTGCGTGGATGATGCATCGACACCCACACCGTTATCTGGGCGGGCAACCCCGGGGGCCGCAGGTCGCCCTCTCCTCTCTACTGAATGATTGTTCAGTTAGTGGACCCATTGACAGGTCCGTCGAGGGCTCCTAATACTGAACCGCGATTCAGTTGGAAGCGTTCCTGTCACGCCTGGAGGCACCATGACCGAGCTCCCCGTCGAGCTGTGCCCGCTTACTCCTGAGCAGAACGACATCGTCGAGCTCACTCGGGCCTTCGCCCGGGAAGAGATCCGTCCACGGGCCCGCGCGGTGGACGAAGCGGACACCGAGACCCCCTGGGACCTGTGGAGGGCCGCCGCGAAGGTCGGGATCACTGGGTTCATGCTCCCCGAGGAGTACGGCGGGGGCGGTTTCACCGATGTGTTCACGCAGGTCTTGGTGCAGGAGGAACTGTGCGTCGGAGACCTGGGGATCGGCAATTTGCTCTGTTCCAACGGGTTCTTCGCCGACCCCGTGCTAGAGCTCGGTACGGAGGAGCAGAAGCGCACTTGGCTCGCCCCGCTCGCGGGTCCCGACTCCCCGATGACCTCGCTGGCCACCACCGAGCCCGGTTCCGGCTCCGACGCTGCGTCCATCACGACCTCCGCCACTCGTACCACCGGGGGCTATCTGCTCAGCGGGCAGAAGGCGTGGATCTCCAACGCGGGCGAAGCCGAGTTCTACGTGGTCTTCGCCAAGACCGACCCTGCTCAGCGGTCGGGCGGCGTCAGCGCCTTCCTGCTGCGCAAGAACACCGACGGGATGACCTTCGGCGAGCCGATGCGCAAGATGGGCCAGCGCGCCATCGTCTGCCGTGAGGTCTTCTTCGACGGCGCCTTCGTTCCCGAGGGGAACCGTCTCGGGAACGAAGGCCAGGGATTCCGGGGCCTGATGCGGACCTTCGACATCTCCCGCGCGGTGCTCGGTGCCGCGGCCACAGGCGTGGCACGCGCCGCGTATGAGTACGCCCGCGATTACGCCAAGACGCGTGTCCAGTTCGGCAAGCCGATCATCGAGCACCAGGCAGTCGCGTTCCGTTTGGCCGACATGCGTACCCGGGTCGAACAGGCCCGGCTGATGACCTGGCGCGCCGCGAAGCGCCTCGACGCCGGCCTCGATGCGACGACCGAGGCCGCCATGGCGAAGCTCATCGCCTCGGAGACCGCCGCGTACTGCACCTGGGCCGCCGTACAAACCCTCGGCGGCTGGGGCTACTCGCGCGAGTACCCGGTCGAGCAGTGGATGCGCGACGCCAAGCTGGAAGAGATCGAAGAGGGCACCTCCGACATCATGCGTCTGCTCATCTCGCGGAGCATGTAATGACGCCCCTGACGGGCGGGGAGGCAGTCGTCCGGGCACTGTCCGCGCACGGCACGGACCTCGCCTTCGGCATCCCCGGCACCCACAACCTGGAGATCTACCGGCACCTCGGCCGGTACGGGATCCGGCACGTCACCCCGCGCCATGAGCAGGGCGCGGGCTACGCCGCTGACGGCTACGCCCGTACGACCGGCCGCCCCGGCGTCGCGATCACCACGACCGGCCCGGCACTGCTCAACATCGCCGCCGCAGTCGGACAGGCATATTCCGACAGTGTGCCGCTGCTGGTGGTCTCCCCTGGCATGCCGCTGCGCCACCCCCGGCAGCCCATCGGTCTGCTGCATGAAATGCCCAGCCAGACAGAGGCGTTCCGGCACATCGCCGCGGTCAGCCACCGGGTCTCCTCGGTGGCGGAGATCGGACCGGCCGTGGCCCGCGCCTTCACACTCTTCCGCACCGAGCGGCCCCGCCCCGTACATATCGAGATCCCGCTGGACCTGCTGGAGACGCCCGAACCCGTGGGCGAGGTGCGCCTCGCCCCGCCAACTGTGTCCGCCGGCCCCGCGCCCGACGCCCTACGGGAGGCGGCAGCCGCCCTGAGCTCCGCTCGCCGCCCGGCACTGGTCTTGGGCGGCGGCGCGCGCACCGGCGGCGCCGCCTGCCTTTCGCTCGCCGAGCGGTTGGGAGCACCGGTTGTGACCACCGCCAACGGCAAGGCCGTCGTGCCCGAATCCCACCCCCTGTCGCTCGGCGTGGCGCTGCACAGCCCGTCCGTCCAGAAGTGGCTGGCGGACTGCGACGTGCTGCTCGCTGTCGGAACCGAACTGGCCGAGTCCGACCTGTGGTCCGGCCCGCCGCGTCTGAACGGGACACTGATCCGGGTGGACCTCGACCCGGCGCAGATGTATGCGGGTGTGCCGGCGGACATCGCCCTCGTCGGTGACGCGGGTGTCGTGCTCGGCCTGCTGCTGCCGGCCGTCGGACAACGCCAGGGCGGTTTCCCGCCCGCTTCCGAGGACGACACGGCATCAACCGCTGCGGAGCTCCGCGGGGAGCGTGACGCGGAAACCGCGGAACGTGACGCCCGCTGGCGCCCGTTCCTCACCGCCATCCGTTCTGTCCTCGCCCCCGACGCGGTTATCACCTCAGACAGCGCGCAGTGCTGCTATTACGGCGCGCTGCCTCACCTGCCCGTCGATCCGCCCGGCCGATACCTCCACCCCACCGGCTTCGGCACCCTCGGCTATGCGCTCCCAGCCGCCGTCGGCGCCAAGGCCGCCTTCCCCGACCGGCAGGTTGTCGCTCTCAGCGGCGACGGCGGATTTCAGTTCAGCGTCCAAGAGCTTGCCACGGCTGCCCAGCTCCGGCTCCCGCTGCCCGTCATCGTGTTCGACAACGGCGGTTACGGCGAGATCCGCGACGAGATGGCTGCACGCGGCGACGAACCGACTGGCGTCGACCTGTCCTCCGTGAATCTCGCTGCTCTTGCTCGCGCCTACGGCGGCCACGGCACTCAGGTCACCACCCCGGACCAGCTCGGCAGTGCGCTGCGCGAGGCGCTCGCTGCCCCCGGCCCCACTGTCATCACCGTTCCCGAGGAGGCAGACCATTGACCGGAACACCCTTGATGTCCATCACGTGGACCGACCACGTCACCGGCCGCCGCGGCTATCTCGTCATTGACCGCCTGGTGCGCGGGGTGTCCAGCGGCGGGCTGCGCATGCGCGCGGGCTGCACGCTGGAGGAGGTCACCGGGCTCGCCCGGGGAATGACGATGAAGGAGGCACTTCACTACGACCCGCAGGCGCGCTATATCCCGCTCGGCGGCGCCAAGGGCGGCATCGACTGCGACCCGCAGGACCCCGAGGCGTACGGCGTCCTGGTCCGCTATCTGCGTGCCATGCGTCCGTACATCGAGAACTTCTGGACCACGGGCGAGGATCTCGGTCTGAGCCAGGACATCGTCGACCGGGCCGCCGCCGAGGCGGGCCTGGTGTCGTCCATCCAGGCCGTCTACCCGCTGCTTGACGACGAGGGGGCCGCCCGGCAGCGGCTGGCCGACGCCTTCGCCGTCGACGTGGATGGCATCGGACTGGACGAACTGGTCGGCGGCTACGGTGTCGCCGAAGCCGCACTGGCGGCACTCGACCGGGCGGGCGTTCCGTACGCCGGTTCGCGGGTGTCCGTGCAGGGCCTGGGAACCATGGGCGGGGCCACCGCGCGCTTCCTCGCCCAGGCGGGACTGCGGATCGTCGCCGTCGCCGACGTCAAGGGCACCATCGCCAACCCCGACGGTCTCGACATCGAGGCGCTGCTCGCCGCCCGCGACGCGTTCGGCGCGGTGGACCGTACGGCCCTGCGCCCCGGTGACGCCGAACTGCCGGGCGAGGCGTGGTTGGAGGCCGACGCCGAGGTGCTCGTGCCGGCCGCCGTCTCGTACTGCGTGAACACCGTCAACCAGCGGCGCATAACCGCCCGCTGGATCGTAGAAGCGGCCAACATGCCGGTGCTGCCCGAGGCCGAGGAACTGCTGGCGGCGCGCGGTGTCACCGTGCTGCCCGACGTGGTCGTCAACTCCGGTACGAATGCCTGGTGGTGGTGGACACTCTTCGGTGACATCGACCCGGATGCCGACGAAGCGTTCACCCATATCCGCCGCTCGATGCGCTCTCTCATCGGCCAGATGCTCGCCCGCGCCGAGGCCGACGGCAGCACTCCGCGCGCCGCCGCGCACGCCATCGTCGCCGACCGGCTGCCGGAGATCACCGACCGCTTCGGATGGCACCGATGACGCAGACCCCGTCGACACCGACAGCAACGAGGGCCGCGGCATCGGCCGCTGCTCCGGGCGGGCCCGCCGCCCTCGACGTGCTGTTCGATCCACGCTCGGTCGCTGTCGTCGGCGCCTCCGAGAATCCGCAGAAGTGGGGTTATTGGCTGGCCACGGGCGCTCTGACCGGTCGTGGCCGCCGGTCCGTCCACTTGGTCAACCGGCGTGGCGGCCGCCTGCGCGGCGTCCCCTTCCTGCCGAGTCTCGGTGCGCTACCCGGCCCGACCGAGCATGTGGTGGTGGCCGTCCCGCCCGGGCAGGTTCATGGCACCGTCGTCGAAGGGCTGACGGCCGGTGCCCGCTGCTTCACGGTCATCACCTCCGGCGGCGCCACCGCGGACGAGGAACGCGAGCTCGCCGCACTGATCACCGGCCACGGCGCCCGGCTGCTCGGCCCGAACTGCATGGGCGTGGTGGACACCTGCAGTGAACTGCGGCTTTCCTGGGGGGACTTCCCCACCGGTGACGTCGGGCTGGTCTCACAGAGCGGCAACCTCGCTCTGGAGATCGGACGGCTGCTGGCCCGCTCGGGCCAGGGCTTCTCGCGCTTCGTCTCGCTCGGCAACCAGCGCGACATCGACGCCGCCGACGCGATCGAGGCGCTGATCGCCCACGAGCCGACCCGGGTCATCGCCGCCTACGTGGAGGACTTCCGGGACGGCCGGCGCCTCGTCGGCGTCCTCACCGCCGCCCGGCAGGCGGGCAAACCGGTGCTGCTGATGGCCGTCGGCCGCAGCGAAGCGTCCGGACGCGCCGCCGCGTCCCACACCGGCGCCCTGGTCACCGCCCGCGCGACTGTCGCCGCAGCCTGCCGGGAGGCAGGCGCCCTGCTCCTGGACAGTGCGGGCGAACTCGTCGACACCGCCGTCGCCCTGCTCTCCCCGGCCCTGCCCGCGGGCCCCAAGGTGGCCGTCGCGGGCGACAGCGGCGGCCAGGGTGCACTCGCGGCCGACGCGCTCGCCGTACACGGCCTCACCGTCCCGCCCCTGCCTCCGGCGGTCTCCGACATCCTGGCCGCGTGTCTCCCGCCAGGATCCGTACCCGGCAACCCAGTGGATCTGGCCGGTGCGGGCGAGGCCGACCTCGCGAACTACGCCCGCGTCGCCGACGCCCTGCTCTTCGGCAGCGGCGCCGACGCCGTGCTCCTGACCGGCTACTTCGGGGACTATGCCACCGCCAATCCGGCGCAAGTGGAACACGAATGCGCCGTGGCCCGCCGGATGGCCGAGTCGGCCCGTGCTTCTGGCGCGACGCTTGTCGTGCACACCATGGCCCGCGACACCCCCGCCCTGGCAGTCCTGCGCGAGCAGGGAATCCCCGTCCTCGAACGCATCGAGCACGCCTCTGCCGCCCTGGCCAACGCCCTGCGGTGGACGACACTGGTGCCACGCCCCGCCATCGAACTCCCCAACCCGGCCGGGGACGCCATCCCAGATGGCGGTTACGAGACGATGCGGGCGCTGCTGCGCTCGTACGGCCTGACCTTCCCCAAGGCGGCCTTCGTCACCACCGCCGACGAGGCCGCCCGGTCCGCCCGGCGAATCGGATATCCCCTCGTCCTCAAAGCGATGGGCCTCGCCCACAAGACCGAGGCAGGCGGTGTCGCCCTGGACCTGCGGGACGAGGGCGCGCTACGGACAGCGTTCGCCCGGATGCGGTCGGCAACCGGCGCGGCCGGATACGCCGTCGAGGCCATGACCCGGCCGCCCCATGCGGTGGAGCTCATCGCAGGGGTACGGCGCGACCCGGCGTTCGGACTCGTCGCCATGGCCGGCATCGGCGGCACCACCGCCGAACTTCTCGGCGACACCGCCCTCGCCCTGGCCCCCCTCACCGACGACGGGGCCCGCGGACTCCTGCTGTCGCTGCGCCACGCCCCGCTGCTGACCGGCTGGCGCGGTGCTCCTGCCGTCGACCTCGACGCGGCTGCCGCGGCAATAACCGCGCTGGCCCGCTCCGCGGTCGAGCACCCCGAACTGTCCGAGATCGAGATCAATCCGCTGCTCGTACACCCCGGCGGAGCCGTCGCGCTCGACGCCCACGGCGTCCTTGCCGGCTGAAGCACCTCGCCTCACCCTCCACCCACCTCCAGCCCAGCCCAGGCCGGTTCCAGGCCCTCCGAAGGGACATCGCTGTGTTCACCGATCGCACGTTCATCGTCACCGGTGGTGGTAGTGGCATCGGCCGCGCCATCGCCCTCGCGCTGGGCGCCGCCGGCGCCTGCGTAGTCGTCACCGGCCGCACTCCGGAAAAGCTGGACGAGACCGTCGCACTCCTCGGCGAGCAGGGCGCCGACGGCATCGCCGTCCCCACCGACGTCCGCGACCCGGGGGCCGTCGACGCGCTCGTAGACGCCGCAGTCCGCCACTACGGCGCCGTTCACGGCCTCGTCAACAACGCGGCCGGAAACTTCGTCGCCCCCGGTATCGACCTCAGCCCAAACGGCTGGAAGGCCGTCGTCGACATCGTCCTCAACGGTTCCTTCTACTGCACCCGGGCCGTCGCCCGGCAGATGCGCAACCAGGGCACCGGCGGTTCGATCCTCTCCGTCATCGCCAGCTATGCCTGGCACGGCCACCCCGGCACGGTGCACTCCGCCGCCGCGAAGGCGGGCGTGCTGGCCATGACCCGCACTCTGGCCGTCGAACTCGCCCCGCTCGGCATCCGGCTGAACTGCATCGCACCCGGTCCGACGGAGACCAAGGGCGCCGGTGCCGCCTTGTGGGCCGACGACACGGCCCGCGCCCACGTCCTCTCATCTGTCCCGGCAGGCCGCTTCGCCGACCCGACCGAGGTGGCCGACGCCTCGCTCTTCGTACTGGGTGACCGCGCCTCGTACATGACTGGTGAATGCCTCACCCTCGACGGCGGCCAATGGCTGGGCAAGCAGGTCTACGGTCAATAGCGATCGGCCGCCCCGTGCCTGGGCATGGATCCACGTCCAGGCACGGGCGCAGCCACCCGCGCCCCTGGACTCAGCCGGACAGCGCGCCACGCTCCAGTCCGAGTTCGCGGGCGAGGGCATCGTCGACCCACTCCATCATCGACGTGCGCGACAGCGACCCCGGGTAGGCGGTCATCTGCACGGCCAGCCCGTCCAGCAGGGCGGTCAGCCGCCAGGCGGCGCCCTGCGGATCCTCACACGTGTACTCGCCCGCGTCCGCGCCCTGCCGGATCATGTTGGTGAGTGCCGCCTTCCACTGCCGATCCAGGCCCTGGACGACGTCTCGTAGTGCGGGCTCCCGCAGGGACGCCGCCCAGCCCTCGATCCACAGCCTCCAGCCCTTGGCCTGTCCGGTGGGTGCGTACCAGCGCACGGCGGCGTGCAGGCGCTTCACCGCGCTGCCGCCCCGGCCGAGCAGCCGCCGCAGACGGGCGAGATCCGCTTCCGCGGCGTACGTGAAGGCCGCTGCGACAAGCTTCTCTTTCGTCTCGAAATGGTAAATGATCAACGCATTGCTGATGCCGAGGGCTGAGGCGACATCAGCAACCCGGAGCGCCGCAACACCGCGCCGCTCGATCTGATCGACCGCAGCGCGCAGCAGTTCCTCGCGCCGCTCCTCCACGCTCAAACGCACTCTCGCCATGGCGTCACATTATCGGTGCCCCGCACACCTCTTGACACCGCCGTATGGCAGCCCCACAGTGCCTCTACTAACTGCACGTTCAGTCAGTTAAGAGGAGTCAACCGTGACCCAAGCGCCTCCGTCCCCTGGCCCCGACACTCCGGATCTTTCCGAAGGGTGGGGCGAGCAACGCTCCCGGCTTCACAAGGACCTCCGCCGGCGGGATGTGCTCTTCTTCCTCATCTGCACCCTCGTCGGTCTCGACACCATCGGCTCGGTCGCCGCCCAGGGCCCACAGGGCCTGACCTGGATGGCCATCCTGGCCCTCGCCTTCTTTCTCCCCTACGGCCTGCTGGTCGCCGAGCTCGGCTCGGCGTTCCCCGTGCAGGGCGGCCCCTACGTCTGGACCCGGCTCGCCTTCGGCCGGCTGACCGCCGGCCTCAACCAGGTGTTGTACTGGATCTCCAACCCTGTCTGGCTCGGCGGCAGTCTGTGCATCATCGCCCTGACGGCCTGGGAGGAGTTCTTCACCCCGCTGCCTGGCGTGTGGAAGTACGCGGCTGGGCTCGCTTTCATCTGGATCGGCGCACTGGCGGTCGTGCAGTCCGTGCGGATTGGCAAGTGGGTTCCCATCGCGGGCGCTGTCGCCCGTATCGTGCTGCTGAGCTTCTTCCTGATCTCGGTGGTCGTCTTCGCCGTGAAGAACGGCGTGCACGCCCTGCCCGCCGGCCAGTTCACCCCGACCTACGCCGGCTTCGTCGCCCTCGTCCCCGTCCTGATCTTCAACTACGTCGGCTTCGAACTGCCCAGCTCCGCCGCCGAGGAGATACGCAACCCGCAGCGGGACATCCCCCTGTCCATCCTCCGCTCCGGCCTCGCCTCGCTCGTGCTCTACGGAGGGCCCATCCTGGGCATCCTCTTCGTCCTGCCGGGCAAGGAAATCGGCACCCTCGGCGGCTTCATCGACGCCTGCAAGGCCGTCTTCACCGTCTACGGAGGCCACATCGCCGCCGACGGCACGGTAACCCTCAGCGGAGCCGGTTCCGTCCTCGGCGGCGTGGCCGCAGCCGGACTCATCATCGGCCTCCTCACCAGCGGCGTCACCTGGGCCATGGGCGCCCACCGCGCCCAGGCCGTCGCCTGCGCCGACGGCGCCGGACCCGCCTGGATGGGCAAGATCTCCGAACGCTACGGAACCCCCGTCCGGGTCAGTCTGCTGTCCGCCGTCCTCGCCTCCGTCCTCCTCGTGGTCACGCTCAACCTCACCGGTGGCAACGGCGAGAAGTACTTCGCCGCCGGCCTCGGCCTCGCCATCTCCACCACTTTCATCTCCTATGTGATCACCTTCCCGACGCTGGTCGTCCTCCGCCGCAAGTACCCGCAGGCCCCGCGCCCGTATCAAGTACCGGGGGGCAGGGCCGGTGCCTGGGTGGTGACCGTGCTCGCCACCGGCCTGGTCGCCTTCACCGTGGTCGACCTGATCTGGCCCGGCTTCGGCGTCGGCTGGTTCGGCACGGAGGGCTCCGCGGCAGACTCTCTGCCGAAGAGCTTTGCGGGCCAGCGCCTGCAGTACACGCTGAGCCAGGTCGTACCGCTGCTCCTCTTCCTTGGCGTCGGAGCGGTCTTCTACGCACTCGGTGCCCCAGCCCGCCGCCGCTCTGCGGCCTTCGAGGTGCGAGCGGAGTCCTCCCGTGTGCCGGACACCCGTACGCCTCTGATCTCCGACCTCTGACGACGCCCCCGGTGTGATCGACGAACAACGCCCTGGTCCCGGTATCTGCGCACCGAGCATGAGGCCGGGCGAGGGTGAAGCGCACTGCTGTGGCGATGCCGCTGTATCGAGAGGAATCAGACGCACTCCACCGACAGGGCCAAGCTGGTGGCAGACGCACACGGTTACCCGCGTACGGCGACACCAGGCGTCCCGCAGGAAGACCGAGGGGACCCCGTCTCAAAATTCGTGGTTCGACGGTTCAGACCTCATGCCAGGGCTTCAGACGTGTCGGAAACGGCAGCACTGGAGCGTCACGCCATCGGACACAGCACAAGGAGAGGTTTGCAGTGAGCGAGCTGCGTCGTTTCCGCAACCACATCAATGGAGAGTTCCGTGACGCCGCCGACGGGCGTACCACCGAGGTGATCAACCCGGCTACCGGCATGCCATACGCCACCGCTCCGCTGTCCGCCGCCGCGGACGTGGACGCGGCCATGGCCGCAGCCGAGGCCGCCTTCCCCGCATGGCGTGACCTGGTACCGGGCGAACACCAGAAGTACCTGCTGAAGATCGCGGACGCGATCGAGGCGCGCGCCGAGGAACTAGCTTGACTCTGTCGGGGATCTTGGATGGTCGGGCTCAGCTGCCGAGGGTTCGCCAGGACTTGGGCCGGGGGATGTCGTTCTGGTCCAGGAAGGTCTGGAAGGCGGTCGGCGGTCTTGATGAAGGAGTTTCCTCGGTCACTGACTGGCCGCTGAGGCGTTCGATGTTCACGGCGATGGCCGTGAGTACGTGTTGCAGGTGAGTTTTCGGCTGTCCTCGGTAGCGGCAGTGGCGCATGCCGTGTCCGTGGGCGAACTCGTTGATGGTGCCCTCCACTCCGGAGCGGACCGCATAGCGGGCCTTCCACTCGGGTGTCTGTTGCTCGGTGCGGACGCGGACTTGCAGGTCGCGGAGTTCTCGTGGAGGGAAGCCCACGTTCCGGGCGCCCTGGTGGGAGTTGGTGCACCGGGGTCGGTCCGGACACGGCTGACACTGGCTCTTGGTGAAACGTGCCACGATCAGGGGTGCCGCGGTGGGCGAGAAGGTCGGGTAGGGGCCGTGCCAGCCCTGGCTGACCTGGCCCTGGGGACAGGTGACTTGTCGGCGGTCGAAGTCGATGTGGAAGTCGTCCCGGTCGAAACCTTCGTTCCTGCGGTGCTGGCGGGTGGGGTTGCCCGGCAGCGGCCCGCTGACAGTGACCTGATGTTCGCGCTCGGCTCGTTCCAGATGGACCAGAGAGGTGTAGCCGCCGTCGACCAGGTGCTCGGCAGGCAGCAGGCTGCGACGCGCCAGACGGGTGTGGATGCCAGGCAGGGCCTGGGCGTCGTTGGTGGCGGCCGAGGTGGTGGCCACATCCGTGATCACGTTGACGCTGTCGGAGGCGCACGTCTCGGTGACATGCGCGGCGAACCCCTTCCAGCTGATGATGTGCCCATGGCGGACGTAACGCGCCGTGGTGTCGTAGGGCGAGACGATTGCCGAGGAGGAGGGCGGCAGCCCGCCGTCCTCGGAGGTGCGCCAGCGCAGGCGGCCCGCCTCGTCGCGGTAGTAGTTCTGCACGACGATCTGCCGCAGGGCCTCGGCCTGCGGGCCGGGCCGGTATCCCGCCCCGTGCCGGTGGAGGCGTTCCAACAGCCGGCAGGCGTCGTCGCCGGCGGCGAGGATCCTGGTCTTGGGCCGGGTGGGGTTCTTGCCCAGACGGACCGGACGGCCGTAGCGACGCCCCCAGTCCTCATCGACCAGGCCGACCAGCAGATGCCCGGCCGTGCGGGCCACTTCTTCCAGCACGGCACGGACGGCCTCGGTGACCAGTTCCAGCCGGGTCAGGTCGCGCACCGCGGCCAGGACGTGGGTGGAGTCGGTGCGCTGCGTGGTGCGCTCGCGTACGAGTCCGGCCTCCTTCAGGCGCGCGAGCGACAGATCGAGAAGACGGTCGGCGCGGTCGTCCTGGGTGAGACGCTCGCGGAAGTCGGCCAGCACGCTGTGGTGGAAGCCGGGATCGTCTAACTCCATGGCCAGGGCGTATTTGAAATCGATGCGGCAGCGGACCGCTTCTGCTGCCTGACGGTCCGACAGGCCGAGCAGGAACTGCAGCACGCAGACGGTGGCCAATTGGGCGGGCGAGATGCCGGGGCATCCGTCGCGCGGGTACCAGTCGGCGAAGTCCTCGTCGCACCACAGCCCGTCCAGCCGGTCTCTCACCCATATCGCCGTCGTACCGCCCGGGTTGCTCGCCCGCGCGATCTGCGGGGTCAGAGATGGGACTTGCTCACCGGAACGGGGACGGAGCGACAACTGACACCTCGACAACTGCATCGGTCTTCGAAACAGCCCGAGCATGCCCGCTGATCACGCTGGCGCACCGGGAAACTCCAAGATCCCCGACAGAGTCAAGCTAGTCCACAGGATTGGTGGCGTGCTGCTGGAGATACGGCGACTGGGCATGGACCAGTCGATTCACCATGACGGTAGTATCCCAGCCGCACAGCCCGTTGCGGGGAGGGTCCAGCCAACACGCCGAGTCGCCGGACTCCGCCCGCAGCTCTTCCACGAGCACCGGTGTTGACTGAGGCGCACTCTCGTCGCCCTCGCCAACGAGTACGCATCGGTTGGCCAACGCGCGATCTTGTGCCGCTGCCGCCAGCAACACGCACATGCGGTCGACTGCGGTTGCCCGACACCGCCGCCGTACCGCCCGCCGGCCTCCTGGCCCAGCCCGGGTCAGCCGCCTGACCCCGCCCCGGAAACGATGTGAGCCGACTCCAAGTCCTCGGAGCCGATCCACAACCCGTACGTCCAGGCGAAGCGGGTGAAGCGGACCTGGCGGCCCCCGCGCTCGGGCGAGCAGCAGAACGGCCCGGCCGTCGCCGCTGCCCCGGGGACGAGCGGCGCCAGCCGGGCCGTGCGCCACGGCTCGTCCGCGCAGATGGTGACCGCGTCCCGGGTGTGGCTCGCACGGATGGCGACCGTCCACCCCTGCCCGTCCGGGACCGGGGTGAGCGACCAGTCGAAGACGTCCGGGTGACGACCGCGCCCATGTGCGGGACCCGTCGTTCATCTCGACGCCGGCCTTGATCCACGTCTCGGCATCGACCCGGACCATCGGGCTGGCCTGGTCGTGGCGGCGCTCGGGACGCACTGGCACAGCTGCCATACGAGCATGTGTGATGTACTTGTATAACAACCTTGTACAACAACCCGCACGCCCTCCGGAGCACGCCCTCATGCCCCAGCACCCCGCCCTCGCCAACGACGTCCTGCGCAGCCTGCCGAAGGTCTCCCTGCACGACCACCTCGACGGCAGCCTGCGCGCCGAGACCGTCATCGAGCTGTCCCAGGCCCTCGGCCTGCCCCTGCCCACCACCGACCCCGACGCCCTGCGAGCCTGGTTCCTCGGGCAGTCCAACTCCGGCTCCCTCGTCGCCTACCTGGAGTCCTTCGCGCTGACCGGCGCCGTCCTCCAGCACGCCGAGCACCTGCACCGCGTCGCCCGGGAATACGTCCTCGACCTTGCCGCCGACGGCGTCGTGTGCGCCGAGGTCCGCTGGGCGCCGGAGAAGCACACCGAAGCCGGGCTGACCATGGACGAGGCCGTCGACGCCGTCCGCGCGGGCCTGCGCGACGGCATGGCCGAGGCCGCCGCGGCCGGGACGGCCATCGAGGTCCAGCAGCTCATCGCCGGCATGCGCGGCGCCGACCGTACCCCCGAGGTCGCTGAACTCGCCCTGCGCCACCACGGCGACGGCGTCGTGGGCTTCGACCTCGCCGGCCCCGAGGCCGGCTTCCCCACCAGCCGCTACCGCGAGGCCGTCGAGCTGATCGCCCGCCACCACATGCCCGCGACCATCCACGCCGGCGAGGCCGACGGCCTGGGCAGCATCACCTCCGCCCTCCTCGACGGCCGCGCTCTGCGCCTGGGCCACGGCGTCCGGATCATCGAGGACATCGACGAGCAGGGCACGCTCGGCCCGCTGGCCCGCTGGGTCCGCGACCGCGGCATCGTCCTGGAGACCAGCCCCACCTCCAACCTGCACACCGGCGCGTTCACCGCCTGGGGCGAGTCGATGAGCGACCACCCCATCGACACCCTCCACCGCCACAACTTCCGGGTCACCGTCAACACCGACAACCGGCTCATGAGCGGCACCACCCTCACGGATGAACTCGCCCTGCTGCAGCGGACGTTCGACTTCGGCCTCGACGACCTGGAGACCTTCCAGCTCAACGCCGCCCACGGCGCCTTCGTCGACCCCTCCCGCCGCGCCGAGCTCACCAACACCATCCGCGAGGGCTTCGCCCGCGCCCGCGGTTGATCCACGCCCGCACCCGCAGCTGATCTTCGACCGCGTAGCATGCGGCGAGACAGCTGCGGGCGGGCAAGACGGACGCGGCGACCGCAAACACCGTCGGAGAGCACTGTGGACGACCGCCTGACCTTCCTGTCCCGGCCCCTGCCGCGCGACAGCGGAGTCCCGCTGCGCGTACAGGCGCACAGCCGCATCCTCGACGGTATCCGCTCCGGCACGCTGCGTCCCGGCACCATGATCCCGACCGAGACCGAGCTCGGCCGCCTGCTCGGAGTCAGCCGCACCGTCGTCCGCGAAGCCCTCATGCTCCTGGAAGAGGACGGCTTCCTCACCGCCCGGCGAGGTGTCGGCCGCTTCGTCGCCGACACCCCGCCCCAGGCCGGCCTGCACCGACTCGTTCCGATCGAGGAACTCCTCGCCGCCCCTTCCACCCCCCTGCGGCTGCGGCGCAGCGAGGTGACCCGGCAGACCCCGGCCCCCACCTTCGTCACCGAGGAACTCGGCCTCGACGCGGGGAAGTCCACCTGGTTCATCGAGACCGTCCTCCTCCGTGACGACGAACCGATCGCCTTGTGCCAGGAGCACCTAGCAGCCCCCGCGTCGGGCGACCTCGACTGGGGCGATGCGATGCGCCCCGAGGACGCCCCGGCCGACCACACCCTGCTCGCCCTGCTGATCCGCCACCACGGCCCGGCACTCGGCCCGGCCACCGTCCGGATCACCCTCGGCACCCCCGGCCCCACCCGCGCCACCGAGCTGCGCACCGGCCCGGCCGAGCCCGCGATCGTCCTCACCCACACGGCGGCGCTGGATGGCCGGCCGTTCTACCTCGCCAAGCACATCGTCCTCGCCGCCGCCGGGCCGCTCACCCTCACGCAGAACACGCTGTAATCACCCCGCGAGGTAGTCCAGGACCGGCGCAGTGGGGGGCAAGCGTCAGGTCCGTGACGATGTGGCTCGCCAAGATGGCCTCCGACAACGGCGCGGCAAGCTCGCCGACCTGTGATGGGAGGTGCACCAAGCCTGTGTGACAAGCCACAAGCTCACAGCATCGCCTCCTCCCCCACTCCCACCAGTCCCGATTGGTGGCGTGCTGCTGGAGATACGGCGACTGGGCGTGGACCAACCGCGGCCCTACTCGCCCGGCTCAGGGCGAAGTACCCGGGTGCTCGGGAACCCCCGACGTCGCGGTCGGCGCTCTCGGGCAGCCTCTCCATATGGGCCGTGGGGCTACCCAGGGGTCGGCCAAGGGCGAGCCCAAAGGGGGCAGTGGAATGATCTTGACCGGACCCTACTGGGCTTCTTCGTGGCGCAGGCGGCAGGTCACAGCGGCCCACCAGGGGATGAGGAAGAGCGCGATCAGGACGAGGCCGAGCAGGGGCGGCGCCGGTCGTGCCGCGCCCAGCGCGAGGCAGCCGACGGCGGCCGCCGCGCACGTCCGTGACAGCACGCGGTACAGGTCACGCTTGGCGCGCCAGGCTGGGAGGGTAGCGGCCACCAGCATCGTGCTCGTGATGACGACGGCTGCGCCGCCGCACAGGACCCAGGCCGTGGCGCTGGGAGTGCGTGCCGCGTGGCTGTGCTCGACGAGGTCGACCATCGCGGCGCCCATGGCGGCCACCGCGGCCGTGAGCGGCAGATGCGCCAGCTCCCACCGTGCGGTGCCCGTCGCCGTCGGCTACGGCGACCCCAAGTCGGTCGTCCCGCGTGACATGACGGTCGCGATGACGGTGAAGAAGGGGACGGGCAAGAAGGACATCAAGCTGACTATCCCCAACCAGGACATCACACCGCAGAAGGAAGCCGCCCTGAAGAAGCAGCTCAACACCGGCCTCAAAGCCGCTGGCTGCCCGACAGCCTGACGCGCCCCCCACTGGGCGTTGGCCGGTGACGAACACCAGGCCATGGGACTTGCTGCTTCCGGCGGGTCGGCCGGAAGCAGACCGGGTGCCAGGCGGGGGCCGGGCCTACGCCTCCGATGCCGATCCAGGACTCCTTGGCGGAAGGGTGAGGGTGACTTCACCAGCGGAGGTCTTGAGGATCAGCGTCTTGTCCCCGCGGCCGATAGCCCTGTCTGAGCTCGGGCATGGAGGAGGCGGTGGTGTCTGGCCACATCACCGCGTCGGGTACCCGGGCGTGGCCGGCGTGGCCGTGTTCTGCCCGGTGGGCTGCGCGGACACGCTCCAGGAGCGCTCAGAGCAGGGGGCTCGAACGTCGCCCGCGGGCCTTCGGTGAGCTCGTGGATCAGGGTGCTGAGCCCGGCGCACCCCAGGGTGCGGTGGGCGTAGTCGATCGCAGCGAGAACCAGGCGCTGGCAGGCGGCCATGCTGTCAGCCGCCACGGCGCCAAGGGCGCTGCGGGTGAGGTCGTCGTCGAGGCACAGGCGGCCGCAGCCGCAGAACCCCATGCGCTTGACCAGAGCGAGGGACTGTTCCTGGGGAAGGCGGTCGGCGATCGCGTCGATCGCCACGAAACCGAAGTCGATAGCGATCTGGTACCCGTGATGGCACACCTTCGGGTCGACGGCGAATTCGCCGCTCAGTGGGGCGTGGAAGCGAGTGACAGCCGGCGGCCGCGAGGCGCGGCGGCGAGGGCGAGAAGACGGCATGCCGGGCTCAACAGGCCCAGGGCGCGCGTGGTGCCGCAGCGCCCCCACCTGGCGCAGCGGAGCCGGGGTTCGAGGACATCGACGACGACCAAGAACTGGTCCTTGAGGACCTAACCCGAGAGCAGGTCCAGGACGGCCGTGTCCGGTGAATCGTCATTCGTGGAGCCAGAGTCGGACGGCGGCGGCTGCGACCGTGCCGTGGAAGACGTAGGCGCGCTTGTCGTCGCGCGTAGCCACGGCTCGGAAGCCCTTCAGCCTGTTGATCAGTCGCTCGACTTCGTTCAAGTATCTTGCATAGGTGAGGCCGGGTCAGGGTCGGCAGACTCCGTGCTCCCAGGCCCAGGCAGCGATGCCGACCCGGTTGCGCACCCCCAGCTTGCGCTGGACGCTCGCGACGTGGTTCTTCACCGTCCCGGTGGCGATGAAGAGCTGCGCCGCGATCTCGGCGTTGGTGCAGCCGCCGGCCAGCAGTGTCACGATCTCCCGCTCACGGTCGGTCAGCGGTTCCGCTCCTTCGTCCGGGTCCATCGCGGTCGGACCGGCGGTGAGTTCGCGCAGCAGCCGGACCGTGACCTGCGGACTGATCAGGGTGTCCCCGACCGCAGCCGCGCGGACCGCCTCGATCAGCAGGGTCGGACCCGATCGTTTGAGAAGGAAGCCGGCAGCGCCGTTTCGGAGCGCGGCGTGCACGTACTCGTCCAGGTCGAACGTGGTCACCACGACCACCCGGAGGGGGACGGCCACGTCGGGGCCGGCCAGCAGGCGGGTGAGTTCGAGCCCGTCGACGCGTGGCATGCGGATGTCCGCGAGGACCACGTCCGGCCGCAACCGCCGGGCCAGCTCGACCGCTGCGCCGCCATCCGCGGCCTCACCGACGACCTGGATGTCCGGCTGGGCGTCGAGGACCATCCGGAAGGCACTGCGGATGCTCTCCTGGTCGTCGGCGAGCAGGACGCGGATCGGGCCGGTGCCGGTCGGCGCCGTGGTCGTCGGGGCGTTGCTCATCGGGGCTGGGCCTTTCCGGGGCGGAAGGGGATGGGGAAGGAGGGTCGGCGGGCGCCTCGGTCACCTGCGAGCGGCAGCTCGGCCGCCAGGTGCCAGCCGCCGCCGGGGCGGGGCCCGGCGGTCAGCGATCCGCCGAGCGAGGCCACCCGCTCGGCCAGGCCGGGCAGCCCCAGCCCACCGGCCCGGTCGCCGCGCTGCTGCGGCCGTCCGGCCGGGGCGCCGTTGCTGACGTCGACGCTGAGCGCGGACGCCGACCGGTCCAGCGTCACGGTCACGTCCGCGTCCGGCGCGTGGCGACGCACGTTGGTCAGCGCCTCCACCACGATCCGGTACGCCGTGCCGGAGACCTCGCGGGCGACGTGGTCGAGCAGGCCCGGGGCGAGAGCGAGTTCGGTCCGACCCGCGCTCGACTCACGGAAGCGCCGGACCAGTTCGGGCACCTCGTCCAGGCCCTTGACCGACTGCCGGGGGTCGCCGTCCTGCTGGTCGTGGAGCATGTGCACGGTGCGGTCCATCGCGGCCAGAGCCCGGAGCCCAGCCTCTTCGACCCGCCGCAGGGCGTCGAGCGCGACACCCGGATCGTCCGACCCGAGGAACCGCCCGGTCTGCGCCTGCGCGACCATCTCGCTGACGTCATGGGCGACGAAGTCGTGCAGGTCCCGGGCCAGGTCCAGGCGCTGCCGTCGCCGGGCCTCGGCCACCGAGCTGACCCGCCGGGCGTCCAGCACCCGCAGGTACACCCCGCCCGCCGCCGCGCCGGTCGCCAGCAGCGACCAGAAGACGCAGGCGCCGACGATGCCGCGGACCGAGTCGGTGCTCCAGGCGCGCAGCACCCACAGGGTCACCGCGAGGTGGGCCAGCGTTCCGGTCGCGATCGCCTGCGGTGGCGGGGCGTGGCGCGCGGTCGGCACCAGCACGGCGAGCAGGGCGACGGCTTCCAGCGTGCCGATCGTGCCCGGCCCGGGGCCGGCCGCTCCGGACGGATGAGCGACCGTCACGACGAGCGAGGCCGCGGCGGCGGCTCCGGTCGCCCAGGCGATCAGCGGACGCGACCGCGACCGGCCCGCGAAGACGAGCAGCGCCGCCGCGCCGGACAGGACGGCCGGGATCATGATGATCAACACAACCCCGACGGTACGCGTGCGGGCACCGTGCGCGCCTGTGCCTTTCGGCATATCCGCGACCGGCCCGTCCGCGATCTCGATGCCCAACGGCATATGTCCGCGCGGGTGGTGGCCTGACCAGGCTTGAGGCATGACCGCGACCCAGTCGGCCCGACCGACCACCGCCCCGACACCCGAGCGCACGAAGCGGGGCTCCGCGAAGCCGAAGCCCAAGTACGTGCCCGGCACCCCCCGTTGGGCCCAGCTCGCCGCCCATGCAGTCCCGCTGGTGGTGCTGCCCTCCAGCATCTGGCGGCTGCTCATGACCGCCGGAGCAGCCGGGGTCGACCACTCCACGAACCCGGGCTACCGCTCCCAGCTCAGCGACTACCTCTACGTCCTCCTCCTGTCCGCGGTCTGCGAGGGGCTCGCGCTGCTGACCCTCGGTCTCGTCAAGCCCTGGGGCGAGGTCTTCCCGCGCTGGATACCCCTCCTGGGCGGACGCCGCGTGCCGATCAAAGCGGCGGTGATCCCGGCGACCGTCGGCGCGACCCTGCTGGTGCTGCTCGCCGCGTACTTCTTCCTGAACCCCATCCTCTTCCACATCCACTTCACGCCGTCGATCGGCGACAAGGGGACGGCCACCTCGCACCTGGAGGTCAGCGGGTGGTCGCAGGTGCTGTTCGTGGCCTGCTACCTGCCGCTGATGGCCTGGCCGGTGCTGGTCGGCGCCGTCACCCACGCCTACTACCGCCGCCGCGCCACCACGGAAGGACGATGAGATGAGCGAGCTGACACCGAGCGGGCGGCTCCGCGCCGCCTGGACCGCCATCCACACCCCCGCGGCGGGAGTCCCGCGCGGTGCCCGCCTCGCGGCCGCCGTCATCCCGTTCACCGTGCTACCCGCGAGCATCTGGCGGATCGCCGGGATCACCTTCCACCTGCCGCTCGACGGCGGTCTGCACCCGGGACACGGGCAGGTTCCGGTCTGGCTTCCGATGGAGGTCTACGTCCTCCTGATCTCGGTCCTGTCCGAAGTGCTGGCGCTGCTGGCCTTCGGCCTGACCGCGGTCTGGGGCGAGGTCTGGCCGCACTGGATCCCTCGCCTGCGGGGCCGACCGGTCCCGGTGCTCGCGGCCGTGATTCCCGCCGGGCTCGGCGCCACGATCCTGACCACGATGTGGAGCTGGGCCGCCGTCACCGCGGCGTTCGGCAGGACCGCCGAGTGGCGGCCGCTGCCGCCCGACAACCCGATGACCCTGCACGACTGGCACTCGGCACTGCTGGCCGTCGCCTACGCGCCGCTCGTACTGTGGGGCCCGCTGCTCGGCTGGCTGACCGTCGCCTACTGGCGCCGCCGCGCGGGGCACGCCCCCCGGCCCGCCGTGGCGGTGGCCGGCGTGACGCCCCGATGAGACGGCGCCTGATGCTGGTTCCGCCTCCGGCGAATCGCCATGCGTGGAGCCAGAGTCGGACGGCGACGGCTGTGACCGTTCCGTGGAAGACGTAGGCGCGCTTGTCGTAGCGCGTCGCCACGGCTCGGAAGCCCTTCAGCTGTTGATCAGTCGCTCGACTTCGTTGCGGTGCCCGGGGAGTGCTCGGCGCACAACCGGCAACGTCCCCAAGGCCACGGCGGGCTCTCGGAGCCGGTGGCCGCGCCGGCGAGAAGTCGCACCACCTCGCTGACTGGCGCCCCATCAGTTGCCGTCGAGTTTGGCGTCACCCCAGTGCAGCGGCGCCGTTGTCCCGGGCGTGGAATGGACGCAGTTGCTCAAGGACCTCGCCGACACAGTGGCGGTACGAAACGATCAAGTGAACGCTGTGCGCAACACCAGCACGCACGTGGCCGAGCTGACCGCGCGGGCCATCGCCGCCGGCGCTCCGAGCGCGCCCCTCACCCGCATCTTGGCGAAACTGGAACCAGTCGTCGCACCTGACCGGCCGCACACAGGGATGTCCCTCGCCGTCCCGCCGCCGCGCGCAGATATCCTGCCCCCGCCATCCGACCCGCCGCTGACTCCCGAGGACTACCCGGCGATCGTTCGCCAACTCCTGGACGCCTTCGCCGCCCGCGACAACCCCCGGCGGCTGACCATCACACAAATCGCCCACCACCTTGTCGGTGCCGATCAGGCTACCTGGGGCCGGGGGAAAGGGCGACGAGACCGGCTGGCCATGATCGGCCGCACCATCGGGACCGAACTGCGACGAGCCGGCATGAAGGTCCCTCATAGGCGCCTCGACAGTGCAGTTGACCCCCAGCGGCCGACCGTCTACAGACTCGCCGGCATCGAGCGCGCTCTGCAGATGGGCGGCTGGCAGTGCCCAGAAGCAGAGGACGGGCGCCCGCATCGGGTGCGGTTCGCCACCGATGAGGAACATCGGAACGGAAAGCACCGGTAGCGACAGTTCACCTGGCCCGGACCGGCTCACCGCGCAGCCCCCGACACCTCGTCGACCTACCGCCAGTTGTGGCGGCCGTGCCGCCATCCGCGGAAGCCGTCGTGGTCGTGCCGCCATCCCTCGCCCCGGAAACCCTCACCGCCCCGCCGACCCCGCTCGGCCGAGCCGGTCGTCCCGACGAGGTCGCCGCCACCGCCCTCTACCTCGCTGGGGGCCACAGCTCCTTCACCACCGGCGCGGAACTGTTCGTCGACGGCGGCGTCACCCAGCTCTAGGACGAAACCGCCTCTCGCCAGGTGCATTGGATGATCCGACGCGGCGCCGAGCTGTGGCCGCTCGATGAAGTGCACAGTGGTCCAAGGTGACCGTCCGGGGCCGCCTTTCCTTCGGCTGGGCTGGACAGCAGGCCGGCGGCGCGGCGGAATCGATGCGATGCGACAGGCCGTCCCTTCTTCCGACCGTCCTGGCAGCGTTCCGGAGAGGGTTCCATTGTGGGCACCGCAATCATGGTGACTGTCACCGCTGTGCTGTGGGGCTTCGCACTATGGGCTCCCGTCAGGGCATGGTGGCTGAAGTGGAGCGGCCTGCGCGCCGAAGGTCGCGTGGTCGGCCGCGAGGTGGTGGACAGGGACGAAAACCACCACACCAACGTGACCATCTCGTTCACCGACAACAGTGGCCGGCAGCGGGAGATCAACGCCCGTCTCATGGTGACGAAGTCTGCCCCGGACATCGGGACCGGAGTTCCCGTCGCCTACCGTCCCGGACGCCCGGACAAGGCCCGGATGCTGGCATACACCTGGAAGACCAACGTCCGATCGGGTCTGCTCCTTCTGTCTTTGGCGGTGTTCTGACTGGTGGGCCTCATCCCCTATTTCGCAAGGTGACGCGGCAGACACCACCCGGGCGTTGATGATGGCCCCGCTGGTGCGCATCCTGCCCCGGTCACTGCACGGCCGACTCAGGAGTGAGGGCGTTGTCGATGTTGTCCTCGACCCACGAGCGGAGGGCGTTGAGCGGGATCGCGGCGCTCTGTCCGAGGGGGGTGAGCGCGTATTCGACGTGCAGGGGGACGGCGGGATAGATCGTGCGGTCGAGGATGCCGAAGTCCTCCAGGCGGCGGAGCGTCTGGGTGAGCACCTTGGGGCTGACGCCCTGGAGCCTGCGCTGGAGTTCTCCGAAGCGCAGGGGCCCGTCCTCGAGGGCGCCGATGGCCAGCGCGGACCACTTGTTGGCGAGCAGGTCGAGCAGGGCTCGGCAGGGGCACTGGGCGGCGTAGACGTCGTGGTGCGCGTGCTGGCCGCTGGGGCAGGTGGTCGTCATGCTCGCATTCCTCACCAGGACACTTCCCATTGGGAAGTACTAGACCTTGAAGGTAACTATACCCCTGGGGATAGCGTCGCCGACGTCAATAGGAGGACCCGCCGAGGTCCTTCTACACAGTGGCTTTTCAGGAGATGACGCATGTCCGCAGACACGATGCGCGCGGTGGTCCAGGACGGCTTCGGAGGACCGGAGGTGCTGCGGATCCAGCAGGTACCGCGCCCGGCGCCGCTCCCCACCGAGGTGCTGGTTCGGGTGCACGCGGCCGGGATCAACCCAGTGGACTGGAAGACCCGCGGCGGCGCCGGTATGGCCGGCCTGCTGGGTGAGCCGCCGTTCACCCTGGGCTGGGACGTGTCGGGGGTGGTGGAGGAGGTCGGCTTCGGTGTCACCACACTGAAGGCCGGCGACGAGGTGTACGGCATGCCGTGGTTCCCGCGCGTCGCGAACGCCTACGCCGAGTACGTGACCGCCCCGGCCCGGCAGTTCGCCCGCAGGCCCGCCACCCTCGACCACGTGCACGCCGCCGCCGTGCCACTGGCGGCGCTGACCGCCTGGCAGGCCGTGGTCGACACCGCTCACCTGCAGGCCGGCCAGCGCGTCCTGGTCACCGCCGCCGCCGGCGGGGTCGGCCACTTCGCGGTCCAGTTCGCCCGGCACCTGGGCGCCCACGTGATCGCCACCGCCAGCACCGCCCGCCACCCCTGGCTCAAGGAGCTCGGCGCCAACGAGACCATCG
Source organism: Streptomyces sp. CB02959 (assembly GCF_002803155.1). Classification (GTDB taxonomy): domain Bacteria; phylum Actinomycetota; class Actinomycetes; order Streptomycetales; family Streptomycetaceae; genus Streptomyces. The sequence continues at coordinate 78,236 of NZ_NNBP01000034.1, forward strand.
ACTACACCACCACCCGTTTCGAGGACGCCGTCGTCGACGTCGATGTCGTCATCGACCTGGTGGGCGATGCCCACGACCGGACCAGCACCCGCTCGCTGAAGGTCCTGCGCCCCGGTGGCCTGCTGGTCGCGATCCCCGCCGGTGTCTCCCCGGAGCTGGCCCAGGCCGCCGAGGCGGCCGACGTGCGGGTCACCCCGTTCCTGGTCGAGCCGGACGGTGCCGGGCTGACGATGATCGCGGACCTGATCGATGCGGGCCGTGTCGCCGTGGAGGTGGAGGAGACCTTCCCACTGGAGCAGGCGGGCGTGGCCCACGCTCGCGGCGAGGCCGGCCGCACCCGCGGCAAGCTCGTCCTCACCGTCGTCAACTGACCACCCCGACGCGAACTTTGGAGTCGCACATGTACTACGAGATCCGTCGTTACCAGGCGCAGCCCGGACGCCGCAAGGAGTGGGTGCGCTACATGGAAGACGTGGTCATCCCGTTCCAGGCCACGCTGGGCATGGATGTGACCGGCTCCTTCGTCGATGACGAGGACGAGGACGGCTACGTGTGGATCCGCCGGTTCGAGGACGAGGCCCAGAGCGAGGCCCTGTACGCGGCCGTCTACGACCACGACCGCTGGAAGAACGAGATCGGCCCGGCTGTCTACAGCCTGCTGATCCCTGAGAAGACCGTCGTCACCCGCGTGATCCCCACCCCCGCCTCACCACTGCGGTGACCCGGCCACACCGCTTGCGCCCGGAACGGCGCCACCCGCACAGCACAGCCACAAAGGGACCACCCATGAGCACCGACACACCCGCAATGACCTCCCCCGCCTCCTCGATCACCCAGGCCGCAGCAGGTGCACTGATCGCAGCGGTGCACACGGCCGCCGCCCGGATCGGCTTCACGGCGGCTGTCGCCGTCACCGACCCGGGCGGGCACCTCAAGGCGTTCGACCGCGCCGATGACGCACCCTTCCTCACCACCGAGGTCGCCGTCGACAAAGCCTGGACCGCAGCCTCCTTCCACACCCCCACCCACGCGTGGAACGACTACCTCGCCAATCCGCGCATAGCGCCGCTGGGCGGCCACCCGCGTCTGATGGCGGTTGGCGGCGGCTACCCGATCACCATCAACGGCCAGTGCGTCGGAGGTCTCGGAATCTCCGGCGGCAGCTACGAGCAGGACCAACAGGCCGCCGAAGAGGCCCTGGTCGCCCTCGGGTTCGAGGTTCCCGCCCGCTGACCGCCCGGCCCGCACAACCCGCCACCGCAGCCGTCGAAGGCGGACCGTACGGCTTTCAGCACTCAGAGATCACCCCGCTGCCCCTCGCTTACCTCGACCGGACCTCGTGTGGCCCCCGTCCGCAGATCAGCGTGGTCTACCCGGGGGCGTCAGCGAGGAAGGACATCAGGTCGCGGGGGCGCTCGAAGGTCGCTGCGGCGGCGGGCTGAAGGGCAGCTTCGAGCCCAGCACCGGCGGGTACCGGCGACGGCGACAGCCGGTCAGCGATGGAGATCCGGTCGGCCTCGTGCAAGTACCGGGACGGACCTGAAGGCGGCCTGCTCCCTCCCGACATGCGGGAGTGGCTGCCGCAGGAGCATCTGGCCTGGTTCGTCCTGGATGCTGTGGCCGCGCTCTCGGATGGTTGCCGGGAGAGGTTGCGCTCGTCGTACAGGTTGGGCGGTTCTGGACGGCAGGCGTACGACCCGGAGATGCTGCTGGCCTTGCTGATCTACGCCTATGCAAACGGAGTGCGCTCGTCGCGAAAGATGGAGCGGCTGTGCGCCACCGATGTCGCCTTCAAGGTGATCTGTGGGCTGCACGGGCCGGATCACACCACCATCGCCCGGTTCCGCGCCGATCGGCTTGGACTGGTGGAAGAGCTATCTGGTGAAGTACTGCAGCTGTGCGCACGGGCCGGGCTCGGACGGCTGGGCGAAGTGGCGCTGGACGGCACGAAGATCGCGGCCAACGCTTCACTGCAGGCCACCCACGGGCGCGAGTGGTTCGCTAAGCAGGCACGGGAGTTGCTGGAGCAGGCCGAACGAGCCGATGCCGAGGAAGACGCGCAGTTCGGGTCGGCCAGGGGCGATGAACTGCCCGCCGGGCTGGGACGGCGGGTCGAACGGCTGGCCCGGCTCCGACGTGGGATCGCGGAGATCGAGGCGGAGGAAGCCACTCGCGCCGAGGCTACGCGGCAGGTCGGCGAACGCACCGAGGAACTTTTGCGTGGCGGCCGGTTGGCGGGGCGGGCGGCGCTTCGGGTACGCCGGAACATGGACCGCCGGGTCTGGCTTGAGGTGCGGCTGGAGGCGATCGGAGCACAGATCGAGCGGGCCGGACAACGACTGGATGGCGAACGCCAGGCGTGGGAGCAATCTCGGGCCGAGGGTAGGCCGCTGACTCCGCAAGCGTTCAGGATCGCCGATGCCCGCAAGTACCTGCGTCGCAGACTGGCTGCGTTCGCCGCGGTGTGGCAGGAGCTGGAGGAGCACGCACCCGGTTGCGGGACGGCGCAGACGCTTCCCGAAGTGCCGGACGGCGCGAGCGGGCAGCACCGGCAGGAGACGCAGACGGCAAAGGTAAAGCGCAATGCCACCGACCCCGACAGCCGGGTCATGCCAGTGCGGCACGGCGGCTGGGTGCAGGGATACAACGTGCTGGTGGTCACGCTGGGGGACGGGGTAATCGCCGGAATCGAGGCGACCAACGACCTCCTTGACATTCACCAGTTGGCGCCGATGCTCGCCCGCCTGCGACACATCGCACCACTCATCGTGACAACCGTCCCGCCGCCCCGACGAACCAACCCGTGCGCTGGCCTGCCAGTTCAACACACGGCTTTCTGGTGAACCCCATGCAGTCCTGGCCGGACGATGCCATGTCGATCGTGAAGCCGGACAAGTTCGTCACGCAATGCGCGTCGGGTATGATCAACTCCTGCTCCGTGCTGGCACTGTGGGTTTCGGTGATGCTGATGGAAGCTGGCTACCTCAGCTCGGAGAACCTCACTCTGCCCGGGCCGAACCGGCTTATCGCCACAGGCAAACACCGCTCACTCCAGCAACGCGCCGCCGCCGAGCCAGCCCAAGGTCCGCCCCCGCCCAACGCCGACCCGATCCGCGCCATGGACCACCGGCTGCGTACCCCACAAGGCGCGGCCGCCTACCGTCGCCGCGGCCCGATCGCAGAGACCCCCAACGCCTGGCTCAAGGACATCACCGGGTTGCGACGCTTCGCACGACGAGGCTTGAAGGCCGTCCAGGATGAGTCACTGCTGGCAGCCATGACGCTCAACCTACTGACCATGTTCCGCACCGCACCCGACTCCCTGCAGCACAGGGCCTGGATCGCAGCCGGGTAGCAGGCAGGGCGGGCCACCCTGCCCAGGGGGCCCGGACTCTTCCATGCCCCGCAGGAGCAGGCGAATTCGCAACAGGCCCAGTTGGCCGTTTTATGAACCCAGCACCTTTGGTGGCGAGTTTCCGGGAAGACCTCGTTGATCGCGTTCCAGAACCCGAGGGCTCCGTCACCGACGGCGAGGACGGGAGTGCGCATGCCCCGCCGTCGGCAGTCCCGCAGCAGTCCGGCCCAGGACTCCGACGACTCCCGGTAGCTGTCGGCCATCGCGACGAGCTCTTTGGTGCCGTCCGCACGGACACCCATCACAACCAGGACCGCAGCCTTCGCCTCCTCCAGACGTATGCGCAGGTGAATGCCATCGGCCCACACATAGACGTAGTCCGCGGCAGACAGGTCGCGCTCGCCGAACGCCTTGTGGTCGGCCTGCCACTGGGCGGTCAGCCGGGTCACGGTGGCCGGGGACAGCCCGGCCGAGGAGCCGAGGAACTGTTCAAGCGTGGGCACGAAGTCGCCGGACGACAGGCCATGCAGGTAGAGCAGCGGCAGCACCTCGCTGATCTTCGGGGACTTCCGGGCCCAGGGCGGCAGGATCGCCGAACTGAACCGCTTGCGCTCACCAGTTGCCTCATCGACGCGCTTGTCGTTGACGCGCGGGGCCCTCACCTCGACCGTCCCGGCCGCGGTGGTCACCTTCCCTCGGCTGGTGATAGCCGTTGCGGACTACCAGACGACGCCCGCTCTCGCCTCGCTGGTCGGCCAACTCGAATATGTAGGAGTTGACTTCGACCTCCAGCGCGGCGGCCAGCACCCGCCTCGCACCTTCCCGGACGATCTCGTCGATGAGGGAGGAGCCGTCGGTGGTGGTGCCGTCGGAGTTGACTACGCTGAGCGCACAGGCGTGCCTTCCCGACCCGCGCGCCAACGCGGGCCTCACTCGATACCAGTCGATCGATCACTCGGGAAGGTACGCCCTTCCGAGCCGATCCACAGGATCTGAGCATTGCTCTTCTCATCCCATCCCAACGCGATCCCAGCACGGTAGGGATGAGCAGGGGTGATGACAGGTGGTGAGGGGTCAGCTATCCCAGCACGGGAAAAAAACAAAGGACCCGACTCCGAAGAGCCGGGCCCCTTCTGACCCGCATGTTTGCCAGATCCGCGACGTGGTGATAGGTCAGCCGCTACACATCGAAGCGGAACTCCACCACGTCTGCGTCCTGCATAACGTAGCCCTTACTCTCCATACGGGTCTCGCCCTTGGCTCGGCATCGGCGACCGAGTCGGCCTCGACCAGGCGCCAGCGAAGGAGACTTAATGGAGCCCTTCTGGACATCGGTGCGGATCACGCCAGCCGCCTCGGAGCCGTGGCCACAGGAGACGGCCAAGTTGCACGCGTAAAGGGTCTGCTTCACACCGTTCCGATGCACAAGCGAGCCATACGTCTGCTCCGGGGAACTGCCGACGACCTCCAAGAAGGAGACCGCTGCTCGAACTCTCCTCGGGCTCACGCCTCGGCCGTGAAACCGCCGAAACCCGCCCAACCAGAGGCACACCGTACGGTCTGCAGACCGCCAGCCTTGGCGACATCCGCGACCAATACGCAGAGGCGCACCGGAGCAAGTAATCCGCTACCGGAATCACGGAGGCGAGCTGCCTGCCAACCCGTCCGAGGATGGGTCGGCAGGCAGCTTTTCCGTACCTGACCACTCGTCAGAACGTGCGTCGAACACGCGCCGCGTGCGTCAAACGTGCGTCAAGATATCGCCCGTAACGCCCACAGCGTGCATAACGCACATCACCTAAAACAGCAGGTCAGGAGCCCTTCCCGGCAGACTCAAGGATCGCCACGCACTCCACATGATGCGTCATCGGGGAGGTGTGCAGTTTGACCCTGTCCAGGAAACATGCAGGTCAGACGCGGTTTCGAGGGCGGAATCCAGCTCCTTGGAGAGCCTCGTGCGTCAGACGTGCGTCACCAGGCCGTTGCCGCTGGGAGGAGTCGCGACAGCCGCGCTGCGCCTCGCGCCCGGCTGACCGACACCCCGGCTCGCCCGACACCCGCGCCGCGAATCCCGTGGGTGGCGAGGCCCTGCAGCCAGGGCGGCAGGGCGCCGCGGTCCCCCTGCTCGCGGGCGCGAGTACGCCACGCAGTCAGGAACGTATCGGACGTGATCATGTTCCACGTACTTCACGCCCGCTTCTGGCGCGCGGCGAAAACGGCCGAGAGGAGGTGTCGCGCGGCGGTTCAGTCCGCCTGCAGCGCGAGCATGGGTGACGTCTTCGCCGTGCGGGAGGCCGGCAGGACGGACGCTGCCAGTGCGAGGATCAGCGCGACCGCGACCACGAGGGTGAGCTGGCCGTAGGGGATCGTGGGAATGCTGAGGTCGGGCAGCGCACCGAGGAGCAGGGTGCCGTAGAGCGCGCCCAGGGCGGTGCCCGGGACAGCCGCGTACAGGCCCAGCAGTCCGGCCTCCCAGGCCAGTACGGAGCGCAGCCGCGAACCGCGCATGCCCACAGCGCGCAGTACGCCGTTCTCACGGGTGCGTTCCATAACGGACAGGGTCAGTGTGACCGCGACGCCGACGAGCGAGACCAGAACGGTGATGCCGACCAGGCCCAGGGCCATGATCTGTAGGTCGCCGATCGACTGCCGGGTGGTGATGCGGTCCTCGCCTGTGTAGGTGAGGTGCAGCGCGGGGTCGAGCGGCAGGACACGGTCCAGGGGGCCGCGCAGGGACGCCGGGGCGGCCCGGTCGGTGGCGTTGGCGTACAGGGATCGTACGGGTGCGTGGGGAGCCAGCTTCGCGAAGTCCTGTGGGAGGAGGGCGATATCACCGAGGGCGGGGTTGTTCGCGGGATGGATCCGGGCCGCCTGGGCGCTGATCGTCTTGCCGTCGGCCGTGCGCACGGAGATCCTCTCGCCGGTCTGGACGCCGAGAGCCGCCGCCGTGGTCGTGGACAGGCTGGCCTGTCCGGGCCGCAGCGTTCCCCGGTCAGGGCCGGGGACGGTGCCGGTGAGCAGTTCGGGCACCGCGCTCGGGTCGATGCCGTGGATCTCGTAGTCGCGGTAGTGGCCCCTGGGCCCGGCGGCCGAGCCGTCGGCAACGGTGACGGGTACCACGGCGCCGGTCTCGGGCAGCGCCCGGACGTCTCTCACCACGTCCGCGGTGAGAGCCGACTTCCCCGTCCGCGGAACGTCGATCACCACGTCGGCCGGGTCACGCGCCGCCAGCCGCCGGTCCATGCCGTTCTGCACGGAGGTCAGCGTCACGAGCACCGCGGCGACCATGCTGATGCCCAGCATCAGGACCGCCGCACAGGCCGCGCTGCGGCGTCCGGCGCGGCCGAGGTTGCGCAGCGCCAGCGCGCCGTCCAGCCCGGCCACCGCCCGTACGGGCCGGTGCGCGGCGCGCACCGTGGCGCGCAGCAGCGTGGGCCCGAGGGCGAGGAAGCACCCGAACAGGGCGATTCCCGAGGCGACGGAGCCGATGGCCGCCGCGCCGGAGTCCGCGCCGCCGCCGAACTCGGCCGCCGTGCCGAGCAGCAGCGCAGCGGCCAGGCAGAGCATCCCGGTCAGCGTGCGCACCCGGCCGGTCCGGTCCGGAGCGTTGCGGGTCGCCGCGCTGGACAGCGCGGTCACCGGCGGAATGCGTGCCGCCGCCCAGGCCGCCGGTGTGGCTGCGCCGACGGCGGCCAGCACCGAGACGAGCAAACAGCCGATCAGGGTCGGCACCGGCAGCTGCGGGCCCGGCAGACCGCTGAGTGCGGTGACAGCGGCGGCGCAGCCGACGGCCGCACCGACCCCGAGCACTCCGGCGACCAGCCCGGCGAGCGCCGCCTCCGTCAGCACGGAACACATCACCTGCGCCGGGCGAGCGCCGATGCAGCGCAGGAGGGCCAGCCGCTTCTGGTCTCGGGCGAGCAGCACCCGGAACGTCGTGGAGACGATCACGGTTCCGGCCAGCAGCGCCACCACGACGAAGGCGGTGAGCAGCGTGGACAGTGCGCCGAGGGAGCCCCTCTCACTCCCCTTCGCGCGTATCTCGGCACCGGTCCAGGGGGTGAAGCCCGCGCCCAACTCCTTGCCTGCCATGGCCTTCACCTCGGCGGCGGGGCGGTCGTCGGCGCGCAGCAGCGCCTGCTGCCAGCCTTTGGTGCCCAGCCATGTGCGGGCGTTCGAGGGGGTGGTGAACACCCCGGTCGCCAGGTCCTGGGGCGCCTGCACGACGGCTGTGATCGTCACGGTTCGCGGTGCGCGGTGCCGGGTCACGGAGGTGAGCCAGGATTCCTGCGGCACCAGGGTGATCCGGCTGCCGACGCCCAGCCCCCGGCGCTCGCCCATCGCCTTGGTCACCGCTACTTCTCCGGGCCGCTCGGGCAGGGCGCCGCGCACTGGGCGGACGATGGCCTGCGCCCCTGTCAGCGCCGTACCGATCAGCGGGTACGGGTCACGGCCGGCGCCTTCGACGAGTGCCTCGCCCCTGGCGACCGGCTGGGCCTCGGTCACCCCCGGAAGGCTGGTCAGCCGCGCCAGCCGTGCGTCGTCCAGCAGGTGCTCGCCGTCAGTACCGACGACCACGCTCGTGCCCGCCGCCACGGTCGACAGGGTGTCCCCCAACTGCCGCTCCAGCGTGGCGGTGAAGACTGTGGAAGCGGCGAGGAAGAAGGCCGTCACGATCAGTGTGCAGCCGGTGAGAAGCAGCCTGGACGGCCGCTGCCCGATCCTGCGCACGGTCGCCGAGACCAGTCCCGATGCCGGTGTCGTCATCGTCATCAACCCCTCAGCTTCTGCAGGGCATTGAGGACGGTCTCGGGCGTGGGCGCGTCGAGGCTGCCGCCGACCCGGCCGTCGAGCAGCAGCACGACCCGGTCGGCGTACGCGGCGGCGGTCGGGTCATGGGTCACCATGACGACGGTCTGGCCGAACTCGCGTGTGGAGTAACGCAGGAACTCCAGTACGTCGCGGCCCGACGCGGCGTCCAGATTGCCGGTGGGCTCGTCGGCGAAGACTACGGCCGGCCGGGCCGCCAACGCCCTTGCGATTCCGATGCGCTGCTGCTGGCCACCCGACAACTCCGAGGGCTTACGGTCCAGTTGGTCGCCGATCTGCAGTGCACCCACGACCGTGTCCAGCCAGTCGCGGTCGGGACGGCGACCCGCGATCTCCAACGGCAGCAGGATGTTCTCCGAGCCGTTCAGCTCCGGCAGCAGGTGGTACTGCTGGAAGACGAAGCCGATACGATCGCGCCGCAGGTCCGTACGTTGCCGTTCGGACAGTGCGGTGATCTCGGTGTCCTCGATGGTGATCGTCCCGGAGGTCGGCCGGTCAAGGCCGGCCAGGCAGTGCATCAGGGTGGACTTCCCGGAGCCGGAGGGTCCCATGATCGCCATGAATCGGCCCTGGGCGATCCCCAGATCGATCCCCCGCAGAGCATGCACCGTCGCTGTCGCGCCGCTGCCGGCCGCCCCGGGTCCGTACACCTTGGTGACGCCGGCGGCGCGGATCGTCGTAGGAGTAAGCAGGTTCGCGGTCATCGGATCAGTTCTGAACGCTGACGTTGCACGACAGGTTGCCCTTGGCGTCGGGCTTCTTCTCTTCCTTCAGTTTGCCGTCGACATAGATGCGGCAGACCGTGCCGGGGGCCGCGTGGTTGACCGAGACGCTGTTGAAGCCGTAGCCGACGTTCTGTGTCTTGGTCCAGGGCAGTTGCGCCCCGGTGTCGTGCTTCGGCTCGGTCTCACCGGAGAAGTTGTAGTCGACGCCGGCACTCCCCTTTCCGGTCACCTCCAGCTTGACGTCCCAGCTGTCGCCGAACAGGCCGCACCCGGCGAGCGACAGGGCTGCCACAGCCGAGGCGCCCGCCAGCAGCACGGACTTGACGTAGGCACGAGACGTGCGGGATTTCATGGCATTGGCCTGCACTACAACTCCTTGTGATGGGCCGTCGTTGGGTGTGCCCCAGTCTGGACCGCGGCCCACGGGTCCCGGTGCGGTCGAAAGACGGTATTCGGCAAAGCCGCATCGGCCGAAAGTACGTATGCGGCCGGCTCATATCCGGTCGGGGGCGCTCCGCAGAAGGCGAGGCTAGGTCCATGTGCGGCTCCCTCCAACTGAGGGGTACCGCCTCCGGGCCGAACGGCCGTCTATCCTTCGCGCCATGTTCCCACTGCGCCCGCGCTCCGCCCCGGGGTCCCTCGCCATGGCTGGTCCCTGCGCTCTGCTCCTGCTCCTGGACGGGGCAGTGGTCAGCCGCAGTGGCCTCGGCGCGGCGTTCCTCGCGAGCGGCGCCGTGGTGTCGGGCCTGGCCGCCGGGACGCTGTACGCGTACCGGGCCGGACGGGAATGGCCGGCCGCGGCACTGGCCGCCACCGCCGCGACTGTCTCGCTGCTGATGACCTCGCTGGTGGAACGTACGGTGCTGCAGCGCACCCCCGGTTGGGCCGAACTCCTCGGACTGCTGGTGCTGTTGTGTCTGACCTGCCGGTATGGACGGCGGTTGCCGCTCATCCTGACGGCGGTGGGGCTGTTCGTGGCGGTGGTGCGCATGCAGGGCCGGGCTCCGGCGCTGACGGACCTGCCCGTGCTCGACCGGATCGACGGGCTGTTCACGCTGCTGCCGATCGGCTTCGCGCTGCTGGGCGGCTATCTGCGGGCAGAGGACGGCAGACGCCGGGCCGCCACCGAGCGGGTGCGCCAGTCCGAACGCCTCGATCTCGCTCGCGACCTGCACGACCACGTGGCCCACTACGTCACGGCCATGGTCGTCCAGGCCCAGGCCGGAGAGCACACCGTGGAGCGCGATCCGGGTACGGCGCGGGAGCTGTTCGCGAACATCGAGAGGACTGGCCAGGACGGGCTGGTGGCGATGAGCCGTATGGTCCGGCTGCTGCGGGACACCGGCGACGCGGGGGCGGCACCGGTCGCACCCGCCATGACGACGGTCGAGGCGCTGGTGCACCGCTTCTCCAGCCCCGGGCAGCACGCCTGGCTGAACGTGGCCGACGGGGTGGACAGCTCCACCTGGTCGCCGCAACTCGCCAAATCCGTCGAGCGATTGGTGCAGGAAGGTCTTACCAACATCCGCAAACACGCCCGCACGGCCACCACCGTGCATGTCCTGCTGGCCACCGAGGGGGACCGGCTCGTCGTCCGCGTGCGCGACGACGCGGCCCGGTCACAGCGCGGCCGGATGCGGTTCGGTCCGAGCGGCTTCGGCCTGGTCGGCCTCACCGAGCGGGTGGCCGAACTGGGCGGTGAGCTCACCAGCGGGCCGATGCCCGAGGGCGGCTGGGAACTGGCGGCCTCCATTCCCATGAGGTGACATACTCCGCCACCAGGACCCTTTCGCGTCCAGCATTCCATGGACACCGGCTACCGCACCAGCGGTCCGTTCATCCTTCATGGCGTGGTCGCGCCCTGCCCGGTCGGCGGTCAGGGCGGTCAGGCCCAGGATCGCCGGCCCACAGCCGGCGAGGCGGTGGCCGCACGGCCCGGCATCCGGTTCGGGGCCGATCGACCACACGCTCCTCCCTCCGCGGGATAGCCTGGGGGGGGACGGAGCCGGAGGCGTTCGCCCAGCTCAAGCGGGACCTTGCGGTGGTCGTGAGCGCCGAGGCCCTCTTCACCCTCACCGACCTGTGCGGGCTCGGTCCCGACGACGCCGTCGCCAGCGCCGTGCGGACCGCGAGGACACTGACCGGGGCCGCCCTGCGCTGATCTCAACTCAACAGGCAGAATTCGGCAGAGACCTGCCCCGTGAAGCGACGGAGTGAAGAAAGCGCCGTGAGTGTCTCAGTGGTGATCGCCGACGACCAGGAGATGGTGCGGACGGGCTTCCGTCTCATCCTGGAGAGCCAGCCCGACATCCGAGTGGTCGGGGAAGCCGCCGACGGCGTGGAGGCCGTCGAAGCCGTACGCCGACTGCGGCCGGACGTGTGCCTGATGGACATACGTATGCCGAAGCTCGACGGCCTGGAGGCGACGAAACTGGTGCGCCAGGACGCCGGAGGCGCGACATCCGGGACGAAGATCGTCGTCGTCACCACCTTCGACCTCGACGAGTACGTCTACGGCGCACTGCGGGCCGGCGCCAGCGGCTTCGTGGTCAAGAACTCCGGCCCCCGGCTGCTGACCGAGGCCGTGTACGCCGCTGTCAACGGCGACTCCCTCATCTCTCCCTCCGTCACGGTGCGGTTGCTCGAACACCTCGGCAGTTCATCCCCCGCCGACACCAGGGCCGCGGCCGCGAGGCGGCTGACCGCCCAGGAGCTGAAGGTGGTGACACTTGTCGCCCGTGGCCGCACCAACAACGAGATAGCCGAACAATTGACGCTCGCCCTCAGCACCGTCAAGAGCCACCTCAGCCGCATCCAGGACAAACTCCAGGCCCGCAATCGCGTGGAGATCGCGGCGTGGGCCTGGGAACACGGGATCGTGGGCTGAGACCGGGTCGGCGGCCGCACTACAAGGCCGAGCAGGGCAGGCGCGATCTGCTGCACCGGGAAGCCGGAAGCGGTATGTGGCTCAAGCCGCTTCTCCAGCACATCGTGGTCGACGAGGCACAGGATCTGTCTGCCTCACCCTGGCGGATGCTGCGCGCCATGGTGCCCGAGGGACCCGACGACATCTCCCTCGTCGGCGACGCCCACCAGCGGATCTACTCGCACCAGGTGGTCCTGGGACGCCTCGGAACCCGCACCCCGGGCCGCGCCTCCCGGCGTCTCACGCTCAACTACCGCACCACGCGGCAGATCCTGGGCAGCGCGCACGGCCTGGTGGACGGTGAGTCCTTCGACGACCTGGACGACGAACCCGACACCCTCGACGGATACCCATCGGTGCTGACGGGCCTCACCTCGCAGTTCTGGCGGCCCCCCCGACCGGGAAACCGAGATGCGGGCGCTCGCCACCCTGATCCAGGAGTTCCACGACCGGTACGGCACGCCGTACGCGGCGATGGCGGTGTGCGTCCCGGACGGCGCGTCCGCGACCCAGATGGCCGCCGTACTGGGTTCAGCACCGTTCGGCATCCCCGCCGTGGAGATCGGCCGTGACGGGCCCGGCAAGGGCGAGGGAGTACGGATCGGCACCATGTACCGCTTCAAGGGGCTGGAGTTCCAGCGAGTGTTCCTGGCCTCCGTGGGCGAGGGCCAGGTCCCGCACCAGCGTATCGAGACCTTCCGGCTCACCGATCCTCCGCGTTGCCAGCGGGAGCAGAAGCGCTCACGGCCGCGGACCTTGCAGGTCAGCTCCGACAGCGCGTCGAACCCTTCACCTTGCTGGAAGAAGTGGAACGCCGACTCCGACGCATGACCCACCCCTTCACCGCGGACGAACTTCCCCAGGAAATCCGGTCCACGCGGACGAAGGGCCACCAGTTCCCCCTGGGCCAGTACCGGTTCCTTCTCGCGGATGCGCACTGCTGGGCAAAACTCGACTGGCCCTATGGGCAGCAGGACATGCCCGGCCCCCTCAAAACCGTCGCGGACTACCGCAACGCTCTCGCCCATTGGGCTGTCGACGCACCGGCGGAGGACGCAACCTCGCTCGCCGCGACGCGGCAGTTGTTGAAGCTCCTCAAGGTCATCGATCACGATCCGGGGCCTGGAAACACCAGAGCGTAATGAGCAGGGGCTGACGGCGTTCCGGGTCCTCCGGGACTTCACCCGCCGGAACACCCCCGCAATGTCCGAGCCGACAAGTGGGGCGACGCGCTCCCCGAGAGCACCCTGACGGGTGGAACGGCCGGCGAAGCCGGAGACGGCCCCGCACGAGAGTGGGCGCCTCAGCGCCCACGTGCACTTCTGAAGTCATGGTCATCAGCCATGGAGCCGTTTCCAAGCTGGCGTTGCTGACCGCGAGTTGGACAGTCCTGCGCAAGGGTGAAGCTCCTGGTAGACGGGTTCTCGACCAAGATCACCCGTGTCCGCCAGGAGCTTCGTGTGCTTGCCTATCCGTCCTCGATCGATCTGTCCAGCCGCACTCTGCGGTTCCTGACGGGGCAACCGGCCGTGAGGAGGCAGGAGATCGGGACGCGGTGGCGACGTGTCTCCGCTGCACGCCAGGCCCTGCTCGCCCTGGCTCATCTGCGGTGCGGTGACACCTATGCCCAGCTCGCCGCCGGGTTCGGCATCGGAATCGCAACCGTCTTCCGCTACATACGGGAAACCGTCGAGGTCCTGTCCGCCCCCGCCCCGTCCCTGGCCGAGGCGATGAGGACGATCCGGGCGAAGACGTTCGTCATCCTCGACGGCACCCTGCTGCCGATCGACCGCATCGCCGCCGACACCCCGTACTACTCGGGAAAACACAAACGCCACAGAGTGAACGCCCAGGTCCTCACCGATCCGTTCGGCCGTCCGCTGTGGGCCTCGCCCGCACTGCCCGGCTCGACCCACGACCTCACCGCCGCCAGGCGGCACGGGATCACCGAAGCCCTTGCCGACGCAGGACTCAAATGCTGGGCCGACAAGGCGTATCAAGGCGCCGGCGCGCCCGTCCGGGTTCCGTTCCGAGGCCGCCGTCTCAAGCGATGGAAGCGCCGCCACAACACCACCCACACCAAGAACCGCTGCGTCGGTGAGCAGACCATGGCCACCCTCAAGGACTGACGTCTCCTTCGGAAGCTTCGCTGCAGCACGAACCGCATCACCGACGTCATGAAAGCCGTCCTGGTCCTTCACCACGCATCAGCCTGAGGTTGGAAAACGCTCACTGATCAGCCTGATCGTCGCGGTGGTCATGATGGTCTTGATGGAAAAGCACGCGGGTCCCTTCGCTCCGCCTCCTGAACCCACACCGTGGAACCCACAGTCGCCCGAAGAGCAGCCGTGGCCGTTTCCATCCGCCTCTCCGACGTACGCTCCCAGCTCCTGGGACACAGCGCCATCGGGGCCCTCGCCAACGCACTGAGCCCTTGGTGCCACCGGCAGGAGCATGGGTGAGCAACTGACGAATTCCGCCCTACCGTGCCACGCCGAGGACCACTTCAGCCCAAGAACCGGGCAGCTGACGGATGCTGCGGACCGTGCCTGGCCGACGGACTGCCCGCGGCCAAGCCGGCTCGGGCCGCCAAGGCGGACTACCGGAGGCGCGGATGCGAGAAGGCCGCGGCGGAGGCTTTCAACCGGCGGGGCCGGGAGGTGCGCTGGAGTGCCCAGGTACAGGCCCGCCTGGCGGGCGATGGTCGTGCTGGAGCAGTCCCTGGCCGCATGCTTCCGCAGCGCAGACAGCCGACAGTCCGCGGTTCAGCAGGTGGCGGTTGTGGGCGGGCAGGTACGGTGCCGGACCCAAGCGGCACCGGCAGCGACGGCGCCGATCATTCCGACCAGCGCGACCGGGATGGTGAAGAGGAGCTGGAAGTATCCCACCACGTATGCCCCGAAGATCCCGATCCCGCCGCCCAGCAGGGCCGCCGCCACGAGGATGACCGGGAGGGCCTTGGTGAGGGCCCGCATGGTCGCCTCGCGTGCGGGGTCGCGGGGAAGCCGCAGGCTCTCGTCCACGGCGCGCCGGATGAAGAAGAACGCGGTGAGCAGGCATGCGACCCAGCCCACCCACATCAACGGAACGCCGGCATTGGGGAACTTGCGCACCTCCCGCAGCACATGCCCGTCGAGCGTGGTGACCGCTGATTCGCTGCTGGGGTCGAGGAAGTGGGACCAGGACACCCACCAGAAGAGGAGCGCGGCAAGGGCGGGTATCGCGGCGCCCGTGGCCGCCGCGAGGGCTGTCTCCTTCAGGCGTCGGCGGGTGGGCAGCAGACCGCGTTCGGATGCCCAGGAGGTGGCCAGCGCCTCGATGTCGCCGCCGATGTAGTCGGTGGCCGACCGGCCGTCGAGGGCGGCGGCGGTCAGGTCGGCGGCCAGTTCTTCGGCCATCTCATCGGCCTCGTCCTGTTCGATCCCGAGGCGGTGCCATGTCTCCATGGCCTGGTGTATCGCATCCTCGACCGTCGGCGTCATGATTCCTCCCGTGCAGGCTGGGTGACTATGGAGTCGATGCTCGTAGCGAATTCACTCCAGTCGCGACTCCAAGACCGGAGAAGCCGCATGCCTGCTTCGCTGGGCCTGTAGTAGGTCCGGGCAGGGCCCCCGCCTCCACTGCGGCGTTCGACCTCGACCAGCTCGCGCTTGCGCAGGCGCGCCAGCGCCGGGTAGATCGATCCGTCCGCGACGTCGAGCCCGGCCTCGGCGAGCCGGACCGTCAACTCGTACCCGTAGACCGGGGATTCCGCCATCAGGGCCAGCAGGCACATGTCCAGGACCCCTCGCAGCCACTGGGCACGTGGGGTGGATGTCTCCTCCATGAGCCAGTACCTTACACAGCAAGACTCATGCACTACAAGCTAGTGCAGCGCAAGGTAGTGCAGGCTTCCGCGGGGCCGGTTCCGCGCCGGAGGCGGAGAGTGCGGAGTACGCGGTTCACGGCTCACGGCTCACGGCTTCCTCCCTTGAGCCTCCCTACCCCCAAGGCACCTGACCTGGGCCTTTGCCCGTCAGGCGCCCATGGCTCGGCCATGCCCCGCGGAAGCCGCCCGCCGGCGGCCACGGCACGCCGGGCAGGGCCGACCGCCCCGGCCCTTATCGGCGGGCGGGGTCCGGCTGCGGCGCGCGCCGCTTGGTGGCCTGGTAGCCGATCGTGAGGATCGTGCACCACACGGCCCATACGTACAGTCCGAGGCGGGTGTCGCTGGAGGCGGCCATCAGCACGATCACGAAGGCGAGCGCGGCGAGGGCGATCCAGTTGGTGACCGGGGCGCCGGGCATCCGGAAGTCGACGGCGGGCAGGAGCCCGGCGCGCGCCCTGGACCGGTAGCGCAGGTGCGCGACGAGGATCACGGCCCAGGTCCACAGGCCGGCGCAGGCGCTGACCGAGGTGACGTAGACGAACGCCTTGTCCGGGGAGACGACGTTGACGACGACGCCGATGGCCATGACGAGGGTGGACAGCACCAGTGCGGGCAGCGGGAGGTGGCGGTTGCTGAGGTTCCGCATGACTTTCGGGGCCTCGCCGTTGACGGCCAGTCCGCGGACCATCCTGCTGGCGGAGTACATGCCGGAGTTGCAGGAGGACAGGGCGGCGGTGAGGACGACGAAGTTCATGATGCCGGCGGCTCCGGGGATGCCGACCTGGGCCAGGACCTGGACGAAGGGGCTGACTCCGGGGGTGTACTTGGTCCAGCTGAGGACGGAGAGCAGGATGACCAGCGCACCGATGTAGAAGACGGCGATACGGACCGGAAGGGTGTTGATCGCCTTGCGGAGCGTCTGCTTGGGGTTCTCCGCCTCGCCTGCGGTGAGGCCGATGAGCTCGATGCCCAGGTAGGCGAAGACGACGCCCTGCATGGCAGCCATCGTCTGCCAGGCGCCGTGTGGCGCGAAGCCGCCGTCGGCCCACAGATGCCGGATCGAGGCGCCCTGTCCGAGGGCAGAGAAGCCGAAGGTCAGTACGCCGACGCCGATCACGATCAGGGCGGTGATCGCCACGACCTTGACGGTCGCGAACCAGAACTCCAGCTCGCCGAAGAGCGCGACGGAGACCAGGTTCGCGACGAAGAGCACGATCAGGGCTCCTGCGGCGGTGGCCCAGACCGGGACGGCGGGCCACCAGTAGGCGATGTAGTGGCCGGCCGCGGTCACCTCGGCCATGCACGCGGCGACCCATGCGGCCCAGTACGACCAGCCGGTGACGAAGCCCGCGAACGGGCCGCAGAACTCGCGTGCGTAGTCGGCGAAACTGCCGGACGTGGGACGGTAGGTGAGGAGTTCCCCCAGCGCGCGCATGACGAAGAAGATGACGATGCCGGCAGCGGCGTAGCACGCCAGCAGGCTCGGCCCGACCTTGGCGATGCCGGTGCTGGAACCGTAGAAGAGCCCGGTGCCGATGGCGCCTCCGATGGCCATCATCTGGATCTGGCGGGCGCTGAGTCCACGCCGGTAGCCCTCATCGGGCGTTACCGTGCCGGCGTCCTCGTCGGCACGGGGTTGCGCAGTCTTCGCTGAGGTCATGGTGGTGCCCTTTCGCTCCACGGCTCGATGCTCCACGAGCCGGTCCTGCCGGGTGGGGCCGACTCCGTCGGCCCCTCTCGTGGCCACCGTCCCGCCCGAGGGAGGTGGCCCAACCCCCGCTCGGGGCGGGCGGCTTGTGTGTCCTATGCGGTGCCGACGGTGCGCAGTACCGCGAGGACGAGGGTGCGGGTCACCGCGACGATCTCGGGGAGGGAGACCTGCTCCCGGGGGCTGTGCGCCAGGCGGACGTCGCCGGGGCCGAACTGGAGGGTGGGAATGTCCGCGGCGGCGTACAGGCGCAGGTCGCTTCCGTAGGGCGCGCCGCGCTCGCGCAGCCGGGGCCCGCCGACCGCGTCGGCGTGCGCGTCCCGGACCAGAGCCCCGAGCGGATGGCCGCTCGGCAACCGGCCGCTCGCGAACCAGCCGCCGGGCCAGCTCACGGTCGCCGGGTGGGCGCGCAGCCACGGGTCGTCCGCGCACGCCTCGGCCACGCAGCTCTCGAAGTCGGCCACCGCGGCGGCCGGTTCCTCGCCGAGCCGGATGCCCAGCCTGCCCTCGGCGACGAGGCGGTCCGGCACACTGCTCGCCCAGTCACCGGCGCGGAGCGTGCCGACGGAGAGCGCGTACGGGATGCGTGACTCCGCCATCAGCGGGTCGACCGCCACGTTGCGCCGGGCTTCCAGCCGGGCGAGCGCCCGATGGAGGGACAGGTATGCGTCGATGGCGCTGACGCCCGCGTCGCGGGTGCTCGCGTGGGTGGCCCGGCCCGGGACCTCGATACGGAAGGTCAGCGCCCCGGCGTTCGCGGTCACCAGCGTGCCGCCGGTCGGTTCGGTGATGAGGCAGGCGTCACCGGTGTGTCCGCGCTGGAGGGTGGCGAAGGCGCCGAGCCCGCCGTCCTCCTCACCGACCACGCAGTGGGCGGCCACCCGGCCGCGCAGCCTGGCCCCGCTCGCGCGGATCGCCGCCAAGGCGGCGAGGTTGGCGACCAGCCCGGCTTTCATGTCGCAGGCGCCACGGGCATGGACGACGTTCCCGGTCACGCGCGGGACGAAGGGGTCGCCGTCCCACTGCCCGGGGTCGCCGGGCGGTACGACGTCGACGTGCCCCTGAAGGATCACGGCCGGTCCGTCATCGCCGCCCGGCGTGGTCGCCACCAGCCCCCACGCCTCGTCGCGCGGTGCTTCGGTCCCGGGGAATCCGGGATGGGCGCGCAGGGCGGGCAGGTCCATGGACCACAGGTCGACGTCGAGACCGAGCCGGTCCAGATGCCCTGCCAGACGGTGCTGCATTTCGGACTCGGCGGCGCTCCCGGTCACGCTGGGGATCACGAGCAGCTCCAGCAGCATCCGGGCGATGGCGTCCTCGTCGATCGCCGCCAGAGCGGCGGACTCCTCGGACTTGAGCAATGCGGTCAATGGTCACTCCCGGCACATCGCGGCTGAGCGGATGGATCCGGATGCTATGTTCGGGCCACTGGCGCAATCAATTGCCATATCTTGCTTACTGGACTCGATTTTTGGCTTAGTACGAGCTGCTGTGGCGTTTTCTTGCGCACACGCAGCGCGTACCCTCCCGCGGAGGTAACGGCGTGGACGCCATAGACGAAGAGATCATCCGTTGCGTTCTGCGGAATGCCCGAAGTACTTATGCCGAGATCGGTGAGGCAGCGGGGCTCTCCGCGCCGGCTGCCAAGCGGCGGCTCGACCGGCTCGTCGCCACGGGGGCGATCCGCGGGTTCACCGCGCTCATCGACACCCAGGCACTGGGCTGGCGGACCGAGGCGTTCGTCGAGGTGTACTGCAAGGGCAACCCCTCGCCCGCCGAACTGCAACGGGACCTGGAGGGGATCCAGGAAGTCGTCGAGGCATGCACGGTCTCCGGCGCGGCGGATGCGATGCTGCACATGCTCGCCCGGGACATCCCGCACCTGGAGCAGGCCATTCAGCGGGTCCGTGAGGCCCCCGTCATCGACCGCACCGAGAGCGTGATCGTGCTGTCCCGTCTGCTCAACAGGCCCCGGTTGTGAGCGGACTTGAGGGACCGCCGCCAGGGGCCTCGTGACGCGCTCAGCGGTCGAAGGTGACCGTCGGCGCGAGTCCCGGCCCACGGTGTTCGGCCTGGATCCGTTCGGCTTCCTGCCGCAGCTCGGCCAGTAGCCGGTCGGCGCTGGCGACCGTGCTGGTGCGCAGCATGGCGACACCGATCTGCCGGGCCAGTGCCCGGCCTTCGATCGGGCGGACAGCAATGTCGTCCCGGGGGCTGCCCAGCCCCAGACGTGGGACGAGGGCGACGCCGATGCCTGCGGCGACGAATCCCTGAAGCACCCCGTAGTCGTCGGTACGCATGACGTGCACGGGCTCGAAGCCCTCCTGGGCGCAGGCCCAGGTGAGCAGGCGGTCGCAGGGGTCCCAGTCGGTGGCGCCCATGATCCAGCCGTCCTCGCGCAGCGCGGTCAGCGGGACGTGTTCCCGTTGGGCCTGCGGGTGGTCGGCAGGCAGCACGAGAAGCAGGGGGTCCTCGAGCAGGGGGTGGACGACGAAGTCCTCCTCCAGGTCGAGGCGGTCACCCGGCTGGGAGAAGACCAGGGCGAGGTGCAGCTCCCGGGAGCGGAGCGCGGCGAGCAGGGTGGGGAGTTCTCCCTCCCGGAGCGTGACATGGACTCCGTGGCCGTGGAGCCTGCGGACCGCCGGCGGGAGAAGCAGCGCGCCGGCCGTGGGGAAGGTGCCGACGCGCAGGGTCGCGGTGCCACGCTGAACCATGCCGCGCACCTCCTGCTGCGCGAGCCGAACGCGTTCCAGCACCGCCTCGGCATGCGGCAACAGCGCCTCCCCGACCTCGGTCAGGGCGGCCCCGCGGGAGCTCCGGTGGAACAGCGGCGCGCCGAAGTGGGATTCGAGGGTGGCGAGATGGTACGTGACCGTCGGCTGGGTGTGGCGAAGCGCGCGTGCGGCGCCGGCGAGGGAACCTTCGCGGGCGATGGCGCGCAGGACCTGGAAATGGCGTAGCTCCAGCATGGGTATTCCGTGGCGGTAGAAGGACTCTGTGGCTACAGAGGCAGGAGAGAGCTATAGAAGAACTCTTGTGCCATCCATAGAAACAGAGTGTTCCTCTCATGGCCGGCTCTTGTGAAGCTGCTCGGCGTGACTCACCGAACCACGCTCGCCGCCCAGCACACCGCCCCCTACGCGGAGGCCGTCCGCACCTACGCCGCACAGGACTGGCTGCGGCTGAACGTCCCCGGCCACTCCGCCGACCTCAGCCGCTTCGGCCCGCTCGCGCAGCTGGTCGGGGCCGCACCGCTGCGTATGGACGTACCGCCGCTCCTGGAGGGCATCGACCTCGGCACCGGCAGCCCGATGACCCAGGCACTCGATCTCGCCGCGCAGGCGTGGGGCGCACGCCGGACGTGGTTCCTCACCAACGGCGCCTCCCAGGGCAACCGGATGGCGACCCTGGTCAGCAGGTCGTTCGGCGAAACGCTGATCGTGCAGCGCAGCGTCCACTCCAGCGTCATCGACGGCCTGGTGCTCTCCGGCCAGAAGGCCGCCTTCGTGCACCCGTCGGTCGACGCCGACCTGGGCATCGCGCACGGGGTGGCCCCGGCCGACCTCACCCGGACCCTCGCCGCGAACCCGACGGCGGCGGCCGCCTATGTGGTGACGCCGAGCTACTTCGGCGCGGTCGCCGACGTACGCGCCCTGGCCGACGTGGCCCACGCCGCCGGCATTCCGCTCATCGTCGACGAGGCATGGGGATCGCACTTCGGCTTCCACCCCGGCCTGCCCGCGAACGCCCTCGCGCAGGGAGCCGACATCGTCATCTCCAGCACGCACAAACTGGCCGGCAGCCTCACCCAGTCCGCGATGCTGCACCTCGGCGAGGGGCCGTTCGCCGACACTCTGGAGCCACTGGTCCAGCGGGTCTTCAACCTGACCCAGTCCACCAGCGCCAGCGCCCTGCTGCTGACCTCCCTCGACATGGCCCGCCAGGCCCTGGTGACCGGCAAGGACCGGATCAGTGCCTCGCTGGACGCGGCGGCCGAGATACGCTCCCAGATCCGCTCCGCCGGCCGGTTCCGCGTGGTCAGCGACGGGTTCGGGCGCTTCCCCGACATCGTGGACGCCGATCCGCTGCGGGTCACGGTCGACACCCGGGCCGGCGGGATCTCCGGCCACGAGGCCCGGCGCCGTCTGATGCACGACCACCGCATCATGGTGGAGGTCGCCACCGACTCGGCGATCGTCGCCGTGGTCGGCGCGGGGTCGGGGCCGGACACCCGGCGCTTCCTCCGCGCCCTGCATGCCCTCCCGGCCCCGCTCGGCGAACGGGCTCCGGCGAGCCGGTTGCGGCTGCCCGCCCCCGGGCCGGTCGCGCTGACCACCCGCACGGCATTCCTCACGCCCAGCCGCAGCGTCCCGGCCCACGAGGCCATCGGGCGGGTGTCCGCCGACACGCTCGCCGCATACCCACCCGGTATCCCCAACGTCCTGCCGGGCGAGGTCGTCACCGCCGAACTCGTCGACTTCTTCCACCGCACCGCGGCCGTGCCCAACGGCCATGTGCGGGGCGCCGCCGACCCGGCCGTGACGACGCTGCGCGTGGTGGACGGCGCTGCCGGTGCGTGAGGCGGGTGTCGCCCTTGCGCCACGCGGGCATCGGGACGCGGAGCGGACCGGTCGCCAGGCGGTGGGCGGCGAGCGCGACCGGGCCCACGGCGGTCAGGGCACGGTGATGACGA
>NZ_NNBP01000035.1 GCF_002803155.1 Streptomyces sp. CB02959
CCCCGCAGCGGGGTGGCCCCGGTGCCGCAGGCCGCCGGCCAGGGAGGCGCGCCGGCCCTGGAGGGCTCCGGCGGTCCCGTCCGGCTCGGCGGCTCGCCCGCCCCGATAGGGCCGGGGCCGCGCGCCACGGACGCCCCGCAGCAGCAGCGCGGAGCGGCTGCCGCCGCGACGAACTGGGTCCGGCCGCCGGCCGGCGCCCCGGCGGCTGCCGGGGTGCCGCAGCAGGGCGCGGCCACCGGCAGCGCCGGCCATGCGGACGTCGCCCCGGCCGCCCCGCCGGAGGCACCGTCCGCCGAGCCGGGCCGCTGGCGCCCCTGGCGGTTCCGGATGTCGAACGACGTCTGGGGCACCCCGGTGGTCGCCGGCGAGCTGCTCTACGTGACCTCGTTCGAGGTGCACGCCCTCGATGTGGCCAGCGGCCGGCGGAAGTTCAAGACCCGCGACGTCGCCTGGGCGATGGCGGTCGCCGACGGCCGGATCCACGCCTCGGACGGCCCGACCCTCTACGCCCTGGACGCCGACGACGGCAACGAGCGCTGGCGGCTGAACAGCGAGGGGTGGACCTACGCCCTGACCGCCGACCGCGGCACCGTCGTCACCAGCACCCGGGGCGGCGGCGTCCAGGCATGGGAGGCCACCACCGGTGAGCTGCGGTGGGAGCTCACCGGCGCCCAGACCGAATTCGAGAACCCCGAGGCCGCGCCCGTGCAGCACGAGGGCACGGTCTACGTCTGGGCCGAGGCCCGGCTGAAGGCACTGGACGCGCGCACCGGCGCCGAGCGCTGGTCGTACCCGGTGGGCGACGCGGCGTCCTGCGGCGGCGTCCCGATGCGGCTGCTGCCGGCGTCGGACGGCGCGGTGTACGTGGTCGCCGGCACCCGGGTGCTGGCCCTCGACGCCGCCCGCGGCGATGTGCGCTGGCACTTCGAGGCGCCCGCGGTCTTCCTGAGCCCGCCCGCCTTCGCGCCCGGCCCCGCCGTCACCGGCGGCGGCCTCTACCTCGCCGACTACCTGGGCACGGTCTACGCCCTGGACGCGGCGGACGGCCGGGACCGCTGGCGGATCGCCACCGAGGCCCGCCAGTCCACCGAACCGGTCCTGGTCGCGCACGGCGCCGTCCATCTGGGCAGCGGCAAGGCGCTCTACACCCTCGACGCGGTGACCGGCACCCCGCGCTGGCGCTTCCAGGCGGGCGCCGAGGTGGTGGGCTCCCCGGTCGTCGCCGAGGGCCGGGTGCACTTCGGGTCCGCCGACCACTGCCTGTACACCCTCGACGCGATGGGCGGTCAGCTGCGCTGGAAGCTGGCCACCGGTGGTGAGATCACCGGTTCGCCGGTGGCGGTCGGCGGTGTGGTCTACGCCTGCAGCAAGGACCGCTGCGTGTACGCGCTGGACGCCGCCAAGGGGACGGGCCTGGCCCGGCGCCCGTAGGCCGGGTAGGCGGGGTCCGCACAGTCCCGCCTGTCGGGGGCCTCAGGGCCGGTGCGGTCCGGTCGGCCCCCCGTGGTCGCCCGGTGTGCCCGGTGCTTCCGGTCCGTCGGGCGGGGCCGGCCAGTCCGGTCGGGTCGGCCGGGTCGGCCGGTCGTCCTGGCCGTGTTCGGGGCCGGGCGGCCGCTGGTCGCGGCCCCACTCCACGGGCGGCGTCGCCGGGGTGGGGCGGTACGGCTCCGGGTGCCACTCCTGGGTGGGCTGGTGGCCGGGGTCCCAGGTGTCGGGTGGCGGGTAGTACGGCTCGGCCTCGGCCTCGTCGTAGTCCTCGTCCGCGGGGACCCGGCGGGCGCGCCCGCGCATGACGAGGGCGCCCAGGATCAGCAGTGCGCCGCCGCCCAGGGCGTTGGCCACGCCGACGCCCAGCCCGTGTGTCCCGGCGGTGAGTTCGCCCGCGCTCTGGCCCTGGCGGACCATCCACAGGATGGTGAAGCCGAGGACGACCAGCCCGGCGAGGGTGATGAGCCATCGGGAGCGCAGCGCCACACCGATCAGCGTCAGCAGCCCGGCGAAGACCATCGGGAGCACCAGGGAGCCGAAGAGCGTGGCGCCGTTGTCCGTGAGGCCGTTGAAGAGGTCCTCGATCCGGATGTCGCTTCCGTGACGGCCGTCGTACCAGGGACGGAAGGGGCTCCAGACGGCGGCCGTCGCTCCGATGAGGGCGATCAGGGAGCCGAGAACGTTGCGCACCACCGGCGTCGCCTCGCTTCGACTCGTCCCGTCGTCCCGTGACCGACGCTACGCCTGCCCGTCTGCCCCCGCTAGACAAGGGCGGCCGGATGCGGTCCTCCTCCGCTGAGGCTCCCGTACGGGGTGTCCCGGCTCTTGCTAGGGTGCCGTGCACGCGTCAACCCTCGGGGTGGCGCGTCTTGGACGTAGCAACGGGGGATGGGCGAAGAGCATGGAGCAGCGCACGCGCACGCGTACGGGCACGGCTGCCGGAGGCATCGCGGACCGGGACCGGGTCCGGAGGGGGATCAGGGCGGGGGCCGCGGTCGCGGTGGCGGCGGTCACGCTCGCCACGGTCGGCGGCTGCGCGTTCGCCCGGCCCAAGATCAACGTGCCGCCGCCGGACTGGGCGACGGCGTCGCCCTCCTCCAGCTACGACCCGTTGCACCCGACGCCGACGGACACGCCTTCCTTCGACAGCTACTCGCCGTCGCCGACGCAGGAGACCTACAACCCGGACGGGCGGTCCGACGTCCGCGGCAGCGGCTGCGACTTCTCCGCCTCGCTGCGCCAGTTCACGTACACGGTCTCCATCACCAACCCGTCCACGACCAGCTCGTACTCCTACGACATGCGGATCGACTGGATGAAGGACCGGCCGGCGGACGGCTCGTCCTACGGGGAGCACCAGCGCAGCGTCGTGGTGGCGCCCGGCGCGACCGAGACCTACACCGCCAAGTACACGCTGAACCAGTCCTCCTGGCAGGCGTTCTGGTACACCTGCCAGATCACCCGGGCGAGCAAGACCAAGATGTGAGGCGGGTCCCGCGGTGACCTGACCGGTGTGCGGCGGGTCATCTGACGGGCGGCGGGGCGTCCCCGGTGTTCCGTGGGCGGGCGGTGAACAGCGCGGCCTGGCGGTCCGGCGGCAGGTTGCCCAGCGCGATCAGCTGCGGGGCGTGCGCCAGGGCCTGTGCCCGGGTGGCTTCCTTGGCGGCCCACAGGGCGCGGACGGTGCCCTGGACGGCCTCGGTGGGCTGGGCGGCCAGCACCTCGGCGCGGCGCAGCGCGGTCTGTGCCGCGGCGCCGGGCCGGGTCAGTTCGGAGACCAGGCCGATGGCGTGGGCCCGCCGGGCGCCGAGCCGTTCCGCGGTGCCCATCAGGGCGAGCCGGGCGATCTCCCCGTAGGGCATGCGCTGTGCCATGAGGATGGACTCGTAGGCGCTGACCATCCCGTAGGCGGTGTGCGGGTCGAAGAAGGTGGCGTCCTCGGCGGCGATGATGAACTCCGCCTCGCCCAGCAGGTAGAAGGCGCCGCCGCAGGCCATCCCCTCGACCGCGGCGAGCACCGGTTTCCACAGGTCGTTGGCCTTCGGGCCGATCCGGAGCAGCGGGTCGTCGACGGAGAACGGGGAGGACGGCTGGGGCACGTCGGCGGCGCGGTCGATGCCGGTGCAGAAGGCGCGGCCGCCGGCGCCGGTGACCACCGCCGCCCGCACCGTGTCGTCGAAGCGGAACTCCCGCCAGAGGGCGGCGAGTTCGGCGGCGGTGGCGAGGTCGAGGGCGTTGTGCCGGGCGGGGCGGTCCAGGGTGACCAGGGCGACCCCGTCGGCGGTCTCGGCGCGGACCCCGGGGGACGTCACGGCCGCTCCAGGACCCAGCGGGGGACGGTCACCCCGCCGGGCATCGGGTGGAAGACCGCCTTCACCGGGGCGCCGATGCGCAGCCGGGCCGGATCGACGGAGTCCAGGGCGGCGTCCGGGGCGGTGACGAGGTTGCCCACCAGGCGGATCCGCGGGGCCTCGGCCAGCTCCACGATGATCGCGTTGTAGGGGGCCTGGGCGGCGTAGGCGGGCAGCAGTGGCGGGTGGGGCACGACGTACGACCAGATCCGGCCGCGGCCGCTCATCCGCTGCCAGTGGGCGGTGAACGACTGGCAGTGCGGGCAGCAGGGGCGAGGTGGGAAGCGCGGTTCGTCGCAGTCGGTGCAGGTCTGCACGCGGAGTTCGCCGCGGGCCGCGTACTCCCAGAACGGCGCCCCGTCGTCGTCGGGGACGGGAACGAGCAGGCCGGCGCCGGGGTCCGGGGGATTGTCGGTGGCGGGTGGCAGGCTTGTGGTCATGGAGTCACGGACAGTTACGGATTCGGTCCCGGCGGTGGTCCCGCCCGGGGAGTGGTCTGCACGCATCGCGTATCAACTCCTCAGCAGCAGTGCGGAGGTGGGCACGCCCTCGCCCGCGGTGACGAGGCAGGTGGCGGCGTCGGGGACCTGTGCGGTGCTGGTGCCGCGCAGTTGGCGGACGCCTTCGGTGATGAGGTTGAAGCCGTGCACATACGCCTCGGAGAGGCCGCCGCCGCCGGTGTTGAGGGGGAGCCGACCGCCGATCTCCAGGGCGCCGCCCTCGGTGAAGGCCGCGCCCTCGCCGCGTCCGCAGAAGCCGTAGCCCTCCAGGGAGAGGGGTATCAGGGGGGTGAACGCGTCATAGATCTGCGCCACGTCGACGTCCTGCGGTCCCAGGTCGGCGCCCTTCCAGAGGTGGCGGGCGGCGGCCTGGGCCGGGCCGGTGAGCGGGTCGTCGTTCCAGTAGTTGACCATGCCGTGGTGCTGGGCGGGCAGGCCCTGGGCGGCGGCGTGGATGTAGGCGGGTCGCCGGCGGCAGTCGCGGGCCCGTTCGGCGGAGACGACGACGCAGGCCAGCGCGCCGTCGGTCTCCAGGCAGTTGTCGAAGAGGCAGAGCGGTTCGCTGATCCAGCGGGCGGTCATGTACATCTCGCGGGTCAGCGGGCGGTCGTACATCATCGCGGCCGGGTTCTGGTTGGCGCGGTTGCGGCAGGCGAGGGCGACGTTGAAGAAGTGATCGCGGGTGGCGCCGTATTCGTGCATGTAGCGCCGGGCCAGCATGCCGATCTCGTCGGCGGGGCGGAGCAGGCCGAAGGGCCGGGTCCACTGCCCCGGGGTGGGGAGTTGGGCGCGGGTGTTGGTCCACGGCCGCGGTCCGGAGCCGCGTTTGCGGGACCGCCAGGCGACGCCGACGCTCGCCTGCCCCGTGGCGATGGCGGCGGCCAGGTGCGCCACCGTCGCGCAGGAACCGCCGCCGCCGTAGCCGACCTTGGAGAAGTGCGTGACGTCCCCGGCGCCGATGGACTTGGCGACCTCGACCTCGTCGGTCTCCTCCATGGTGTACGAGGCGAAGGCGTCCACCTCCGAGGGGGCGATCCCGGCGTCGTCCAGGGCCGCGACGATCGCCCGGCACGCCAACGCCTTCTCGGATGCGGGGAGTTGTTTGGCAAAGGGTGTCTGTCCGATACCGACGATCGCCGTAGCGTCCTTGAGGGTCGCCCCCATCGCCACCTCCGTGGTCGGTCGTCACTGCTGACAGCGGAGGAGGCTACCGCTAATCTGACGGACAGTCAGCTACTGCGGTACGGGGTCTTTTGCCGGGAGCGGGAGGCAGCGATGGGCGAACAGCTCGATGCGCGGGCGGACACGGCGTACGGTTCGCTGGCCCACCTGGTGCGTGCGGCGGCCGCGCGGTACGGCCCCCGGGAGGCCGTCGTCGAGGGCCGCACCCGGGTGTCCTACGCCGAGCTGGGCGCGCGGGTGGAGCGGGCCGCGGCGGCCTGCGTCGCGGCCTGCGTCGCCCCCGGCGACCGGGTCGCGGTCTGGGCGCCCAACACCCTCGACTGGATCGTCTCCGCCCTCGGCGCGGTGACCTCCGGGGCGGTCCTCGTTCCGGTCAACACCCGCTTCAAGGGCACCGAGGCGGCCGGCATCCTGCGCCGCACCCGCGCCAAGGTCCTCTTCGTCACCGGCACCTTCCTCGGCACGTCCTACGTCGCCTCGCTGCGCCGCGCCGCCGAGCGGGGCGACGGCCGCGGCCCGCTGCCCGGACTGCCGCACCTGGAACGGGTCGTGGTCCTCGCCGACGACGCCCCCGCCGACTTCACCACCTGGCGCGACTTCCTCGCAGCCGGAGCGGCGGTGCCGGCCGGCACGGTCCGCGCCCGGGCCGACGCCCTCGGCCCCGACGACCCCTCGGACCTCATCTTCACCTCTGGCACCACCGGCCACCCCAAGGGCGCCGTGATCACGCACGGCCAGACCCTGCGCGCCTACGACGTCTGGAGCGCACTGGCCGGCCTGGAGGAGGGCGACCGCTACCTCATCGTCAACCCCTTCTTCCACACCTTCGGCTACAAGGCCGGCATCGTCGCCTGCCTGCTGCGCGGCGCCACGATGGTGCCGCAGCCGGTCTTCAGCGTGGAGACCGCGCTCGCCAACATCGCCGCCGAGCGGATCTCCGTCCTCCCCGGCCCGCCCACCCTCCACCAGCAGCTCCTGGACCACCCCGAGCGCGCCCTGCACGACCTCTCGGCGCTGCGCCTGGTCGTCACCGGCGCCGCCGTCGTCCCGCTGGAGCTGGTGGAACGGCTGCGCGGCGAGCTGAAGGTGGCCACCGTCCTGACGGCCTACGGCCTGTCGGAGAGCACCGGCGTGGTCACCATGTGCCGCCGCGGCGACCCGCCCGAGGTGATCGCGTCGACCTCGGGCCGGGCCATACCGGACACCGAGGTCCGGGTCGTGGACGCCACCGGTCGCCCGCAGCCGCCCGGCGAGCCCGGCGAAGTCCTGGTCCGCGGCTACCACGTGATGTCCGGCTACTTCGAGGACCCGGCCGCCACCGCCGCGGCGGTCACCCCCGACGGCTGGCTGCGCACCGGCGACGTCGGCGTCCTCGACCCGGCCGGCAACCTCCGGATCACCGACCGCATCAAGGACATGTTCATCGTCGGCGGCTTCAACGCCTATCCCGCCGAGATCGAGCAACTCCTCGCCCGCCACCCGGACATCACCGAGGTCGCCGTCATCGGCATCCCCGACCGGCGTCTCGGGGAGGTCGGCAAGGCGTACGCGGTCCGCCGCCCCGGGGCCCGGCTCACCGCCGACGACCTGATCGCCTGGTCGCGCCGTGAGATGGCGAACTACAAGGTCCCCAGGGAGGTGGAGTTCGTCGCCGGCCTCCCGCGCAACGCGAGCGGGAAGGTGGTGAAGGGGCTGCTGCGGGGCGGGGCCGCGGGCGCCGGCCAGGGCGTGCCCGGCTGAGTTCCCCCGGGAGAGGCGGAGCGCGACGGCCCGGCGGTCAGCACGCGATGCGGCCGCCGGACACCCCGGTCCGCTCCGCCAGGGCCCGCATCCGGTCGGCGAAACCGCGGCCCGCCGCCCCGAACCACACCCCGAGCTCCGCCGCGCCCACCGCCTCCCAGGCCGCGACCTCGGCCGCCACGTCCGCCACCGTCCGGTCCGGGCCCTCCCAGCCGATCCGGGTGCCGGCCGTGACATGGGTCCCGCGCGCCGCGGCCCGCCGGGCCAACTCCGCCGCCCGCTCGGCGAACCGCCCCGGGGCGAGCCCCACCCCCTGCCAGTGGCCGCCGAACTCCGCCGCGCGCCGCAGCGCCGCGTCCGCGTTCCCGCCGATCAGGAACGGCACCGGCTCCCGCGGCACCGGCTCGAACGCCGCCCGCCCGTCGAACGCCACCGGCCCGTCGTCGTACGGCCCGCCGGCCCCCGTGTGCAGGTGCCGCACCAGCCGCAGCGCCCGGTCCGTACGCGCGCCGCGGTCACCGAAGTCGACCCCGGCCGCGTCGAACTCGTACCGCTGCCACCCGACGCCGACGCCCAGCACGAACCGGCCGCCGCTCAGCCGGGCCAGTGTCGCCGACTGCCGGGCCAGCAGCAGCGGTTCGCGCAGCGGGGCGATCAGCACCGAGGTGCCCAACGTGATCCGTTCGGTCGCCGCGGCCAGGTAGGCGAGCGTGGTCAGTGGCTCGTACACCCCGCCGTAGCCCTCCGGCGGCCGCCCGTACGGGTCCGGCGGCAGCAGGTGGTCCGGCAGCCAGACCCCCGCGTACCCCAGCTCCTCGGCCGACCGGGCCAGCCGCGCCAGCTCCTCGGCGGCCATCGCCCCCGACTCGGACGGCAGGACGACGTGCAGCCGCATCCGGTCCGGCCGCCCGGCCGCGCCCGGACCGGCGGGGTGCGTACCGGTCCGGTGCGGCCCGGCCTGGTGCCGGGTGGTGGCGCGGTGGGTGGTGACGGCGTCGCTCATGGGGGCCTCCGCTCCCGAAAAGGGTGACTCGGTCGGACGGCCCCTTTTCTAGGGCCTCACACGGATGTGAGGGTCAAGGGGAGGGCCGGACGGCACGGCGGGGTGCCGTCGGCAGGTCAGCGGGCCGGCGCGGTCCAGTCCGGCCGCCGTCCGCTGAGGGCCACCGCCCGGTCCAGCGGCGGCGCGTCCGTCGCCACCGGGACCGGCGGTCCGAAGGGCGACGGGCCCCCCTGGGCGGCGGCGGTGGCTTCGAGGAGCCCGAGTGCGAGCCGCAGGCTCGCCTCGTCGGGCGCGTACTCCTGGCCGGTGGCGCGCGCCAGGTCCCAGCCGTGCACGACCAGCTCGTTCAGTGCGAAGCCGCCCGCGGCGGCCCCGGGCAGACAGACCCCGCCCACCCGCGTCTCGCCCTCCCAGGCGGCCGGGTCGCGCCAGGCGGCCACCAGCCCGTCGAGGTTCCGGGTCAGCTCGGCGCGCCACTCGGGGGCCAGGTCGGGCAGCGCCGAGCCCGGGGGAGTGTCGGTCGTCGGCCCCAGGTCCTTGCGCGCGGCGTCCCGGAACGCGGCGGTCAGCCCCACCAGATGGCCCAGCAGATGCCGTACGGCGTATGCGGCGCACGGGGTGGGCGCCGCCAGTTGCCGCTCCGTGGTGCCCGCGGCGAGCCGCGCCACCTCCTGCGCCTGCGCCGCGAAATCGATCACCGCGGTCCGCTCCGTCTTCTCGGTCATGATCCGGGTCCCTTCCCTTGCCGGACCGGCCGCCGCGGCCGGTTCCACCAGTGAAGACCCCCGGCGCGCCGAGAACTCATCGGCGCGCCCGGCTCATGTCCGCAGGGCCCCGTAGCGCTCCCGCAGCGCCGCCTTCACCACCTTGTTCAGCGGTCCGCCGCGCGGCAGCGCCTCGGTGATCTCCAACTGCTCCGGCAGCTTCTGCGTCATCAGCCCGGCCGCCCGCAGGTGCGCGGTGAGGTCGGCCAGGGTGAGCCGGGGCGTAGCCGTAGCGCCGTCCCCCGCCCCGGCCAGCGTGACCACCGCGCAGACCCGTTCGCCCCGCTCCCGGTCCGGCAGCCCGATCACCGCCGCCTCCGCCACCGCCGGATGGGTGTGCACCAGGTCCTCGATCTCCTGCGCGGAGATGTTCTCGCCCTTGCGGATGATGATGTCCTTGAGCCGCCCGGTGAGCACCAGGTGGCCGTCGGCGCGCAGCCGGCCCAGGTCGCCGGTGCGGAACGCGCCGTCCGCGGTGAACGCCTCGGCCGTCAGCGCGGGATCGGTGTACCGCCGGAAGACCATCGGCCCGCCGACCGTCACCTCACCCGTCTCGCCGGGCGCGGCCGGGCTCCCGTCGGGCCGGACGATCCGCACCCGGGCGCCCGCCACCGGCCTGCCGACCGTGTGCGCCAGCTGCTCGTCGCTGTCGTACGGCGTCCCCATCGCGATCATCGGGCACTCCGTCATCCCGTACCCGTGCACGATCGCGCAGTCCAACTCCCGCCCGGCCGCCCGGTACAGCTCGGCCGGCAGCGGTGCCCCGCCGCCGGACAGCAGCCGCAGCGAGGGGATCAGGGGGCCGGCGTCCGGCGCGGCCGCCCGGCGGCGCCGCGACGCCTCGTGGAACGCCTGGTAGAACGCGGTGCTGCCGCCCGCCATGGTCACCCCGTGGCGCCGGTAGACCTCGGCCGCCCGCGCCGCGTCGAACGTCTCCAGCACCACCGCCGGAAACCCGCTGACCAGCATGGCGATGACGTAGTCCGGCCCGGCGATGTGCGCGTACGGGAACGCGATGGAGCCGATGTCGTCGGCCGACATGCCCAGTGCGGTGGCCAGCCCCACGCCGCCGGCGACGAGCGAGGCGTCGGTGTGCTCGACTCCCTTGGGCGCGGCGGTCGTTCCGGACGTGTAGTAGATCCAGCGCGTGCGGTCGTCCCCGCCTTCCGGGGGCTCCGGCAGCGCGTCCGGATCCCCGTCGGGCAGCCCGTCCGCCAGCGACACCACGCGCACCGCGGAGTGCTCCCCGGCCGCGCCGCGCACCATCGCCGGATAGTCGAACCCCCGCCACACCCCGGGCACGAGGGCGAACTCCGCCGCCGACTCGGCCAGGATGAACCCGACCTCGCGCGCCCGGTGCAGATGGAGCACCGGCGTCTGCACGGCCCCGAGCCGGGCCAGCGCGAGCGAGGCGACCACCGTGTCGACACGGGTCGGCAGCTGCCACATCACCCGCGTACCGGGACCGATCCCCAGCTCCCGGAAACCGGCGGCCGCGCGCAGCGCCGCCTGTCGTACCTCGCCGAAGGTCGCGGTCCGGCCGCCGTCCCCGTCGAAGAACATCGGCGCGTCTCCGGAGGCCCGCGCCCGGTACTCGACCAGTTCCCACAGCGTGCGTATACGGGCGGGTTCGAACACGGCGCGCCTCCTGGGGTGGACGGGCGGGCTGTTCCGCCGGCGTGCTGGATCCAAGTGGCGGGACTGTACCCCAATCTGACGCAACATCAGATACCTGCGGGGGCGAAGAGCGGCACCGGCGGGGTCATGCGGCTGCACGACCCCGCCGGTGCCGTGTGGACAAGTCGTCGACAAGGACGGAGAAGCGGAGGAAGAAAGAGAAGAAGAAGGAGTGGAGAAACGGGCGGGACGGCAAGGAAGGCGACGACCGGCGGGTGGTGGACAAGAGGTGTGCTCGGGCGGCGTCGCGCGGCCGGCGGCCGGCCCGCGGTCCCGGGCGCCCGGATCAGGGCGTGTGGCGGTCCTGCGGGGCGACGGCGCTGGTGACGGCGCTGGTGATGGGCGCATGGCGGTCGAAGGGCTGGACGAGACCGGGCCGGGCGTGCGGCGCGGCGGCCAGCGCCGGCGCGGTGGCGGCGCCGAGCAGGGCGACGGTGACGGCGGCAAGGGTGACAGTGTGAACGGTGCGGGTCACTCTGGTCTCCTTCTCTGAAGATGGGATGGCCACTTGCCAAGTGAGGCTAACCACGACTGGACAGATGTTCGGTGGCCTGGCCGGAAAGTGATGGAGTACGGCCGAATGTCCGGCCGTGTGCGGACAAGCAGCAGGGGCCGGTACCGATGGCTCCCCTCCATGCCATCGGGACCAGCCCCTGCCGTCCCCCGAAACCCCTGGAAAATCCCCCCCCCGGGCTCTCCTGGGATTCCCCCGATGCGGTCTGACTAGCGCGGCTCGCCCAGCGGGGCGTGCTTGTCCTGCGCGGTGACGGTGCCGGCCGGCGACGCCTCGGCGTTCACGGGCTTCACGGGTGCCTTCTTACCGAGGCCGGGTGTGGCGATCGGCGCGTGCTTGTCCATCGGCTTGATGATGTCGCGCTCGTTGCGTGCCGGTGCCTGCTCGTTCGTCACAACAATCAACTCCTGTGTGTGGGCGCTTTCGGAAGGCCCGGCCGGCGACTCCCCTGTTGGTCGCCGGACGGACGTTCCACGGCCGCTCACCTTAACGATGGGGCCTGACAGCCGAGCCGCTTGCCCCCCGAGGCGGCGGTTCGACATGAGAGAGAGTGGACCGCCGCGATGAACGATCGATAAACGCCGCGCTCACCTGCTGCGCAGTGCGGGAACGGGCGGGCCGGGGTCAGGCGATGGCGGGCAGCGTGAGCAGGGACTGCACCTCACGGCCCTCCGGCGCGCCCAGCTTCTCGTAGACGGGCAGCGCCTCCTGCCAGCAGACCCGGGCCCGGCCGGTGTGCCCTATGGCGTTCAGCGCGCGGCCGAGCAGCGTCAGGGCGTTGGCCCGCCACCACTCCCCGCCGACCCCGCGCAGTGCCGCGAGGGCCTGTTCGGCGTGGTTGGCGGCCTGCGCCGGGTGGTCGTTCTCCAGGTTGACCTCACCCAGCCGGAAGAAGGTCATGCCCTCCCAGAACCGCTGGCGGTTGTCCTGGAAGATGGCCAGCGCCCCGCCGAGTTGCGCGGTGGCGTCGCCCAGCCGGCCCGCGCGCTTGAAGGCGAGGCCGAGGGTGTACATCCCGTTGGCCAGCCGGCGGGTGGCACCGAGCTCCCGGTAGATGGCGATGCCTTCCTCCGCGAGCCGGATGGCGCTGTCCAGCCGCTCCGTCTCCAGGTGCACGCGCGCGAGGTTGCACAGCGCGCTGGCCTCGGACTGCGGGTTGTGGTCGTCGCGGAAGGCGGTGCGGGCCTGGCTGAGGTAGGGCTCGGCGTCGGCGTAGCGCTGCTGGACGATGGCGATGATGCCGCGGTCGTTGGGCGCGTTCGACGACGAGAACGGGTCCCCGGTGGCCAGGCCCAGCAGCATGGCGGACTGGGCGTGCGTGTCGGCTTCGTCCAGGCGGCCCGCCAGGGTGCGGACGTTGGTGAGCGAGGTGTGCAGGCGGGCCTCGGCGCGCTGGTCGCCGAGTTCCTGGGCGGCGGCCAGCAGGGCCACGTTGGCCTGCTCGTACTGGTGCGAGTCCGCGCTCGACTCGGCCAGGTCCAGCGTGAGCAGCAGCAGGTCCACGGCGCGCCGCAACGTACCCGCCGCGGTGGACTGCTGGGCGCAGGCCAGGAGGCAGCGGGCCTCGCCGAACAGCCACCGCAGCGCCGCGGGCCGGTCCGCGAAGACCAGGCCCGGGTAGTCGGGGCGCTCCATGTGGTCCACCAGCCGGTCCCCGGGCCGCTCCATGGCGTACATGTGGGCGGCCGTGGCCAGATAGAAGTCCAGCAGGCGCGACAGTGCCGCGCCCCGCTCGGACGGCGGGTGCTCGTCGCGTTCCGCGCAGGAGCGCGCGTACAGGCGGACCAGGTCGTGGAAGCGGTAGCGGCCGGGTGCGGCGGACTCCAACAGGGAGGCGTCGACGAGGGATTCGACCAGGTCCTCGGCGTCGTCGAGGTCCAGGGCGAGGAGGGCCGCCGCGGCCGCCAGGGAGATGTCCGGGCCGTCCGCCAGGCCCAGCAGGCGGAAGGCGCGGGCCTGGGCGGGCTCCAGTTGCTTGTAGCCCAGCTCGAAGGTGGCCTTCACGGCCAGGTCGCCGGCGCGGAGTTCGTCCAGCCGGCGGCGTTCGTCGGCGAGCTTGCTGGCGAGCGTGGAGACCGTCCAGGTCCGGCGGGCGGCCAGCCGGGACGCGGCGATGCGGATGGCCAGCGGCAGGAAGCCGCAGGCGCCGACGACCGCCATGGCGGCCTGCCGTTCGGAGGTGACCCGCTCCTCGCCGACGATGCGGGTGAAGAGCCGCAGGGCCTCCTCCGGGCTCATCACGTCGAGGTCGATCAGGTGCGCGCCGGCCAGGTCGATCATCCGGGAGCGGCTGGTGACCAGTGCGGCGCAGCCCTCGGTCCCCGGGAGCAGCGGCCGGACCTGCGCCGCGTCGCGGGCGTTGTCCAGGAGCGCCAGTACGCGGCGCCCGGCGAGTGTGGAGCGGAAGAAGGCGGAGCGTTCCTCCAGCCCGTCCGGAATGGCGGAGTCCGGCGTGCCCAGGGCGCGCAGGAAGGCGCCGAGCACCGCCTCCGGTTCGGCCGGGTTGTGCCCCGCCCCCTGGAGGTCGACGTAGAGCTGGCCGTCCGGGAAGTGCTCCCGCGCGGTGTGCGCCACGTGCACCGCCAGGGTGGTCTTCCCGACGCCGCCGATGCCGGCGACCGCGGAGACCGCCATCACGCTGCCCTCGGCCGTCGCCAGCTGGTCGCTGAGTTCGGTGACGAAGGCGGCACGGCCGGTGAAGTCGGCGACGGTGGCGGGGAGTTGGCGGGGGCGGACGAAGGTGCCCTCGGGTGATCCGGGGTCGGCGACGGCCGGGGCGTCCAGTTCGGCGTCGGCCCGCAGGATCCGCTGCTGGAGTTCGGAGAGCGACGTGCACGGGTCCACGCCCAACTCGTCGGCGAGCAGCCGGCGGGTGTCGGCGTACACCGCGAGCGCCTCGGCCTGGCGGCCGCTGCGGTAGAGGGCCAGCATCAGCAGTTCCCGGAGCCGCTCGCGCAGCGGGTGCGCGGCGGTCAGGGCGGTGAGCTCGGAGACCGACTCGGCGTGGTGGCCGGCCTCCAGGCCCAGGTCGAGGCGGGTCTCGGTCAGCGACAGCCGCCACTCCTCCAGGCGGGTCCGCTGGTTCTCGGCGTACGGGCCGGGCACCCTGGCGAGCGGTTCGCCGTCCCACAGGTCCAGTGCGGCGTCGAGGAGTTCGCGGGCCCGGCCGCGGTCGCCGGCGGCCTTGGCCTTCTCCGCCTCGGCGGCGTACTGCTCGGCGGTGTCGTGGTCGAGGTCCAGGGGCAGGCCGTCCACGGACCGGAGGGCGTAGCCGCCGGACTCGCTGACCAGCGCCTCCGCGTCGTCGCCGAGCGCCTTGCGGAGCCGGGAGGCGTACGTCCGCAGGGCGGCCAGCGCGGCGTGCGGCGGTTCGTCGCCCCACAGGGCGTCGACGAGCTCGGGCGCGGTCGCGGTCCGCCCGCCGCGCAGCAGCAGCGCGGCGAGCAGGGCACGCTGCTGCGGAGACCCCGCCGCCAGCGGCGTCTCACCGCGCCATGCCCGCACGGGACCGAGCACGGTGAAGCGCAGCCGCTCCCGCACCTGTCCCGGACCGTCGTCCATGGTGTCCCCCTGCCGTGTCCCGTCCGTCCGCCCTGTCCTGGCCGTTCGCGCCTTCACCTTGTGCGCAACGGTCAGTCTGCCTTGTCGCGGCCTCTTACGTCAGTAGGGGTCCGGAGCGTGCACAAAGCCTCCCCGCGCGGTGCGGGCCGGGCGGCGCGTCGCCCCGCCGGATACGTGGAGGGGAACCTTCCGTTCTCCCCCGCGGGCCCCGCCCCGGCGTCCTCCCGGCGTGTTTGCCCAGCTGAACGCCGTGTTCCGCGCCCGCCAGCACCCGCTCGTCCCCTAACTGGCCGGTCCGCCGCTCGCCCTCCCCGTACACCGGCCGGACGCCCCCGGCCCCTCTACCCGGGGCTCCGGACCCCATCCCCGACTGGCTGGTTTGTTTCTGCCGGTGGCCCGGTACCGGCCGCCCGACCCGCCTGCGTACACGCCCTGCGGGGTCGGCCGGTTCTCCCTTCGGCCGCCGTTCCGCCGCCGTTCCCCCGCCCTTCCGTCGCCCTTCCGTCGCCCTTCCGTCGCCCTTCCGTCGCCCTTCCGCGGGCTTTCGCCGCGGGGCCGGGCGCGGGTCCGGTGGGGCGGCCGGGCCCGCCCGCACCGGTCCGGCCGACTCCGTCCGCGTTACTGACGGACCGTCAGATCAGCGCTACGGTAACGCCCATGGAGACCAAGCAGCCCGCGGAACCCAGGGAATCCACAGCACCCAAGGGCGCCGAGGAAGCCGAGAAATCCAAGGAATTCAAGGAATCCAAGTCACCCGACGCGCCCTTCCCCCGGATCATCTCGGTCGACGACCACACCGTGGAGCCCCCCGACGTCTGGCGGGACCGGCTCCCGTCGAAGTACCACGACACCGGCCCGCGCATCGTCCGCGCACCCGTCAAGGAGATGTCCTTCGTCGGCGGGAAGTTCGCTCCGAAGATGGGCGCCCCCGGCGACGACGGCCCGATAGCCGACTGGTGGATCTACGAGGACCTGCACCGCCCGCTGACCCGTCTGGACACCGCCGTCGGCTACTCCCGCGACGAGATCAAACTGGAGGGCATCACCTACGAGCAGATGCGGCCCGGCTCGTACTCGGTCCCCGAACGCCTGGCCGACATGGACGTCAACCACGTCCAGTCCGCCCTCTGCTTCCCCACCTTCCCGCGCTTCTGCGGCCAGACCTTCACCGAGGCCAAGGACCGCGAACTGGGCCTGCTCGGGGTGCGCGCGTACAACGACTGGATGGTGGAGGAGTGGTGCGGCCCGCAGGCCGCCGGCCGGCTGATCCCGCTGACCCTCGTCCCCCTCTGGGACGCGGAACTGGCCGCCGAGGAGGTCCGCCGGAACGCGGCCCGCGGCGTCCGCGCCGTCTGCTTCAGCGAGATCCCGCCCCACCTGGGACTGCCCAGCATCCACACCGACTACTGGGACCCGTTCCTGCGCGCCTGCGACGAGACCGGCACGGTCGTCGCCATGCACATCGGCTCGTCGTCGAAGATGCCGTCCACATCGGCCGACGCCCCGCCCGCCGTCGGCTCCACGATCACCTTCGCCAACTGCTGCTTCTCGATGACCGACTGGCTGATGAGCGGCAAGTTCGACCGCTTCCCCCACCTGAAGATCATGTACGCCGAGGGGCAGATCGGTTGGATCCCGTACATCCTGGAGCGCGCGGACGTGGTCTGGGAGGAGAACCGCGCCTGGGGCGGCGTCGCCGACAAGGTCCACCGCCCCCCGTCCGAACTCTTCGCCGGCCACGTCTACGGATGCTTCTTCGACGACGCGTTCGGCCTGAAGAACCTCGACGCCATCGGCGTCGGCAACGTCCTCTACGAGACGGACTACCCGCACTCGGACTCCACCTGGCCCAAGTCCAGGCAGGTCGCCGAAACCCAGATGGGCCACCTCGCCCCCGACGTCATCGACCGCATCGTCCGCGGCAACGCGATCGAACTGCTGGGACTGACGGGGGAGGGGCTCTGGGGGCCGTCGGCGGGGGGCAGCTGATCTGGCGGGGGCGGGGGCGGGCAGCGTCCCGTCCGGCCGACGTGGACGGACGGGACCGGTTAAACCGGCTACCGGTTCGACCCGCTCAGCCGAGCGGCCGGCTGGCGGCAGGACACGCGCCGTCGCCGCCCTGCGGCTGCGGGTCGCGCGGTGCTTCCGGGGGCATCGGGCCCCCGTCGTGCTTCCCGCCGTCGTCCTGTGCGACGACCTGCCCGTCCCGGGGGCGCCGGAACGGGATGCCGCGCCAGCCCTCGGCGTCGGGCGTGCGCGTCTCGTACGTCTCCACGGCTGCGACGCTCATCTGTCAACCTCCTCTTCTCCGAGGGGCCGTGCCGCCGTACCGTCGAGGCACGGCCCGTGATCCCGCAGGGTTCCTGCGGCTGGGTCACCCGCTCCGGCCGCTCGACTGTCCAGGTTTCCGCGGTCGGGGCGGGAGTCTCGCCCGTTGTCCGGCGCGGCCATCGTCCCGGGGGAGGGGGCGGGCGCCTAGCCGGTTTCCCGTTCCCTCAAGAAGTCGTCCCGGATTTCCTCGACGGCGGCCCTCATCAGGTCTCCGTACAGGGCGATGTGGGAGAAGCGGTCGAACGTCTCGATATAGGTCCCCACGTCCTTGGGATCCCGAGTGGTGTACTCGGCGTGGAACGTCTCGGCGATGACGAGCCGGTCGTCGTGGAGGCTGAAGCAGTTCATGGGGAAGTCCGGCATGCGGCCGTTCTGCGGCACGATCCCGATGCGGACGCGGGGGAGTCGGGCGAGGGACACCAGGCGATCGAGCTGGAGGGCCATCACGGCGGGCTTGCAGACCAGCCAGCGAAGGACGTGCTCACAGATCAGGAAGTGGAAGCTCCGTCCTGCTTCGTACAAGGTCGCCTGTCGCTCAAGCCGTGCGGCCACCGTGCGCGCCCTGGTCGGCTCTGGCAGCGCCGGGGGCAGGCTGAAGACCGCGGACGCGTATTCCGGGGTCTGGAGCAGTCCCGGAATCAGCTGTCCCTGGAAGAGCCTGAGACGCACGGTGGTGGCCTCAATGGCCTTGATGGTGTTCTGGTGCTTCCACGGTCCCATGCGGCGCAGCAGGCGCCACGCAGTGGCCTCTGTGACTTCCGTCCGGGCCGTGGCCAGGAATTCGCCCTTCACCGCTTCGGAAACGCCGACGGCGCTCAGGACCAGGTCGACGTCCTGAACTGTGGGGAGGGTCCGCCCGTTCTCGATCTTGGACAGCTTTCCGGCCGACATCGAGGCCCTGCGGGCCACGGTGCTTCCGGTCAGTCCGGAGGCGATCCGCAGCGTCCGCAGGGCTCTGCCGATGGACTCCGTGCTCAGCGGTGCCGCTCCTGGTAGTCGGCGAACGGCACGGCATGCGTCAGTGCCACGTCGCGGTAGCCCTGGTACGCGCCGAGCTCGTCCGGGGGCAGCAGTTCGGCGCCGATGAACGCGCCGTACTCGGTGTAGTGCATGCGGTACACCTGCCGGTCGTCGAACAGCCAGAAGTCATGGTCGGGCAGACCTGTCACGGGCCGCTCGGCGAGGTCGACGATCCCGATGGATTCCCCGGCCTCGATGTTGCCGGGGTACGCCGCCAGTTCGTACCGCAGGTAGTCGGTCAGCGGTGAGGTGAGGACGTGGACCCGAGAGACCTGCTTGCCCTTGTCGGTCATCGATCGCACCCAGGGGTTGTCGGCCCATTCCGGGCCCATGTCCTCCCCGGCGAGGAATCGGGCGATCTCTTCACGCTCCTCCTCCACGTCGTACTCGGGCAGTGTCTCCAGCCGAAACGCGGTCCGCTCGAAGGCGTCGAAGAGCCGGCCGAACTGCTCACCGCTGAGCACGGAAGTACTCCTCCAGAACCGCTGCGGGAATCCGCACGGCGGTTTCCCCTTCGGGGAGAGCGAGCTGCGCCAGTTCTTCCGGATCGCTGATCACGTATCCCTGCACCACGTAGTCGTCGGTGGCGGTCTTGGCCCACAGGGTCGGGCAGGTGCCGTTTTTGCAGTCCGGAGACCCGGACAGTTTCCGCAGTGGCTCGGCGGCCATGGATTCCCCCTCGACGTCTTCGGGTGGTCCCCGTCGTGTTCGATGCTCCGACGCGGTGATGGGCCGGTCAAGGACTGATCCTTTCCACAACGGGAAAGGCCGCGTGCGGGTGACCGCGCAAGCTTTCAGGGCCCCTTCAGGTGGTCCCGTTCACACGACCCCCAGGCGAATTCCCAGTTCGGCCAGTCGCCCGCGCTTCTGCGTGCGGAGCATCGTCCCCACGGTCTCGCGGACTCCGGAATGCATTCGGGTCGCCTGCGGAGCGAGGTGCTCGGCGCGGAGGAACGCGTCGAGCGCCTGGTCGCGCTGGCCGTTGTAGAAGTGCGCACGTCCCACGTCGATGTAATGGTGTGAGCGTCGCTCGCGGCTGTAGGTCTCGGGCAGTTCGACCTTTTTCGCCCTCTCGACGGCGAGGCGGCCATGCCCCAGCTCGACGGGCAGGCTCACGCCCCAGATGGCCACGTTCGTCGGGCCGAACTGGAGGTGCCAATCGTCGCGGTCGCGACCAAGCTGGGCCGCCGCGGCCTCTGCTCGGCGCCAATGCCGGTCGGCCGCGTCCTTTTCGGCAGCGCGTGCGTGGTTCAACGCGGCTTTCAACTCGAAGGCGCCACGCAGCGACACTGCCTCGGGGGGTGGCGACGGCATGCGCGTAAGGGCCGTCAATGCGGCGTCGATGATGGCTCCTGCCTCGTCGTGCTCACCGATGTTCAGGAACTCGCCTGCGTCATACCACTGGGCGGCCAGGACGCGCAGTGGATCGCCGGTGGCTTCGGCGGACCAGACGACCCGTTCTGTCGCGAGGGTGGCGTCGGAGACATGACCGAGCTTGTACAGGTACTGCATGGCGCACTCGTAGGCCGTGGCCAGCATCGAGAACACCTCCCGGTGCGCGGCGCCTTCGGAGACTTCGGCCGCTACCTGCAGGTCTCGCAGCAAGGCGGGAAGGACCTCGCCGGCGTTCGCCAACTTGGCCGCCTGGCGATCGCTGTTGGCTGCACGGGTCCGGGCGCGGAGCTCGACGAGGTCCACGCCCGCGGCCTCGTCGTCGGTCGGGCGCGTGGGCCGACCGTGCCGAAGCACTGCGCGCCGGACCGCGGCCACACCGGCGACGGCCGCCTGCCCGGCGAGGTCGGACTGCGGCGGGATCACCGGACCTCCGGTGATCTCGGTGGGGTGGCAGTCGAGAGCACGGCACATGGCGAGGATCACCGCGGGCCGGTCCAGCGCCCTGCGCCCCTGCTCGAACGCCTTCACTGCCGAGAGGCTGTATCCGGTCTCCGTGGCAAGGCGCTGTTGAGTCCACCGGCGGCGCATTCGGATGCGCGCCAGCCGCTGGCCGTTGCTGTCCGTCTCTCGCATGTCAGGGAAGTGCGCCATGGTGGGCTCCGTTCTGACGTCGACACTCAGAACGGTACGCCCGGACCGGACTTGTGCGTAGCGATCGCCCTGCCGTCACCCGAGGGAGGGCACGGGAGGAAGCAGCTCATGGGGGCGGGGCTACAAACCGTGGCCCTTCGTCTTCTTCTGGAGCCATACGGTCGGTCGGTACGCAACCACCGAAGACCCCCGCGGCCGCAGCAACGGCCCGGGGGCGTGGCCAACGCCTCAGAGGAGCGTCGACATGC
Organism: Streptomyces sp. CB02959; assembly: GCF_002803155.1. Lineage (GTDB taxonomy): Bacteria > Actinomycetota > Actinomycetes > Streptomycetales > Streptomycetaceae > Streptomyces. Next base: position 20,426 of record NZ_NNBP01000035.1, read on the forward strand.
CGCACTGTATCGCCCGTATCTTCGAGCCGCCGTTGCGGTTGTCGGTGCCCGCCTCGGGACGGCGCCGGGTGGAGGTGGCGGGGCGGTGAGCGAGGTGCGTGTGCCGCGGCTGCTGCCGTGGGTGTCGCCGGAGGGGAAGACCTGCTTCGTCCTGGGGGACGGGGAGGGGTTCGTGTCCCGGATGGCGGACCGGGTGGAGGCCGTTCAGCTGGATATGGCGGAGGGGCTGGTCGCGCACGCCGACGGCATGCTCGGTGAATCCAGGCTCTCGGAGCGGGAACTTCGTTTCCTGGCACGGAATTTGACGCGTGCGCTGCGCGATGTCCGTCGGGTGGCGGTGAGCCGCGGTGCTCGGCTGGGTGCGTCGGGTGGTGTGCCCGGCTAGGAGCTCCCCCGATCGGGGCCGGCGGGTGTGGCTCGTCGGCCCCGGTCCGTCCTGCGGGGGGCGTCCCGGGCGTTCCCCTGAAGGGTGCCGCGCCGGGTGCGGTGCGGTGAGGGAGGTGGGCCCCGCCCGCCCCGGGTGTCGGGGTGGGCGGGGCCGTCGCGGTGTCCGCACCCTTGTCTGATGGGCCGTCAGGTATCACCATGTCCGCACTTCGCGCGCCACGCGGTGGCGTGGGGCAGGGACGGACAAGGGGTGCAGTCATGGTGCAAGTGCTGCCGCAGGGGCGGCTGGTGTACGGGATGCAGCTGCCCGTGCAGGCGCAGAGCGCGCTTTTCGCGGAGGGGTGGGAGGCGGCGGCCGGGCCGGAGGATCTGGTGGCGGTGGCGCAGGCGGCGGACCGGGCCGGGTTCGCCTACGTGGCGTGCTGTGAGCACGTGGCGATACCGCGGCGGCTGGCCGGGGCGATGGGGACGGTCTGGTACGACCCGGTGGCCACGCTCTCCTACCTGGCGGCGGTCACGGAACGGGTGCGGCTGTTGAGTCATGTGGCGGTGGTCGGGCTGCGGCACCCCCTGCTCAGCGCCAAGCAGTACGCGACGTTGGACCGGTTGTCGGGCGGGCGGCTGGTCCTCGGGGTCGGCGCCGGGCATGTGCGGGAGGAGTTCGAGGCGCTCGGGGTGGACTTCGCGCGGCGGGGCGCGGTGCTGGACGAGGCGATCGACGCGTTGAAGGCGGCGCTGGGGGAGGAGGAGTTCCCCGAGTTCAAGGGGGAGCGGTTCGCGTTCGGGGGGTTGGGGCAGGCGCCGCGGCCGGTGCAGCTGCCGCGGCCGCCGGTGTGGGTGGGGGGCTCGTCCCCGGCGGCGGTGCGGCGGGCCGCGGTGAAGGGGGACGGGTGGCTGCCGCAGGGGGATCGGCGGGACCAGCTGCCGGGGCAGATCGCCGCGGTGCGGCGGTTGCGGGAGGAGGCGGGGATCGGGGAGCCGATCGAGATCGGGGCGATCGCCGAGCCGGTGTACGTGGGGGAGCCCGGGTGGGAGGTCGGGCGGCGGACGCTCGCCGGGGCGCCGGAGCGGATCGCCGCCTCGCTGCGCGAGTACGGGGCGATGGGGGTGCACCAGATCCAGGTGCGGTTCCGCAGTCGGGGGCGGGCGGAGCTGGTCGATCAGGTCGCGGCCTTCGGGGCCGAGGTCGGGCCGCTGCTGAACGGCTGAGCGCACGCACACCGGGACCGTCATCCGTACGCACACCACAGGAGCGCAGGCATGGGCAAGCTCGACGGCAGGGTCATCGTCATCACCGGGGCGGCACGCGGACAGGGGGAGCAGGAGGCGCGGCTCTTCGTGGCGGAGGGGGCGCGCGTCGTGCTCGGCGACGTGCTGGACGAACAGGGGGAGGCGCTGGCGGCCGAACTGGGCGGGGAGCGGGCCCGGTTCGTGCATCTGGACGTGGCGGTGGAGGGGGACTGGGCGGCGCTGGTCGAGGCCGCCGAGGAGGCGTTCGGGAAGATCGACGGGCTGGTGAACAACGCCGGGATCCTGCGGTTCAACACGCTGGTGGACACCCCGCTGGAGGAGTTCTGGCAGGTGGTGTCGGTCAACCAGACGGGCTGCTTCCTGGGGATGCGGGCGGTGGCGCCGCGGATCGCGGCGGCCGGCGGCGGGACGATCGTCAACACCGCCTCGTACGCGGGGGTGACCGGGATGGCGTTCGTCGGGGCGTACGCCGCCACCAAGCACGCGGTGGTGGGGCTGACCCGGGTCGCCGCGCTGGAGCTGGCGGCGCAGGGGATACGGGTGAACGCGGTCTGCCCGGGGGCGGTGGACACGCCGATGACGAACCCGGCGGCGCTGGATCCGTCGGCGGACCCTGCGGAGACCGCGCGGGCGGTGGGCGAGCTGTACCGGAAGCTGGTGCCGCTGGGGCGGATCGGGCGGCCGGAGGAGGTGGCCCGGCTGGCGCTGTTCCTGTCGGGGGAGGACTCGTCGTACATCACCGGGCAGCCGTTCGTGATCGACGGCGGGTGGCTGGCCGGGGTCAGCCCGTTCTGAGGGTGCCGGGCGGCGCGTGCGGACCCGTAGCTGATGCACCGTCAGGTTTGCGGGTTGCGGGTATTGACGGGTCCCGGTGCCGCTGGAACAGTCGGTGGCAGCCAATCTGACGGTACGTCAGAAATAGCCGCAGCAGCGGATAAGGGACGGTGAACCCCCTTGGAATTCGGGCTCTTTGTGCAGGGCTACGTGCCCGCCGCGCGTGCGCAGGCCGACCCGGAGGCCGAGCACCACGCACTGATGGAGGAGACCGAGTACGTCATCCAGGCGGACAAGTCCGGCTTCAAATACGCCTGGGCCTCCGAGCACCACTTCCTGGAGGAGTACTCCCACCTCTCCGCCAACGACGTCTACCTCGGCTACCTCGCGCACGCGACCGAGCGGATCCACCTGGGCTCCGGCATCTTCAACCCGCTCGCCCCGGTCAACCACCCGGTCAAGGTCGCCGAGAAGGTCGCCATGCTCGACCACCTCTCCGCCGGACGCTTCGAGTTCGGCTCCGGACGGGGCGCCGGCAGCCACGAGATCCTGGGGTTCCTGCCGGGCATCACCGACATGAACCACACCAAGGAGATCTGGGAAGAGACCATCGCGGAATTCCCCAAGATGTGGCTCCAGGACGAGTACGAGGGGTTCCACGGCACACACTGGCAACTGCCGCCCCGCAAAATCCTGCCCAAGCCGTACGGGGCATCGCACCCGGCCATGTGGTACGCGGCCGGATCGCCGTCCTCGTACGCGATGGCCGGGAAGAAGGGGCTGGGCGTCCTCGGCTTCAGCGTGCAGAAGGTCGCCGACATGGAGTGGGTCGTCGACTCGTACAAGAACGCGGTCAAGGACGCCGAGCCGATCGGCGACTTCGTCAACGACAACGTGATGGTGACGTCGACCGCCATCTGCGCGGAGACCCACGAGAAGGCCGTGCAGATCGCGGTCGGCGGCGGGCTCAACTACCTCCAGTCGCTGCTCTTCCGCTACCACGACACCTTCCCGCGGCCGGACGGCATCCCCCAGTGGCCCGAACTGCTCCCGGACTACACCGAGGAGATCATCGAGCTGCTGATCGCCGAGGAGCTGATGATCTGCGGCGACCCCGACGAGGTGCTGCGGCAGTGCAAGCGCTGGGAGCAGGCCGGCGCCGACCAGCTCTCCTTCGGACTGCCGATCGGAGTGTCCTACGAGGACACCATGAACAGCATCAAGCTGATCGGCGAGCACGTCATCCCGAAGATCGACACCGATCCGGTGCACCGGACCACCCGCTTCCGGCAGGCCGCGGGAACCACAGCCGGCTGAACCCGACCCGCCCCGCGCGCCACCCGCCCGCCCCGCACACGCCCCGCACCGAGAAAGGACGCACGCCATGCTCGACCACCTCATCCAGGCCGCGACCGTCGTGGACGGCACGGGCGCGCCGGCCTTCGCGGCCGACGTCGGCATCCGGGACGGGCGGATCGCGGTGGTCGCCCGGCCGGGCACCGTCACCGAGGAGGCCCGGACGCACGAGGACGCGCGGGGCCTGGTCCTCGCCCCCGGGTTCATCGACCCGCACACGCACTACGACGCCCAGCTCTTCTGGGACCCGTACGCCACCCCGTCCCTCAACCACGGCGTGACCACCGTCGCCGGCGGCAACTGCGGCTTCACCCTCGCCCCGCTCCACCCCGACCGGCCCGAGGACGCCGACTACACCCGGCGGATGATGAGCAAGGTCGAGGGCATGTCGCTGGTCGCGCTGGAGGAGGGCGCGCCCTGGGACTGGCACACGTTCGGCGAGTACCTCGACGCGCTGGACGGGCGGATCGCGGTCAACGCCGGCTTCATGGTCGGGCACTGCGCGCTACGGCGCCACGTGATGGGCCCGGACGCGATCGGCGGGCAGCCCACCGCCGCCCAACTCGACGCGATGCTCCGGCTCTTCCACGACGCGATGGCCGCCGGGGCATGGGGACTGTCCACCACCCAGTCCTCCACCCACTCCGACGGCGACGGCAAACCCGTCGCCTCCCGGCACGCCCGCCCCGACGAACTGCTCGCACTGTCCAAGGCGGTGGGCGAGCACGAAGGCACCCAGCTGGAGGCGATCGTCGCCGGCTGCCTGGACCGGTTCGACGACGACGAGATCGACCTGCTGGTGGAGATGTCGGCGGCGGCCGGACGCCCACTGAACTGGAACGTGCTGACCATCGACGCCGCGGTCCCCGAACGGGTGCCCCGGCAACTCGTCGCCAGCGAACGAGCCCGCAAGGCAGGCGGCCGGATCGTGGCCCTGACCATGCCGATCCTCACCCCGATGAACATGTCACTGGGCACCTTCTGCGCCCTCAACCTCATCCCGGGCTGGGGCGAGATCCTCGGCCTCCCGGTGCCCGAGCGGATCGCCCGGCTGCGCGACGCCGACGTCCGGGCCGAGATGCTGCGCCGGGCACACAGCAAGGAAGCCGGGGTGTTCCGGCGACTGACCGACTTCGCCCGGTACGTGATCGGGGACACCTACACACCGGCCAACGAGGGACTGTCCGGGCGGGTGGTGCGGGACATCGCCGCCGAACGCGGCCAGGACCCCTTCCACTGCCTGGTCGAGATCTGCGCCGACGACGCACTGCGCACCGTGCTCTGGCCGATGCCGACCGACAACGACCCCGACAGCTGGGCACTGCGGCAGCAGACCTGGCAGCACGAGGACGTCCTGCTGGGCGGCTCGGACGCCGGCGCCCACCTGGACCGGATGTGCGGCGCCCCGTACACCACCCGCTTCCTCGGCGACTGCCTGCGCGGGCGGAAGCTGGTCGGGCTGGAGCAGGCGGTGCGGATGCTGACCGACGACCCGGCGCAGCTGTTCGGACTGCGCGAACGGGGCCGGATCGCCGAGGGCTACCACGCCGACCTGGTGCTCTTCGACCCCGAGCGGATCGACGCGGGGGCCGCGACGCTGGTGCACGACCTGCCCGGCGACAGCCCCCGGCTGGACTCCCGGGCGATCGGCGTGGTCAGCGTGCGGGTCAACGGGGTGGAGACGATCCGGGACGACGTGGTGACCGGCGCGGTGCCCGGGACCGTACTGCGGTCCGGGCGGGACACGAGGACGGTGAGCACCAGGTGAGCACGGGCAGGCACCCGGCCGAGCAGCGGCTCTACATCGGCGGGGAGTGGGTGGCGCCCGACGGCGGCCACTACGACGTGGTCAACCCGGCGACCGAGGAGGTCGTCGGGGCCGCCCCGGAGGCGAGCCGGGCGCAGGTGGCAGCCGCGGTGGACGCGGCCCGGGACGCCTTCGACGGCTGGTCGCGGACCGCCCCCGAGGAGCGGGCGGCCGTCCTGGACCGGGCGGCGCGGGTGATCCGCCGGGAGGCCGCCGGCTACGCGGAGCTGGCGCAGGCGGAGAGCGGCGCGACGACCGGGACGGCCCGGGCCCTCCAGGTCGGGGTGTCCGCGGCCCGGTTCGAGCGGTACGCCCGCGGGGCCCTGGAACCGGTGGAGACCGCGGTGCCGCCGCAGATCAACGCGGCCGGGCCGATGGGCGGCGGGGGCGTCTTCGGTGCGGTCGCGGTGCGCCGCCCGGTGGGCGTCGTCACCTGCATCACCTCCTACAACAACCCGTGGGCCAACCCGGCGGGGAAGGTCGCGCCGGCACTGGCGATGGGCAACACGGTGGTGGTCAAACCGGCCCCGCAGGACCCGCTGTCGGTGTACCGGATGGCCGAGGCGCTGGCGGAGGCCGGGGTCCCGCCGGGGGTGGTCAACGTCGTCAGCGGGGCGCGGCCGGAGGTCGGCGAGGCGGCGGTGGCGGCCGCGGGCGTGGACATGGTCAGCTTCACCGGCTCCACCGCGGTGGGGCAGCGGATCGCGGAGGAGTGCGGCCGCGGGATGAAGCGCCAGCTGATGGAGCTGGGCGGCAAGGGCGCGGCGCTGGTCTTCGACGACGCCGACCTGGCCTCGGCGGTGTCCGGCATCGGCACCACCTTCTCCTTCTACAGCGGGCAGATCTGCACCGCGCCGACCCGGGTGCTGGCCCAGCGCGGGATCTACGAGCGCCTGGTGGCGGGGCTGGCGCGGTACGCGGAGCACCTGACCGTCGGCGATCCGCGGGAGCCGGGCACGGTGGTCGGCCCGGTGATCTCCGCCGCGCACCGGGACCGCGTCGAGGCGTACACGGCGCTGGCGGTGAAGGAGGGCGCCCGCCTGGTGACCGGGGGCGAGCGTCCGGCGCAGGCGCGCGGCTTCTACGTGGCGCCGACGCTCTTCGCGGACTGCACCCCCGCGATGCGGGCGGTCCGGGAGGAGATCTTCGGGCCGGTGGTGACGGTGGTCCCCTTCGACGACGAGGAGGAGGGCATCGCGCTGGCCAACGACAGCGACTACGGGTTGCTGGACTACGTCTGGTCCGGCGATGTGGCCCGCGCCTTCCGGGTGGCGGGGCGGCTGCGGGCCGGCGGGGTCGGCGTCAACACGGTGGGGCGGAACATGGAGGCGCCGTTCGGCGGCTTCAAGCGCAGCGGGGTGGGGCGCGACGTCGGTTCGTACGCGCTGCACGCGTACAGCGAGGTGCAGGCGATCGTCTGGCCGGGGTGAGGGCGGGTGGCCGGACGGGTGGCGTTCTGATGGCCGGAGTGTGACGTTCGAAATTCGGACGGGAAAATTTTGAACCGGTCGAAAACGGACAGTGCTGCGGTTCTCGCAATGCGGAAGACTTCAGTCGCGCCCGTGAAGTCCAAGGTTCAACTGGAATTATTCTTGTGAATAAGTGTCTGGGGTATCAATTTTTCCTGCGGAGTGAAGCCCGGTGGTCCGGAGGATCATCTTCCGGATACGGAAACAGCAGCGCTTAACGTCCTGTTCATGGTTCAGGTTGACCCCCGGCCCCAGACCGGAGACACGGTAACGAGCGTCGCGGCTACCGGCAGTAACGCCCGCAGCGGTTCCGGTGACACCCGGAGCAAGGGCCTCAGCGGTAACTCCGTCGGCCTGCTCGGCAGCGCGGTGATCGGCATCTCCACCGTCGCCCCCGTCTACTGCCTCACCTCCACGCTCGGCCCCACGGTCGGCGAGGTCGGCGTGCAGATGCCCGCCGTCTTCCTGGCCGGATTCCTGCCGATGCTGCTGGTCGCCTTCGCCTACCGCGAGTTGAACAAGGCCGTCCCCGACTGCGGAACCTCCTTCACCTGGACCGTCAAGGCATTCGGGCCGCGGGTCGGCTGGATGTGCGGCTGGGGCCTGGTGATCGCGACGATCATCGTGCTCTCCAACCTGGCCGGCGTCGCCACCTCGTTCTTCTACCTGCTGCTCGGCGAACTCACCGGCTCACCCACCGTCGCGGCCCTGGACCACAACCGGATCGCCCACGTCCTGACGTGCCTGGCCTTCATCGCCGTCGCCACCGCCATCAGCTACCGCGGGATGACCGCGACCAAGGGCGTCCAGTACACCCTCGTCGGCCTCCAACTCGCCGTCCTCGCCGTCTTCGTGGCGATGGCCGTGGTCAAGGCGCGCTCCGGGGACTTCGCCGGCTCCCTGCACTTCTCCTGGACCTGGCTCGACCCCTTCGCGGTCAAGTCCTTCTCCTCCTTCACCGCCGGACTCTCCCTCTCGATCTTCATGTTCTGGGGCTGGGACACCTGTCTGACGGTCAACGAGGAGACCGCCGGCAGCGAGAAGACGCCCGGCCGCGCCGCCCTGCTCGCCATGCTCGTGCTGATCGGCTCCTACCTGCTCACCGCCGTGGGCTCGCAGATGTTCGCCGGCGTCGGCGGCAAGGGCCTGGGGCTGGGCAACCCGCACACCGCCGACAACGTCTTCGCCGCCCTCGCCAACCCCGTCATGGGCACCGTGCTCGGCGTACTGCTCTTCGTCGCGGTCCTCGCCTCGGCCGCGGCCAGCCTGCAGACCACCTTCATCCCCGTCGCCCGGACCGTTCTGGCGATGAGCACCTACGAGGCGCTGCCGGCCTCCTTCGCCAAGATCCACCCGCGCTTCCGCTCGCCGGGCCAGGCCACCGTCGCCGCCGGCGTCGCCACCGGCGTCTTCTACGCCGTGATGAGCTTCATCAGCGAGAACGTGCTGATCGACACCATCTACGCGCTGGGCCTCATGATCTGCTTCTACTACTCGATCACGGCCTTCGCCTGCGCCTGGTTCTTCCGCCACGACCTGCGCAACTCCGTCCGCGACCTCTTCCTCAAGGGCGTCTTCCCGCTGCTGGGCGGAGTGCTGCTGGCGTCGGTCTTCACCAAGACGCTGATCGACATGTGGAACCCGGCGTACGGGTCGGGCAGTTCGGTCTTCGGCATCGGATCGGTGTTCCTCATCGGCGTCGGCCTGCTGCTCCTCGGCGCCGTGCTCATGCTGGTGATGCAGCGCCGCAGCCCGGCCTTCTTCCGCGGCGAGGTCCTCACCCGGGCCACTCCGGCGCTGGTGGTGGAGGAGTAGGGGGCTTGGGGCTCGGGGCCCTGGGGGGCTTCCCCCCCGCCCCACCCCCACCCCCACCCCGCCCCACGCCCGCCCCGCGCTACCTCCGCCCCAGGAAGATCGGATTGGTGAGCGCCGCCATCGGGCCCGGGAGGTCCGCCGCCGACGACGGGTGGCGGACCTCGGCGCGTAGGTACGCGGCGTTGTCGGGCGTGGTCCGCCAGGTGACCGTGCCCTTCCCGGACGGCGGCAGCGGCGCGGTGTGCCGGCGGCCCTGGTCGGTGACGAAGGAGACCGTGCAGCCGGGCGCCCCGGAGACCGTCAGCCGGGCGGTGACCCCGGCCGTACCGGGCAGCGCCAGGCGTTCGCCGATCCCGGCGTGTTCGCCGCGTTCGCCGGTGGCGGCGAACGAGAGGTCGATCCCGGCGGACTCGGCGATCCACACCCGGCCGGCCCGGATGCCGTCCTGGAGGGCGCGGCGCGAGAGGTCGTCGGCCAGGACGACGGTCTGCGGGAGGCCGACCACGTCCGGATCGCGGTGCGCGTCGCTGTGCCCGACGGCGGGCAGCCAGGCGCCGCCGCCCCGGGCGTGCGTGACCAGGGTGTTGTCCCACTCGGCGAGGGTGATCTCGTCGTCGGGGCCGTACGGGCCGTTCCACACCTCGACCGCGTCGGCGTCGTTCAGCCCGAACTTCCAGCTGCACCCGACGCAGGTGGCGTGCGGATGCGCGGGGATCACCAGGCCGCCGGCCCGGCGGATGGCCCGGGCGTACCGGCCGAAGGCGTTGTCCCGGGCCCGGTAGCGCCAGTCGATGAAGACGCCGGGGTCGGTGCCCATCGCCACCACGTGGCCGTTGCGGGTGGTGACCTCCTCGCCGGTCAGGATCAGCAGGTCGTCACCCCACAGGCCCTCCCAGGCGCGGTGGGCGGCGGTGGTGTTGTGCTCGGTGGTGGTGAGGAAGTCCAGCCCGGCGGCCCGGGCCAGCGCCGCGATCTGGGCGGGGGTGCGCTTTCCGTCGGAGTACACGGAGTGCAGGTGGTTGTCCCCGCGGTACCAGGCGCGGCCCCGGCCGCGGGCCCGCTCCGGAGGGTGCACGGGCGCGGGGGTGGTCCCCGGGGGGCCGTGCCGCAGGGTGATGGTGACCTCGTAGTCCAGGCCCTGCGGGGCGACGGTGTACGGGCCGAGGGCGATGTGCCAGGTGCCGGGGCCGACCGGGCCGGGGAGGTAGCCCGGGGTGGCGTCGTCGGCCCGCAGGAAGAACTCCGTCCGTGCCCCGCCCGACCAGCCGCGGAAGCCGGCGCCGCCCAGCGCGATGCCCCGCTCGTCGAAGATGCCGATGTCGCAGGCGTTCCCCGCGGTGCCGTCGGGCACGGTCGGCTTGTCGTAGCGGTAGGCGACCGCGATCTCCCGTACGCCGGGCGGGACGTCGACCGGGACGTAGACGAAGTCCGGTGCGCCGGCGGGCAGATGGCCGGTGACCGTGCGGCTCTGCTCGGCCGGTCCGCCGCCGGCCCGCCCGGTGGTCGGTGCCGCCTCGGCGAAGCTCACCCGTCCGAGTGTCAGCGCTCCCGCCGCGCCGGCGGCCGCCGACATCTTCAGTACCTCGCGTCGCTCCATCTCCGCCCCCCTGCGTCGTCGTTGTCCGTCCCGCCGCGGCCCGTCCGCCGCGTGCCGCGCTCGTGCCGTCCCTGCGTCGTTGCGCGGTGTGAAAACTGTTCTACGCGTGTGTGACACGCGGGGAAAGCCCTGTGGATAACTCGCGGACGGTGCGGCAACATGCGGTCACTCCACCTGCCCGACCGCTCCCGACGCCCGACCACTCCTGACGCGGAGGTACCGCCAGCATGCGGATCGCGACCACGCTGTTCCTGACCGACGAGACGATCCGGCCGGTCCGACTGGCCCACGAGTTGGAGCAGCGCGGCTTTGACGGGCTGTACCTGCCCGAACACACCCACATCCCCGCCTCCCGGGACACCCCGGCGCCCACGGGCGAGCCGCTGCCCCGCGAATACGGCCGCACCCTGGACCCGTTCATCGCCCTCGGCCAGGCCGCCGCGGTCACCGAGCGGCTCCGCCTGGGCACCGGCATCACGCTCGTCGCCCAGCACGATCCGGTCGACCTCGCCAAGCAGATCGCGACGCTGGACCACCTCTCCGGTGGCCGTTTCACCCTCGGTGTCGGCTACGGCTGGAACGTCGAGGAGGCGGCCGACCACGGAGTGGAGTGGACGACCCGGCGCGCCCTGGTGCGCGACCGGTTGGCGCTGATGCGCGCCCTGTGGGCCGACGAACCGACCGCGTACCAGGGCCCCTTCGGGTCCGTCCGGGCCTCGCTCGCCCACCCCAAGCCGGTCGGCGGCGCTCCGCGTGTGCTGCTGGGCGGCGCGGCGGGGCCCAAGCTCCTGGCGGAGATCGCGGCCACCGCGGACGGCTGGCTGCCCATCGGTGGCGGCGGTCTGTCGGAGACCCTTCCCGCTCTGCGGCGCGCCTGGGCGGACGCCGGCCGCGCGGGCGAGCCGGAGGTGGTGCCGTACGCGGTCCGCCCGACGCCGGGGAAGCTGGCGCACTACCGGGAGCTGGGCGTGCGGGAGGTGGTCCTCCAGTTGCCGGCGGCCGGTGAGGCGGAGGTCCTGCGGACCCTGGACGACTTCGCGCAGTACCTGTGACGGGCGCCGCGCCCGGCGGCAGTGTGGTCCGGCGCCCCGCCCGCGCCCTAGGACCATCGGTGTACGGCGCGCTCCCGCTGTGCGGTACCTCAGACCGATCCGCCGTGGTGCCGCCGGGCGTAGCGTCGAAGGTGAAGGCATCAGGGACCACCCTCCCGGAGGAGTTCCACGAGCTCTCGGAGACCAAGGAGACGCCATGCCCCGCCTCGACCACACGATCGTGCACAGCAAGGACCGTTTCGCCTCGGCCCGCTTCCTCGCCGACCTGCTGGACGCCCCCGAACCGAAGGCGTTCGGCCCGTTCGCCGCGCTGAAGATGGACAACGGGGTGACCCTCGACTACGCCGAGCACGTCGCCGGCGGCCGGGAGTTCGTCGCCACGCACTACGCGTTCCTGGTGACGGAGGAGGAGTTCGACGGGATCCTGGGGCGCATACAGGAGCGCGGTCTGCCCTACTGGGCCGACCCGCGGCACTCCAATCCGCAGCAGATCAACCGCCGCGACGGCGGCCGCGGCGTGTACGTCGACGACCCCGACGGCCACGCCATGGAGTTCCTGACCCGGACCTACTCCGAGGAACTGCTCGGCTCGCTCTGACCGCCGCGGCGCACCGAGCCGGTCCGGCCCTGCCGGACCGGCCCGTGGCATGCCGCGGCCGCCTTCCGGGCAGTGCCCCCATCGTGCGGAGACAACCTCCGTTTAACGTGATCAGCGGCACACCACTCGCCCCGGATCCGGCCGCGGAGATGTCGGCGGCCGCTCGTATGCTCGGGGCATGACTTCCAGCGCGCAGGGATCCGACCAGGGCTCCCACCGGGGATCTGACCAGGTATCGGACGGGGCCGACCGGAGCGGGGCGGCCCCCCGGCCGACGGCCAACGCGATGCGCCGGGCGCTCAAGCGGGCCCGGGACGGCGTGGCGTTGGACGTCACCGAGGCCGCGGTGCTCCTCCAGGCGCGCGGCGAGGACCTGGAGGACCTGTGCGCCTCGGCGGCCCGGGTGCGCGACGCGGGCCTGGAGGCCGCCGGCCGCCCCGGCGTCATCACGTACTCCAAGAGCGTCTTCATCCCCCTGACGCGCCTGTGCCGCGACAAGTGCCACTACTGCACCTTCGCCACCGTCCCCGGCAAGCTCCGCCGGGCCGGCCACGGGATGTTCATGTCCCCCGACGAGGTGCTGGCGATCGCCCGCCGCGGCGCCGAACTCGGCTGCAAGGAAGCCCTGATCACCCTCGGGGACAAGCCCGAGGAGCGCTGGCCCGAGGCGCGCGAGTGGCTGGCGGCCGAGGGGTACGACGACACCATCGCCTACGTCCGCGCCATCGCCATCCGCATCCTTGAGGAGACCGGGCTGCTGCCCCACCTCAACCCCGGTGTGATGTCGTGGACGGACTTCCAGCGCCTCAAGCCGGTCGCCCCGTCGATGGGCATGATGCTGGAGACCACCGCCGAGCGCCTGTGGAGCGAGCCCGGCGGCCCGCACCACGGCTCGCCGGACAAGGAGCCCGCGGTGCGGCTGCGCGTCCTGGAGGACGCCGGGCGCAGCTCCGTCCCGTTCACCAGCGGTCTGCTGATCGGCATCGGGGAGACCCACGCGGAGCGCGCCGAGTCGCTGTTCGCGCTGCGCCGCATCTCCCGCGCCTACCACGGCATCCAGGAACTGATCCTGCAGAACTTCCGCGCCAAGCCGGACACCGCGATGCGCGGGATGCCCGACGCCGAGTTGGACGAGCTGGTCGCCACCGTGGCCGTCGCCCGGCACATCATGGGCCCCACCGCCTGCCTCCAGGCGCCGCCCAACCTGGTGGACGGGGAGTACGCCCGGCTGATCCGGGCCGGTATCGACGACTGGGGCGGCGTCTCCCCACTCACCCCGGACCACGTCAACCCCGAGCGCCCCTGGCCCCAGATCGACACGCTCGCCGAGCACTCCGCGACCGAGGGCTTCCGGCTGCGCGAACGCCTCGCGGTCTACCCGGAGTTCGTCCGGCGCGGCGAGCCCTGGCTGGACCCCCGGCTGCTGCCGCACGTCACCGCCCTCGCCGACCCGGCCACCGGCCTGGCCCGGGAGGACGCCGCGGTGACCGGCCGCCCCTGGCAGGAGCCCGAGGAGGGGTTCGTCTCCACCGGCCGCACGGACCTGCACCGCACCATCGACACCGAGGGCCGGACGGCGGACCGCCGCGACGACTTCGACGAGGTGTACGGCGACTGGGCGGCGCTGCGCGAGGCCGCCGCGCCCGGCATGGTGCCCTCCCGGCTGGACGCCGACGTCCGCCAGGCGCTCTCCCAGGCCGCCGACGACCCGACGAAGCTCACCGACGCCGAGGCGCTCGCCCTGCTGCACGCCGACGGCCCGGCGCTGGACGCGCTCTGCCGGATCGCCGACGACCTGCGCCGCGCCACGGTGGGCGACGCCGTCACCTACATCGTCACCAGGAACATCAACTTCACCAACGTCTGCTACACCGGCTGCCGGTTCTGCGCCTTCGCCCAGCGCCGCACGGACGCCGACGCCTACACCCTCTCCCTCTCCCAGGTCGCCGACCGCGCCCAACAGGCGTGGGACGTGGGCGCGGTGGAGGTCTGCATGCAGGGCGGTATCCACCCCGACCTGCCCGGCACGGCGTACTTCGACATCGCCCGCGCCGTGAAGGAGCGGGTCCCGGGCATGCACGTGCACGCCTTCTCCCCGATGGAGGTGGTCAACGGCGCGACCCGCACCGGCCTGTCCATCCGGGAGTGGCTGACCGAGGCCAAGGCCGCCGGTCTGGACACCATCCCCGGCACCGCCGCGGAGATCCTCGACGACGAGGTCCGCTGGATCCTCACCAAGGGAAAACTCCCCACCGCCACCTGGGTCGAGGTCGTCAAGACCGCCCACGAGCTGGGCATCCGCTCCTCGTCGACAATGATGTACGGCCATGTGGACCAGCCGCGCCACTGGCTCGGCCACCTCCGGCTGCTGGCCGAGATCCAGCAGGCCGCGTTGTCCAAAGGCGTCGGCGGCTTCACCGAGTTCGTCACGCTGCCCTTCATCCACACCAACGCCCCCGTCTACCTCGCCGGCATCGCCCGTCCCGGCCCCACCACCCGCGACAACCGCGCGGTGACGGCGATGGCCCGGGTCCTGCTCCACCCGCACATCACCAACATCCAGACCAGCTGGGTGAAACTGGGTGCCGAGGGCGCGGCGGAAATGCTCCGCTCCGGCGCCAACGACCTGGGCGGCACCCTGATGGAGGAGACCATCTCCCGGATGGCCGGTTCGAGTTACGGCTCCTACCGCTCCATCCAGGACCTGATCGGCATCGCCGACCTCGCCGGCCGCCCGGCTCGCCCCCGGACCACCACCTACGCCGACGTCCCCGCCGAGCGCCAGGCCGCCGCGCTGGCGTCGGACGGCCACCTGCCGGAGCTGCTGCCGGTGGTGGAGTAGCGGCCCGCACCGCGGCGCCGGCCCGGCCGATCGGGGACGCCCCCCCCGGCCGGGCCGGCGGGTCACTCCCCGCCGTGCTCCGCCTCGTGCTGGAGGATGCACTGCTGCCACTGCGACAGCGCCTCCTCGCGGTCGCCGCCGGCGTCCTGGGCGGCGACGATCAGCGCGTCGGCGGCCATGGCGGCCAGCCGCACCGCGACATGGCACACATCGCGCTGGGGGAGCGGCCGGAGGAGTTCCACCGCACCGTCGCTGTCACCGGACAGAGCCGAGGCGACGACGGCCATGGTGGTGCGGTCCCACTCGTACTCGGACATGGGGAAAGCATGCCCAGCGGGCGGCACGGCCATCACCGAACGGCCGGGCGGTGCGGAAATCCGCCGTCCGGCCGCCGCCGAAACACCGGGGGCCGACGGGCCCTCAGCCCAGCTTCCGGACCGGTTCCCCCGCCAGATAGGCCGCGATGTCCTCCACGGCCTCGCGGAAGTACCCCTCGTAGTTGCGCCGGGTGACGTAGCCGAGGTGGGGGAGGGCGAGCACGTTCGGGAGGGTGCGCAGGGCGGCGTCCGCGGGCAGCGGCTCCTGCTCGTAGACGTCCAGGCCGGCGCCGGCGATCCACTTCTCGCGCAGGGCCCGGAGCAGCGCGGACTGGTCGACGATGGCGGCCCGCGCGGTGTTCACCAGATAGGCGGTGGGCCGCATCCGGCGGAGTTCCGGGGCGCCGAGCAGGCCGCGGGTGCGGTCGCCGAGGACCAGGTGGACGGAGACGAAGTCGCTGCTCTCCAGCAGCTCTTCCTTGCCGGCGGCGGCGCGCACGCCCACCTCCGCGGCGCGTTCCGCGGTCAGGTGCGGGCTCCAGGCCACCACGTCCATCCCGAAGGCCAGGCCGACCCGGGCCACCTTGCTGCCGATCCGGCCCAGGCCGAGCAGCCCCAGCGTCCGGCCGTGCAGATCGGCGCCGACGGTGCTCTGCCAGGGGCCGCCGGCCCGCATCGCGGTGCTCTCGGTGACGACGTTGCGGGCCAGGCCCAGGATGAGGGCCCAGGTCAGCTCGACGGGCGGCTCGCCGTTGCTGGCGGTGCCGCAGACCGTGACGCCGTGCCGGGCGGCCGCCGCCAGGTCGATCGACGCGTTCCGCATACCGGACGTGACCAGCAGCCGCAGCCGCGGCAGCCGGGCCAGCAGCGAGGCCGGGAACGGCGTCCGCTCGCGCATCGCGACCACGATCTCGCAGTCGCCGACCGCCTCGACCACCTCGTCCTCGGAGCGCAGCGGCGTGCGCAGCGCACGGACGTCCACGGCGCCGGCCAGCGGGGACCAGTCGGCCAGGGAGAGGGCCACGCCCTGGTAGTCGTCGAGCACGGCGCAGCGCGCGGCGGCGGCGCCGGCGGTGCCCGGCACGGGCGCGGCGGCGGGCGAAGTCATGGGGCCTCCCGGAGCGGGGACGGGAAGGGGGCCGTCCCACCCGTCACCTCACGATACGAACCTGATACAAACCCGGCCCGGTTTCGATCATTCCCGGTCGCTACAGTGCTGCGCCAGGGGCGTCCGCAAGGCCCCGGACCGTCCGAGCGTCGGGAGGGCGCAGTGACCGAGCACAGCACGGGGGTCACCCCGGCCGAAGGCGGGCCGAGAGCCCTCGACCGGTGCGCGCCGGGCGGCGGCGGGCCCGAGCCGAGCGGGGTTCCGGCATGAACGCGGCGGCAGGCGGCACCGCCATCTGGGGCCGCGCCGAACAGCAGGACTTCCGCAGCCGGGTGCGCGGCTGCCTGCTGGGCGGCGCCATCGGCGACGCGCTCGGCGCCGCCGTCGAGTCCGACTCGCTGGACGCGATCCGGGAGGCGCACGGCCAGGACGGCGTGACCGACCTGGTCCCCGCCTTCGGGCGGCGCGGTGCGGTCACCGACGACACCCAGATGACGCTCTTCACCGTGGACGGCCTGATCCGCGCCCAGGTCCGCCGCGACACCGGCGCCTGGCACCCGCCCACCGACGTCCACCGCGCCTACCTCCGCTGGGCCGCCACCCAGCGCGACTGGGGCCCCGACGAGCGCAAGGAGGACGACGGCTGGCTGGCCCGCGAGGAGTGGCTCTACGCCCGCCGCACCCCCGACCGGGACTGCCTCAGCGGCCTCGGCGACGAGGTGATGGGCACCCTCGACAAGCCGAAGAACCCGGACTCCAAGGGCTGCGGCGCGGTGATGCGGTCCGCGCCGTTCGGCCTGCTCGTCGGCTGGGAGCCGCAGCTGGTCTTCCAACTCGCCGTCGAGTGCGCGGCGCAGACCCACGGCCACCCCACCGGCTACCTCGCGGCCGGCGCGTTCGCCGTGATCAGCCACTCGCTGGCGCGCGGCGAGGTCCTCGACGGCGCCGTCCAGAAGGCGCTGGCCCACCTCGCCACCCGCCCCGGCCACGAGGAGACCACCGACGCCCTCAAGCGCGCGCTGGGCGCGGTACGGCAGGGCATGCCGACGCCCGCCCGGGTCGAGTCGCTGGGCGGCGGCCGGACCGCCGAGGAGGCCCTGTCGATCGGCGTGTACTGCGCCCTGGTCGCCGAGGACATCCGGCACGGTCTGCTGCTCGCGGTCAACCACGGCGGCGACAGCGACTCCACCGGCGCCCTCTGCGGCAACCTCCTGGGCGCCCTGCACGGCGAGACCGCCCTCCCCCCGGACTGGGTGGTCGAACTGGAGGGCCGTTCCACCATCCTCGAACTCGCCGACGACTTCGCCATGGAGATGACCCAGGGCCCCGCACTGCACGGCCCCGCGGGCTCCGCCGCGGGCTGGCTGGCCCGCTACCCGCGCGCCTGACTCCCCCGGGCGCGCGGGCGCCCACCACCCGCGACCCGCCGTCACGACCCGCTCGGCACCGCCGCCGGCCGGGTCGTCCCGTCCTCCTCGCCGTCGCCGTCGATCCTGGCCAGCAGGGCGTCGCGGGCGTCGCTCGGCTCCGGCCGCACCAGGCCGAGGAGGGCGAACAGCACCAGCGACGTCGCCACCGGCGCCACGATCTGCACCTGCAACTGCACCCCGGCCAGGCCGTAGTTCGTCAGCCAGAACGCGCCCAGCCCGGCCGCCCAGGACACCAGCGCCGCGGTCGGCCCGGACCGGCGGAAGGCCGGCACCAGCCCCAGCAGGAACGGGATGGACACCGGCCCGACCAGTCCGGCCACCCACTTGATGACGACGGTGATGATGTCCTTGAACGCCGGCGAGTCGACCTGCGTCGCGACCGCCATCGACAGCGCCAGGAAGCAGACCGTCGACAGCCGCGCCGCCACCAGCCCGGCCCGGCGCGACCACGCCCGGGCCCGCGCCGACACCGCCGGTGCGATGTCCCGGGTGAAGACCGCGGCGATGGCGTTGGCGTCCGAGGAGCACATGGCCATGGTGTGCGAGAAGAAGCCGACCACGACCAGCCCCAGCAGGCCGTGCGGCAGCAGCCGTTCGGTGAGCAGCGCGTACGCGTCCGACGCGTCCGGTCTGCCGGGCGTCACCAGGAGCGGCGCCGCCCACATCGGGAAGAAGAGGACGGCGGGCCAGATCAGCCACAGGGCCGCGGACAGCAGCGCCGAGCGCCGCGCCTCCCGGGCGTTGCGGGTGGCCATGTAGCGCTGGGCCTGGTTCCACATCCCGCCGCTGTACTCGAAGGTCTTGATGAAGAGGTACGCGAGCAGGAAGGCCAGGGTGTACGGGCCGGCGGTCGGCCGGGAGTGCCCGTCCGGCAGCCGGTCCCAGAGAGTCCACAACCCGCTGGCGCCGCCCAGTTCGCCCAGCACGGCCACCAGCATCGCGACCCCGGCCAGCAGTTGGATGACGAACTGCCCCAACTCCGTCAGGGCGTCCGCCCACAGCCCGCCGACCGTGCAGTAGATGCCGGTGACCACCCCGGTGACGAGGATGCCGTGGTCGAGGGAGATCCCGGTGAAGACCGACAACAGGGTGGCGATCGCCGCCCACTTGGCGCCCACGTCCACGATCTTCAACAGAACGCCCGACCAGGCGAGGGCCTGCTGCGTGCGCAGGTCGTAGCGGCTCTTGAGGTACTCCAGCGGCGAGGCGACCCCGAGTCGGGACCGCAGCCGGTTCAGCCGCCCGGCGAACAGCCGGGCGCCGATGGCGATGCCGACCGCGATCGGGAAGGACCAGGTGACGTAGGAGGTGACGCCGTACTGGTAGGCGATGCCCGCGTATCCGGTGAACATCACCGCGCTGTAGCCGGACATGTGGTGCGAGATGCCGGACAGCCACCACGGCATCCGCCCCCCGGCGGTGAAGAAGTCGGCGACGTCCGTCACGCGCCGGTGCGACCACACCCCGATCGCGACCATCACGCCGAAGTAGCCGATGAGTACGGCCCAGTCGAGACTGTTCATGCCCCCTCCAGGGGTCCGCCTTGTGAACGTTCCAGATGTGGAAGCATTTCGCCGTGACGCGGTCCTGCGGTGCCGAGTACCCGCTCAGGAGCGGGGAACTCCGGGGATTGAACCGTTCTGCGCGACTGCCGGTCAAGGGTCTTGACGGTCATGGATATGAACACAGGTCACCGAAGCGAACGAGAGCGAGCGGAACGCCGAGCCCCCCGCCCCCGTCCGGGCGCGGGGGAACACCCTCGGGCGGGCACGAAAAAGCGGCCGTACGGGCGGGGGCCCGTACGGCCGCGCGACGGCGGCCGGCCGCTACCGCATCAGCTCGCCCGCGTTCACCAGCAGCGACTGCCCGGTGATGGCCCGCGCCCGGTCCGAGGCGAGGAAGACCGCGGCCTCCGCCACGTCCGCGTCCGTGGCCAGCTCGGGCAGCGCCATCCGCCCGGTGAGCCGCCCCAGCACCTCGGACTCCGGCGCCCCTTCGGCCCGCGCGGTGTGCCGCACGTACTCGGCCACCGGCGGTCCCCACATCCAGCCCGGCTGCACGGTGTTGACCCGGATCCGGTCCGGCCCCACCTCCCGCGCCAGCGAGTACATCGCCGACACCAGCCCGCCCTTGGACGCCGCGTACGCCGCCTGCTGCACCTGCGAGGGCGCGGCCACCGACGACTGGGTGCCGATGATCACCACCGAGCCGCCGCCGCCCGCCGCCATCGCCGGCAGGCAGGCGCGGGTCATCCGCAGCGTGCCGAAGAGGTTGACGTCCACCACCTGCCGCCAGGTGTCGAAGTCGGCGTCCCGCAGGCCGCCGAAGTGGCTGTCCAGCGCCGCGACATGGACCACCGCGTCGATCCCGCCGAACCGCGCCACGGCCAGTCCGGCCAGCGCCGTGCACTGCGCCTCGTCGCCGATGTCGGTCGCCCGCCAGGCCGTCCGCTCGCCCGACGCGTCGATCCGGGCCGCCGTCGCCGCGAGGTTCCGCTCGGTGCGCGCGCCCAGCACGACCCGGGCGCCGTCCCGCAGGCACGCCGCCGCGACCTGGTGGCCGAGCCCGGCGCCGACGCCGGAGACGATGACGGTCTTGTCGCGCAGCAGCATGCGGAACCCTCCTGCCGTCCGGCCCACAGCAGAGAACTGACGGTGAGTCAGTAGTGTGGCGGACGGTCAGGGTAGGCGGGCCGCGCGGCGAAGGGAAGGCCGGCGGGGCGCCGGGCACGGCCACCCCCGCGGAACGGCTGATTCCGCGCCCCGCGACGGGCCCGTGGACCCCCGCCGCCCGGTCCCGCCGCCCGGTTCCGTCACGCGGTCGGCCGCGCCGCCGCCAGTCCCGCGCGCAGCCGCCGCAGCCCCGCCCCGATCTCCTCCGCCGGGTGGGTCACGAACGACAGCCGCATCGCCGCCGGATCCGGCCGCCCGGCGAAGAACGGCGCACCCGGGACGTACGCCACGTCGTGCCGCACCACCTCCGGCAGCAGCGCGGTCGCGTCGTACCCCGCGGGCAGCGTCGCCCACACGAACATCCCGCCCGCCGGGCGGTTCCACCGCGAGCCCTCGGGGAGCGCTTCGCTCAGCCCGTCCACCAGGGCGTCCCGCCGCTCCCGGTAGGCGCCCCTGACCCGCGCCAGGTGCGCGTCCAGGTCCGAGTCCGCCAGGTACCGCGCCGCGGCGGCCTGGTCGATGGTGGAGGTGTGCAGGTCGGCGGCCTGTTTGGCGATGACGCAGGCCCGCCGCAGCGCGGCCGGCGCCCGCAGCGTGCCCAGCCGCAGCCCGGGCGCCATCACCTTGGAGAACGAGCCGAGCAGCACCGTACGGTCCTCCGCCCCCGGGAAGGACGCCACCCAGCGCTGCGGCTCCCCCTCGAAGCGCAGCTCCCCGTACGGGTCGTCCTCGGCGATCCACAGTCCGCGCCGGGCGGCGACCTCGGCGACCGCGGCCCGCCGCTCCGCGTCCAGCGTCCGCCCGGTGGGGTTCTGGAACGTCGGGATGACGTAGAGGAGTTTGGGGTTCTCGCGGGCGGCGATCTCGTCCAGCGCCGCCGGGTCCAGCCCCCCGTCGTCGGTCGGCACCGCCACCACCCGGGCGCCCGCGAGCGAGAAGATCTGCAGCGCCGCCAGATAGCAGGGATCCTCGACCAGCACCACGTCGCCCGGCTCCAACAGGGCGGCGGCCAGCAGCGTCAGCCCCTGCTGGGAGCCGGTGGTGACCAGCAGGTCGTCGGCGTCGGTGGGCAGCCCGCGGGCCGTGGTGCGCGCCGCGACGGCCGCCCGCAGCTCCGGATCGCCCTCACTGGTCGAGTACTGCAGGACCTGCTGCGGAGCCCGCGCCAGCACCTCCCGGAAGGCGGCGGATATCCCCTCGACGTCGAAGAGTTCGGGCGCCGGCAGCCCACCGGCGAACGAGATCACCTCGGGCCGGGCGGTCAGCGCCAGGATGTCGCGTACGGGCGAGCTGCCGGTCCGGGCCGCCCGCGCGGCGAGCTCGGGGACGGGGGCGGCGGCAGGGGTCAGGGCCTGGTCCGGCATGGCAGCTCCAATCGCTCGTGATCTGCGTTAACCACCGTTAGCTGCAGATGCCGGGCAGCTTAGACATGTTTCGGCCGACCGGACAGGGTTGCCCGCATACTGAACCGCCACCCGGGATCCCCGCCCGCACCCCTCCCCTTCTGACGCTACGTCAGCTACACCTGTCCGCCATGACGACCGACGACCACCACGCCGACCGGCACACCGCCGACGAGGACACCGCACAGGGGCGGGCCGCCGGCGAACTCGCCGCCTACGCCGCCCTCCCCGCCACCGGCCCCTACGGCGTCCGCCCCGGCCACGCCCTGATCACCATGGTCGAACCGCATCCCGGCCACGAGCACGCCTACAACCGCTGGTACGAGGACGACCACTACATCGCCGGCGCGATGGCCATGCCCTGGATCTTCGCCGGCCGCCGCTGGGTCGCCACCCGCGATCTGCAACTCCTGCGCTACCCGGAGCGCTCCGCCGTCGCCCGCCCGGTCACCGCCGGCTGCTACCTCTCCACCTACTGGCTCACCGAGGGCCGCTACGACGCCCATATGCGGTGGACCGTCGCCATCAACCAGCGCCTCAACCGCGACGGCCGGGTCCACCACGACCGCACCCACGTCTTCACGGCCTTCCAGGACCACGCGGCGACCGTCTACCGCGACGGAGCGGCCGGCCCCCGCGACTTCCACGCACTCGACCACCCCTACGCCGGGCTGGTCCTGGAGGTGATCGACGCGGACGGCCCGCAGTCGCGCGCCGCCCTGCTGGAGTGGCTGTGCTCCCACCATCTGCCGCGGCGCCTGGCCGGCTCGCCGTCGGCCCTGGTCACCGTCTTCCGGCCGACACCGCTGCCCGGCGACCGGATGGCCTACGTCAAGCAGGTCGAGGGGGTGGACACCCGGCTGACCCTGCTGTGGTTCCTCCAGGAGGACCCGCGGCACGCCTGGGCGGAGCACTTCACCGGCCTGGCGACCGAGGTCGCCGCCTCCGGCCTGGGCCGCGTCGAGCTGGTGGCCCCGTTCATCCCCACCGTCCCGGGCACCGACCGCTATGTGGCCGAACTCCGCTGAGCGGCCCGGCCGATGACCGTCCGTGGCGGTCCGCCCCGCCGGCCCGTACGCGGACACGCCCGAGCCCCCTCGGCCGGGACGGCGATCCAGTCGAGAGGGCTCGTATCCGCGCTGACGTCACACGGACTGCGGTCGGTGACGACTCGGTTCAGGAGAGGTCGAAGGTGCCCGCCGCGACGTCCGACACGAAGCTGCTCCAGGAGGAGTTGTCGAAGGTGAGCCGCACACCGTCGGGGACCTTGGAGTCGCGCACCGCGATGGCCGCGGTGGTCGGAACGGCGATCTCCACACAGGCACCATTGCCACCGGAGTACGAGGACTTGGTCCAGGAGAACGCGGAATTGGGCTGAACGGCCATTGTCACTCCACCTTACTGTGAGTTACCGCGAATTCGGTGAGGACGACGCTACGCGCCAACATCACCGGCCGCAGAGGGCCGTTCACCCGTCCGAATGGCATATTTCGTGATCTCTTTTCAGACGCGGTGGCTCAGGTGTACCGTGCGGGCCCGTTCACCGGAATTCAACATTCCGCGCCTTCCGGGCCGCTGCCCCCGCCCCAACGCCTTCAACTCGTGGCGTCCGCATGCCGCTTCGCGGCCTCCGCGATGAACTCGCGACTGACGTCCGCGCTCAGCGCCTGCGCCCGCAGATGCTCGTACATGATCGTGTATTTGTGCACATCGTTGGTCTTCTCCAGATAGAGATCACTGGTGACACCCTCGATGTAGACCACGCTGGAATCCGCGGCGTCGTCGAATTCCAGGATCGAGAACGTCCCCGACATCCCGGCGTGCGCACCGGCGTCATAGGGCAGCACCTGAACCGTCACATGCGGCAGCGTGCTCACCTCGACGAGGTGCTCCAGCTGCTCGCGCATGATCAGGTGGCTGCCGACCACCCGGCGCAGCGCGCTCTCGTCCAGCACGACCCACAGCCGCAGCGGGCGCTCCTGTTCCCGGACCCGCTCCTGGCGGCGCATCCGCACCTGGATGCGTTTCTCCAGATCCTCCGGCGCCAGCTCCGGGACCGTGCCGGGGATCACCGCCTCGGCATAACCGGGCGTCTGTAGCAGACCGGGCACCAGCAGGGATTCGTACGTCCGCAGCGACGCCGCCTCGGTCTCCAGGCCGATGTAGACGCTGTACGGGATGTCGCCGAAGGCGTGCCACCAGCCTTGCTGGCGCGAATCCTTGGCCATCTGCATCAGCGAATCCACTATCCGGCGGTCCTCGACCTCGTAGACCCCGCACAGGTCGCGGACATCGCGCTGGCTGATGCTCCGACGGCCGTTCTCCAGTCGGCTGATCTTCGACTGGGAGACCAGCAGCCGCTCGGCCACCTGCTCCGCCGTCAGGCCCTTGTCCTCCCGGAGCCGGCGGAGCTCCTGGCCCAATCGGCGTCGCCTGACGGTGGGGTTGACGTTGGACGCCACGGTACGTGCACCTCCGGCTCCGTACTGCTGTCATTTCTTGTTGAGCAGACTGCCACTTCATGTGGACGCCGCGCAGTCAAATGAACACAGTAGGCGAGCGCACATGTGCGCGGGGTGGCGAACCGTGCCGTCGTCCGAACGGCTCGGCCCGCCACCCCGCGCTTCTCGCTGCGGCTCCCGAACGGTCCGGGAAGGGGCGGTGCGGTGGCGCTGACGGGGCAACCCCGGTGCGGGTGCTGCCCTGGTGGTGCGGTGGTGCGCGGCGGCATCCGGTGGTGCGCGCCGGGCCCGGCGAAGCGCGGGCTGGCGCACCCCTACGGTGCCGGTGCCCTCAGTGGGCGCCGACCCGGGCCATGCTGCCGTGCCCGTGTCGTCGGGACTGGCCGGGTACGCCGGTCGCGTCGGCCGTCGTGCGGGCCGCCGCCTTCCGGGGCACCGGACCGCCGCCCGGTCCCGAACCCCGCCGCGGCTGCGCCGCGGCGCCGTTCTGGACGTCCATGACGGCGTGTGCGACCAGCCCGCCCATCGGGTCGTGCCGGATCAGGTCCCGGAGTCGGGAGCGCGATGACCGCCCCTCGTTCCCCGGGTACAGGTGCTTGCCGAGGCCGACCGCGTGGGCCAGTGCGGCGAGCGCCGCGGTCCGCGGGTCCGGTGGGACGCCAGTGCGGATCGCGTTGTCGAGCCGGGTCCTGATTTCCCGGCTGATGGCCGTCTCCGTCGCTTGGTAGCGCGTCGTCGGCAGCACCCCGCACATCTGGCCCGCCACGGCATGCACCATGCCGCACCGTTCGAGATGCGTGAGGTAGGTCTGGCGCAGCCCCAGCCGGGGCCCGCCGATCCAGTGGACCGCGCGCACCGGACTGCCGCGACGGCGCAGCAGTTCGAGCGCTGAGTCCAGAGTCGGATCTCCTGTCGGCCGTGCCATCACCACGGCGATACGATCCCCGTCTGGGGCTATCCGTCCTGCCAGAGCCAGCTCGACGAGCTGGGCCCCGGCCAGGCCGAGGTCGAGCGACTGCGGCTGTGCTGTGGTGCCCGTGGTCGGGTCCAAAGCCAGCAGCAGAAGCTCCTCCGGAATTGTTCTGCGGCTCCTGCCCATCCAAGCCTCCCCGCGTGGATGAATGACAGGGTGACCCCTCTCACATTCATCTGTCGAGGGTGCGTGGGGGGTTCGGTAGGGAACCGGTAGGTATGTCGTTCTCGTCTAGCACGTCGGCGACATCTTCCGAGGAGCGCCGCATCCACTGGTTCGCGTGGCGGTGGGAAGCGGCGGCTCGGACACAGGAGACTTGGGAACACTGGTTCCGCTCGGTACCAGCTGGCACCAGGCAGGGCACTGCGACGTAGTGAAGGAGACATCGGTGGCGGGCGAGTCCCCCGACAAGTCGGACAAGAAGTCGGGCAAGGAGCAGTCGTCGGGGGAGACGGCGCGCACCGAACGGGACCCGCGGCTGGCGATCCTCCGCGAGGAGCGGGGGAATCGGGACGGCGCGGCGAAGGGGAAGCCGGAGGAGTCGGAGAAGGACTCCGGGGGCGGGGTGAAGAAGGCGGCTGACACGGAGACTTCCGACCAGAAGACTTCCGAGGGGAAGATTTCCGAGCGGGAGACTTCCGAGGGGAAGGCGTCGGAGGAGAAGGCCGAGGCGGACGAGGCGAAGGCCGCCGAGGAGTCCGCCGACGAGCCCGTGAAGGCGGCTGAGGCGCCTCAGGAGGCCGCACAGGGCGGTTCTGGGGGTCCCGAGGGGGCGGAGAAGGCCAAGGCGGCAGCGGGCCGTCTGGAGGCCGATGCGCCCGCGGACGCGAAGGCTGCGCCCGCCGAGGAGAAGGCCGCGCCCGCCGAGAAGGCTGCCGAGGGCGGGTCCGCGAAGGGCTCGGCCAAGGGCTCGGGGGCGGACTCCGGGGCGGACTCCGCGGGAGCGGGCGACTCGGGGGACGCGGACGAGAGCGAGGGCGTCGATCAGGCGACCGCGGTCTTCAAGACGGTCGAGCCGAAGAAGCTCAGCGCGGGCAAGGGGACCGGCGAGAGCGCCGACGAGGCACCGGCCGATGACGCGACGCGAGTGTTTGCCGTAGCGAAGACCGGGAAGCCCAAGGCGTCCGGCAAGGGGGCGGCGGAAGGTCCCGTCGACCAGCAGACCGCCGTCTTCAAGCTCGGTAAGGACGCGGGTAAGGGCGCCGGTGAGGACGCGGGCGCCAAGGCTGCGGATGCCAAGGCCGATGGTGCTGATGGTGCCAAGGATGCCAAGGATGCCAAGGCGAAGGCCGAGGGCGTTGCCGACGCGGATGAGCGGGACGCCGAGCGGACCAGTCAGTTCGTGGCGCTGAAGTCGTCGGACGACGGTTCGGCGGAGCGGTCGATCGGTAAGACCGCGCCCAAGACCCCGGTCCGCAAGCCCGGCGGCACCCCGGACGGCGAGGAACCGGAAAAGGAAAAGGGCCAGAAGGAAGACGGCCAGAAGGAAAAGGGTCCGAAGGAAAAGGGCCAGGACGAGGGGCAGGAGAAGGCGAAGGGGGCGGCCTCCGGCGGGAAGGGCACGGAGCCGGGCGCCGCGAAGGGCAAGGGCTCGGACGGCGCGCCGGAGAAGTCCGCTGCGAAGTCTCCTGAGAAGGCTGCGGGCAAGGCCCCCGGCGCGATGCCGCCCGCCGCGGCGTCCAAGGCGGACGGGAAGTCCGAGACCGGTAAGGCCCCGGCCGCCGCCGGTGCCTCGGCCGCGCCCGGCACGTCCGCGGCCGAGGCCGACTCCGAGCGGACCCGGCAGGAACCGCTGCCGCCGCTCGATCTGCTGGCCAAGCTCACCAACACCCCGCCGCCGCCCGAGACCACGGTCCGCGTCGTCGTCCGGCGGTTCAAGATCTGGACGCCGCTGGCGGTGCTGCTGGCGATCATCTTCGCGGTGGTCCAGGCGGTGCGGCCGCTGCCCGACCCGACGCTGACCCTCGGCGACGCCAAGTCGTCGTACACCTTCGAGGGCGGCAACCTCTCCATCCCGTGGCCCGAGAAGGGGCAGGCGGCGGTGAAGGTCGTCGGTTCCGGGGCACTGGGGACGTTCGGCGAGGAGAAGCCCGTCCCGACCGCGAGCGTCGCCAAGATCATGACGGCCTACGTGATCCTCAAGGACCGTCCGCTGAAGAGCAAGGACGACAAGGGGCCGCAGATCGAGGTCGACGCCAAGACGGTGGCGGAGGGCGGTTCCGAGAGCGAGTCGCGCATCGAGGGGCTCAAGACCGGTCAGAAGTTCAGCGAGCAGGACATGCTCAAGATGCTGATGATCCCGTCCGGCAACAACATCGCCCGGCTGCTGGCCCGTTGGGACACCAACTCCGACTCCGAGGCCGCGTTCGTCAAGAAGATGAACGACGCCGCCAAGGAACTCGGCATGAAGAACACGACCTACACCGACCCCAGCGGCCTGGACGCCAGGACCGTCAGCACCGCGGTCGACCAGCTCAAGCTGGCCGAGGCGGTCATGAAGTTCGACGCCTTCCGGCCGATAGTCGCACTGCCCAACGCCGACATTCCGGGTCTGCCGACGCGGATCAACAACAACAACGACCGTCTGATCGTGGCCGGGCTGAGCGTCAAGGGCATCAAGACCGGCTCCAGTTCGGCGGCCGGCGGCACGCTGTCGTGGGCGGCGTACAAGACGGTGGACGGCAAGGACGTGCTGATCCTGGGCACGATGATGGACCAGCACTTCCAGGGTCTGGACCCCAACGGCTCCAACAGCCTGACGATGGTCCAGAACAACAGCAAGAAGGTGATCGAGGCGGTGCGCAACGCCCTGACCTCGGCCACCGCTGTGAAGAAGGGCCAGGTCGTGGGCTACGTGGATGACGGCCTGGGCGGCCAGACCCCGGTCGTGGCCACCAAGGACCTGAAGGCGATCGGCGTCCCCGGCCAGAAGCTGGCGCTGCAGGTCGGCGACGGCGGCAAGGTCGCACCGCACGAGGCGGCGGCCGGGACGGTGGTCGGCGAGCTGATCGTCGGCAGCGGGGCCGAGGCCCAGCGGGTGCCGGTGGCGCTCCAGAAGGCCCTCGCCAAGCCTTCGTTCGGTGCAAGACTGATCCGACTGGGCTGAGATGACGGCCGGACGGCCGGGTGGATGTCCCTCATCCCCCGGCCGTCCGGCCGTTTTCCGTCCGCCCCGCGGCCGGCACGGCCGGCCGGCCGCGCCGCCCCCGATGTGACCGGAGCCCGCCATCGACGCGTCGCAAGCGCCGCAGCCGCACCAGCCGTCGCAGCCGCACCAGGCAACCCGGGCGCTCTCGTCATCCGCCGGGGCCGGGGCGGCCGTTGCGTACCCGGCGTACCCGCACGCCGACCCCTTCGCCGCCGTCCGCCGCGCCTGGGCGATACGGAGCGCGGTGGTGCTGGTGCCCGCGGGGCTGATGTTCTTCCTGGGGGCGTGGGGGATCCGTCGCCAGGACGCCATCTGGCGGGACGAGGCGGTCACCTACGACATGGCGCACCGCAGCCTGCCCGACCTGGGGGCGACGCTGCTGCACGCCGATGTCGTGCACGGCCTGTACTACGCGCTGATGCACTGCTGGTTCGCCGTCTACGACGCCGCCCTCGGGGACACCCTCGGCGCGGTGATCGGCCTGCGGCTGCCGTCGGTCGTGGCCATGACGGCCGCTGCGGCCGGCGTGGCCCTGCTGGGGCAGCGCCTGGCCGGCCCGCGCGCCGGGCTGTGCGCGGGGCTGACCTTCGCGCTGATCCCGGTCGTCCAGCAGTACGCGCAGGAGGGCCGCTCGTACGCGATGGTCTGCGCCCTGGTCGTCTGGGCGTCGTACCTGCTGGTGCTGGCCGCCGGCC
Organism: Streptomyces sp. CB02959; assembly: GCF_002803155.1. Lineage (GTDB taxonomy): Bacteria > Actinomycetota > Actinomycetes > Streptomycetales > Streptomycetaceae > Streptomyces. Next base: position 49,582 of record NZ_NNBP01000035.1, read on the forward strand.
CGGCACCCGACCACCGCCCCTCAACGGCGCCGCCGCGCGGCGGCACCTCCCGGTCCCGGCCGCGCCGCGCGCTGTGGTGGGGTTACACGGCGCTGCTGCTGCTCGCCTGTCTGCTGCACGAGTTCGCGTCGCTGGCGCTGCCCGCACACGGCGCCGCCGTCGTCCTGGCCCGGCTGCCCCGCCGGTTCCGGCGGGCCTGGCTGGCGGCCGCCGGCACCGTGCTCGCCGTGCTCGCCCCGATCGCCGTGTTCAGCACCCGCCAGTCGGCCCAGATCAGTTGGCTGATGTGGCCGGATCCGCTCCAGCTCCTGACGTTCGCGGTGCTGGCCGTCGTCGGCGTGCTCTGCGCCCGTGTCCCGGTGCGGTCCCGCGGCCCGATCGGCCTGCGGGCCCTCGGCCTGCCGCTGCTCCTGCTCCCCACGGTCCTGCTGCTGCTCCTGTCGAACGTCGAGCCCGCCTACGTGGACCGCTACGTCCTCTACTACGTCGTCGGATTCGCGCTGGTCGCGGGCGCCGCGGTGGCCCGGCTGCTGCGGCCGGCCGGCGCCGCGGGCCAGACCCGCGGCCGGCGGCTGCGGCGGCTGGCGGCGGTGGGGCTGGTCCTGGTCGCGCTGCTCCCGGTCGACGTCCACCTGCGCAGCCCGGACAGCCGGGTCGACGACGTCACCGCGGTCGCCCAGGCCGTCCGGCAGCTGTCCGAGCCGGGCGACGGGCTGCTCTTCACGCCGTCCCGCCGCCGGATCTGGCGGGCGACCCGGCCGCACGACTTCCGCGGACTGCACGACCTCGCCCTGGACGAGAGCCCGGTGGCGTCGCACACCCTCTACGGGACGGAGCGCTCCGGCGACGAGATCCGCGACCGGATGCTGGCCAGTCGCCGCATCGTGGTCGCCGGGGACCCGGCCGGGCAGCCGGCCGACAGCAGCGACCAGGAGATCGCCAAGCGGGCCACGCTGCGCTCCGCGTTCGCGGTCTGCCGCAGCACGGAGGTGCGCGGGGCGCGGGTCACGCTCTACGTGCGGGTGGGCGGTCCGGGCGGCGGCGGCCGCTGCTGAGCGCGGGGCGGCCGGGCCGGTGGGGAGCTGTGGTGGGCCGGGTGGCCGCCGCCGTCACACCAGCCCGGCCGCCTGCTCGTCGAACCCCAGCAGCTCCCGTAGCGCGGTCGTGCCCTCCGGGGTGAGGCGGACCGCCCGCCCGGTCCCGATCCGCCGGATCCAGTGCCGCTCCAGCAGCCGGTCGCAGAGCCGGGCACCGGCCGTGCCGGCGAGGTGCTGACGGCGTTCGGTCCAGTCCAGGCAGCCCCGGGCCGGCGGGCGGCGGCCACCGTGCAGCGCGTCGGACGGGACCCCGAGGGCGTCCGCGAACCACTCCCGGCCGCTGTCGGTGAGCGTGAAACCACCGTCCTGGTCCAGCAGGCCGCGCGTGGTCATGGCATCGGTGAGGGCGACGCCGAGCCGGCCGGCCAGGTGGTCGTAGCAGGTGCGGCCGCGGGCCAGCGCCGCCGAGGCGTTGACCGCCCGCAGCCCGCGCGGCGCCACGGCCGGCGGGTCGAGATGCGCGGTCATCGACTCCAGCAGTTCGGCGACGCGCGGTCCGGCGAGCTGGACGTAGCGGTGCCGGCCCTGCCGCCGTTCGACGAGCAGCCCGCCGTCGATCAGCCGGGACAGGTGCTCGCTGGCGGTGGAGGGCGCCACCCGTGCGTACGCGGCGAGTTCGCCGGCCGTCCAGGCCCGCCCGTCGAGCAGCGCCAGGCAGCACGCGGCCCGGGTGCGGTCCGCCAGCAGCGCGGCCAGCCGGGCCAGCTCCTGGCTGTAGTCGGGGGCCGGCAGGGGGTGCGAGGGGGCGGCTGCCCCGGCCCCGGCCCGTTCCCGGGCGTCCGCTCGCGCCCGTGCCGGTGGGCCGGCTCCGGGCCGTTCCGGTGTCCGCTTCGGCGACGTCATACGCCCATTGTCCGCAGCGACACTTCGGCGACCACCGACACGTCACCGCCTTACGGTGCCCGCATGACCACCGACACGCGCAGCGGCGCGGGCACCGGCGACGGCGGAAGCGGCGACCGGCACGCGGCCGGCGCGCCGGGACCCGCCGCGCACCTCGCCGCCTTCCACGCGCTCCACCACGCTCCGGGCCACCCGCTGCTGCTCCCCAACGCCTGGGACAGCGCCTCGGCCCTCGCCCTCGCCGACGCCGGGCACCCGGCGATCGGCACGACCAGCCTGGGCGTCGCGGCCGCGCACGGCCATCCGGACGGCCAGGGCGGCTCCGAGGCCCGGGACGCCACGCTGGCCCTGGCGCGCCGCCTCGCGGGCCGGCTGCGCTGCCCGTACACCGTCGACATCGAGGGCGGATACGGCGGCGGCCCCGGACAAGTCGCCGCTCTGGTAGCCGAGTTGGCGGACTGCGGCGCGGCGGGGATCAATCTGGAGGACGGGCTCCCCGGCGGCGGAGGGCTCCAAGACCCCGCCCGGCAGGCCGAGTTGATCCGCGCGGTGAAGGAGCGCGCGCCGGGTCTCTTCGTCAACGCCCGGATCGACACCCACTGGCTGGTGGACACCCCGCCGCCGCTGTCGGAGACCCTCGCCCGAGCCGAGACCTACGTGGCCGCCGGCGCGGACGGCATCTTCGTACCGGGCGTCAGCGCCGACGCGGAGCTCACGGTGCTCGTCGACGGCATCGCCGCGCCCCTGAACGTCCTGTTCGCCCCCGGCCGGCACACCGTCCGCCACCTGGCCGACCTCGGCGTCCGCCGCGTCAGCACCGGCTCACTGCTGTTCCGTACGGCCCTGGGGGCGGCCTGCGCGGCGGCGGACGCGTTCCGGGCGAGCGGCGCCCGGCCCGCCGGGGCCGGGGTGGCGGCCCCGGCGTCCGCGAACGGTCCGGGGGACGGTCCGGGGGACGGCTTGGGGGGCGGATCGGGGGGCGCGCCGACGTACGACTTCGGGGCGGCGCCGGCTTACGGGGAGGTGCAGCGCCTCACCGGGGGAGGGGCTGGTGGGACCGGTGGGGATGGCGGGGCCGGTTAGCTTTCCAGGCCGCGGTCGCGTCGTGACGGCTGCTCGCCGGGGCCGGTGCGCCGACGTGTGCCGTTGCCGGGACCGGTCCGGCGACGTGTGCCGTCAGCGGGACGGGTCCGGCGGCGCATGCCGTTGCCGGGACCGGTGCGCCGGCTCGTGCCGTGGTGTCAGCGGGACCGGTTCGACGACTCGTGCCGCCGCCGCTGCACCGCGACGCCCACGCCCACCGCGCCCAGCGCGGCCGCGCCACCGATGAGGCCCGCCTTCGGCAGGTGACCGGCCTTCTCCGCGAGACCGGCCAGGCCCTCGTCGGGGAGCACGATCGACGTCCGGCTCTCCGTCGGCCCGGTGGAGTCGGCGGCGAAGGCTGCGCCGGTGGGCAGCAGCAGGACGGCCAGTGCACCGGTGGCGACGGTGGCGGTGCGGATCACGGAGCGGCGCTGAGCACGCATGGGTACTCCTCGACGGGGGCGACCGGCGGCCACCCTGCGGATGCGGTACGTGTGAGCACGCTACGGAGGGTCCATAACGGCGATCCGTACGTTGTGTAACAGCCGGCCCCACCTCTCCGGTCAGTCCTGTGACGAAGCGGCCGGGCGGGCCGCCGCGGAGCGCCGCCCGATGGCCCATTCACCCGGAACGGTCGTCCCGAGGATTCCCCGACCCAACACCTTGGGTAGCTTGGTCAGGCTATGTCCGCATTTCGCCCTGCTTTTCGTCCCGCATGGAGCGCGTCGGCCGCCCGCCCCCGCACCCCGACGCCCGCTTCCCGTGCCCTGGCCGCACCCCTCGCCCTCGCCGCGGCCCTCCCGCTGGCCCTCCTCGCCGGCTGCGCCAGCCCCGAGGGGCTCAAGGACGAGGGGCAGGCGCGCCGCGTCAACGCGCCGCTGGAACTCTGGCCGCGGTATTCGCCCGCCCCGCTGCGCGAGAACGAGAACCCCGCCGCCCTCAAGCCGCTCCCCGCCCTCCCGCGCATCCCGAGCGGCAGCATGGCCGACGCCGACCCGCTCGCCGTCCTCGACGCGGACTTCACCGCGTCCGGCGGCACCCCGCCCGAGCCCGGCACCGTGCGCCGCCCGGAGCTGCACGACCTCACCGACGACGGCAAGCCCGACCTGATCGCCGTCGTCGACCTCGACGACCGGACCAGCGAACTGCGCGTCTACACCGTCCGGAAGGAGGTGGTCACCCGGGTCCTCGCCCTGCGCGCCGTACTGGCCGGTGTGGAGCTGGCCGCCGGCCACCTCGCGATCCGCGAACCCACCAAGGACCCGCGCTACGTGAGCGTCACCGACTACGTCTGGGACGGCCGCTCGATGGGCCTGTGGGACCTCACCCTCGACCTGGCCCGCAAGCCCAAGCCGTCCTCGCCCGCCCCCGGCCCGGCGGGGAGTCCCCCGTGAGGCGCCCCCGCCCGGCGCTCTCCCTCCGCTGGAAGATCTCGCTGACCGTGGCGGCGGTGTGCTGCGCGGTCGCCGCCGTCCTCGGGGTGCTGGTGCACAATGCGGTGGCCCGCCAGACCGTCGGCCAGGTGCGCAAGGAGACCCGCGCGGACCTGGACACCGCACTGGACCTCTTCGAGTACGGCACCTCGCGCGAAGGCATCAACTCCGTCCTCGATCCGCCCGAACTGCCTGACGCGTTGCGGCAGTTGGTGCGCAAGGGGCGGCGCGGCAGCATGGTCGGCAGCTATCGAGGTCAACCCGTCATGTGGGCGGCGGCGCCCGCCGACCACCAGATCATGGCCGTCTGGTCGCCCTACGGGAACACCCGCTGGACCTTGGACAAGTTCGACACCGCGATCCTCGGTTCGGCCGTCCTCGCCGCCGCGGCCGTCGCCGCGGCCGGCCTCTTCCTGGCCCGGCACATCAGCCGCCGACTGACCACCACGGCGGCCGTCGCCCGCCGGATCAGCGCCGGCGACCTGGACGCCAGAGTCGACGGAACCGCAGGTCAGACCCAACGCGGTGGACGGGTGGCGCAGGACGAGGTGGCCGCGGTGGCGGCCGCCCTGGACTCCATGGCCGCCACCCTCCAGAGCCGCCTCCAGGCCGAACAGCGCTTCACCGCCGATGTCGCCCACGAACTGCGCACGCCGCTCACCGGCATCCTCGCCTCCGCCGCGCTCCTCCCGGAGGGCCGCCCCAAGGAGATGATCAACGACCGGCTGCGCGCCCTGCACCGGCTCACCGAGGACCTGCTGGAGATCTCCCGGCTGGACTCCGGCACCGAGCACGCCGACCTCGCCGCCTACGAGCTCGGCCCGCTGGTCCTGCACTCCGTCCGCACCACCGGCCTCGACGCCGACGTGCGGATCCACGCCGACGCGGTCGTCGAAACGGACCGGCGCCGCCTGGACCGCATCCTCGCCAATCTCGTCCTCAACGCCCACCGGCACGGCCGCCCGCCGGTCACGGTCACCGTCGACGCCCTGCCCGGGGGCGCCTCGACCATCGCCGTCCGCGACCACGGCCCCGGCTATTCCGCCGAGCTGCTCCACCACGGTCCGCAGCGCTTCCGCACCGACGCCCCGGGCCGGGGCCGGGGCCACGGCCTCGGCCTGACCATCGCCGTCGGACAGGCCGCCGTCCTCGGCATCGACGTCCACTTCGGCAACGCCCCCGACGGCGGCGCCCTCGCCGTCCTGACCTTCCCGCCGACTCCCCCGACGGGGGCCGGTCCCACGGCGTAGGCGACGGGTGGCGCCGGGCCGATCAGGCGGGGGTGGGGCGGGCGGGGCCGGGCCGCGTCACGGCGGCGGCGCCGCGACGCGCCCGTCCCGTCGTCACCCCGTCCCGTCGTCACCCCGTCCCGTCGTCACCCCGTCCCGTCGTCACCCCGTCCCGTCGTCACCCCGCCCCGTCAGGCCGACCCCTCACGCCATGCGCTCATGGTGGCCGACGCTGGCTCACCAGTCGATGTCGTCCGGCGGCTCCGGCAGCACCTCGTCCTCCTCGAACACCGACACCGGGGCCGCCACGGCTGCCACCGGCTTCGCCGCTCCCGCAGTTCCCGCCACTCCAGCCGCTCGTGCTGCTCCCGTCGGCCCGGCGGTGCCCGCCGCTCCCGTCGGCCCGGCCTCCGGCGTTGCCGCCGGGCCCGGCGTCCCGGCCGCGGCCGCCCCTCCGGCCAGCACCTCCAGGATCTGCTCCCCGTACTTGGCGAGCTTGTTCTCGCCCACTCCGCCGATGGCGCCCAGCTCGGTGATGCTCGTCGGACGCGCCACCGCGATCTCCCGCAGCGTCGCGTCGTGGAAGATCACATACGCGGGAACGCCCTGCTCCTTCGCCGTGCTGCCCCGCCAGCCGCGCAGCTCCTCGAAGACCGGCAGCGCCGCCTCCGGCAGATCCACCGGCGCCCGCTTGCCCTTGGCCTTTGCCTTGGCCGCCCGCGCCGCCTTCTCCGGCTCCCGCCGCATCGCCACCTGGCGCTGCCCGCGCAGCGCCTCACCGCTGGTCTCGGTGAGCACCAGCGTCCCGTAGTCCCCCTCCACGGCCAGCAGCCCCTGGGCGAGCAACTGCCGCACCACGCCGCGCCATTCGGCCTCGCGCAGATCCGCCCCGATCCCGAAGACGCTCAGCGCATCATGGTCGAACTGGATGACCTTGGCGGTCTTCCGGCCCAGCAGGATGTCGATGATCTGCCCCGCCCCGAACTTCTGGCCCCGCTCGCGCTTCAGCCGCACGATCGTCGACAGCAGCTTCTGCGCCGCCACCGTCCCGTCCCAGGTCTGCGGCGGGGTGAGGCAGGTGTCGCAGTTGCCGCAGGGGCCGCTCTCCTGGTCGAAGTAGGCCAGCAGCTGCACGCGCCGGCACTCCACCGTCTCGCACAGCGCCAGCATCGCGTCCAGGTGGGCGGAGAGCCGGCGCCGGTGCGCGTCGTCCCCCTCCGAGCCGTCGATCATCTTCCGCTGCTGCACTACGTCCTGCAGCCCGTACGCCAGCCAGGCCGTGGACGGCTGGCCGTCCCGCCCCGCGCGGCCGGTCTCCTGGTAGTACCCCTCCACCGACTTCGGCAGGTCCAGATGGGCCACGAACCGCACGTCGGGCTTGTCGATGCCCATCCCGAACGCGATGGTGGCGACGACGACCAGGCCGTCCTCGCGCAGGAACCGCGCCTGGTTCTCCGCGCGCACCCGGGAGTCCAGCCCGGCGTGGTAGGGCACCGCGTCGATCCCGTTGTCCACCAGGAACTGTGCGGTCTTCTCCACCGAGGCGCGGGACAGGCAGTACACGATCCCCGCGTCCCCGACGTGCTCGCTGCGCAGCAGCTCCAGCAGCTGCCGCTTGGGCTCGCTCTTCGCCGCGATCCGGTACTGGATGTTGGGCCGGTCGAAGCTCGCCACGAAGTGCCGGGCCCCGTCCATCCGCAGCCGGGACGTGATCTCGGTGTGCGTGGCCTTCGTCGCCGTCGCGGTCAGCGCGATCCGCGGCACGTCCGGCCAGCGGTCGTGCAGCATCGACAGCATCAGGTAGTCCGGCCGGAAGTCGTGGCCCCACTGCGCCACACAGTGCGCCTCGTCGATGGCGAAGAGCGCGATCTTCCCCCGGTCCAGCAGCTGCACGGTCTGCTCGACGCGCAGCCGCTCCGGCGCCAGATACAGCAGGTCCAGCTCACCGGCGAGGAACTCGGCCTCGACCAGCCGCCGCTCCTCGAGATCCTGCGTCGAATTGAGGAACCCGGCCCGCACCCCCAGCGCCCGCAGCGCGTCGACCTGGTCCTGCATCAAGGCGATCAGCGGCGAGACGACCACGCCGACGCCGGGCCGCACCAACGAGGGAATCTGGTAGCAGAGCGACTTGCCGCCGCCCGTGGGCATCAGGACGACGGCGTCCCCGCCGCCGATCACCTGCTCGATGATCTCCTGCTGATCCCCGCGGAACGCGTCGTACCCGAAGACCCGGCGCAGTGTCTGCACCGCCTCGCCCGCACCCGGGGCACCTGCCACGTCCACGTCGACTTCCACGCCCACGACCACTCCCACGTCCGCCGGAACCACCCCGAAAGCCTACGAGCTCCGAGGCACTCGCCGTCGCGCCTGTGGACAACTCCACCCGCGAGCGCCACGGCCCGAGCGGTATCCGCTGGTCAGCACGAGAACCCCGCAGTGCCGGGGTGCCGGGGCAGCGGGGTATGCCGGGGCCACGCGTACACGCGCAGCCCCCGCCGGATCGTGATGTTGCGCCGGACGCAGGAGCCCCGGATGCCGGACCCCGGTGCCGGGCCCGGCGCGGCGCCGGTGGCGTGGCCCCGATTGGCGGGACCAGCGCGCTCGTGCGAGCTAGGCGGCCCTGGGGCGTGCGGCGCGCGGGCCCGAGGCGGGTCCCTGCGCCTCGTCGGGCAGGGGGGTCTGGTCTTCCCCGAAGTCGGGGGCCTGGAAGGGGTTCGTCGCCGGAGGCGGCGATGCCGCGGTGGCGTAGCGGGGCGGCCCTTCCGGGGCGGAGAACAGTGATGTCGGGTCGATGAGAGGTCTCCCTTTCGGTGCAAGCCCCTGGTGGGGCCTGGTGTGCCATGTCCGGGTACAGCGGTCCTAGAGCTTGGTCATCTTGGCGTAGGGGCTCAGGATCCGCATGCGCGTCGAGCCGAAATCCACGAGTGTCGCGATTCCTTCTTCGACGCTGATTACCCGGCCGAGGCCGTACATGTCGTGGGTGACCTGGTCGCCCACGGAGAAGTGCTTCAGGGCCGGTGTGACCGGGGCCTTGAAGGGGCTGGTGGGCAAATGACGCTTCGGTGCAGCGGGCTTTGTCATCGCCCCCAGTATGCGCCTTGTGGAGCCCGTGGGCGGTGGCCGTGCACGTTCACCCGTCCCGCATCGCGCATGCGTCCGCCGCTCGCGCGTACGACCCATGCCGCGGTCTTCACCTGCTGAGCACGAGGCGCCCGGCGGTCTGCGACAGGCGCCCGCTCCTTCCTCGGGGGCGGGAATGCGCTCAGCCCGCCTTGGCGAGGGCGGGGACGAAGCGGGCCGCGTCGATCGTGCCGACGCCGGTCGCCATGTCGTAGCCCTTCGCCGCGGTATAGCCGGTGACGCCCGCGAAACTGTTGTTCGTGCCGTCCTTCACGTCCACGATTCCGGTGGACGGGTTCCGCGAGGACTGCGCGGACAGTGCGTACAGCGCCTGGTGGATGTCACCCAGCCGGTGTCCGGCGACCTGGTCGGCCAGGGCCACGATGCCCGCGAAGAGCGGGCTGGCCTCGCTGGTGCCGACGAAGAGGTCCCAGCCGACCCGCTTCGGGTCGTAGCTGGAGTACACCCATGCGCCGCCCTTCATCGCGGCGGACATCGAAACATCGGGGGTGCCGCGGTGGCCGCCGACCACCTGCTCGACCCCGGTCTGGTACGAGGGGCGGGCGAAGACATGGGACGGGCCGCCGCCGCTCGCGCCCTCGTCGTTGAAGACACTGTCCGGCGCGATGCGGTCACCCTTGGCGTCCAGGTGCAGCTGGGTGCCGCCGACCGAGACGGCCAGCGGGTCGGAGGACGGCCAGGCGTTGACCCGGTACGGGTAGTCGCCGTTGCCGTTCGCGTTGGTGTTGGTGGCTCCGCCGTCGCCGGAGGCGGCGAGGACGGTCACCTTGTGCTTGGCCGCGTCCTTGAAGGCGTACCGCAGGTTCTCGATGCTGGAGAAGTCGCCCTTGCGGAAGCCGGGGAAGGTGTTCTCCGTCGCGCCGAAACTCTGGCTGATCACATCGCCCACACCGCGGTCGATGAGCGACTTCTCGGCGTCCATCATCTCTCGCAGGCCGGTGGTGCCGTCCCCGTTCTGGTTGGCCCCGGACTCCACCAGGACGATGTGCGCGTCCGGGGCGACGGCGTGCGCCATCTCCACGTCAAGGGTGGTCTCCCCGGCCCAGCCCATGTGGTCGGGGTTGGTGGAGTCGAAGCGCGGGACGGTACCCCACTTGACGATGTCGACGTGGGTGCTCTTCATGCCGAACCGGGCGCTGTAGACATCCAGATCATGCTGGATGGTCGGCGAGCCGAAGGAATCCACGATCACGATCGTGCGCCCCTTGCCGGTGATTCCCGCCCGGTACAGCGGGTTCAGGTTGTACGCCTGCCGGTACTGGTTCGGGGTGTAACAGGAGACCTGCCACTGCGCCTGGCACTGCGCGGTGGTCAGCAAGCTGTGGGCCGCGTTCTTCGATTGCTCCCCGGCTATTGCCGGCACGGGTTTGGCTCCTTGCACCGCATGCACGGGTGCGGCGACCGCGGAACCGGACAGAACCGGGGCTATTAGTGCGACATTGGCGAGGGTGGCGACCCCGACCGCTGCGGCCGCGATGCGGCGCCGCGCATGAACTCTGCGCATGATTGTTCCCCTTGCAAGGTGAGACCCCCACTCGACAGATGCGGCGATTCCACCCCGAAGCCACGCGCAGAACAACCACTTGCTCCTGTGCGACTTCTCACTGATGTGCCATCCATCACTTTTGTCCGATTCGGCATTGTGTGGCCGTATCGCCCCGGTGTACGGAAGGGCTGCGCAATTCAGTTGCTGTGATCACTCACGGGCGCTCCCGGGCTGCCCGGAGGCGGCCCGGCAACGTCATCGGGCCTCGGCGGAAGCTCAGCACGTACGACAAGCACGAGGCTCACGGCGGCAACGGCCAAGGAATCGCGATGAGTTATGCGCTCGGCGCTGTCTTCGGCCTGCCGAGAGGGACTGATCGCGCGCAACGTCGCGAACCTCGTCGAGCCGCTCCGCACCGACTCCCGGGAGCGGAAGCCGTGGACGCGCGACGCGGCTCGACGGGGCGCAACGCGGCGCCGCTGTGGTGGCGGCAGGTGGACGCGCGAGCCAACGCAGGCAGAGGGGGCGGGAGTTCGGCTACGTCTTCGCGACTCGCGTCGGTCACTCCGTCTAGCCGCGGGACGTCCATCGCTCCTTCACTCGCGTCGCCGCGTGCGCCGGCCTCCGCGTCGTCCCGCATGGACCGGCCGTTGAGGGAGGGGTGCCCCGGGCGTGATGGACCGTCGCCGTTGATGTCGGTTCTGGATGCCAGAAGGGGGCCACCTCCGAAAATTCGGAGGTGGCCCCCTTCTGAACTGGTGCCCCCGGCAGGATTCGAACCTGCGACACCCGCTTTAGGAGAGCGGTGCTCTATCCCCTGAGCTACGGAGGCGGCCGGATCGGGGTGATCCGATCCGGCGATAAGCGTAGCGGATGGTGGGTCGGGGCCGGGTGGGTGTCGGGGTGGAGGCGTGCCGGTGTGGCGGGTCAGCCCAGGTGCCAGCTGAGGGTGCCGTCGGTGGCGGTGAGGGCGGCGAGCAGCAGCAGGTCGGCGGCGCCGAGGGCGAGGCCCAGGAGGGCGCGGCCCCGGCGGGTGGTGCCGCGGGTGAGGGCGAGGGTGCCGAGGACCAGTGCGCAGGGGCCCAGGACGATGTTGAGGACCAGGGTGCCCACGAGGCCGAGGACGAACGAGGCGACTGCCATGCCGTCGGCCTTGGAGGAGCGGGCGGCGGAGGGGCGCTGCGTCGCGGTCGCGGTGGTCGCGGTGGTCGCCGTGGTCGCCGGGGCGGTGGTGAGGGTGGTCATCGGGGGGTCCCCTCGGTGTGGTGGCGGCGTTCGCGCACGGTGAAGACGACGAGCCAGGCGGTGATGACCGCGGCGGCGATGAGGGTGACCGGGACGGGGAGGTGCGCCGCGGTGCCCAGCGCGATCCCCATCAAGAGGAGGGCTGCGACGAGGAAGAGCATGGTCTGCCTTTCCGGGGCCGGCTCCGGTGGGGGGAGGCCCGGTGCGGGGTTCCGCGGGGGAGCCGGCCGAATGGGGTTGAGAGGACAGTTGTTCACTGACTTCTTCAGTGTACGACCGGAGGGGAGTGGATTGGTTCGGAGAACGGTTGTTTACTGGATGACATGAGTCACAGTGTGGGTGGAGTCCGTCAGGCGCAGAAGCAGAAGACCCGTCAGGCGCTGCTGGACGCGGCGCTCGGGCTGCTGGAGGAGCAGAGCCTGAGCAGCCTGGGGCTGCGTGAGGTGACGCGGGTGGTGGGCATCGCCCCGACCGCGTTCTACCGGCACTTCCGGGATCTGGGCGAGCTGGGCGTCGCGCTCGTCGAGGAGGCGCTGGGCAGCCTGCACGTGATGGTGCGCGCGATCCTCGCCGAACAGGATGCGGCGGAGGAGCGGATAGACCGGACGGTCGCGGTCGTCGAGCGGCACGTACGCGAACACCCCGCGCACGTACGGTTCGTGGCCCGGGAGCGGCGCGGTGGGGTGCGGGCCGTGCGGCACGCCATCGCGGGGCAGCTGGACCGGTTCGCGGAGGAGGTCGCCGAGGCGCTCAAGACCCAGCCGGTGTCGGAGGGCTGGCGGGACGAGGACGTGCGGATGCTGGCCGAGTTGTACGTCGACCGGCTGGTGACGACCGCCGCGGAGTTGCTCGACGCCCGGGAGGAAGAGGGCGAGGGGGCGGCCGAACGGGTGGTGTGGCGGGCTCGGCGGCAGTTGCGGTTGATCAGCATCGGGCGGCGGCACTGGCGGGCGGAGGGTGGGGTTTCCGGGGAGTGAGGGGAGTGGGGGGAGCAGGGGGAGCGGGGGGGAATGCGGGGCGTCAAGGGGTTCGGGGGTGGGCGGGGGTGGTGCGGACGCGGTAGGTGCCGTCGGTGTTCTCGGTGAGGACGGTGACGGTGACGCCGCTCGTGTGGTCGGTGTAGGTCTCGCCGGGGCGGAAGGTGGCGTCCGTCAGGTCGGCTTCGACGTAGTGGGCGTCGGCGTAGCAGCCGCGGCTGTGCGGGGTGGCGTCGACGACCCGGATGGGGGCGCGGCCGGAGGGGACGTCGGTGGCCACGTGGTAGACGAGGACGCCGGGGCGGCAGACGATCGGGTCCAGGAGGCCGCTGGCGCGGGCCTCGACGACGAAGGCGGTGTGCGGACCCGTCGGGATGACGACGATCTTGGTGCCGCCGGGCGTGGAGATCGGGGTGAGGACGTGCTCGGTGGGCATCCCGCCGGCCGGTGTGCAGTGCACCTGGCCGGGGGCGAGCCAGCCCATCTTCCACTTGTGCCAGCCGAGGAAGTCGTTGGTCGGTCCCCAGTCCTCGTCCATCGGGTCCCAGTGGCCCACCGGGGTCGAACCGCTGCGATCGTCCGTGTAGTAGAGGTCGGGCAGGCCGAAGGAGTGCGCGTTCTCGTGGTTGAGGACCCGGTAGGCGCTCAGGCCGGTCTGCCGGCTCCAGATGAACGAGACGTTCTGGAACGGTGCCCCGCGGCCGCTCTTCAGGCCGAGGTCGGCGCCGCTGAAGGTGACCGACAGGACCGTGTGGGTGGCGGGCGGCCCCGCGTTCGGGGACGTGATGACGTTGACGATGTCGTAGTCGCGGAGGTTCACGAGCGGGTCGACGGCGTGCAGGAGCTCCCGGGAGAGGGCGTGGTAGCCGCCGTCCGAGGACGGGTCGAAGCTCGCGCCGCGGTCGATGCCGTACGCCGCCAGGGGGTGTGACATGCGGATCCAGCGGAAGAGCGGCTTGGGGACGTAGGAGAGCCGTCCGTACGAGCTGGTGCGGAAGTAGTCGGTCACGGCCGGGAAGAACTCGGCGAAGCGCGCCATGGGGGAGAGCGCGGCGGGGGCGTCCGGGAAGTCCACGAAGAGGGTGAGGGCCCGCACGGTGCCGGCGGCGCGGGCGAAGCCGGCGGGGGTGGGGGCGGATTCCGCGACGTCGTCGCTGAGGCCGGGGAGGGCGCACGGGCCGCTGGGGGGCGCGCCGGGAGGGACGCCGGCGGGGGCTCTGGGGGGTCGTGGAGCGGGCTTGATGCCGGGAGGCGGTGGTACGGGGGCCTTGGGCGGTGTGGGTGGCGCGGGCGGCTGGGGTGGCTGGGGTGGCTGGGGCGGTGTGGGCGGCTGGGGTGGCTTGGGGGGTGTCGCGTGCGGGGCGGGGGTGGGGGGTGGTGGTGCGGCGGTGGCCTCGGGGGGCGCGGTCAGGGCGAAGGCGGCGGTCGCGCAGGTGGCGGCTGCGGCCAGGGCGACACAGATCTTGTGCGTCAGGGCACGCATGGGGCTGCCTCGGTCTTGCCGGTGCCGGTGCCGGTGCCGGCGCTGGTGCGGCGCTTGCCGGTTGTTCTGGTGTGAGGGCCGGTGACCGTGGGGTGCGGGCCGCGGCGTGGCCGGGCCTTCCGGGTCATTGGGCGGCTGCCTTCTGCCTCATGGTGTTCAGCCTGCGGCGGGGGATGGTCGCTCGCGCGTGGGGGTGCGTCAAATGGAGGGGTGGTGTGGTGCGGAGGGATGGCGGCCGGGCCCGTGTCCCACGTCACACCGCGGAGGGGAAATATCCGGGGAGCCGGTCCCCGTTTAGCTGGTGTTGGGCGAAGCGGGGAGTGGTTCCCCGGTTCTGCGAGTGTGGTGAGTGCGGAGGGAGTGTGCCGACGTGACCGGAGTGGAGCAGGTGAAGATCGTGCAGCCGCGACTGCGGGCCGATGCGGTACGCAACCGGGAGCGGATCATCGCGGCCGCACGCGAGACGATGGTCGAATTCGGCGCCGAGGTGCCGTTCGACGAAATCGCTCGACGCGCGGGTGTCGGCAATGCGACGCTCTACCGTCACTTCACGGATCGCCGGGAGTTGATCCACCACGTCACGCTTTCCGTCATGTCCCGTCTCGCGGACCGTGCGGAGCGCGCCCTCGCCGAGGAGTCAGATGCCTTCGAAGCGCTGAGGCGTTTCGTCCACGACGCGGTGGAGGAGCAGATCGGGGCGCTGTGCCCCTTGCTCTCCGACGGTGTCGACCCGGCCCATCCCGATCTGCTCGCGGCGCGCGAGCGCCTGGACGCGGCCATCGCGGCCGCCATGGGTGCCGCACGCGACAGCGGCCAGCTGCGTCCCGACGTCGCCGTCGGTGACCTGATGGTCGCGCTCACCCAGCTCACGCGCCCGCTGCCGGGCAGTGGCTGTATCGACTTCGACAAGTTCGTGCACCGGCATCTGCAGCTGTTCCTGGACGGTCTGCGGGCCCCCGGCCGGTCCGAACTTCCCGGTTCCGCCGTCACGTTGGAGGACCTGAGGCACCGCTGCTCGTGAGCCGCGGCGGCGCGTGAGGGGCGGGGCGGGGGCGTCCGGCCCGGCGCGCCTCGCGTCCCCGGTGTTCTCCTTCGCGGCGTTCTCCTCGGTGCGCCCCTTGTGGGTGCCTGCTTTCTGATTCCCGTCCGTATCCGTCCCGCGTTCCTTCTCTGCTCCGCTCTTCTGCTCCGTCCCGCGCCTCTTCTCCTTTCCGCTCTTCTTCTCCGTTCCGCTCTTCTTCTCCGTCCCGGTCTTCTTCTCCGTTCCCTTACGCACCACTAGGTGGACCTCGCCATGCCTGAAACCGCCCCGTCCGTCGATTCACAGCGCTGGAAAGCGCTGATATTCATCGCCCTCGCGCAATTGATGGTCGTCCTCGACTCGACGATCGTGAACATCGCGCTACCCTCCGCCCAGACCGACCTGGGGATCAGCGACGCCAACCGGCAGTGGGTCATCACGGCCTATGCGCTGGCCTTCGGCGGACTGCTGCTCTTCGGTGGGCGGATCGCCGACCTGTGGGGCCGGCGCCGGACCTTCATCATCGGCCTGATCGGCTTCGCGGCGGCCTCCGCGGTCGGTGGCGCGGCGGTCAACGAGGGGATGCTGCTGGGCGCGCGGGCGCTCCAGGGCGTCTTCGGCGCGCTGCTCGCGCCCTCCGCGCTGTCACTGCTGGCGGTGACCTTCACCGAGGCCCGGGAGCGCGCCAAGGCGTTCGGCATCTTCGGTGCGATCGCCGGTGGCGGTGGCGCGGTCGGGCTGATCCTCGGCGGTGTGCTGACCGAGTACATGAACTGGCGCTGGACGTTCTTCGTCAACATCCCGTTCGCCGTGATCGCCGCGACCGGTGCGGTGCTGGTCATCCGCGAGCCCGCGGAGGGCCGCAACTCCTCCCGGCTGGACGTGCCCGGCGTGATCCTGGCGACGCTCGGCCTGGTCTCGCTGGTCTACGGGTTCACCCGGGCCGAGTCCGACGGCTGGCTGGCCGGCCCGACGCTGGGCCTGTTCGCCGCGGCGGCCGTGCTGCTGCTGACGTTCGTGCTGGTCGAGTCCAAGGTGGCGGCGCCGCTGCTGCCGCTGCGGGTGGTCGCCGACCGGAACCGCGCGGGTGTCTACGCGTCGCTGGGCCTGGCCGTGATCGGGATGTTCGGTCTCTTCCTGTTCCTGACCTACTACCTGCAGATCGTGAAGGGGTACACGCCGGTGACGACCGGTCTGGCCTTCCTTCCGATGGTCGCGGGCATGATCACCGGCTCGACGCAGATCGGCGCCCGGCTGATGACCCGGGTGCGGCCGCGGCTGCTGATGGCGCCCGGCTTCACGGTCGCCGCGCTCGGCATGCTCGTGCTGACCCAGATCGACCTGACCACGTCCTACCCGGCGCTGATCCTGCCCGGCTTCGTGCTGATGGGCCTGGGGATGGGTACGGCGTTCATGCCGGCCATGTCGCTGGCCACGCACGGGGTCCAGCCGCGGGACGCCGGCGTCGCCTCCGCGATGGTCAACACCTCGCAGCAGGTCGGCGGCGCGATCGGTACCGCCCTGCTGAACACCATCGCGGCCAGCGCCACCACCGCGTACGCCACCTCGCACGCGGCCGGCGCGCGCTCGGCGGACCTGCTCAAGCTCCAGTCGATGGTGCACGGCTACACCTCCGCCATCTGGTGGGCGGTGGGCATCCTGGCCCTGGCGGCGGTGATCGCGTTCACCTTCATCAACACCGGGCGGCCGGGCGGCGGTTCGTCGGCGGCCTCGTCGGACGGCGGCGCGGGCGCTGGTGCCGGTGCCGAGGAGGCGGCGCAGGTGCCGGTGCTGGTGCACTGAGGCCGTAGTAGTGGGCGGTGGCAAGGGGGCGCGGCGGCCGGTGCGGCCGCCGCGCCCCCTTGCCCTTTCCTGACGCGAAACCACCCGAAGGCGTGGCGCTGCGTCGGCCTCCCTTCGTTCCGCTGAAGCGTCAGCGGAGCCAGGGGAGGTCGGCGCCCTGCGGTTGGAGGCCGTCGGCGATCACGCAGCAGATCTCGTCGAGTTGGCCGATCTGCTCCGGGGTGAGGCGGTCGAAGATCGCGGCCCGGACCGCGTTGACGTGTCCGGGCGCGGCCTTCTCCAGTATCCGCAGCCCCTCGTCCGTGAGGTAGGCGTTCTGGCCCCGCTTGTCGGACGGGCAGTTCTCGCGCCGGACCCAGCCGTTCTTCTCCAGGCGGGCGACGGCGTGGGAGAGGCGGGATCGGGTGATCTTGGCGTTCTGGGCCAGCTCGGTCATCCGCATCCGGCGCCGCGGCGCGCGGGAGAGTTGGACGAGCAGGCCGTAGTAGACGTGCGGCATCCCGGCGTCACGCTGAAGCTGGCGGTCGAGGTGGTCCTCCAGGAGCGTGGTGGCGTGGAGGTATGCCTGCCAGGCGTGCTGCTCCTCGTCGTCGAGCCAGCGCGGCTCGGTCGCGGGTTCGTTGCTCATGCCATCCACTCTCTCACCGCCCGGAGATTTATTGAACATTTAACAATACTGGTCCGGCTGAGAATGGCCCTTCCGGTCGGGAGCGGTCGGGGCGGCCCGGTGTCGACGGGCGTTCGATGTGCGGGAGATCCGGATGCGGGGAATCCGGGTCTGACATGGGCGTGGACCGCGCGGGGTGGCGGGCATCGTCGCGCGGCATCGGCTTAACGCCAGTGTGACGCCGTTACACCGTTATGTCGTTAATGTCGACGCCATTTCTCGGCCAGGTCGGGCTTCGGTCGGGCGTGCTGTCGTTGTGGCGATGCCCCGGCGAGTGCCTGGTGGGTGCCCGGCCGGGCACCCACGGCTGCGTCCCCGGAGAGGGCCTCCCGGCCGCCCGTTGGAGCTCGGGGTGTCCTTCCGGCGTTGATCAGTCCTCGCCCGGCGTGATCAGGTCCAGGGAGCGGAGTGCGGCCAGCAGCGCGCGGTCGTCGCCGTCCGCGGTCCGGGACGCGACGTCGAGAGCGGTGTCGGTCAGTTTGATCGCGTGCGCGTCGCCGTGCGCGGCGGCCCGCTCGAAGACCTCCTCCGGGGTGAGCGGCCCGGCCTTGAGGGCCGGCAGCGGCTCGTCGGGGCTGTAGACGGAGGTGAGCGCGGCGCTCGCCGTCCAGGCCGCCCCGAGCGAGGCCGCCCACAGCTCGCGGGGGAGTGCCGGGAGGGTGCGCAGGACGGCGTTGGGCGCGGTGGCCGCGTGGACCAGCATGACCGCGTTGCCGTGGCCGTAGTCGAGGTAGCGGTGGGTGGCGGCCCGCACCAGCGCGGCCAGCTGGTCGCGGGCGTCGTCGGGGCTCTGCGGCGCGTGCAGCGACTCGGCGGCGGTCAGCCAGCCCGCGGTGCCGGGGAGCTGGGCCAGTCCGTCGACGGCCGACGCCCGCTGGTCGGCGACGTGCGGGAGGGCGGCCAGCGCGTCGTCGGGGGCGGTGGCGCCGCTGGGGCGCACGGACACCGGCAGGGTGGTGTGGCGGGCCGCCCAGTAGCCGATGGCGTGCGCCAACTCGGCGATCCGCGGCTCCTCTTCGCCCTGTTCCAGAAGGGTGCGTACGGCGTGGCCGACGCGGATCACCGGGTGGGTGGCGGCGCCCGCGATACCGGGCAGCAGCCGGGGCCACCACTCGGCGAGCACCTCGCGCCAGGGGCGTTCGGCGACCTGGCGGGTCAGGTACGCGGTCCAGTCGGTGACCCGGCGCGGATCGCCCAGCGCCTCCTGCCAGTTGGCGTCGGTGATCGCGGTCCGTGTGCTCGGTACGTCCTCCAGGCGGGTGGCGTAGACGTCGAGCCAGCGGTGGACGGTGCGTGCCTGGCCGTGCCGGATCAGGGCCTCCACGGCCATCGGGCCGTGGTTGCTGAGGTACCCGTTGAACTCGGGGCCGGTGGTGTGGAGGCGCTCCAGGGCTTCGTCGAGTGTGCCGCTCGTCGTATCCATGGCCCGAGGCTAGGACCGCTCTCCGGAGCCGGGTAACGGGCCGCGGACGGATCCTCAACGGGCCTGCGGGACTACGGCGTTGGTCTTACGGCGGCAGGCGTAGGGCGCGGCGCCACAAGCGGTGGGCGGTGGGCGGCGGGGCCGCTGTCGCGGGGCCGGGTGCCGGGCGTTGTCAGTGGCGGGTGGCACGCTGAAGTCAGGCGGTGCGGTGGGGCGTTGGGTGCGGAGGGAGGCGTGCGGAAGCGGTCGGAAGTAGTCGGAAGTGGGCGGGGGCGTGGGCGTTGGTGCGGGATCGAGGGGTGCGGGCGAGGACGGGATCGGAAATCCGGACGGGGGGTGTCGGGTATGGGCGGGAGCCTGGACGGCATGACGAGAGCGAACGGGCGACGGGTCGGGGACGGATCGGCGAGCGGGGGTGACGCGGTCGGCTGGGCGACCGTGGAGGCGGAGGTGCCGGAGTTCGCCGCGGCGGTGCGGGAGCGGTTCGGGCTGTACCGGCACCATGTCCTGGCCACGCTGCGCAAGGACGGTGCGCCGCGGTTGACCGGACTGGAGGCGGACTTCCGTCACGGCGAGCTGTGGCTGGGCATGATGGCGGGCTCGCGCAAGGTGCTGGACCTGCGGCGGGACCCCCGCTTCGGGTTGCACGTCAACCCCGGCCCGGGGGCGGACCTGGCCGGGGGCGACATACGGGTCTCCGGGCGGGCGGTCGAGGTGACCGAGCCGGGGCTGAAGGCGCGTTACGCGGCGGAGGCGAAGCCGCCGGAGCCGTTCCACCTCTTCCGGGCGCTGCTGACGGAGGTGGTGCGGACGTCCGTCGAGGCGCCGTTCATGAAGCTGGAGATCTGGCGGCCGGGCCGACCGCTGCGCACGATACGGCGGACATCGGAGGACCCGGAAGTCCTGGACGCGTGAGCCGGGAGCCGTGAGCGGTGAGCGGTGAGCCGGGGGTGGTTTGCGGTTTGCGGCGGGCGGTCTGCGGTGGGCGTGCGGATCAGCCGACGTTGCGGGCGCGCCGGCCCGCCGATGTCGAGGGTGTCGTCGTCGTTGAGGACGAAGCCGACCGGGCGTACCTGCGGCCCGCCGTTCGGGCCCGTGGTCGCCAGACGGGCCAGTGGCTGGTCGGCGAGGTAGGCGCGCTCCTTCGGGGTGAAGACCGGGCCGGTGGACGGGACCGGTGGCGGGGCCGGCGACGGCGACGCGTCGGCGGGCTCCGGCGCGTGCGCGGGGGACTGGGAGGGCTTCTGGGTGGGTGCCATGGGGAGGACGCTAGAACCTCAAGTGCGGCTGAGGTCAAGCCGATTGGCGTCTCCTGGCGCGCCCGCCGCTCGCGACACTCCCCTCGCTCCCCCGGGGCCCCCGCCGCTCCCGTTGCCCCTGGTGCGCTCGGTGCGCGTGGCCGCCGTGCTCAGTGTGCGGCGTGGAGGTGGTGTCCGGCCTCGTGCGGCTTGCGGGGGCGGTGCAGGCCGTGCGGTTCGCGCTCGCGGTGGGTGCGGAAGACGTAGAGCGAGGCGATGAACATCAAGATGCCCATGACCAGACCCCACACCGTCGACTTCAGCACCGACGGCGCGCTGCCGCCGAGGGAGTAGAGCCAGCCCATCGACGCCCCGAAGAGCGCGCCGTACGCCAGCGCGCGGGTCTCGGTGATCATGGTCGATTGGAAGTGCACCAGCGTCACGCCCAGGATCCCGGTGACCACGGCCGCGATCAGTCCGAGGAGGGCGGCCTGGCCGCCCTTGGCCCCGCCCGCGTGGTGCATCCAGATCGTGTAGCAGCCGAAGCAGAGCGCCGCGATCACCGGGAGCGCCACGGAGAGCGGGATGCGGCGCACCATGTCGGCCGCCGAGCGCTCCGCGGGACCGGAGGCCGACGCGCCGTGTTCCGGTTCGACGGTGCCGTGTGAGCGGGCGGCCCGGTCTTCGGGCGGACCGCCCCGGCGGGCGGGCCGGTCGCCGTGCGCGTGCTGGTCCATGACGGGCTCCTCTCGTTCGCCCCTCTTCCAGTCCAGGCGACACCCGGGCGCCGGCACCGGCAACCGGAGCGGCCGGCGGCGCCGGGCGGCTACCGCAGGTCCTTCTGGTACCAGGCGACGTCCCAGTAGCGACCGAACTTCCGGCCCACCTCGGTGAACGTGCCGAGGGGGCGGAAGCCGAAGCGGGCGTGCAGGCGGACGGACGCCTCGTTGGGCTGGGTGATCCCGGCGTAGGCGCGGTGCACGTCCTCGTCGGCCAGCGCCGCGAAGAGCGCCCGGTACAGGAGCGTGCCGACGCCCCGGCCGGCGGCTTCCGGCGCGCAGTACACGGTCGTTTCCACGGAGGTCGCGTACGCGCCCTTGGGGCGGAAGGCGCTGCTGGTGGCGTAGCCGAGGAGGGAGCCGTCCCCCTCTCCTGCGGACTGCGCAACCAGAAGGCGGTGCGGGCCGTCTTTGGGGTGGGAGAGCAACCACGGGCGACGTTGTGCGGGGCTGAAGGGCTCCGTGTCGAATGTGATGGCCGTCTCACGGATGTAGTGATTGTAAAGATCCGTAAGGGCTGTGAGGTCCGTCTCGGCGCCCGCTCTGACCTGCACTTCCCCGCGTTCAGTCGACATCTGTCCTCCCTCGTGACGGCGCAGGGTACTGCATGATCAGAAAAATCGGGGCGCGGCTTGGGAATTCTGTCCGGATTCCAGCCGTTGTTTCCTTCGGACGGGTCAGCCGGTTCGGTCCCCTTGGAGGTCCACAGACCGACGACCCGCCCCACTGTCCCGCGACCGACTCAGCGCAAAGGGAGCACCCGCATGGCAACCCGTGCCGTCGCCCGTCGTCAGGCCAGCACCACCGGCTCTGGCCAGGCCAACAGCGTTCGCGCAGCAGGCGGAGACATCGCCGACCGCGACCTGGTCGGCATGTACCTCGACGAGATCGCGCGCACGCCGCTGCTCGACGCGGCCAAGGAGGTGGAGCTGTCGCAGACCATCGAGGCGGGCGTGTACGCCCAGCAGATCCTGGATGGCGAGATCACCGACGGCAACGCCGTAGGCGCCGACCGTGAAGAGCTCGAAGCGCTGGCCGCCGCAGGCGAACGGGCCAAGGACGTCTTCATCCGGTCCAACCTGCGCCTGGTCGTCGCCGTGGCCCGCCGCTACCCGCGCTCCGGCCTCCCGCTGCTCGACCTGATCCAGGAGGGCAACGCCGGCCTGGTGCGCGCCGTCGAGAAGTTCGACTACGCCAAGGGCTTCAAGTTCTCGACCTACGCGACGTGGTGGATCCGCCAGGCCATCACCCGCTCCATCGCCGACCAGTCCCGCACCATCCGGCTCCCCGTCCACCTCGTCGAGGAGCTCGGCCGGATCCGCCGGGTGCAGCGCGAGTTCAACCGCGAGAACGGTCGCGACCCGGAGCCGGAGGAGGTCGCCGGCGAGCTGGGTTCCACGGCCTCCCGGGTCACCGACGTCCTGGACTGGGCCCGCGACCCGGTCAGCCTGAACATGTCGGTCGACGACGACGGCGACACCCAGTTCGGCGACCTGCTGGAGGACACCTCCGCGGCCTCGCCCGAGCAGTCGGTGCTCACGCTGCTGCGCAGCGAGGAGCTGGAGGACCTGATCGACCGCCTCGACCAGCGCACCGCGTCGATCATCAGGTCCCGCTACGGCATCGAGGACGGCCGCGAGCGGACGCTGACCGAGGTCGGCAAGCAGCACGGTCTGACCCGTGAGCGGATCCGCCAGATCGAGAAGCACGCGCTGCTGGAGCTGAAGCGGATGGCGCGGGATACCGGGTTCGACGCGGCGGCCTGAGCCGCGTCCCCTCCCCGGTGGCGGCCCGTGCCGGGTGCGCCCATGAGGCGGGCGCCCGTCCCGGTGCGGGGCGGACGGCGCGGGGATGCGTGGCGTGTGTGCGGCGATGTCGCAGGCGTGCGGTGATATCGGCGAGCGTGCCGTGGTGCCGAGCGTGCCGTGATGCGAGCGTCCAGCCGATCCTGAAGCGATGCCGATCATGCCGTGGTGTCGAGCGTGAAGCGATGCGGTTCGCGCGGTGATGTCGATCGTGCAGTGAACCTGAACCCATGTGGGGCGAGCCCCGGTGCCGTAGTGGCGTCGGGGCTCCTTTGTGTCTGCTTTGTGTCTGCGGGCGGTTCCGCCGGGGAGGGGAGGGGGGCGCGTCGCGCTGACGGGTGTGGGCGCCATGCCCGTTTGGGTCCGACTGGATGCCCGTATCTGTTTACTTGGTGGAACACCGGGCGTAGCATCCCGGTGAAACCACAGGTTCGGGCATGGAACGGACACAGACACAGATGTACGCACCCGAGCGCCAGCAAGAAATCCTGCGGCTCGCCCGTGAGAGCGGGCGGGTCGATGTGCTCTCCCTCGCCGAGGAGTTCCAGGTCACCGCCGAGACCGTCCGGCGCGATCTGAAGGCGCTGGACCGTGCCGGTCTGGTCCGCAGGGTGCACGGCGGCGCCATCCCGGCCGGCCGGCTGGACTTCGAGCCCGACCTCGCCGAGCGGGACGCGGTCGCCGCCGACGAGAAGCAGCGCATCGCGCGGGCCGCGCTCGCCGAACTGCCCGGCGGCGAGGGGCCCGGCAGTGTGATCCTCGACGCCGGCACCACCGCCGCCCGGCTCGCCGCCGAGATCCCGCTGGAGGCCGAGCTGACCGTGGTCACCCACGGCCTGCCGGTCGCCGCGCGGTTGGCCGACCACCCCGGCCTCACCCTCCACCTCGTGGGCGGCCGGATCCGGCACCGTACGCGGGCCGCGGTCGACGACTGGGCGCTGCGCGCCTACCGGGAGATCAACGCCGACGTGCTCTTCCTGGCGACCAACGGCTTCTCCCTGGAAGGCGGGTTGACCACCCCCGACCTCGCCGAGGCCGCGGTCAAGCGGGCGTTGATCGCCGCCGCCCGCCGAGTGGTGCTGCTCGCCGACTCCGCCAAGTTCGGGCAGCAGCACTTCGCCCGCTTCGGCGACCTCTCGGACGTCGACCTGCTGATCACCGACACCGGGCTGAGCCCCGAGGACGCCCTCGCCATCGAACGCGCCGGCACGGAAGTGATCCGCGCATGACGCCGCCCACCGCGACCCCCGTCCCCCTGGGCGCCGCCAACAGCCCCGTCCCCACGGGCGCCACCGCGACCCTCATCCCCCTGGGCGCCACCGGGCTCACCGCGACCGGCCCGGCCGCCGGGGCCCGCCCGCGGACCCGCCGAGGCGCCCGCACCCCCCTCACCGCCGGACCGGTACACCCATGATCATCCTCACCGTCACCCCCAACCCCAGCCTGGACCGCACCTACGAGATCCCGGTGCTGGAGCGCGGCGCCGTCCTACGGGCCACCGCCGACCGGGTCGACCCCGGCGGCAAGGGCGTCAACGTCTCCCGGGCGGTCGCCGCCGCCGGCCACCGCACCCTCGCCGTCCTGCCGTTGGGCGGCCCCGCGGGCGCGGCGCTGGCCGGGCTGCTGCGGGACGAGGGCATCGACGTGGCGGGCGTCCCGGTCGCCGGGCAGACCCGTTCCAACATCGCCGTCGCCGAACCCGACGGCACCCTCACGAAGATCAACGCGGCCGGTCCCGAACTGACCGCCGACGAGTCCGAGGCGCTGCTGGCCGCGGTCGGTGAGCGCTCCGCCGGCGCCGACTGGATCGCCTGCTGCGGCAGCCTGCCGCGCGGCCTGGCACCCGAGTGGTACGCCGAGCTGGTCGCCCGGGCGCACCGCGCCGGCGCCCGGATCGCCCTGGACACCTCGGGCCCGTCACTGGCCGCGGCACTCCGCGAACGCCCCGACGTCGTCAAACCGAACGCCGAGGAACTGGCCCAGGCCGTCGGCCGCCCCCTGGTGACCGTCGGCGACGCGGTCGAGGCCGCCGAGGAACTGCGCTCCTGGGGCGCCCGGGCCGTCCTGGCGTCGCTGGGCGCGGACGGGCAGCTCCTGGTGGACGCGGACGGCGCCCGCTTCGGCAGTGCCCCGGTCGCCACCGTACGCAGCAACGTCGGCGCCGGGGATGCCTCGCTCGCCGGTTTCCTCGCCGCGGGCGGCACCGGCGCCGCGGCGCTGGCGGCGGCGGTGGCGCACGGCGCGGCGGCCGTACAACTGCCCGGCAGCCTGATGCCGACGCCCGCGGACCTGGCCCCGGAGCGGGTCGCGGTGACCGCCGGGGTGCCGCTCGGCCGGGCGTTGACGGAGCCGGTACCCGATCCCCCCGCACCCCGTCCCCACCGCCCGCACGGCGGTACCGCGCGCAAGGGAGCCCGCGATGAGTGAGCTGATCACCGCGGATCTGGTCGACCTCGACCTGTCCGCCGCAACGAAGGACGCCGCCGCCCGGGCGCTGGCGGAGCGGATGGCCGCCGCCGGGCGGGTCACCGACCTGGAGGGCTTCCTGGCGGACGTGGCCGCCCGCGAGGCCCAGATGCCGACCGGCCTGGACGGCGGCATCGGCATCCCGCACTGCCGCAGCGCGCACGTCACGGAGCCGACGCTGGCCTTCGGGCGCAGCGCGGCCGGCATCGACTTCGGCGCCGCGGACGGCCCGGCCGACCTGATCTTCCTGATCGCGGCCCCTACGGGCGGCGACGCGGACCATCTGTCGATCCTGTCGTCGCTCGCGCGCCAGTTGATGGACGAGACGTTCACCGGCGCGCTGCGGTCGGAGACCGCGCCGGCGCGGGCGGCGGCGCTCATCCGGGGCGAGGAACCGGAACCGGAGACTCCGCGCCCTGCGGACGCCCCTGAGCCCGAGTCCGCGCCCGAGCCCGAAGCCGCAGCCCCCACCCCCGAGCCCACCGCCCCCGAGTCCGCGACGCCCGCCCCCTTCCGCATCGTCGCCGTCACCTCCTGCCCCACCGGCATCGCGCACACCTACATGGCCGCCGAGTCCCTGGAGAAGGCCGCGCGGGCGGCCGGTGTCGAACTCACCGTGGAGACCCAGGGATCGGCCGGCTTCCAACGGCTCGACCCGCAGCTGGTCGCGGCGGCCGACGGCGTGATCTTCGCCCATGACGTCGAGGTGCGGGACCGGGAGCGGTTCGCCGGCAAGCCGCTCGTCGACGTCGGGGTGAAGGCCGGCGTCAACCGCCCCGCCGAACTCATCGCCGAGGTGCGGGAGAAGGCCGCCCGGGGCGGAACCGCCGCCGCACCGGCACCCGCCACCGCCCCCATGGACAGGGGCGCCGAGACCACCGACGGCTATGCCACCCGGCTCCGCACCTGGTTGATGACCGGGGTGAGCCACATGGTGCCGTTCGTCGCCGCGGGCGGTCTGCTGATCGCCCTGGCCTTCGCGATCGGCGGCTACACGGTCGACAAGGCGCCGTCGGTCGCCGACCACTTCCTGTGGACCGAGTCGGCCAGCTGGGCGGCGCTGCTCTTCCAGATCGGCAGCACCGCCTTCGGCTTCCTTGTCCCGGTCCTGGCCGGCTTCATCGCGTACGGGATGGCGGACCGGCCCGGCCTGGTGCCCGGCTTCGTCGGCGGGGCCGTCGCGCTCACCGTCAACGCCGGCTTCCTGGGCGGGCTGATCGCCGGTCTGCTGGCGGGCGCGGTGGTGCGGGCGATCCAGCGGATCGACGTGCCGCCGGTGCTGCGGGGCATCATGCCGGTGGTGGTCATCCCGCTGGTCTCCTCGGCGGTGGTCGGCTTCCTGATGTTCCTGGTGGTCGGCAAGCCGATCGCCGCGCTCCAGAAGGCCCTCACCGGCTGGCTGTCCGGCCTCTCCGGCGCCAACGCCGTGATACTCGGCGTGCTCCTGGGCCTGATGATGTGCTTCGACCTGGGCGGACCGCTCAACAAGGTCGCCTACGCCTTCGCCGTCGGCGGCCTGGCCAACCCCAATCCGGGCAGTCTGAAGGTGATGGCCGCGGTGATGGCGGCCGGAATGGTCCCGCCGCTGGCGATGGCGCTCGCCACGACCGTACGGGGCCGCCTCTTCACCCGGGCCGAACGGGAGAACGGCAAGGCCGCCTGGGTGCTGGGCGCGTCCTTCATCACCGAGGGCGCCATCCCGTTCGCCGCCGCCGACCCGCTGCGGGTCATTCCCTCCGCGATGGCCGGCGGCGCGGTCACCGGCGGCCTGTCGATGGCCTTCGGCTGCACCCTCCGCGCCCCGCACGGCGGCGTCTTCGTCGTCCCGCTGATCGGACAGCCGCTGCTCTACCTCCTGGCCATCGCCGCCGGCACCGCGGTCGGCGCCGCCCTGGTCGTCCTCCTCAAGCGCTTCCGGACGCCGGCGGCGGAGGCACCGGGCACGGGCGGACCGGCGGCCGACGCCGCGCACCCCCAGGTGAGCACGCACCGCGAGGTAACCACGCACTAAAGAGTGGGTACTTGTCCGGAACTGCGCTCCCGCCAAGACTGATCGACAAGAGATCGGTGTGAATGAGGCGGGAGCGCAGTTCCGTTATGGCAGTGGAGAATTCAGCAGAGAACGCGGCAGAGAACACGGCAGAAAATTCGGTGGCGGATTCGGTGGCGCACACGGTCCGGGAAACGACGCGGCCGAGTGTCGCGGTACTGGGTCTGGGCGATATGGGAACGGCACTGGCGACGGCCCTCCTGGCGGCCGGTTCTCCGGTGACCGTGTGGAACCGTACGGCGCACAAAGCCGACGGGCTGGTGGAAAAGGGCGCCCGGCGCGCGGAATCCCCGGCCGGGGCGATCGCGGCGGGCGAGGTCGTGATCGTCTGCATCCTGGACTACGCCGACGTGGCGCCGCTGCTGGCGGCCGACGGCGCCGGTGCGGCGCTGAAGGGCCGGGTCGTGGTCAATGTGACCAATGGTTCGCCGGCCGAGGCGCGGGCGCTGGCGGACCGGGTTTCCGACCTCGGCGCGGATTATCTCGACGGCGGCATCATGGCCGTTCCGGACATCATCGGAACGCCGTCGGCCTTTGTGCTCTACAGCGGCGCGAAGGACGCTTTCGAGGCTTCCCGCGGGGCGCTGGACACCTTTGCGAGGAGCGTTTATCTGGGCACGGATCCGGGGCTGGCGCCGCTCAACGACCTCGCTCTGCTGGGCGGAATGTACGGCATGTTCGGCGGTTTTCTGCACGCGGCCGCGCTATTGCGTTCGGCGGACGGGGACGTCACCGCATTCACCCGGGATCTGCTGGTGCCGTGGCTGCGGGCGATGGCCGAGAACCAATTGCCGGAAATGGCGGCGCAGGTGGACTCCGGGGACTACGGCGCCACCGGCTCCAACCTCGCCATGCAGGTCTCGCACGACGCGATCGGCGACGTCAGCCGGGCGCAGGGCGTCAGCACGGAACTGTTCGGCCCGCTGTGGGAGCTGATGAAGCGCCGGGTGGCGGACGGCCACGGCCAGGAGAGCTTCGCGGGAGTGGTGGAACTGCTGCACGCCCGGGAGCGGCGGGCGTAGTCCCGCCCGGTGCACGACGAGGCGGTGACCGCCCTCCTGGGAGGAGCGGTCACCGCCTCGTGCGGATGGTTCAGCGGGTGCGGCCGGGCGTCAGGAGGCGCTGCCCGCGGTCCACTCCGACCAGGACATGTTCCAGCCGTTGAGGCCGTTGTCGGGCTTGACGGTCTTGTCCGGGGAGTTCTTCACGATCACCACGTCGCCGATCAGCGAGTTGCTGTAGAACCACTTGGCCGGGGTGTCGCCACCGCCGCCCTTGTTGTCCTCCAGGCCGACGCAGCCGTGGCTGGTGCCGGTGCGGCCGAAGATCGACGAGTTGCCCCAGTAGTTGCCGTGTATGAAGGTGCCGGACGACGACAGGCGCATGGCGTGCGGCACGTCCTTGATGTCGTACTCGCCGCCGAAGCCGACCGTCGAACCGTCCATCCGGGTCTGCTCGAACTTCTCCGAGATCACCATCTGGCCGTTGTAGGTCGGGTGGTCGGGGCTGCCGCCGGAGATCGGGATGGACTTGAGGACCTTGCCGTCCTGCTTGACGGTCATGGTCTGGGTGTTCATGTCGACCGTGGAGACCTGCGAGCGCCCGATGGTGAAGTTCACCGTCTTGGACTGCACGCCGGTGATGCCCGGACCGCCCTTCACGCCGTCCAGGTCGATCTTCATGGTGATCTTGGAGCCGGCCTTCCAGTAGTCCTGCGGCCGGAAGTCCAGGCGCTGGTTGCCGAACCAGTGGCCGACGACCTGCTGGCCGCTGCTGGAGGTCACCGTGATGTGGGACCGGACGTCCTTCTGGTTGGCGATCGGCTTGTCGAAGTTGAAGGACACCGGCATGCCGACGCCGACGGTCTTGCCGTTGTCGGGCGTGAACGAGCCGATGAAGCTGTTGGCCGACGAGACCGTGGAGAAGGTCGCATTCTCGGTCGCCGGGCGGCCCTTGGCGTCCTTGGCGTTCGCCACGAGCTTGTACTTGGTGCCGCGGTCCAGCTGCGCGCCGGGCTTCCACGAGGAGCCGTCCGACGATATGGCGCCGGAGACGTCCTTGCCGGTGTCGACGGCGGTGAGCTTCACGTCCGTCAACTTGCCGCCGGTGACCTTCACCCCGGTGTCGTTGATGCTGGCGTCGGTGGCGCCGTCCTTCGACGTGACCTGGATCTTGGCGTCGGAGGCGTCCTTGGCGGCCGCGGCGTCCGCGCCGGCCTGGCCGTTCTTGCCGTCGCCTTGGCCGCCCGCCTCGGCGTCGCCCCCGCACGCGGTCAGGGACAGTGCGCCCGCGGCGAGCAGGGCGGTGACCGCCAGCGTGCGCCGCATCCGGCGGGTGCGGCGGGGTGCGGCGGAATCCCGCGCCTCGGTCTGAAGCGGCTGGTGGGCGGTGCGGGACTGGGCGGGCGCGGGGTTGTCCGGCGATGTCACGAGCTGCTCCATACAGGGGTGTTGTGATTCCGTGCTGGTAAACAGCACCTACGGGCGGATTTGGTTGCGGGTGGGACCATGTTGTGACGAAGGTCACATTCGCGGCGGCAGGGGTCGGTCGCCCGGCCCCGACAGCCAGGTTCGCAGTGCCGTGCCGTCTTCGTCCAGGCGGGGCGGCGCGACGGGTTGGGCCACCGGCGTGCCCGACAGCCGCAACGGGCTGGTGACTTGGGGGATCCGCCCCGCGCCGACCTGGGCGATCGGGTCCAGACCGAGCCGCGCCGCCAACTCCAGCGCCTCGGAGAGGCTGTTGACCGGCCCGCACGGCACCGACGCCGCCGTCAGCCGCTCGGTCCAGTCCCGCGGCGTGTCGGCGGCCAGCCGGCTTTCCAGTATTTTGATGAGATCTGTACGGTTTTGCACCCGGTCCTGGTTCCGCCGGAACCGCGCGTCCTCCGCCAGCTCCGGCACCCCCAGCGCCCCCGCCAGTGCCCGGAACTGACGGTCGTTCCCCACCGCCACGGCCAGCAGCCCGCCCCGGCACGCCAACGTCTCGTACGGGGCGATGCTCGGATGGCGATTGCCCATCGGCTCCGGATCCCGCCCGGTGGCCAGGTAGCCGGACGCCTGGTTCACCAGCGACCCCAGGAGCGACGAGAGCAGATTGACCTCCACCAGCTGCCCCGCGCCGGTCCGGTCGCGGTGCCGCAGCGCCGCGAGGATGCCCGTCGCGGCGTCCTTCGCGGTCAGCACGTCCACCAGCGCCACCCCCGCCTTCAGCGGCGCCCCGCCGGGCTCGCCGGTGATGCTCATCAGTCCGCCCACCGCCTGGACCACGAAGTCGTACCCGGGCAGCGCCGCCCCCGCGCCGGAGCCGAAGCCGGTGATGGTGCAGTGCACCAGCCCCGGGTTGGCCGCCAGGGTGGCCGCCGGGTCCAGGCCGTACTTGGCGAGCGACCCGGGGCGGAAGTTCTCGATCAGGACGTCCGCCCGCCGGGCCAATTCCCGGGCCGCGGCCGCTTCCTCCGGATCGCCCAGGTCCAGCGCCAGGCCGCGCTTGGAGCGGTTCGCGGCGTCGAAGTACGCCGCGGTGCCCCCGGCGGCGAACGGCGGCCCCCAGGAGCGGGTGTCGTCGCCGGTGCCCGGCCGCTCGACCTTGATGACCTCGGCCCCCAGGTCGGCGAGCGTGGCGGCGGCGAGCGGGCCGGCCAGCACCCGGCTGAAGTCGGCCACGAGGACGCCGTCGAGGGCGCGGGGGGCGGTCCGGTGGTGCTGTCGGGGCACGGGTGCACTCCTCACGTCGCGGACGGGGTGCCGCCATCGTTCGCGACCGCCCGCGGTGGAGGGAAGTCGCCGCGGTGTCCAACGGGAGGCGCGGCAGTGCGCCGGTGCGGCCGGTGGCGCGCCACTGCGGGAGGGCCGCGGGCGCACCGCAAGACGGACGGGCGATACGCGTATGGTGCCGGAAATGCGGGGAAATGTCATAGGAGATGTGTCACTTCACGATTTACGACCCAAGATCCCCTGTTGGAAGCCGTGGCGCGTGGTGTCTACTGGGGGCTTGCCCAGCGCCCACTTGTTCGGGAGGAACAGCATGCTCCCCTCCGTTTCGATTCTCCAGCAGATCGGCCTAGGCATTCTGCTGGTCGTCGTCGTCCTCTGGGCAGTCGGCCTGATCAGACTCACCCGGCGCGGGAACCCCGGGGCCGCCGCCTCCTCCCGGCAGCGGCCGCCCCGCTCCCGGGCCCGCCTCGACGCGGTCCCGCGCCAGACCGGCCCCGGCGGCCCCGCCTCCGAGAACGTGGACCTCACCCCCGCCGAACGCCGAGCCTTCGACGACCTCGTAAGGCAGCTCACCAGCCGTAGTTGACCCACCGTCGGACCGCCGGGTGCACCGGCAAAGGGGCGCGCCCGGCTCAGTTCACCGGCCCCAGCTTCAGCAACGCCAGTGCCGCCAGCATCTGGACCGATACCGAGGCCGCCGCCTTTCGGGTCGGCAGGTGGTGCTGACCGCGTATCAGCAGCACCGCGAGGAAGTAGCCGAACCCCCAGGTCGTCCACGTGGCGGCCTGGACGAACGTGGAACTCGTCGGCAGCCAGCCCGCGATGGCCAACCGGGGCAGATCCGTCACCCAGAAGACCACCACGAACAGGCTCGCGGTCGGCGCGAACCGCCCGTTGCCGCCGAGCGTCCGCGCTATCGCATGCGTGACCGCCCCCAGCCCCAGACTGGCGAGCAGCACCCCCGCCTCGGCCATCCCGGCCAACTGCAGCCCCGCCGTACGGTTCGCCGTCCACTGGGCCCGGAACGCGTCCACCGACACGATCCCGATCCCACCGCTGATCAGGCACAGCAGCACCGCCGCACCCCACGCGCTGCGGTCCCGCGCCTCGTCGAACACCTCGACCGGCCGGTACCAGAGCCCGAATATCAACCGGTGCCACCACAGCCGGCGACGCCGTACCGGCTCCCGGCGTGCGGGTTCCTGACGTGCGGTCGCGGGCTGCGGAGGCCCCGGCTGCACCAACGTGGGCGGCGGCGGAGGCGGCGGCTCCGTACCCGACGGCGCGGCAGCGCGCCGGCCGGACCGGGACGGCGGCGGTGTGGGGGGCGGCGATGCGGACATACAGCCGTTTCTACCACCGGCCGCTTCGGCCCGACGCGCGGGCATCGGGCGAGGCAGAACCCCGGCGGCCGGACCCGGATGAGACGCTCGACCGGTGACTCTTCAGACACCGGAGCACGACGAGGCGCACGGCGCCGGACTGGGCAGCCGCCTCAACTGGCTGCGGGCGGCGGTCCTCGGGGCCAACGACGGGGTGGTCTCCACCGCCGGACTGGTCGTCGGCGTGGCCGGCGCCACCGACTCGCGGGCCACCCTGCTCACCGCCGGGCTCGCCGGACTGCTGGCCGGATCGATGTCCATGGCGGCCGGCGAGTACGTGTCGGTCTCCACCCAACGCGACTCCGAGAAGGCCGCACTGGCCCTGGAGAAACGCGAACTGGCCACCGAACCGCAGGCCGAACTCCAGGAACTGACGGAACTGCTGGAAGGCAAGGGAATCGGCTCCGAACTGGCCCGGGAAGTCGCCGAGCAACTGACCGAGCACGACGCGCTGCGCGCCCACGCCGAGGTGGAACTGGGCATCGACCCCGACGAGCTCACCAACCCCTGGCACGCGGCGGGCGCCAGCTTCCTCGCCTTCACGGCGGGCGCGCTGCTGCCGCTGCTGGCCATCGTGCTGCCGTCGGCGGGCGCGCGACTGTGGATCACGGTGGTCGCGGTGCTCGCGGCGCTGGCCCTGTGCGGCTGGACCAGCGCACGCCTGGGGCCGGCTCCGGTGGGGCCGTCGGTGCTGCGGAACGTGGCGGGCGGCGCGTTGGCCATGGGCGTCACGTACGTGGCCGGGACGTTGCTGGGGGCGGTGGGCGTTTAGGGCCGGTCGTCCGGCCCTATGAGTCTGTCCGCCCGCTGTCGGCCGGGCCGTACAGGTCCGGGTACGAGGGGAAGACGCCGCCGGGGCCGTCCACCGTGGTGGCGGCGCGGGCAGCCTTGGCGATGGCCCGGGCCAGGACGTCGGCGCCGGTGGCGAGGATGTCGTTCAGGGCGCCGGCTTGCAGGTGGACGCTGAAGACGGGGTCGGCCAGGGCCTCCGCGGTGGCGAGCGGGCGGGCGCCGGTGGCCAGCGCGAAGACCGTGTCGCCGTCGTTGAGGAGGTGGGCGGGGCGGACGGCGCGGGCCAGGCCGTCGTGGGCGGTGCCGGCGAGCTTGTGGGCCTGGGAGCGGGTGAGGTCGGCGTCCGTGGCCACCACCGCGAGGGTGGTGTTCAGGGGCGGGTGGACCGACGCGGCGGACCGGGCCGCGGAGATCTCCCGGGCCTGCGCGAGGCGGCGCCGGGCGGCCGCGTGGACCTCGGGGTCCGGGAGCGGGCCGCGGGCGCCGTGCAGGGCGCCGGTGTGCGGGTCGGCGAAGGAGCCCGCGGCGTTGACGGCGGCGAGCGCGGCGACGGTTATGCCGGACGGCAGGACCGCGCTGGCGGTGCCGACGGCGCCCTTGAAACCGCCGACGACCGAGCCGGTGCCGGCGCCGACGTTGCCCTGGGGTACGGGTGAACCGGGGGTGGTCCGGGCGGCGGCCTCGACGGCCGCGCGGCCCAGGGCGGCGTCCGGGCGGGCCCGCCAGTCGCCGCCGCGGCCCAGGTCGAAGAGGGCGGCGGCGGGGACGACGGGGACGACCTGGGCCGGATCCGGGCCGACCCGGAAGCCGCGGCCCTGCTCCTCCAGCCAGGCGACGACACCAGACGCGGCGTCGAGCCCGAACGCGGAGCCGCCGGTCAGGACGACGGCCTCGACGCGCTGGACGAGGTTGCGGGCGTCGAGGGCGTCGGTCTCCCGGGTGCCCGGACCGCCGCCGCGTACGTCGACCGCGGCGACGGCGCCGCCTTCGGGGGCGAGGACGACGGTGGTGCCGGTGAGCCAGCCGTCGCCGATGCGCTGGGCGTGGCCGACCCGCAGGCCGGGGACGTCGGTCAGGGCGTCGTGCGGGCCCGAGGGGTGAGGGGTGTCCTCGCCCCCCTGGTGCCGCTGGTGTTGCCGCGCGTCAGTCATGGGGCCATGCGTACCACGCGGATGCCGCTCAGTTGCCGGCCGGACCCATCACGACGACCGGGTGGAGTTCCGGGTCGAGGGTGCGCAGCAGTTCGCGCATCACCTGGGGCTTGAGGCTGACGCAGCCCTGGGTGGGGCCGTCGTGGTCCACGTGCAGCCAGACGCCGCCGCCCTTTTCGTCGCCGAGCGGCCGCTGGCCGTCCAGCGGGGACGTGCCCGGGACGCGGTTGTAGTTGATGGCGATGACGTAGTCGAAGGCGCCGGCCAGCGGCTCGCCCTCGACGCCGGTGCCATGGGCGACGAAGCTGCTGTTGTGGTCGTAGGGGAGCTTGGTGCCGTCGGGGGCGGGCAGGCGGCCGCCGGCGTCGGTGAGGGCGTAGACGCCCTGGGGGGAGCGCAGGTCGCCGTAGTGGTGGCGGGTGGTCCATCCGTGGGCGGCGTTGTGCGCGGCCCAGCCGGGGCCGGCCTGCCAGAGGTCCGACCCTTCCGCGCGGGTGTAGAGGACGACCTTGGACTCGTACGAGTCGGGGCCCTTGCCGGTGACGACGAGGACCTGGCGGGCGTTGGCCGGTATGCGCTTTCGGGCGGCGTCGCCGAGCTCGGGGATGGCGCGCAGGCCGCGGGCGGCCTCCGGTGCGGCCTGTGCGGGCGCGGGGGTGTTCGGGCTGGACACCGTCCGGGCCGAACCGCTCTTGGCGTCCGGCCGGCCGTTGTGGTCGTCGCCCGATGCCGGCCAGGCCCAGAGGGCGGTGCCGACCAGGGTGGAGAGCGCGAGGCCGCTGACGGCCTTGCTGCGCCGGGACAGTCTCCTGCGCGCACGGGACTGAGCGTGGCGGGCTGCCATGTCTGGCGTCTCCTCAGCTACGGGCGGGTGGACGGCCCGTGGGACACCGCGAATGTGCCGGACCCCCGGGCATAAAAAGGGCAATCTGCACCCTACCGCGTTCCGGCGGAGCCGCTTCCGCGGGCTGTGGTGAACGGTAGAGGGCCCGAGGGCGGCGGCGCACATCGGGTGGACCTTTGGTAGGGGATTGCGGGGATTGCGGGGATTGGCCGGGTGGACGGGGTGTGCGGGCGGCTCCGGAGGGGGCGTCAGGGGCGCCCGAAGTTGGCCGGAATGTGCCCCAAGTCTGGTCTGTGCCAGCCGAGTTGGACGGGAATGCCGCCCTCGGTGAGCGGGTGCTCAGGGCCGCCTGGCGGGCGGTCGGTCGGGCGGGCGGGACGGGCGCGCGTACGGCCGTTCGGCACGCTAATGGGGGACGGGGCGCGGGCCGGGCGCCGCTCACACCCGTAACCGGGATGGGCCGACCGGCGGCCGCTACTCCTCCTCCAGGGCGGTGCCCTGGCGGGCTGTCAGGGTGACGCCCACCGCGACCGTCAGCGCCGCCACCAGGCCCGCCGCCGGCACCGCCGCCGATCCAGCGAACGTGCAGGCCAGGACCAGTGCGGCGGCGACCGGCAGGACCAGCTGCTGGGCCGGTCCGCGCTTCTGGTGGCGGGAGTGGATCAGCCACACGGTGAACAGGTAGAGCGCGGCCGGCACCGTGGCGCAGGCCGCCGCCGCGTACGCCGAGAGGTGGGCCCGGCCGGCCGACTCCTCCACTGCGATCTCGATGCCCGCACCGATCGCCGCGGCCGAGCCGAACACCAGGTAGTGCCCGTAGCCCCACAGGAACGCCTGGCGGCTGGTGCGCAGGTGGAGGTGGATGGGGACCGCGAAGTAGATCCAGTACGCGGCGAAGACCAGCAGCAGGCCGCCGGCCGCGATCGGCAGCAGGGTGGCCAGGTCGTGGTGCTCGTCCAGCGCCGACTGCACCGCCACGGTCGCCGCGGAGACCGTCTCGCCCAGCACGATGATGGTGAACAGGCCGTAGCGTTCGGCGATGTGGTGCGGGTGCCAGCTGGTCCGGCGGTCCCGTTCGGCGACCGCCGGGACCGACAGCTCCAGCAGGCCCATGACGATGAACACCCACGGGGCGTCGGCCGCGGGCAGGAACAGCAGCGCCAGCCAGCCGACCTGGCAGACGGTCACCCCCAGGGCGTAGTGGAGCGCGGTCCGCCGTTCGGTGCCCCGGGTGCCGTGGGCGGCCCGCAGCCACTGGCTGACCAGCGCCAGCCGCATCACCAGATAGCCGAACCAGACGATGCGGAAGTCCCCGGCGGTGAAGGCCCGCGGCACGCCCGCGGCCAGGATGAGGACGCCGGCGATCTGAACGAGGGTCACCACGCGGTACAGCGCGTCGTCGGTGTCGTACGCCGACGAGAACCAGCTGAAGTTGACCCACGCCCACCAGATGGCGAAGAACAGCATCAGATAGCCGGTGACGCCGTGCCCCGGATGGCCCTCGGCGAGGGCGTGCACCAGTTGGCGGCCGGCCTGGGCGACCGCCACGACGAAGCAGAGGTCGAAGAACAGCTCCAGTGGAGTGGCGGCGCGGTGCGCCTCCGCACGACTGCGCGCACGCATCAGAACCGGCACGGTGCCCCAGCCCCTCTCGTCGACCGCTGGTGGGGTGGCACTCAGTAGAGCGCGGGGGCCGGGGGGGCAGCGGCGGCGCCGGGGCCGCGGCGTGTCGGGGGCGCACGCCCACCGGGCCCACGACACGCACGCCGGTGACGATGCGACCTAGTCGGCCACCGCTTCCACGATCGACGGGAAGCCGCCCGTCGGCAGCACCCGCGTCAGCCGGAAGTCGCTCGCCGACAGCAGCGCCGCGAAGTCGTCCGCGTTGCGTTCCCGGCCGTCGAGGACCGCCAGCATCGCGACGTCCATCGTTTTGCCGAAGTGCGGCGCGTTCCCCGGCGGCAGGACGGAGTCGACGACCAGCAGGCGGCGGCCGGCCGCCATCGCCGTGCGGCAGCTGCGCAGGATGCGGCGGCAGTCCTCGTCCGGCCAGTCGTGCAGGACGTGTTTGAGGACGTAGACGTCGCCGCCCTCCGGGACGGCGGCGAAGAAGTCGCCCTCCTGGGTGCGCCAGCGGCCCTTCAGGTCGTCGGTGTCCAGGAGGTGGTGGGCCAGCGGCGGCGCCAGGTCGAAGAGGACGCCGGTCGCCTGCGGGTGGCGGCGCAGCACCGCGCGCAGCAGTCCGCCCCGGCCGCCGCCGACGTCGACGACGGTGCCGGTCCCGGGGAACGGGTAGGCGGCCGCCACCGCGTCGTCCACCGGGGCGGCCAGCGACGCCATGCCGTCGTCGAAGAGCTCCCGCTTGGCCGGATCCGACTCCAGGTGGGCGAAGAGAGGTGCGCCGAACAGCCGCTCGAAGGCCGCGCCGCCGTGCCGCACCGCCTCGGTCAGGCCGGCGGAGGTCCGCAGGAACAGGTCGTCGGTCAGCATCATGACGGCGGGGTGCAGCGAGTCGGGCACGTCGGTGCGCAGCTGCCGGGCGGCCGGCGTCAGCTGGTACGCGCCCGAGGCGTCCTCGCGGAAGATGCCGCGGGCGGCGAGGTACCGCAGGACGCGGCGCAGGTGCGGGGCGTGGGTGTCGGTGGCGGCGGCCAGTTGTTCGGGGGTGCGCGGGCCCGCGGTGAGCCGGTCGGCGATGCGGTAGTGGGCGGCGGTGCGCAGCGCGGCGGAGAAGAGGTGGCCCAGGGCCTGTTCCATGAGGTGGGTCGCGAGGTCGCCGGGCTCGT
The DNA here is from genome assembly GCF_002803155.1 of Streptomyces sp. CB02959. Taxonomy (GTDB): domain Bacteria; phylum Actinomycetota; class Actinomycetes; order Streptomycetales; family Streptomycetaceae; genus Streptomyces. The sequence goes on from NZ_NNBP01000035.1 coordinate 87,519, forward strand.
CCGCCGGACGGGTGGATGAAGTGGCCAACGTCAGCCTCCGGTCGTCGGCTTGGTCGTCCCTGCGCCACGTCGCAGGCACGGTGATCCACGGTTGCAGGCGGGGGCGGTGGTGTCACGGGGGGAGGGGTGGCGACCCGCTGCGTACCGGCCAGGGAGCACGGTCGCGGCCCGTGGTGCGATCGGGTGCGCCGGGGGGCAGACGGCGGCGGCCGTGCATGGTCGAATGCGCGTATGAGCGACCGTGACCTTCCCTTCCCCGCATCCGTCCTGGAACCGCTCGACGCCCGCCTCGCGGACCTCGTGGCGCTCTACGAAGACCTGCACCGCCACCCCGAACTTGCCTTTCAGGAGACCCGCACCGCCGCCGAGGTGACCCGCCGCCTGACCGCGTACGGCTACGACGTCACGACCGGCATCGGCGTCACCGGCGTCACCGGTGTGCTGCGCAACGGACCGGGCCCGGTGGTCCTGCTGCGGGCCGACATGGACGCGCTGCCGGTCACCGAGAACTCCGGGGTGCCGTACGCCTCCACCGTCCCGGGGCGGATGCACGCCTGCGGGCACGACGTCCATGTGACCTGCCTGCTGGGCGCCGCGGACCTGCTCTCCGAGGGGCGCGACCGCTGGTCGGGCACGCTGGTCGTGCTGTTCCAGCCGGCCGAGGAGGCCGGTAGCGGCGCCCGCGCCATGCTCGACGACGGCCTGTACAGCAAGCAGCTGGTGCCGGTGCCCGATGTGGTGCTGGCGCAGCACGTCGCCCCGTTCGGCGCGGGGCTGATCGCGTACTGCCCGGGCGCCTGTATGGCCGCCGCGGACACGTTGGAGGTCACCTTCCACGGGACCGGCGGCCACGGGTCGCGGCCGGAGACGACGGTGGACCCGATCCTGATGGCGGCGGCGTTCGTGCAGCGGGTCCAGTCGGTGGTGTCGCGGGAGATCGCGGCGAAGGAGCAGGCGGTGGTCACGGTCGGCTCGTTCCACGCCGGGGACACCGCCAACGTGATCCCGGACCGGGCCGTCGTACGGCTCAGCGTCCGCAGCTTCGACCAGAACGTGCGGACCGCCGTGCTGGCCGCCGTCGAGCGGATCGCGCGGGCCGAGGCGGCCGCGTCCGACGCGCCGCGGGAGCCGGAGACGAAGGTGCTCGACTCCTTCCCGGTGACGGTCAACGACACGGCGGTGCTGACGGAGGTCAACGAGGGCTTCACCCGGCTCTTCGGCGAGCAGCGGGTCTTCGCCTACGAACCGGCGACCGGCAGTGAGGACGCGGGCCTGCTGGCGAGCGCCGCCGAGGCGCCGCTGTACTACTGGTGGCTGGGCGGCTGGGACCCGGACGAGTTCCGCACTGCACTGGCCGCCGGCCGGCTGGCCCAGGACATCCCCTCCAACCACTCGCCGCGGTTCGTGCCGGTCGCCCGGCCGACCCTGACCACCGGCGTGCAGGCGCTGACGGCCGCGGCGCTGACCCGGCTGGCCGGGGTGTAGCGGGGGCCGCTCCGGTCCGTTGACCTTGCCCCTGGGGGAAGGCCCAGCATCGGCGGGGCCGGGCGAGGCGCCCGGTACGAGGAGGACGGACGCCGCCCGGCGGGTGCCGGGCGGGGCGACGGAGTGCAGAGGAGCACTGGGTGGACGGGGAGTCGCTGACGATCGGGGCGTTCGCACGGGCGTCCCGGCTCTCGCCGAAGGCGCTGCGCCTGTACGACGAGCTCGGTCTGCTGACCCCCGCCCACGTCGACCCGTACAGCGGATACCGGCACTACGCCCCGGCCCAACTGGAGCGCGCCCGGCTGGTCGCCTGGCTGCGGCGGCTCGGGATGCCGCTGGCCCGCATCCGCGAGGTGTGCGGGCTGGCGCCGGACGCCGCGGCCCGAGCGGTCGCCGCGTACTGGGCGCAGGCCGAGGCCGAGGTCGCCGCCCGCCGGGACCTGGCCGCCTTCCTCGTCGACCAACTGGAGCGGAAGGACACCGCGATGACCCAACCCCTGGACCCCGCGACCCCGTTGACGATGCGCTGCGCCGCCCTGACCGACCGGGGACTGGTCCGGCCCGCCAACCAGGACGCGGCCCATGCCGGCCCGCGCCTCCTGGCGGTCGCCGACGGCTACGGCCCCCGTGGGGGACCGGCCGCCACCTCCGCCATCGAGGCGCTGAAGGCCCTGGAGGACCAGGACCTGACCTCGGCCGACCTGCCGGCCGTACTGGAGGAGGCGGCGCTGCACGCCCACCGGACCGCGCCGCGGGCCGACGAGTCGACCGGCAGCACCCTCACCGCCCTGCTGCGCTCCGGTTCCCGGCTGGCGCTGCTGCACGTCGGGGACTCGCGGGCGTACGTGCTGCGGGACTCCGGGCTGATCCGCCTCACCCACGACCACAGCCTGGTGCAGTCCCTCATCGACGAGGGCCGGCTCACCCCGGAGGAGGCGCCGTCGCACCCCCAACGCGCCCTGCTGCTGCGGTCCCTGGACGGCGGCACCGACTTCGCCCCGGACCTCCAGCTGCTCGACGTCCGCCCCGGTGAGCGCTACCTGCTGTGCACCGACGGCCTGACCGGTGTCGTCCCGCCCGAGGCGATCGAGGAGGCGCTCGCCGGCGCGGCCACGCCCCAGCAGGCCGCCGCCGCACTGGTCCGCCTCACCCACGAGGCCGGCGCCCCGGACAACGTGGCGTGCGTGGTGGCGGATGTGGTGGAAGGGGGCGAGGTGGCGTAGGCGGGGCGCCCCGGCCCCGGGGACGACGCCGGCCGCGGCCCCGGAGCGGGGCCGCGGCCGGACCGCCGCCGCGGTCGGTCCCGGTCCGGTGGACCAGGGCCGGACAGGCTCTAGGCCCGCCCCTTCAACATCCCCTGGAAATAGAGCTGCGGCAGGCCGTAGCGCTTGAGGAACCACATGTCGGTGCGTTCCCGGGTGGTGTCGAGGAAGGGGAACGAGGGGGCGGGGCGGAGGTCGTAGTCGAACTCGGCCAGCAGCATCTTGTGCCGGGCGGTGACCAGGGGGCAGGAGGTGTAGCCGTCGTAGCGGGCGGCGGCGGGGCGGCCGCGGAGCCCGGCGAGCAGGTTGGCGACGAGCACCGGGGCCTGCTTGCGGATCGCGGCGCCCGTCTTGGACGTGGGGAGGTGGGCCACGTCCCCCAGGGCGAACACCTCGGGGAAATCCGGGTTCTGGAGCGTGTGCGGGTCCGTCTTGACGTACCCGTGGGGAGAGCCCGGATCGGCCAACGGGCCGTCGGCGAGCCACTGCGGTGCGCGCTGCGGCGGTACCGCGTGCAGCAGGTCGTAGCGGACGGTCTCGGCGCGGCCGGTGGCGTGGTCGGTGAGGACGGCCGCGCGCTCCGGGCCGTCCAGCGCGGTCAGTTCGGTCTGGAGGCGCACCTCGATGCCGTAGCGGCGGGCGGTCCCCTCCAGGGCCCGGGCGAAGACCGGCACCTTGAAGAGGGACGGCTCCGGGAGGGCGAGGATGGTGCGGATGTTGCCCAGGACGCCGCGCTTGCGCCAGTAGTCCGCCGCCAGATACGCGATCTTCTGCGGCGCGCCACCGCACTTGACCGGCCCGGACGGCATGGTGAACACCGCCGTGCCGCGCCGCGTCCGGCGGATCAGATCCCAGGTGTACGGGGCGAGGTCGGCCCGGTAGTTGCTGCTCACCCCGTCGTGGCCGACGGCCGACGCCAGCCCCGGCACGCCGTCCCAGTCGAGCCGCAGACCGGGCGCCAGGACCAGCCGCCCGTAGGAGAACACCCGGCCGGTGGCGGTGGTGACCGTACGGGCCACCGGATCGACGGCGGTGGCGCGCTCCCGGAGCCAGCGCACGCCGGGCGGGATGACCTCGGCCTCGGGGCGCAGCGCGGCCCGCAGCGGCGCCTGGCCGCCGCCGACCAGGGTCCACAGCGGCTGGTACCAGTGCGTCTCGGCGGGCTCCAGCAGCGCGATGTCGCGGAGGCCGGCGCGGCGTAACCGGGCGGCGACGGTGATGCCCGCGGTGCCGCCGCCGACTATCAGGACCTGGTGGTGGACGGGGGAGGTGGCGGGCGCGGGGTCCGGGGCGGCTGCGGGCGGGGTCATGCGCGTCTCCTGACTGTTGGGAGTGGTGGGGAGTAGCGGGGAGCGGTGGGGAGTGGTGGGTGGCTCATGGGGGTCGGGGGTGCGGGGTGAACCGGCGGGCGTGGGCGGTGGGGCGTCGGGGGGCTCGGGTGGCGGCCTCACAGGCCGGTCAGTGTGGTGGCCGCCATCGCCAGCGCCAGGACGGCGACCAGGGCGGCGAAGGAGGTGGTGAGGGTCCGCGGGCGCAGGTGGCCGGCGAGCCGGTTGCCGAGGTGGCTGCCGACCGCGGCACAGGCCGCGAGGGTGGCCAGCAGCGGCCAGTCCAGGGATCCGGTACCGGCCCGGGTCGCCAGTGCCACACCGGAGTTGATCAGGATCACCAGCAGCGAGGTGCCGACGGCGATGGGCATCTCCAGGCCGAGGACCAGGGTGAGCGCCGGTACGACGACGAAGCCGCCACCCACCCCGAAGAAGCCGGTGAGCAGCCCTACGGCGGAGGCGGTCACGATGGTGCGGAGCGGGCGGGGGCGGGGGGCCGGGGAGGTGCGGGATATGTGCGGGCCGGTGGGTCTTCCTGAGGAGGATCGGCGGACCGCTTGCCGCAAGCGGGTCGCCTCCCTCAGGCAGACCGCATCCCGTAGGCGTGCCGGGTGCGCCCGGGGTGGCGATTCCTTCGCCGTGGTCTCGGATCCGTTCTCCGACCGGTTCTTCGAAGCGTTCTCCGACCGGTTCTCGGACCCGGCCTCCGCGTCGGCCCGCTCGCTCTTCCGGGTGCCGCGCGTCACCATCCCCGCCGCCACCACGAGCATCAGCACCGAGAACGCCGCCATCAGGACCCCCGGGTCCAGGGCCGCGCTCCAGCGGGAGCCGGCGAAGCTGCCGGCCGTGCCCAGCGCCCCGAACGTCGCACCGGCGGCCCAGCGGACCCGGCCGGCCCGGGCGTGGCAGAGCAGCCCGCTGACCGCGCCGACCGCGACCACCACCAGGGCGCCCGCGGTCGCCTCGTGCGGCGACTGGCCCATCAGATAGACCAGGGCCGGCACCGCCAGCACCGAACCGCCACCGCCGAGTGCGCCCAGCAGCAGACCGATCAGCAACCCGCAGGGCAGTGCCGCCGCGGCTATGAGGACGGACACGGCGGCCCGTCAGGCGGACGGCGCCGCGGCGCGCGGAGCGAGGGCGACCGCCCGGCTGGCGTCGGACCATTCGGCGACGAACGCGAAGCGGTCGCCGCGGACCACCGTCTCGCGCCACTCCACCGGCCGGTCCCCGGCCCGTCCGACCCGTTCGATGGCGAACGCCGCCTCCCGGTCGGCCAGTCCGAGCAGCCACGCCTGCCGGATGTCCGGGAGGAACGGAGCGATCCGCTCCCGCCCACCGGTGACCTTCACCCCGCAGCGCCAGGACAGTTCACCGTAGAGGGAGGTGTGCCCGAAGTCGGCCTCCAGCAGGGGCTCGGCGAGGTCGGCCGGGAGGTAGGCGGTGTCGTGGGCGAGCGGTTCGCCGTCCGCGAGCCGCAGCCGCTCCAGGACGACCAGCGGTGCGTCCAGGACCAGCCCCAGGTGTCCGGCGACCGTCGCGTCCGCGGTCCGCTCCAGCCGCAGCACCTCGCTGCGCTGCTCCACGCCCTGCCCCTCCAGATCGCGGAAGAGGCTGTAGAGGGAGCCGAGCGGCTGCTGTATGCGGCGGGTGTCGAGGCGGCTGGCGCGGCCGCGTTCGGCGATCACCAGGCCGTCGGCGCGCAGTTTGCGCAGCGCCTCCCGGACGGTGTGCCGGCTGACCTCGTACTCGCCCGTCAGCCGGTGCTCGGCCGGGAACTCGTCGGTGAACGCGCCGGATTCCATCCGGCGGCGCAGATCGTCCAACAGCTGCGCCCACAGGGGCAGCGGGGAACCGCGGTCCAACGTGCGCGGTCCGTGCGTACTGCCGCTGCCGCTGCCGCTGCCGCTGCCGTCGCCAACGCCGTCGTGGTGCGGGGCCGTCCGGCCGGGTGGGGTCGTCCGGCCGTGCGCACCCGGTGGTTCGGGCTGGGGCGGCGTCATCTCGGTCCTCTCGTCCGTCATCCGGCCTGTCGTCGGCCGACAACCGGCCTGCCTTCGACCTGCCTCCGGCCTGCCTTCGACCTGCCTTCGACCTGCGTTCGGCCTGTGTCCGGCCTGCGGGGAGGGGGCTCGGCTTGTCCCCCGCCCACCGGATACCTAATGTACGTACATCCGTGCATCCGCACAACGGAGCGGCATTCACGGTGCATTCAGCCGTCCACGCTCCCAGCCCGAGCGAGCCGACCGCCGCGCACGGGCGCCGCGCACCCCTGGAGGCCCGACCGTGCACTTCGCGCAGTACTACCTCGACTGCCTGTCCCAGGCGTCGTACCTGATCGGCGATCAGGACAGCGGGCGCGCCGTCCTCGTCGACCCGCGCCGCGACATCGACGAGTACCTGGCCGACGCCGAAGCGGCCGGCCTGCGCATCGAACTCGTCATCGAGACGCACATTCACGCCGACTTCCTCTCCGGGCACCTGGAGACGGCGCGGGCGACCGGCGCCGAGGTCGCCTTCGGCGCGGCCGCCGAAACCGGCTTCCCCATACGGCGGTTACGTGACGGCGAACGCATCTGCCTGGGTGCCACCGGGCCCGGAGAGCCGTCCGGGACAGCGCCAGGGCCGACATCAGGGCCGGAAACCGGTGCAGCATCAGGTGCGGGATCAGGGATGGAATCAGGGCCGGAATCCGGGGTCACCCTCACCGTCCTCGCCACCCCCGGCCACACCCTGGAATCCATCTGCCTGGTCATCCGGGAGAACCCCGACGACGACGTGCCGTTCGGCGTCCTGACCGGCGACACCCTCTTCGTCGGCGACGTCGGCCGCCCCGACCTGCTCTCCGCCGCCGGCCACACCCCGCAGGACATGGCGGCACGCCTCTACCGCTCCCTGCACTCCAAACTGCTGCCCCTCCCGGACGCGACCCGGATCTTTCCCGCTCACGGCGCCGGCTCGGCCTGCGGCCGCAGCATCTCCACCGAGACCAGCTCCACCATCGGCGACCAGCGCCGCCTCAACTACGCGCTCCAGCCCATGACGCAGGACGCCTTCGTCCGGCTGGTCACCGCCGAACAGCCGGCTGCCCCCGGCTACTTCGCCCACGACGCGGCCCTCAACCGCGACGGCCACCCCCTACGGGACGCCGCGCCGCCGGCCCCGCTCACCCTGGACGAGGTGCTCACGGCCCGCGACCAGCAGGGCGCCGCACTGCTCGACTGCCGCCCGGCCGCCGACTACGCCCGCGCCCACCTGGCCGGTTCCCTGCATGTCGGCCTGGCCACCCGGTTCGCGGAGTACGCCGGCAGCGTGGTGGCCCCCGGCACCCCGATCGTCCTCCTCGCCGACCCAGGGGCGGAGCACGAGGCCCGCCTCCGGCTCGCCCGCATCGGCTACGACCGGGTGCTCGGCCACCTCCCCGACCCGGCCCGCGTTCTGGCGGGCGCCCCGGAACTCACCCGCCGCAGCAACCGCTTCCCCTTGTCCGACCTGCTCGAACGGCTGCCGCTGGACCCGGTGGACGGCCCTCAGCTGATCGACGTGCGCAATCCGGCCGAGTACGCGGCGGGCGCCCTGCCCGGCGCCCGCAACATCCCGCTGGCCGCGCTCCTCGACCGCCTCGACGAACTGGACCCGGCCCGCCCGGTCGTCCTCTACTGCCGCAGCGGCAACCGCTCGATGATCGCGGCGGCACTCCTGGAGGCCCACGGCTTCGTCGACGTGAGCGACGTCTCTGGCGGCTACCAGGAACCCGCCGCCGCCTGACCCCGGGGGGAGGGCCCCGGCCCTCCCCCCACCCCTTTCCGCGTTCCCCTCGTCTCTTCGTGGGCGTCCGCGGCCCGTCCGGCGGCCGTCACCGACGCCTCACCGCCCCCACCAGCAGCGCCACCACCGCCGCCAGAATCGCCCCCGCCAAACACCCCACCGCAGGCAGCGCCAGCGACGGCAGCACTCCACCACCGGCCGTCCGCACAGAGCCATCGAGCCCCAAAACCCCCACCGACCCCACGGCACCCACGAGACTCCCCGAACTCCCCGAACTCCCCGAACTCCCCGAACCCGCTGAACTTCCGGTAGTTCCGGGCCCCGACGTGGCGCCCGCGCCCGTAAGGGCCAACCCCAGCCCCGCCGTAACGGTCAGGACGGACTTGGTGACGCCCGAAGCCTCCCCCGCGCGCTCCCGCCGGACCACGGCCTGGGTCCCCGTAAGGGCCAGCCCGCCCGCCACCCCGAGTGCCGCCGCGGCGCCCGTCGAGGCCGCCAGCAGAGCGGCCGCCCCGGTAACGGCCCCGGCCGCCCACAGCGCGCCCCCGGCGCCGGCCAGGCACGCCGCCATCACCGGTACGGCCGCCCTCGGGCGGACCCGCCCGGCCACCGGGCCCCCGACGGCCAACGCGGCGGCCGGAACTAGGAACGCCACCCCCGCCTCCAACACCGTCCACCCGTAACCCTGTTGGAGCGTCAGCGGGACCACGTACAGCAGGGCCACCGTCGCCGCGTTGGCGACCGCCCCGGCGGCGGTCAGCGTCACGTAGGGCAGGTTGCGGAAGAGCGCGAGGTCCACCAGCGGGGCCGGGGCGCGCCGTTCGGCCCGTGCGAACAGTGCGCCCAGCAGCAGCGCACCCGCCGCCCAGGCCCAGATGGTGACGTGGTCCAGCCACCGCGCCAGGCACACCAGGGCTCCGGTCGCGGTCACCGCACCGGCCACGTCCAGGGGGAGCTCCGCGGCGGCCGGGTCGCGGGACTCGGCCGCCCGGCGAGCGCACCACACCGCGGCCGCGGCCAGCGGCACCGTCATCCAGAACACGGCCCGCCAGGACGCCGACCGGGCCAGTACGCCACCGAGGAACGGGCCGCACACGGTGGCCAGCCCGGCCAGGCCCAGCGCCCGCCCGGTCGCCCGCCGCCCGTGGCCCGGCGGGCAGGCGTTGGTGAGCAGCGCCAGCCCCGCGGGCATGATCAACGCGCCGCCCGCCCCCTGCGCCACCCGTGCCGCCACCAGGAAGGGCAGCGACGGAGCCACCGCACACAGAGCGGCGCTCACCCCGAAGAGCACTGCTCCGACGGCCAGCATCCGCCGCCGCCCGCAAAGGTCGGCCAGCCGCCCGGCCACCGGCATCAGCGCCCCGGCGGCGAGCAGATAGCCACTGACCACCCACGGCGCCGCGGCCGGGGAACCGTGCAGATCGGCCCGGACGACGGGCAGCACCGGATTGAGCGCGAAGGAATCCAACTGGACGCAGAACGCCCCGACGGCCAGCGCGGCCTGCGCCCAACGGCCCTGGGGGGAAAGCCCGTTCATCGCAGATACGGACATGGTTGCGGCAACCCGCCTCTCAACTCGAACAAAGGAAGGGAGAAGAGGGAGGGATGAAGTGCACCGGACCGGGGCAGGAAGAGGCGGGGCGAGAACGTGCCGCGCTACCGTGCGGGGTGCGAGAAGGGGCCGACGCCGCCCCATGGAGCCGCACGGTCCCCGTGGGCCCGTACAGCGGACGTTCAGCGATCGTTGATCGCCGATCTCCATGCTTGTGAGCATGTTGCGCCGTGTGATCTCAGAGCATGCAGATGACGCCCGGGAAGTGCAAGAGCCGGATGCGTCGCAGATCGCCCTCACCTGGAGCGGGGAGCCGGGCCGTCTGGAGGAGCTGACGCACGGCATGCTCCTGGACCAGGCCGAACGGGCGGCGGCCGCACTCACCCGCTTCGGGGTGCGCGCCGGAGACCGGGTCGCGGTGCACCTGCCGCTGGTGCCCGAGTCGGTGATCGCCACGCTCGCCTGCGGCCGACTGGACGCGATACGCGCCACGCTGCCGGTCTCGCTGACCGTCCCTGAACTGGCCGCACGCATACGCGAGTCGGGGATCCGGGTGCTGATCACGGCGGACGCGGCGTTCTGGGACGGGTCCGTGCGGCCGGTGAAGCCGGTACTGGACCACGCGCTGGCGCGGAGCGCCGCCATGGACGCGAGCAGCCTGCCGCACACCGTCCTCGTAGTGAACCGCTGCTCCCGCCCGGTCTCCTGGAAGCCCGGCCGCGACAAGTGGTGGCACGAGGCCCTCGCCACCGACTGACCCACGGGCAACTCCCCGCCCACAAGCACCCCACCCGCCGGATCCCCTACCTGCCGGAGCCCCTACATAAGGGAGCCTCTAGCGCGGGGGCGCGCACGCGCGGGAACCGCTGGCTACGGGGGCAGGTACCTGCGGGGGCACCTACCTGCTGGGGCACTCACTTACGGCGAGTGCCGCCCGAGCGCATGTGCTGCCCGGCTGGCCCGGCCCGACCACGAGCACTACTGCACCGCCCGCCGCCACACCCGGCAACAGCACCCCGCCGTAACGCTGCCAGGCACCTCACCGACGCCGCCACGCACCGCATCCGGGACGCCGCAGCACCGGGCCGCATTACGCGCAGGCAGGCCCCGCACCCGGCACACCACAACCCAGCCCGCACCCGCCCAGGTGCCGCACCGGGCCCCGGCCAGCGACCACCCCACACCTCGCCGCACACACTGGCCAGGTCCCACACGTCGGTCCGACAAGTCGGCCCCCGCGCCTCGGCCCCATGCCTCGGCTCCCGCACTTCGGGCCCCATGCCTCGGCTCCCTTGCCTCGGGTCCGGTCCCACCCCGATGCGCCGCACAGCAGGCCGTACGCCGGAAGCGCTCCTAGCGTGGGCCTTCCCGCCCCCGTACGGAAGCCCGGTAGCCATGCCGAACCGCAAAGCCCGAGGCCACCACCCCCACCCCCGCCACCTCTCCCTCCCCCTCCCCGGTTCTGAGCGTGGGCGGCCGCTCGGGCGAGGGTGTGCCGAACACGGGCCACCCACCCGCCCGCAGGACGCGCACCGCCCCTATCCGATACCCACCCACGAGAAGAGCGGCTGGAGCACCTAGGCCCGCCGGTCCAGCGGATCAGGGATCGGACAACCCCTGGGCCCGGTCGTCACACTCCCACCTGCGGGGCCCCGCCCCCCGCCCCACCCCACCCCACCACCAAGGCCCTCCCCCCCACCACGCCGAGAGCAGGCGCCGAGCCCCGCCCGCCCCCAGCCCGCCAGCCCCCAGCCTCCGGGCAGACGGCAGACGGCAGACGGCAGACGGCAGACGGCAGACTGCGGCCACCGGCCACCGGCCACCGGCCACCGACCACCGGCCAGCAACCACGAGGCTGCAACCAGCAACCAGCAACCA
>NZ_NNBP01000036.1 GCF_002803155.1 Streptomyces sp. CB02959
AGCCATCAGAAACGACCTAGGCGCCGCGCAGCCCCGCGGCCGCCCGGCCCGCCCCGGCGCGGTTTACGCGGGGAACCGCCGCCCCACCCACCGCCAGGTGGTCTCCAGCAGCAGCGCCGCCACCACCGCGATCGCCACCGCCGCCCACGGCAGCGTCGTGCCCACCAGCCGCAGGGCGAAGAAGTGCTGGAGCCACGGCGTCACCAGGACGATCAGGAAGCCCAGCCCCATCAGGAGGACCAGGCCGATCCGCCACCAGGTGTACGGGCGGGCGATGATCGCCAGCACGTACAGGGCGGTGAGGAAGAGGGTCAGGGTGGCGGCGCTGGTCTGCGCGCCGAGGGCGTCCGGGCCGGTGTAGTAGGAGCGGGCCAGCAGGTAGGTGGCGAACGCGGCGAGGCCGGTGATGAGTCCGGAGGGGACGGCGTAGCGCATCACCCGGCGGACGAAGTGCGGGCGGGCCCGCTCCTTGTTGGGCGCCAGCGCGAGGAAGAAGGCGGGGACGCCGATGGTCAGCGTGGACAGCAGCGTCAGATGCCGGGGCAGGAACGGGTAGGGGATCTGGCAGCAGGCCACCAGGACGGCCAGCAGCACCGAGTAGACGGTCTTGGTGAGGAAGAGAGTGGCGACCCGGGTGATGTTGCCGATCACCCGGCGGCCCTCGGCCACCACCGACGGCAGGGTCGCGAAGCTGTTGTTCAGCAGCACGATCTGGGCCACCGCCCGGGTCGCCTCGGAGCCGGAGCCCATCGCGACGCCGATGTCGGCGTCCTTGAGGGCCAGCACGTCGTTGACGCCGTCACCGGTCATCGCGACGTGGTGGCCGCGGGACTGGAGCACACCCACCATGTCCCGCTTCTGCTGCGGCGTGACCCGCCCGAAGACGGCGCCGCCTTCGAGGGCGCGGGCCATCGCCTCGGGGTCGTCGTGCGGCAGCTGCCGGGCGTCCACGGGGGAGTCGGCGCCGGGCAGCCCCAGCTTGCCGGCGACCGCCCCCACCGACACCGCGTTGTCACCGGAGATCACCTTGGCCTGCACGCCCTGCTCGGCGAAGTACCGCAGGGTGTCGGGGGCGTCCGGGCGGAGCCGCTGCTCCAGGACGACCAGGGCGACGGGCCGCACCTCGCGGACGACGTCGGGGTGGTCCAGCGGCCGGCCGGCGCGGGCCAGCAGCAGTACGCGCAGGCCCTGGGCGTTGAGCCGGTCGATCTCCGGCAGCAGCGGGTCGTCGCCGGACAGCAGTACGTCCGGCGCGCCGAGCAGCCAGGCGGAGGGCTCCCCACCGGGCTCCTCGAAGGCGGCGCCGCTGTACTTGCGGGCGGAGGAGAACGGGAGCGTGCCGGTGCACCGCCAGCCGTCCGGGGCCGGGTAGGCGTCGGCGACGGCCTGGAGGGAGGCGTTGGGGCGCGGGTCGGACGCCCCGAAGGCGCCGAGCACCCGCCGGACGCGGGCCGGTTCGCTGTCGCCCTGCGACGGCAGGGTGCTGTCGCCCAGCGGCCGCAGCTCGCTGACGTCCATGCCGCCCTCGGTGAGGGTGCCGGTCTTGTCCAGGCAGACCACGTCGACCCGGGCCAGGCCCTCGATGGCCGGCAGCTCCTGCACCAGGCACTGCTTGCGGCCGAGCCGGACGACGCCGATGGCGAAGGCGACCGAGGTCAGCAGTACCAGCCCCTCGGGGATCATCGGCACGATCCCGGCGACCATCCGGCGGACCGCGTCGTCGGCCGGCAGTCCCAGGGTCAGCAGGTGGCTGAGGATCAGGCCGAGCGCGGTCGGGATCATCATCCAGGTCACGTACTTGAGGATCCGGCTGATGCCGGTGCGCAGTTCGGAGTGGACCAGGGTGAAGCGGCTGGCCTCCTCGGCGAGCTGCGCCGCGTAGGCCGCCCGGCCCACCTTGGTCGCGGCGAACGCGCCGTTGCCCGCGACCACGAAGCTGCCGGACATCGCCGGGTCGCCGGGCTTCTTCACCACCGGGTCCGCCTCGCCGGTCAGCAGCGACTCGTCGATCTCCAGACCGTCGCTCTCCAGCACCTCGCCGTCGACGATGACCTTGTCGCCGGGGCCGAGTTCGATGACGTCGTCGAGGACCACCTCGGAGGTGGGGACCGCGACGGCGGACCCGTCGCGGCGGACGGTCGGCCGGACCTCGCCGATCAGGGCCAGGCTGTCCAGGGTCTTCTTGGCGCGCAGTTCCTGGATGATGCCGATGCCGGTGTTGGCGACGATGACGAAGCCGAACAGGCCGTCCTGGATCGGGCCGACGATCAGGATGATCACGAAGAGCACGCCGATGATGGCGTTGAACCGGGTGAAGACGTTGGCGCGGACGATGTCCGCGGTGGAGCGGGAGGACCGCGCGGGGACGTCGTTGACCTCGCCCCGGGCGACCCGTTCCGCGACCTCGGCGGCGGTCAGTCCGCCCCGGGCCACCTCCCGGCCGTTCCCGCCGGCGGGCCGGCCGCCGGGCTCCGGTTGCTCGACTTCGGTCTGCGCCGGGTCCGTCATGCCCTAGACGTTACGGGCGTAATGCCCGCTTCACCCGCCGGCGGCCGACAGGAGTGGTGTGGGAGTTCTGTCCGGTCGCGCGGCAACCCCGGGCGCGCGGACGGCGTCCGGTGGCGGGCCGGGGGAGGGCGGCGGAGGGCCGGAGAAGGGGGTGGTCCGGTGGGGCGGAGGTGTCAGGCGGCGTTCGCGGCGTCCGGGGCGGCCGTGGCCGCCGCCCGCTTGATCGCGGCGCCGCGCCTGCGGACGTACCAGATGCCCAGCAGGCCGAGCCCGCCGCCGGCCAGGCAGGTCCATACGAGCCAGGTGTGGCCGTGGTCGGAGTACCAGCCGTAGAAGGGCAGCTGGGCGAGGAAGAGCACGAACCAGATGACGGTGCCGCCGGTGATCGTGCCGACGACGGGACCTTCGAGGGGCGCCGGGGCCTCGCGCAGTTCGGACTTCTTCCACATGGGGGCCAGCTTACGGGGCCGGGGGCGGCGCCGCGCCGGGTCCTTCGGGTGGGCACCCCAGGGGTCTACGCGCGGAGATAGCGATCAACGAATTGTTTATTCATACTGAACCTTTCCGGAACTGACTGGTTCGGATCGTTGATTCCTCCAATCTGATCCCTCCACACTGTTCCCGTCCATTGGTTGCTGTCCCGCCGCCTGTGCGTGTCCCGGCCTTGGGGCAGACCCCGAGGCCGTCGCGCCTGTTCCGGCCCGTACGACTGAGGTCCCGCATGTCGCCCTCGACCCCCTCGCCGGTCGACGCCCTGAAGAGTCCCGGCCCACAGCCGCCCAAGAACGGTCTCGACCGCTTCTTCAAGATCACCGAGCGGGGTTCGACGGTCAGTCGCGAGCTGCGCGGCGGACTGGCCACGTTCTTCGCGATGGCCTACATCGTGGTGCTGAACCCGATCATCCTCGGCGCCGGCGTCGACAAATACGGCCACCATCTGGACAACGGCCAGCTGGTCACCGCCACCGCCCTGATGGCCGGTCTGGGCACGGTCCTGATGGGCGTGATGGGCAACGTCCCGATCGCCGTCGCGGCCGGCCTGGGCATCAACGCCGTGGTCTCGCTCCAGCTCGCGCCCAAGATGAGCTGGCCGGACGCGATGGGCATGGTGGTGCTCGCCGGTCTGGTGCTGATGATCCTGGTCGCCTCCGGGCTGCGGCAGCGGGTGATGGACGCCATCCCGGGCGGGCTGCGGCGGGCCATCGCGATCGGCATCGGCCTGTTCATCTCGCTGGTCGGCCTGGTCGACGCGGGCTTCGTGTCCCGCAACCCGGACGCCGCGCACACCACCGTCCCGCTCAGTCTCGGCCAGGGCGGCCAGCTCAAGGGCTGGCCGGTGCTGGTGTTCGTCCTCGGCCTGGCGCTGATGTTCGTGCTGACCGTCCGGAAGACCCGGGGCGCCATCCTGATCGGCATGGTCACCATGGCCGTCGTCGCGATCATCATCAACGCGGTGGCGACCATCCCGGATGCGGCCTGGGGGCTCGCCGTCCCGAACGTCCCGGACAAGATCGTCGGCGCGCCCGACTTCGGACTCATCGGGCAGATCAGTCTCTTCGGCGGCTTCAAGGAAGTCGGCGTGCTGACCGGCTGCCTCTTCGTCTTCACCGTCCTGCTGTCCGGCTTCTTCGACGCGATGGGCACCATCATCGGCGTCGGCGAGGAGGCCGGGCTGCTGGACAACGAGACCGGCAACCTGCCGAACATGGGGCGGATCCTGATGGTCGACGGCATCGCGGTCGCCGCCGGCGGCTTCGGCTCGGCCTCCGCCAACACCTGCTTCGTGGAGTCCACCGCCGGCGTCGGCGAGGGGGCCCGCACCGGCCTGGCGAACCTGGTCACCGGCGGGCTGTTCCTGCTGGCGCTGATCTTCACGCCGCTGGCCACCGTCGTCCCCTCGCAGGCCGCCACGCCCGCGCTGCTGGTCGTCGGCTTCCTGATCATGGCCTCGAACGTCCGGGACATCGACTGGGGCGACTTCACCGTCGGCATCCCGGCGTTCCTGACCGTCGTCTCGATGCCGTTCACCTACAGCATCACCAACGGCATCGGCATCGGCGTGCTGGCCTTCATCCTGCTGCGGGCGGCGACCGGCCGCTTCAAGGAGATCCCGTGGCTGCTGAACGCGGTCGGGGTCTGCTTCCTCGTCTACTTCCTGCTCAACCCGATCGAGCAGGTGCTCGGGGTTCGCTAGGGCCCCCAGACCTGCAGCCGCTCGGTCTCGTCGACCGAGCTCGACAACCGTTCATCGAAGTCCTCGCGGATGAGCGTCCGGACGACATAGTCCTGGACGCTCATTCCGCGTTTTGCGGCATGCTGCCGAAGGCGCTCCAGCAGCTCCCCGTCGACGCGCAGGCTGAGCACTCTCGATCCCATACCGACACGGTCCCCGCACAACGCGGTCAGGTGTGTCGCTTTCCGCGACGTCCTCACTCGTACGGGTGATGCCGGGGCGGCGCGGAACGGGCTCCGGACCGCCGCTTTCCTTAGAAAGGCTAATGAGCTATGCTAAAGACTATGCCGGAACTGTCCAACGGTGTCGACGTTGACGCCGTGAATTCCCTGCGGTCCGCCGTGATGCGCCTCTCGCGCCGCCTGAAACACCAGCGGGTCGACGAGTCGCTCAGCCCCACCGAGATGTCGGTGCTCGGCACCCTCGCCCGGTGCGGCCGGGCCACGCCCGGCGAGCTGGCCCGCAAGGAGCACGTACAGCCGCCGTCGATGACCCGCATCGTGGCGATGCTGGAGGCCAAGGGACTGGTCCGGCTGGAAGCCCACCCCGACGACCGCCGCCAGAAGGTGGTCACCCAGACCGAACAGGCCGAGGCGATGCTCGAAGAGAGCCGCCGCAAGCGCAACGCGTGGCTCGCCGAGCTGGCCTCCGGGCTGGACGAGGACGAGTGGGCCAAGGTGCGGGACGCCGCGCCGGTTCTGGAGAAACTCGCACAGCTGTAGACCCCTGGCCCAAGGAGGCGAACCCACTTTGAGTACGGGATCCGGAGCACACTCCGCCCCCGCACCGAACTCCCACGACGACACGGTCACCGACGACGCGACCGCGACCACCCCGGGCTCCACCAAGGCCCCCGGTGCCGCCGCAGGAACGGCTGCCGCCGCGACTGCCACCGCCGGCACACCCGCCGGCCACGCCGCCACACCGCGCACGGGCATGTTCAGCTCCCTCCGCATACGCAACTACCGCCTCTTCGCCACCGGCCAGGTGGTCTCCAACACCGGCACCTGGATGCAGCGCATCGCCCAGGACTGGCTGGTGCTCAGCCTCACCGGCTCGTCCGGCGCGGTCGGCATCACCACCGCGCTCCAGTTCCTGCCGATGCTCCTCTTCGGCCTCTACGGCGGCGTCCTCACCGACCGCTTCGCCAAGCGCAAGCTGCTGCTGTGCACCCAGTCCGCGATGGGCCTGACCGGCCTGGCGCTGGCCGGCCTCACGCTCAGCGGCCAGGTCCAGGTCTGGCACGTCTACGCGGGCGCCTTCCTCCTCGGCCTGGTCACGGTCGTCGACAACCCGGCCCGGCAGGCGTTCGTCTCCGAGATGGTCGGCCAGCGCGACCTGCGCAACGCGGTCAGCCTGAACTCCGCCAACTTCCAGTCCGCCCGGCTGATCGGCCCGGCCGTCGCCGGTGTCCTGATCACCGCGTTCGGCAGCGGCTGGGCGTTCCTCTTCAACGGCCTGTCCTTCGTCGCCCCGATCACCGGCCTGTTGATGATGCGCACCGCCGAACTCCACAAGGTGGACCGGGTCCCGCGCAGCAAGGGGCAGCTCCGGGAGGGTCTGGCCTACGTCCGCCAGCACCCCGAACTGATCTGGCCCATCGTCCTGGTCGGCTTCATCGGGACCTTCGGCTTCAACTTCCCGATCTGGCTGACCGCCTTCACCTACAAGGTCTTCCATGCCGGGGCCGGCACGTACGCGCTGTTCAACGGCCTGATGGCGGCCGGTTCGCTGATCGGTGCGCTGCTCGCGGCCCGCCGGGCCGGCTCCCGGCTGCGGATGCTGGTCGGGGCGGCGCTGGTCTTCGGCCTGCTGGAGTGCGTCGCGGCCCTGGCGCCGGGGTTCTGGGTCTTCGCGGCGCTGCTCGCCCCGATCGGCCTGGTCGGCCTGACGATCAACGTCACGGCCAACTCCAGCGTCCAGATGGCCACCGACCCGGCGATGCGCGGCCGGGTGATGAGCCTGTTCATGATGGTCTTCATGGGCGGTACGCCGCTGGGCGCGCCGCTGCTCGGCTGGGTCACCGACGTCTACGGCCCCCGGGTCGGCTTCCTCGCCGGCGGGGTGATCTCCATGGCGGCCGCGGGCCTGGTCGGCCTGGTCCTGGCCCGGGCCGGCGGACTGCGCCTCAAGATCGATCTGCGGCGCGGGCGCCAGCACGTGGCGTTCGTCCCGCGGATGGGCGCCGCCGGTGAGGCGGCGGAGAAGGAGCTGGCACCGGCGGCGTAGCGGTTTGCCGGGCACGGCGGCGGGCGTGGGGCAACACTGGCCCCATGAGACTCTTCGCCGCCGTGCTGCCCCCGGCCCACTCCCTCGGCCAACTGGCTTCGGAAGTGGGCAGGTTGAAGAAGCTCCCGGACGCCGACCGGCTGCGCTGGACCGGTCACGACGGCTGGCACTTCACCCTCGCCTTCTACGGCGAGGTGCCCGAGGACGTCCTGCCCGAGCTGCACGAGCGCCTGGCCCGAGCCGCCCACCGGCACGCCCCCTACGACCTGCGGATCGCCGGCGGCGGCCGGTTCGGCGACCGGGTGGTGTGGGCCGGGGCGGACGGCGACCGGCCCGCCATGCGCCACCTCGCGGACGCCGCCGAGGCGGTCGGCCGCCGGGCGGGCCTGCGGATGGGCGAGCACCGCCCGTACACCCCGCACCTCACCCTCGCCCGGAACCGCACCGGCGGCCTCGACCTCGTCCCGTACGCCGAGGCCCTGGCCGACTTCGAGAGCAGCCCCTGGACGGTCGAGGAGATCGCCCTGGTGCGCAGCCACTCGCCGGCGCCCGGCGTCCCCGGCAGCCAGCCGCGCTACGAGCCGGTGGCGCGGTGGCCGCTGGGGGAGTGAGCCGAACACCCGGGTCGGCGAAGGGCCCGGTTCCGCCCCGGTTACGCTCAAAGGGTGGATCCCAAAACCCGTAACCGGATCATGTCCGGTCTGTTCGCCGTGCTGCTGATCGTCGTCATCGTGGCGGCGGCGCTGCGCTGACCCGAACCGCCCGCCCGGCGCGGGCCGCCGATCGGCCGGGCGGCCCCGTCACCAGGCGAACGCCTCCGGCGACGGCCCCGGCCCGGGGAAGACCTCGTCCAGACCCGTCAGCAGCTCCGCCGGCAGCTCCAGCTCCACCGCGCGCAGTGCCGAGGCGAGCTGGTCGGCGGTGCGCGGACCCACGATCGGGCCGGTCACCCCGGGCCGGCCGAGCAGCCATGCCAGGGCCACCTCGCCCGGCTCCAGGCCGTGCTTGTCGACCAGGTCCTCGTAGGACTGGATCCGGGCCCGGACGGCCGGGTCGGCGAGGGCGTCCGCGGCCCGGCCGGACGCCCGGCGCCCGCCCTCGACCCCCTTCTTGAGCACCCCGCCCAGCAGGCCGCCGTGCAGCGGCGACCAGGGGATGACCCCGAGGCCGTACGCCTGCGCGGCCGGGATGACCTCCATCTCGGCCCGCCGCTCCGCGAGGTTGTACAGGCACTGCTCGCTGACCAGGCCGTACGAACCCCGGCGCGCGGCCGCCTCGTTGGCCTGGGCGAGGTGCCAGCCGGCGTGGTTGGAGGAGCCCGCGTAGAGGATCTTCCCCTGCTGGACGAGGACGTCGACGGCCTGCCAGATCTCGTCCCAGGGCGTGTCCCGGTCGACGTGGTGGAACTGGTACAGGTCGATGTGGTCGGTGCCCAGGCGGGTCAGGCTGGCGTCCACCGCGCGGCGGATGTTGAGCGCGGAGAGCTTGTCGTGGTTGGGCCAGACCGGCTCGCCGTCCGCACTCATGTTGGCGTACACCTTGGTGGCCAGCACGGTCTTGTCCCGCCGGCCGCCGCCCCGCGCGAACCACGAGCCGATGATCTCCTCGGTGCGGCCCTTGTTCGCGCCCCAGCCGTAGGCGTTGGCGGTGTCGAAGAGGTTGATGCCCGCGTCCAGCGCGGCGTCCATGATGCGGTGGCTGTCCGCCTCGTCGGTCTGCGGCCCGAAGTTCATCGTCCCGAGGACGAGGCGGCCGACCTTGAGTCCGGTGCGTCCCAGCTGCGTGTACTCCATGGTCGTCCAGCCAAGCCCTTGGAGCCCGCTCGAAGCAAGCGTCAGGGGGCGTAGTGGTCGCCGACCTCCCACGCCTGGTGCATCGCGTCGGCGAACGCGCCGGCCAGCAGGTGCTCGCCCAGCACCGACGGATGGGTGCCGTCGTAGGTGGCCGTGTCGATCTCCCAGCCCTCCGGTACGGAGGCCAGCAGCAGCGGCGAGCCGGGCGTGGAGAGGTCGGCCACCGCCTTGGCCAGCAACTCGTTGAAGCGCGTGCACTGGGCGCCGAAGTCCGGGTCCATCAGCGTCCGCACATTGGGTATCACCGGCATCAGCACCGCCCGGATGTGCGGCCGGGCCGCCCGGGCGCGGGCCACGAAGTGCCGCACGTTCTCCGCCGTCTGCTCCGGGTCGGTGTAGAACCCGAGGTCGATCAGTCCCAGCGACACCAGCAGGGTGTCGGCCCGGTGCTCCCGCACCGCGTCCTCGATCAGCGGCGCCATGTGCAGCCAGCCCTCGCCCCAGCCGGCGAGGTGGCACTGCGCCTTCTCGGGGAAGTCCGGGTCGGCGTACGCGTGGGAGTCCGCGGTGTCGGTGGCCGGGTCGTGGAGAGTGCGGCGCGGTCCGACGATGCGGTACGGGCCGGCGTACGTCGCGTTGAGGTGCTGCCACATCCGGTAGCGCCACGTGAAGTCGCCGGAGCTGCCGATTGTCATGGAGTCCCCGACGCACATGATCCTCATCCGGACATGATGGCCGAGAACGCTACCGGCAGGTACGTGACGCTGGCCACGCCGCCCCGGGGCGGACGGCCGCCATGGCAGGCTGTGCCCCATGTATCCCGCCGTGCGCCGCCCCAGGAGCCCGCGTCGTCCGCTGCCGTACGCGGCGGGGGTGACGGCCGCGGTGCTCGCGCTGCTGACCGCGGCGGGCGGCCCGGCCGCGGCCGCGGAGCCCGACGGATTCACCCTCACCGACCCCCGGATCACCGAGTCCAGCGGCCTGGCCGCCAGCCGCGCCCACCCCGGCGTCTACTGGACCCACAACGACAGCGACGACGGCCCCTACATCTACGCCGTCGACGCCGCCACCGGCCGGACGGTCGCCACCGTCACCCTGCGCGGCATCGGGGCGCCGCGCGACGTCGAGGCGATCTCGGTCGGCCCGGACGGCCGGGTCTACGTCGGCGACATCGGCGACAACCTCGGCGGCAGCTGGGACCACGTCTGGATCTACCGCTTCCCCGAGCCGGAGCGGCTGCGCGACACCACCGTCACCGCCGAGCAGTTCACCGTCCGGTACGCCGACGGGCCGCGGGACGCCGAGGCGCTGATGGTGCACCCGAAGACCGGCCGGGTCTACCTCGCCAGCAAGAAGCAGGGCGGTGGGGCCGCGCTCTACGAGGGACCGGCCCGGTTGTCCGCCTCCGGGAGCAACACCTTCCGCAAGGTCGCCCCGGTGGACCTGTGGGTGACCGACGGCGCGTTCTCCCCGGACGGCACCCGGCTGGTGCTGCGCGGCTACTTCGGGGCGCGGATGTACCGCTGGCGGGACGGCCGCCCGGAGGACCTCGGCGGGGTGGCGGTGCCGCTGCAGCGGCAGGGCGAGTCGGTCAGCTTCACCCGCGACGGCCGCACGCTGATGTACGGGTCGGAGGGGCGCGGCAGCCAGGTCGAGCCGGTGGCGCTCAGCGGGGAGCAACTCCCCGACACGGCCCGGCGGGACGACGGCGCGGCCCACGGGGACGCGTCCGGCGGGGACGCGCCGGGCGGGCGGTCCGGCGACCAGGCGCCCAGTTACGGCAAGGGGGCGCTGGTGCTGGCGGGCGCGACGGCACTGGTCCTGGCCCTCCGGAGCCTGCTGCGGCGGGGCCGCCGCTAGGGGCCCCGTCGGTCCGTCGACCGGTGCGGGGCCCTGCCGTCGCGGCTACCCCGCCGGCGCGTCCTCGACCGGCCGCAGCTCGTAGTGGAGCGTGCGCTCCCGCCGCAGCCGGTGGACGAGCGGCACCACCAGCCCGTGGATCAGCGGGTACTTCCGCGTCAACGACCTTTCGGCGCGCCGGTATTCGCGGGTGGTCGGGTCGAGCAGCCGGGCCCGGGCCCGGACGGCGGGGCCGGTGGGCTTCCCGCGCCAGGTCGAGGCGCAGAACTCCACCTCGGGGAAGTTCCGCATCCGTCTGACCTTCCAGGCGCTGCCGAAGGTGCGGAAGTAGGCGTGGTCGCCGTCCACCGCGAGGTTGACCGGGGTGCCGACGCCGGTGCCGTCCTTCTTGTAGGTGGTCAGCAGGATCGTCCCCTGTCGTTCGAAGGGGGCCAGGCCGGGGCTGGGAGGGGTCCGCATGGCTCCATGGAGGCACATCCGGCCCGTTTCGTCACGTCTCGTCGCGGTGCGTCCCGTGCGGCGGCCGCTCGCCGTGCGTCCGTTCGGGGGCGCGGTCGGGGGAGCCGGGGCGAGGCCGGGCTCCGGGCCCCGGCCGGGGCGGCCGCCGGTGCCCGAGCCGCCGACGCCGCGCCCCCACGAGGCGTTTGGTGCCCGAACTGCGCTGTCAGTGGCGGCAGTTACGGTTCCCGCATGACGAACGCCGACGTCCACGAGGACGCCACGCACGGCCACGACGACGCCCCCGACCCGCAGGAGGAGGTGACGCCCTGGCGGCACAGCGACGTCAACCTCACCCTGCTCTTCCCGCCGTTCCCCGACCCGGCCGCCGCCGAGCGCCGGCCGCTGCCCCCGCACGACCCGGTGCGGGCCCGCCGGGTCGTCGAGGAGCTGGGCACCGTCGCCGAGGTCCTGGAGCGGCTGCCGGACCGCCCCGTCGGGGACCTGGCGTGGCCGGAGGTGCGCGCCGACCTCGACTTCGTCTCGGTCGGCTGCTGGGGCAACGTCGTGGCGGTCTTCGAACCGGCCCTGGGCAGCGACCTGCTCTGCGAGGCGATGACCGCAGAGGTCGCGCGGCAGCGCGAACGGCACCCGGAGGCCCGCATCGTCGGGTCGGTCGAGCTCGACTACGGCAACAGCTACCTGGAGGACCACGTGGTCCTGCCCACCGGCGAGGAGGTGTTCGCCGGCGGGTGGGACTGCGACGACGAGGAAGGCTGGAGCTTCGTCGGCGACCCGGAGGGCCTGCTGCGCGCGCTCGGCATCGGGCGTGAGGAGGCGGCGGAGGCGGGCTTCGACCTCGACGACGAGCCCCGCGACCGCGTCTGGTCCGACCTCGGCCTGCTGGCCCTCGGGCTGCACGGCCCGCTCGCCGGCGGCGGGGTCGAGCACCGGCGGGTCTCCACCTTCCGCGTCCGCCGGTCGGAGGTGGGCGCGGGCAACCTCGACGACGTGTGGCTCCGGCGGTTCTAGCGGACGCGGCGGTTCCGGTGGATCCGGCCGTTCCGGCGGACCCGGTACGCGGACGGGCCCCGGCGGTGCTGCTGCCCGCCGGGGCCCGTCCGGGTGTGTCGCCGGGGTGCCGTTACAGCTGGCCGATCACGTAGTCGATGCAGGCCGTCAGCGCCTGGACGTCCGCCGGGTCGATCGCCGGGAACATCGCGATCCGCAGCTGGTTGCGGCCGAGCTTGCGGTACGGCTCGGTGTCGACGATGCCGTTGGCGCGCAGCGCCTTGGCGATCGCCGCCGCGTCGATGTCGTCGTTGAAGTCGATCGTGCCGATGACCTGCGAGCGCTTCGCCGGGTCGGTGACGAACGGGGTGGCGTACTTGGAGTCCTCGGCCCAGCCGTAGAGGGCGCCCGAGGAGGCGGCGGTGCGGCCGACCGCCCAGTCCAGGCCGCCCTGGCCGTTGATCCACTCCAGCTGCTCGTTGAGCAGGAAGAGGGTGGCGAGGGAGGGGGTGTTGTACGTCTGGTTCTTCAGGGAGTTGTCGATCGCCGTGGGGAGCGAGAAGAACTCCGGGACGTGGCGGCCGGACGCGTGGACGGCGCGGGCGCGCTCCAGGGCGGCCGGGGAGAAGACGCCGAGCCACAGACCGCCGTCCGAGGCGAAGGACTTCTGGGGCGCGAAGTAGTAGACGTCGGTCTGGGTGATGTCCACCGGGAGACCGCCGGCGCCGGAGGTGGCGTCGACCAGCACCAGGGAGCCCTCGTCGGCGCCGGCCACCCGCTGGATCGGGGCCGCGACACCGGTCGAGGTCTCGTTGTGGGTGAAGGCGTAGACGTCCACGCCCGCCTCGGCGACCGGCTCCGGGTGGGTGCCCGGGTCGGCGGAGATGACGGTGGGCTCGGCGAGCCACGGCGCCAGCTTGGCGGCCTTGGCGAACTTCGAGGAGAACTCGCCGAAGGAGAGGTGCTGCGACTTGTTCTCGATCAGGCCGTGCGTCGCGACGTCCCAGAACGCGGTGGAACCGCCGTTGCCGAGGACGACCTCGTAGCCCTCGGGGAGCTGGAAGAGGTCGCGCACGCCCTGCCGCACCTTGCCGACCAGGTTCTTGACCGGGGCCTGGCGGTGGGAGGTGCCGAGCAGCGAGGTACCGGTGGCGGCCAGCGCGTCGAGCGCCTCCGTACGCACCTTGGAGGGGCCCGCGCCGAAGCGTCCGTCGGCGGGCTTGAGGTCAGCGGGGATCTCGATATCAGCCACGGGGGAAGCCTAAGGGGTCGCGCGGGGGTCGGGTGGAGCGTCCAGCGGGTGAGATGACCTGCGGTCGGAGTGTGGACACGGGACGTCACAGGCGCCTCACGGGTACCGCACGCCGGACGGGCGCGGGGGCGGCTACGCGCCGTCCGCCGCGCCGTCCGCCGTGCCGTCCGCCGCATAGAGGCCGGTGAGCGCCGCCGCGGCGTCGGCCAGCACCCGGCGGGCCTCGGGCGGGTCCAGCACCTCCAGCGAGTCACCGAACTGGAGCAGTTGGCGGACGGCGGAGAGCACCGGATAGCCGAGCTCCAGGACCGCCCACCCGTCCGCGGCTCCGGCCGCGTGGCGTGGCCCGCCGTCCCCGCCAGCCCCCTCTTCCCCGTCCGCCGCGTCGCCCGTCCGCGGGGGCCCGGTCAGCGCGCCGCCCAGGATCCGCACCGCCAGGTCCAACCGCTCCCGGCGGATCCGGGCGGTCACCCGCACCGGCGCCGGCCGCTCCTCCACCTGCCGCCGCAGCTGCGCCCAGACCTCCGCCAGCTCCGCGCCCGGCCGCCGCCGCACCGGGGCGTCGGTGACGGCCGCCGACGCGACCCGGTCGGCCCGGAACAGCTGCGGCCGGCCGCGTCGGTCGGCGACCAGGTACCAGGTCCCGGCCTTGGCGACCAGCCCGTACGGGTCGACGGTGTAGGTGCGCAGCCGGGTCTCGCCGCTGTGCCGGTAGCGGATCCGCAGCCGCCGGTCGGTGAAGACGGCGGTCTGCAGCTCGTCCAGGTCCACCGCCGGGCGGGGGCCGCCGAGCCAGCGGTCGGGGTCCACCAGGATGCGCCGGCCGGCGAGTTCGGCGGCCGGGCGGTGCGGGGCCGGCAGCGCCGCCATCACCTTGCGCAGCGCCGAACCCAGCGCGCCGTCCAGGCCGAGCGCCTGGTGCGCGCCCTGCGCGGCCAGGATGAACAGCGCCCGGGCCTCGTCGGTGGTCAGCCCCGTGACGTCGGTGCGGAAGCCGGGGAGCAGCGCGATCCCGCCGTGCCGGCCGCGTTCCGCGTAGACCGGCACTCCGGACGCCGACAGTGCCTCGACGTCCCGGTAGACGGTGCGGGTGGAGACCTCCAGGCGCGCGGCCAGTTCGCTCGCCGGGACCCGGCCGCGGGTCTGGAGGAGCAGCAGGATCGAGAGCAGACGGTCGGCCTTCACCCCCGGTTTATATCCCGCCGCCGAACTCCTTTTTAAATATGACGGCCGATGTCAAGTTATGGGCCGAGAGTGCGACGCATGACGACGACCGAAGCACTCGCCCCCCTCTCCCGCCCCGCCGCCACCCCGCTCGCCCCGGAGGCGGTGGCGGACCTCGTACGGCAGGTCCGCGGGCCGGTGTTCCGCCCCGGTGACGAGGGCTACGACGCCGAGCGGTCCGGTTTCCAGGCCGGCTACCGGCACCGCCCCGCCGTCATCGTCGGCGCGGCGGACGCCGCCGACGTGGCCGCCGCGGTCGGCTTCGCCCGCGCCCAGCAGCTGCCGGTCGCCGTCCAGGTCACCGGGCACGGCCTCTCGACCGCCACCGACGGCGGACTGCTGATCAGCACGCGGCGGATGACCGACGTCACCGTGGACCCCGCGGCGGGCACCGCAACGGTCGCCGCGGGCGTCGTCTGGGGCCAGGTCGTCGCGGCCGCCGCCCCGCACGGGCTCGCCCCGCTCAACGGCTCCTCGCCCGGCGTAGGCGTGGTCTCGTACACCCTCGGGGGCGGGGTCGGGGTGCTGGCCCGCACCTACGGGTTCGCCGCCGACCACGTCCGGGCCGTCGAGCTGGTCACCGCCGACGCGCGCCGGGTCCGGGTCACCGCCGAGACCGACCCGGACCTCTTCTGGGGGCTGCTCGGCGGCGGACACGGCCTCGGCGTGGTCACCGGCATGGAGTTCGGGCTGATGCCGGTGGCCCGGCTCTACGGCGGGCAACTCGTCTTCGGCGCCGAGCAGATCGACGACGCGCTCGCCGCGTACCTGCGCTGGACCGAGACCGTCCCCGACACCCTGACCTCCTCGCTCGCCCTGATCGTCTACCCGGACCTGCCGCAGCTGCCGGCCCCGCTGCGCGGCCGCCACCTGCTCCAGATCCGGATCGCGTACACCGGTTCCGCGGAGGAGGGCGCGCGCCTGGTGGCGCCGCTGCGCGCGGTCGGCCCGGTGGTCGGCGACGACCTGCGCGAGATGCCCTACGAGGAGTCCCACACCATCCACCGAGACCCCAGCGACCCGCACTCCTACAACGGCGACAACGCGCTGCTCGACGGCCTGGACGCGGCGGCACTGCAACGGGTGGCGGCACTGACCGGGCCGGCCGCGCCGCTGATGGTGGTGGTCCAGCTCAACCACCTGGGCGGGGCGCTGGCGACCGGCTCCACCGGCGGCGGGGCCGGGGCGGTGGGCCACCGGGACGCCCGGTTCGCGCTGCGGGTGCTGTCCCCGCTGGGCGACGCCGCCCCCGAAGACGACCTGGCGACCGCACGGGAGGTGCACGCGGCGGCGCTGGCGGCGGTCGAGCCCTGGCGGATCGGACGGAGCGTCAACTTCCTACTGGGCGAGCAGCGGGGGCGGGCGGACGCGGCGGAGGTGGCCCGCAGCACCCACGGGACGGCGGCCCGGTCCCGGCTGGCGGACCTCAAGGCCACGCACGACCCGGAGAACGTCTTCCGCTTCCACCCGTACGAGGCGTGAGCCCGCTGCGTGAGCCGTGTACGCCTGATGCCCGTACGGGCGGCGCCCGTTCGCCTGCCGCGCGTCCGCCGTCCGGCCGAACGGCCGCCGCCCGTAGGGCTAGCTGAAGACGGCCGCCAGCACGATCAGCGCCACGAGGATGGCGAGGGTCTCCCACCGCGCCGCGCGGCGCAGGGTGTCCAGCGACGGCAGGCTGCCGGACGACCGGTGCGGCTGCCAGGGGGAGGAATCGTCCGACGAGTGGTGGGAGGTGTGGTGGGCCGTGTGGTGCGAGGTGCCACCGGACGCGTCGTCGCTCATGCGTTCCATGCTAGGCGGCGACACCGTTGTCCACAGCCCTTGCCCCGACCCCTCCCCCCGAGGGCAGTCTGGTGACATGGCTGAGCGCACGGAGAAGGACAAGCGGAACGGCGGCGGACCCGGCAAGGGCGGACGGGGAGCCGAGCGGGCGGCGGCCGCCCGCCGGGACCTGGCGCGCGAACTCACCGCGGCGGTACGGGGCGAGGTCTCGGCCACCGCCGCCGACCGGGCCCTGATGACGATGGACGCGTCCAACTACCGGCGGGTCCCGGACGCGGTGGTCGCGCCCCGGGACGCCGAGGACGTCGCCGCGGCGCTACGGGTCTGCCGCGAACGAGGCGTCCCGGTGGTGCCGCGCGGCGGCGGCACCAGCATCGCCGGACAGGCCACCGGCACCGGCGTCGTCCTGGACTTCACCCGCCACCTGCGCCGGATCGTCGCCCTGGACCCCGCGGCCCGCACCGCCGTCGTCCAGCCCGGTGTCATCCTCGACGACCTCCGGGCCGCCGCCGCCCCGCACGGGCTGACCTTCGGCCCCGACCCCTCCACCCACAGCCGCTGCACCCTCGGCGGCATGATCGGCAACAACTCCTGCGGCGCGCACTCGGTCGCCTGGGGCACCACCGCCGACAACGTCCACACCCTGGACCTGCTCACCTACGGCGGCGAACCGGTCCGGGCCGGCCGCGGCACCGATCCCGAAGGCCGCCCCACCGGCCTCCCGCCCCGCCTGCGGGACGGCGTCAAGGCCCTCGTGGACCGGGAGTCGACGCTGCTGCGCACCGGCTACCCGACCGGCCTCCCGCGCCGCATCTCCGGCTACACCCTGGACGCCCTGCTCCCCGAGGCGGGCACCGACCTGGCCCGCGCCCTCACCGGCAGCGAGGGCACCCTCGGGGTCGTCACGGAGGCCACCGTCCGGCTCGTCGAGGCCCCCGCGGCCCGCGCGCTGGCCGTCCTCGCCTACCCCGACGAGGCCGCCGCCGCCGAGGCCGCGCACACCCTCCTCCCGCACCGGCCGCTGACCGTCGAGGGCATGGCCGCCGATCTGGTCGGCAAGGGCGCCACCGGGCTGCCCGACGGCGGCGCCTGGCTGTTCGTCGAGACCGGCGGGGCGAGCCCCGCCGAGGCCGCCGCCCGCGCCGAGGCGCTGTGCCGCGCGGCGAGGACGGACGGCGCCACCGGCCACACCCTCGTCACCGACCCGGCCGGCCAGCGCGCCCTCTGGCGGATCCGCGAGGACGCCTCCGGGACCGCGACCCGGCTGTCCGACGGCAGCGAGGCATGGCCCGGCTGGGAGGACTGCGCCGTCCCGCCCGCCCGGTTGGGCCGCTACCTCCGGGACTTCCGGGCCCTGCTCGCCCAGCACGGCCTGCGCGGCACCCCCTACGGCCACTTCGGCGACGGCTGCATCCACGTCCGGATCGACTTCGACCTGCTCACCCCGCCCGGCATCCGCCGCTTCCGGGAGTTCTCCACCGACCTGGCCGCCCTGGTGGTGGCGCACGGCGGTTCGCTCTCCGGCGAGCACGGCGACGGACAGGCCCGCGCCGAACTCCTCCCCGCGATGTACGGTGCGGAACTGGTCGGCCTCTTCGGCCGGTTCAAGGACCTCTGGGACCCGGCCGCGGGCCTCAACCCCGGCATGCTGGTCCGCCCGGCCCGCCTCGACGACAACCTCCGCTTCGCCCCGCTGCCCAAGGGCCCGGTCCCGGTGGAGTTCGGCTACCCGCAGGACGGCGGCGACTTCTCCGCCGCCGTCCGCCGCTGCGTCGGCGTCGCCAAATGCCGTACCGAGAAGCTGGGTTCGGGCGCGGCGGACGTCATGTGCCCGTCGTACCGGGCCACCGGCGAGGAGCGGCACTCCACCCGCGGGCGCGCCCGGCTGCTGCACGAGATGCTGGCCGGCGAGGTGGTCACCGACGGCTGGCGCTCCCCGGAGGTGCGCGACGCCCTCGACCTCTGCCTGTCCTGCAAGGGCTGCCGCAGCGACTGCCCCGTGGGCGTCGACATGGCCACCTACAAGGCGGAGTTCCTGCACCACCACTACGCGGGCCGGCTCCGCCCCGCCGCCCACTACGCCATGGGCCGCCTGCCCCGTTGGCTGCGCGCCGCCGCCCCCGCGGCGCCGGTCCTCAACACGCTCGCCCGCACCCCGCTGGCCGCGGTCGCCAAGCGGCTCGGCGGGATCGCGCCGGAGCGGGAGATCCCGGAGCTGGCGGGGGAGACGTTCCGCCGGTGGTGGTGGCGCCGGCATGCGACGACGGGTGCGCCGACGGGCGGCCGGACCGTCGTCCTGTGGCCCGACACGTTCACCGACCACCTCTCCCCGGAGGTGGGGCGGGCCGCCGTCCGCGTCCTGGAGGCCGCCGGACTGCGGCCCCTGCTGCCGCCGAGCGCGCCCCTGTCGGCCCGCCCGCCGCTCCCGCTGCCCCGCCCCGGCCTCTGCTGCGGCCTGACCTACGTCTCCACCGGCCAGCTCACCCAGGCCCGGGCCGTCATGCGCCGGACGGTGGAGGTGCTCGGCCCCCTCGTGGGCCCCGGCCGCCCCCTGGTCGTCCTCGAACCGAGCTGCGCCGCGGCGCTCCGCACCGACCTGCCGGAGCTGCTCGCCGACGACCCCCGCGCCGCCCGGCTCGCCGCCGCCGTCCGCACCTTCGCCGAGGTGCTGGAGGAGCTGGCCCCCGACTGGACCCCGCCCCGCCTCGACCGCCCGGTCGCCGGCCAGACCCACTGCCACCAGCACGCGGTCCTCGGCGACGCCGCCGACCGCCGACTCCGCGAACGGGCCGGCTTGGAGGGCGCGTTGAGCGGCGGCTGCTGCGGCCTGGCCGGCAACTTCGGCTTCGAACGCGGCCATTACGAGGTCTCGGTCGCCTGCGCCGAGGATCAACTCCTCCCTGCCGTGCGGGAGGCCGCCCCGGAGGCCGAGATCCTCGCCGACGGCTTCTCCTGCCGCACCCAGCTCGCCCAGCTCGGCGAGCGCCGCGGCCGGCACCTGGCGGAGGTGCTGGCGGAGGGGCTGGACCGGGAGGAGGGGGCGGGCCGGTGAGCCGGGGCGGGGCCTGGTTCGGGCGGGGGCGTTCCGGTTCGTGCTGTAGCTGCGCCGGCTGGCGGGTAGCCGCCATCCCGCCTGCTCAGTCGCTTTGGGTGGGGCGATTGGTCGGTGTGGCCGAAGCGGGTGAAACGTCGGGCGGGACGGGCACGTCGGACGCTCCCTACGCGAGGGCTTCTCGGAGGACGACTGATTGGCAGGTGCCCTGCCCGGGGCGCGCGCCCTAGGGTGATGCCCTGCTCGCAATGTGTGACGGAGGGGGATGGCTATGGATCCGGAGATCGCGGCGTTAGCGGGTACCGCGGGTACGACGCTGGTCACATTGCTGACGACCGAGACCTGGCAGAACGTCAGGGACAGGGTTGTTTCACTGTGGCAGCGGGCCCGCCCGGACAGGGCACCGGCCATCGCTGACGAAATCGAAACAACCAGGGACGAACTCCTCGGGGCACAGTCCGCCGGTGACCGAGAGATCGAAGCCGAGCTGGGCGTGGAGTGGCAGGGCCGGATCCGGCGCCTGCTCACGGCCTGCCCTGAACTCTCTGACGAACTACGGGTAATGCTCGATGAGTTGGCGGCGGTCGACGCCGTGGTGCCTTCGGTGGCCCAAGACGCCACCGCCTCCGGGCAAGCGCGGGTCTACCAAGCCGGGCGTGATATGCGGATCGGCGGGGTGGAGGGCGTATGAGCGAGGACGCTTCGCTGCGTGCTGCGGCCTATGAGCAGGGACGGATCTTCCAGGCCGAGCGGGACATCCAGATCACCGAACACCACCATCACGGGGCAGAGATCCCGTCAGCGTCGGCAACCGGACCTGCGTCGGTGCGCGTAGCGCTGTCCCCGCCCCTGCGGGCGGCGCTCCGTGACCGGGAGGAGCTGCGGGAGGAACTCCTGGCCTCGGTGGGTTCCGGTGGCGGAGTGCATGTGCTGCACGGGTTCGGGGGGTGTGGGAAGACCGCAGTGGCCCGATGGCTGTTCGATCGGACGGCATCTTCGCGGGTGGCGCTGTGGGTGGACGCTTCGCGCGAGTCGCAACTTCGCGCCGGCATGCTCGCGGTAGCCGCAGACCGGGGAGCGTCACCGGAGGAGGTACGGGCCGCGCAGGAGGGTCGGCGTGCTGCCGCCGACCTGGTATGGCAGCGCCTGGACGATTCCCCCGAACCCTGGCTGCTGGTGCTGGACAATGCTGATGACCCGAAGCCTCTGCGGGACGGCTGGCTCCGTACCTCCGCCCGCGGAACGGTGCTGGTGACCTCCCGGCAGGCCGATGACCCCGCCTGGAGGGGGGTACGGGCGCGGATGCACCGCGTGGACGTCCTGCCCGTGGCAGAAGCTGCGGAACTGCTCCACGACCTGGCTCCCGGAGACCACCAGCCCGAAGCGACACTGCGACTTGCTGAGCGGCTGGGCTGTCATCCGCTGGCGCTGACCCTCGCGGGAGGCTTCCTCTCCCAACAGCTTCTCGAAAGCTGGACGGTAGAGGAATACCTGGAGCGGCTGGGGGAGGATCCCGTCGCGCTGCTGGACCGTGGCGCAGGGCTGGAAAGCGGGGCGAGGGAACGACTGAGCCGCACGTGGCAGCTCTCGCTCGATGCGCTGGCGCAGCGCGGCTTGCCCGAAGCGCTAGGCGTGCTCAGGCTGTTGGCGTGCCTGGCGCCCGCGCCGGTGCCTGTCGCGCTACTGGCCCCGTCGGCGGTGCTTGCTGTGGGTGCACCAGGGCTTCCGGCAGAACGGATCGAGGCGGGACTGCGCGGGCTGCTGTCCGCTTCGCTGGCAGACCTCATTGAGGTACCGGGGTACGGGGGGCGCGGGCCTGTGCGGTGCGTTACTGCGCATGGGCTGCTCCTGGAAACGGTTGCGGCGGGAGTTCCGCGGCAGCAGCGCGCAGAGCTGTTCGCGGCTGTCGCGAGGCTGGTGAACCGGGCCGTGCCCCAGACAGGAGAGGTAGGGAATACGCGACTTGTTGAACCCCACCTCCTGACGTTGCTCAAGGCCAGGAGCACCGCTGGGCAGGTGGTGGACGCGGCGCGCCGAGTGCGTGATGCGCATGATTCTGCGGGGCAGTGGGCAGACGCTCTGCCCTTCGCGGCAGGTGTTGTGGAGGCGACCGCTCAAGAGGGCAAGGCCAGGGGCATCGACAAGGTCGCTGACCTGATGGCGCTGGGGAGGATCATCGTCATGATGGGGGACTTTGCTGGCGCGGAGCCAATTATCGAAGAGGCATTGGACGCTGCAACGGCGTGGGCGGAGGAGTCACCGCTACTTCTGGCCCAGGCGCAAGTCCAGGCGGTGGTTCTGTACGGCAGACGTGGGCGCTCCGCGGACGCTCTGAAGTTCGGCGCTCAGGCCTACGAGACCAGGCAACGCCTCCTGGGGCCGACGCACGCTGACACCGCTGAGGCAATCCACCTGCAAGTGGAATCCCATTTTCATCTCGGGAACTTCGGGGAAGCCGTTCAGCTCGCTCAGCGACTTGTAGATCTACTACCGCGTCTGCACGGCCAACGAAGCGATGAGGTTGCCGCACTCGCTCTTCTGAACTGTGCGGCGGCGATGCGGGAAGCGTTGATTGCGGCCCGGGGCCCGCAAGCCCTTGTCGATGATGCAGTGCGGGCGCTCAGCTGGGATCAGGTCTGGGAACTTTCCCGAGAAACCGTTCGCACCTACGTCGCACACTTTGGCCCTTCTCATCCGCTCACGGCCACTGCCCGGCACAACTTCGCGGTCGTTTGCTGGGAGCGCGGCGACAAGGAAGCTGCTATCGGAGAGATCCGTGCGGTGGTCGACTTTCGGACGTCGGTGCTGGGGGAGCACCATCCCTTCACCATCCAAGCGACCGCGGACCTGGCTCGGATGATGGGGCTGAACGGAGACATGGAGAGGGCTTCCAGCCTTGCTGCCAGAGCTCATGCCGACGCGTTGCGCCTTCTTGGAGCCGACCACTTCATCACGCGGCTCTGTCGGGACGCCTTGCGGCCGGCGGAGCGAGTCAGTTGGGCGGAGTTGAGAAGGCGCAACGCGTCGGAGAACGACCGGCGACCGCACGGTCCGGGAGCCGAGGGGCATCCACAAGAGCAGCCGTGACCGCGCGCAACGACAGCTGCGGTCAGCCCATGACCTCGCGTGCCAGGGCCACCAGGTCCGGGATGCGGGGGTGGCCGGGGCCGTCGCGCCAGGCGATCACGACGGGGACGGGCGGGGCGTCGGTCAGCGGGACGTACGCCATCGCCGGGTGCGGGTGCATCCCGGCGGTGGCGGAGGTGGTGACGCCGACCGCGCGGCCGCCCGTGATGGCGGCGATCCAGTCGTCGGTGTTGCCGATGGTGATCGTCGAGGTGGGGCGGGCGGTGGGAGGCCAGAGATCGACGAAGGTGGTCCCGGAGACCGTGTTCAGGGCGATGGTGCGGGTGGCGAGGTCGGCGAGGGAGAGGTTCGGGCGGCGGGCCAGCGGGTCGTCGGCGGGCAGCCCGGCCACCCGGGGCTCGGTCGTCAGCTCCTCGGTGACCAGGCCGGGGGCGCTGACCTCGCCCCGGAGGAGGGCCGCGTCCACGTCGCCGCGGGCCAGGCCGGCCGTGCGGTCGTCGATGCGGAGGAGTTCGAGCGGGGTCTCCGGGTGCTGCTCGTGCCAGCGGCGGAGCAGGGTGGTGGTGCCGGCGCCCGCCGCCGACCAGGCGTGGCCCAGGCGGAGCGGCCAGCCGGTGTGGCGGCCGTAGGCCAGCGCACGGTCGAAGGCGGCGACCGCGAGGGCGGCCCGGTCCCGGAAGGCCCGGCCGTCCGGGGTGAGCGCGAGGTGGTGGGTGGTCCGGTCGACGAGGCGGACGCCCAGCGCGTCCTCCAGCTGGCGGAGGGTGCGGGAGACGGCGGGCTGGGTGAGGTGGAGGCGTTCGGCGGCGCGGGTCACGCTCAGGGTGTCGGCGATGGCGAGGAAGCAGCGGAAATGACGCAGCTCGATGCTCATGCCTGCGGAGCATAACAACCGGCGAAATGGCATTTCACGTGCGCGAATGCGGGTCGTAGCGTGGGGGTGTGAATGCTTCCTCCGCGTCTCCCGCCGGTTCCTCTGCCGGTCCCTCCGCTGACTCCTCCGCCGGTTCCCCTGCGTCCGATATATCCGACTCCGGGATACCTCGGCCCGTGCCGCCCTCGCCCGAGGTGCTGTCCGCCGAGGCTTCGGCCGCGGCCCGGGGCGTGGGCGATACGGGCGCGG
Source organism: Streptomyces sp. CB02959 (assembly GCF_002803155.1). Taxonomy (GTDB): domain Bacteria; phylum Actinomycetota; class Actinomycetes; order Streptomycetales; family Streptomycetaceae; genus Streptomyces. The sequence continues at coordinate 23,593 of NZ_NNBP01000036.1, forward strand.
CGCGGGCGCGGGGCCGGCTGGTGTCGGTGGGGCTGGTCATCGGCGGGATCGTCTCGCTGCAGTTCGGGTCGTCGGTGGCGGTGCTGCTGTTCCCGCGGGCCGGGGCGCTGGGCGTGGTCACGCTGCGGCTGGTCGTCGCGGCGCTGGTGCTGCTGATCGCCTGCCGCCCGAAGGTGCGGGGCTACGGGCGGGGGGACTGGGCGACGGTCGTCGCCTTCGGCGTGGCGCTCGTCGGCATGAACTCGCTCTTCTACCAGGCGATCGACCGCATTCCGCTGGGCGCCGCGGTCACCCTGGAGTTCCTCGGGCCGCTGATCCTTTCCGTGGCGACGTCACGGCGGCTGCTGAGTGTGGTGTGGGCGATGCTGGCCCTGGGTGGCGTGGTGCTGCTGGGGCGCGCGGGGTTCGACGGGCTGAATCTGGTCGGGGCCGGTTGCGCGCTGGCCGCGGGCGGGCTGTGGGCCGCGTACATCCTGCTGTCGGCGCGGACCGGGCAGCGGTTCCCGCAGGCGGACGGGTTGGCGTTGGCCATGACGGTGGCGGCGGTGCTGAGCCTGCCGCTCGGGGCGCTCAGTGCCGGGACGGCGCTGCTGAACCCGGTGACGATCGGGCTGGGGGCGGCCGTGGCACTGATGTCGTCGGTGCTGCCGTACACCCTGGAGCTGCTGGCGCTGCGGAAGCTGCCGGCGTCGGGGTTCGCGGTGATGATGAGCCTGGAGCCGGCCGCGGCGGCCACGGCCGGGTTCCTGGTGCTGGGGCAGGCGTTGGGCTGGATGGAGCTGGTGGCCATCGGGCTGGTGGTGGTGGCCAGCGCGGGGGCGGTCTTGAGCGGGTCGCGCCGCTGAGGATGCGGGCCGCCCACGTTGTCGGCTGTTCCGCCGCGGTGGTCGCGGTGGCCTCCGGTTTCGCCCGGCGGGTGGGGCCGGAGGGGCTGCCCCGGGGTCCGTCCTCGGTGCGGGCGCTTCTGGTCAGTCAGATGAGGAATGCCCCGGCGTTCGCTCCAGATCCTGCGGGCGCACCCCGGGACATCCCCTCCGGCCTACGCCGTCGCCGACTTCCCGCCGGTGGGCCTGCACGCCGGACACTCGCAGGGCGGATAGCGCCCCGGCATGTCGTCGACGAGCCGCATCGGATCGTCGGTCCGCACGACGACCGTACGGAGCGGGGTGCGCTCACCGGCCGCCGAAACCCGGTACACCGAGAGCGTCATCCGACGCGGGCTGATCTTCACCGGGCCCGCCCCCGCCGCATTTCCGTACGCTCGCGAATCCACGCGGCCAGCCGGAACACCTCGGAAGCGGAAATCCCGCCCAGTTCGACCCGCCCCCGCTCCAGAACGGGATAACCGCCGCGGAGCGAGGGGAATACGAACCCCACGGCGGCGAGAGCGGACGCCAACTCCTCTGCGGCCCGCTGCCCTTGGGCCAAAGCACTGTCCCCGGATGAGGGGTCTTTCTGATTCATGGCTCCCATCGTCGGCGCGCCTGCCTAGCCTGAAAAGTAATGGCGCGCGTACGGAGAGTGCGCGTACCTGCACCCGAGGAGGCATGGTGAATGTAGACGGCAATGGGGAGCGGGTGCCGACGGCGCTGCGCGTCTTCGGCGGACAGCTGAAGCTTTTCCGGGAGCTGGCCTCGATGAGTCGAGAGGAACTGGGCAGGCAGCTGGGCTATGCCTCCCACACGATCAAGTCCTACGAGCTCGCCCAGCGCATCCCGGAACCGGCGACGGTGGAGCGCGCTGACGAACTGCTGGGAGCGAAGGGAGTGCTGCGGGCGGCGATTCCGCTGCTGGAGGAGGTGCAATACCCGAAGTTCTTCCGGGACTTGCCCAAGCTCGAAAAGCAGTGCACGAAGCGCTACTCGTACGATCCGCACTGTGTGCCGGGGCTGCTGCAGACGGAGGCGTACGCAAGCGCGGTGATCGGTTGGTACATCCCGGCCTTCACGGAGGATGAGGTGGCCCGGCTGGTGGGTGCGAGGCTCGATCGTCAGGCAATGCTCACCCGCGATGACCGCCCCGCCGTGCATTTCGTTGTCGAGCAGGCCGCGTTGGAGCGTCCGATGGGCGGGCGAAAGATCCACCGGGGGCAAATCGAGAAGCTGCTGGAGTGGGTACAGCTGCGCAATGTATCGATCCAGGTCATGCCGACGAACGTGGCGCATCCCGGCCTGGACGGCGCGATGACCCTGCTGGATATGCCGGACCGGCGCACAGTGGTCTACGTTGAAGGCCAGGCCCATGGACTGCTCGTATCCGACCGCGAGAAGGTCAACCGCATGGCGCAGCGCTATGACATGATCCGAACACAGGCCCTGGCCCTCAACGAATCCTTGCAATTCATCGAGGAGTTGGCTGGTAAGTCATGAAGAGCGAACTTGCATGGATGAAGTCCAGCTACAGCGGCCCGCAGGCCGCCGATTGCGTAGAGGTGGCTTTCCAGCCTCATGTGACCCGCGTCCGCGACTCCAAGGACGCAACCGGCCCCCACCTGACCCTCACCCCCACCACCTGGGCCGCCTTCCTCCGCTACGCCGTCGACGTCGCGTCCGTGCGGCGGTAGTCCGGGCGGGGCGGGCGCGTCGAGGGGGCTCGGTGCGCCATGGCAAAAAATCATGCATGCGTGCTTGATTGTTTCTGGTGGCGCTGCCACGCTCGGTTCTCGCATCACCGCAGCTGTCAACGTGCCCTGTCCGTAAGGGACATGGGCGTCCGGCGTGGATGAGGAGAGCGCGCGATGGCCGATCCGCAGGAGGTTCGGGAGGTCCTTGCGGACCTGCGGGCCGAGGGTGAGGAGCTGGACGGGCTGGTGGCGGGGCTGCCCGAAGCCGAGTGGGGGCGGGCGACCCCGGCGGCCGGGTGGAGCATCGCGCACCAGATCGCGCACCTGCTGTGGACGGACGAGCGGGCCGTGCAGTCCGCGGTCGATCCCGAGGGGTTCGGGCGGGAGGTGGCGGCGGCGCTTCAGTCGCCCGACACGTTCGTGGACGAGGGGGCGGAGCGGGGCGCCCGGATGGCGCCCGCCGAGCTGCTGGCGCGGTGGCGGGCGAGCCGGGCGGAGCTGCTGGAGGTGCTGGCGGCGCAGCCGGCGGGCGCGAAGCTGCCCTGGTACGGGCCGCCGATGAGCGTGGCGTCGGTGGCGACCGGGCGGCTGATGGAGACCTGGGCGCACGGGCAGGACGTCGCGGACGCGCTGGGCGTGCGGCGGGTGCCGACCGCGCGGCTGCGGCACGTCGCCCGGATCGGGGTGCGGGCCCGGGACTACGCGTACGCGGTGCGCGGGCTGACGCCGCCGGGGGAGGAGTTCCGGGTCGAGTTGGCCGGGCCCGGCGGTGAGGAGTGGGCGTTCGGACCGGCGGGGGCCGCGCAGCGGGTCACGGGGGCGGCGCTGGACTTCTGCCTGCTGGTGACACAGCGGGTACACCGGGACGATGTGTCCCTGGTGGCGGTGGGGGCGGACGCCGAGCGGTGGCTGGGCATCGCGCAGTCCTTCGCCGGACCGGCGGGGCCGGGGCGGGCGCCGGGCGAGGTGCGGCGGTGACCGGCGCGCAGATGACCGGCGCGGAGCGGCCGCTGCGGATCGGGAACGCGTCCGGCTTCTACGGCGACCGCTTCGATGCCGTACGGGAGATGCTGACCGGGGGGCCGCTGGACGTGCTCACCGGGGACTACCTCGCCGAGCTGACGATGCTGATCCTCGGGCGGGACCGGCAAAAGGACCCGCGACTGGGGTACGCCAAGACCTTCCTGCGGCAGCTGGAGGAGGGGCTGGGGCTCGCCGTCGAGCGGGGCGTGAAACTCGTGACGAACGCGGGCGGGTTGAATCCGGCCGGACTCGCCGATGCCATACGGGAGTTGAGCGAGCGGGTCGGGGTCCCGGTGCGGGTCGCGCACGTCGAGGGCGATGACCTGGTCGGGCGGGAGTGGGGCCGGGGAGTGCTCACCGCCAACGCGTATCTGGGCGGTGCGGGGATCGCGGCGTGCCTGCGGGGCGGGGCGCAGGTGGTGGTCACCGGGCGGGTGACGGACGCGGCGCTGGTCAGCGGGCCGGCCGCGGCGCACTTCGGCTGGGCGGCCGACGACTACGACCGGCTGGCGGGCGCGGTGGTCGCGGGGCACGTGCTGGAGTGCGGAACGCAGGCGACGGGCGGCAACTACGCGTTCTTCGGGGAGTTGGGGGACGTGCGGCGGCCGGGGTTTCCGCTGGCCGAGATCCACCCGGACGGCAGCGCCGTGATCACCAAGCATCCGGGGACCGGGGGCGCGGTCACGGTGGGGACGGTGACCGCCCAGCTGCTCTACGAGACGGCCGGTGCGCGCTACCTGGGGCCGGATGTCACAGCGCGGCTGGACACCGTACGGCTGACCGGGGCCGGGCCGGACCGGGTGCGGATCGACGGGGTGCGGGGCGAGGCGCCGCCGGCGACCGCGAAGGTCGGGCTGACCCGGATGGGCGGCTGGCGCAACGAGGTGGTGTTCGTGCTCACCGGGCTCGACATCGAGGCCAAGGCGGCGCTGGTGCGGGGGCAGTTGGAGGACGCGTTGGCGCGCGCCGGGAGCCGCCCGCGCGAGGTGACGTGGTCGCTGGCGCGGACCGATCACGGGGACGCGGCGGTGCAGGAGGAGGCGAGTGCGCTGCTGCGGCTGGTGGTGCGGGACGCCGATCCGGAGGTCGTCGGGCGGGCGGTGAGCGGGGCGGCCGTCGAGCTGGCGCTGGCCAGTTACCCGGGCTTCCATGTGACGGCGCCGCCGGGGAAGGGCGCGCCGTACGGGGTGTTCGAGGCGGCGTATGTGCCGGTGGGGGACGTGCGGCAGGTGGCGGTGCTGCCGGACGGCGAGCGGGTGGAGATCCCGCCGGGGTCCGGTCCGGTGGCGGCGCGGGAGCCGGCCGCCGTGGCGGCGGAACTTCCGGTGCCGCTGCCGGAGGGGCCGACCCGGCGGGCACCCCTGGGGGCCGTCGCCGGGGCCCGCAGCGGGGACAAGGGCGGGTCGGCGAACGTCGGGGTGTGGGTCCGGACGGACCGGGCGTGGCGGTGGCTCGCGCACGAGCTGACGGTGGCCAGATTCCGTCAACTCCTGCCGGAGGCTGGCGAGTTGGAGGTCCGCCGGGAGGTGCTGCCGAACCTGCGGGCGCTGAACTTCACGGTCGAGGGGCTGCTCGGGGCGGGCGTCGCGTCGCAGGCCCGGTTCGACCCGCAGGCCAAGGCACTGGGGGAGTGGCTGCGCTCCCGTCATGTGGAGATACCGGAGGTGTTGCTGTGACCGTGCTCAGGAGCGCGCTGGACCCGAGCGGTGCCGAGTACGCCGAGCGGCGGGCGGTGATGCTGGGCAAGCTGGACGAGGTGGCCGCGGAACACGCCAAGGCACTCGCCGGCGGCGGGGAGAAGTACGTCGCCCGGCACCGCAAGCGCGGCAAGCTGCTGGCCCGCGAGCGGATCGAGCTGCTGGTGGACCCGGACACGCCGTTCCTGGAGCTGTCGCCGCTCGCCGCATGGGGCAGCGACTACGCGGTGGGCGCGTCGCTGGTCACCGGGATCGGGGTGATCGAAGGCGTGGAGTGCCTGATCACCGCCAACGATCCGACGGTGCGCGGCGGGGCGAGCAACCCGTGGACGCTCAAGAAGGCGCTGCGGGCCGACGAGGTCGCGTACGCCAACCGGCTGCCGGTGGTCAGCCTGGTGGAGTCGGGCGGCGCCGACCTGCCCAGCCAGAAGGAGATCTTCATCCCGGGCGGGGCGCTCTTCAAGGACCTGACCCGGCTGTCCGCGGCGGGGATCCCCACGGTGGCGGTGGTCTTCGGGAACTCGACGGCCGGCGGCGCGTACGTCCCCGGGATGTCGGACCACGTGATCATGGTGAAGGAGCGGGCCAAGGTCTTCCTCGGCGGGCCGCCGCTGGTGAAGATGGCGACCGGTGAGGAGAGCGACGACGAGTCGCTCGGCGGGGCCGAGATGCACGCCCGGACCTCCGGGCTCGCGGACTACTTCGCGGTCGACGAGCCCGATGCGCTGCGGCAGGCGCGGCGGGTGGTGGCCCGGCTCAACTGGCGCAAGGCGCACGGCGATCCGGGCCCGGCCGAGCCGCCGAAGTACGACGAGGAGGAGCTGCTCGGGATCGTCCCGGGCGACCTCAAGGCGCCGTTCGATCCGCGCGAGGTGATCGCCCGGATCGTGGACGGGTCGGACTTCGACGAGTTCAAACCGCTGTACGGGGCCAGCCTGGTCACGGGATGGGCCGAGCTGCACGGCTATCCGGTGGGGATCCTCGCCAACGCGCAGGGCGTGCTGTTCAGCGCGGAGTCGCAGAAGGCGGCGCAGTTCATCCAGCTGGCCAACCAGCGGGACATCCCGCTGATCTTCCTGCACAACACCACCGGCTACATGGTCGGCAGGGAGTACGAGCAGGGCGGCATCATCAAACACGGCGCGATGATGATCAACGCGGTGTCCAACTCGCGGGTGCCGCACCTCTCGGTGCTGATGGGCGCCTCGTACGGGGCCGGGCACTACGGGATGTGCGGACGGGCCTACGACCCGCGGTTCCTGTTCGCCTGGCCGAGCGCCAAATCCGCGGTGATGGGGCCGCAGCAGCTCGCCGGGGTGCTCTCCATCGTGGCGCGCGCCTCCGCGGCCGCGAAGGGGCAGCCGTACGACGAGGACGGCGACGCGGCGCTGCGCGCCATGGTGGAGCAGCAGATCGAAGCCGAATCGCTGCCGATGTTCCTGTCCGGGCGGCTGTACGACGACGGCGTCATCGACCCGCGCGACACCCGCACCGTCCTCGGCCTGTGTCTGTCCGCCGTCCACACCGCGCCGGTCGAGGGCGCGCGGGGCGGCTTCGGCGTCTTTCGGATGTGAGGTTTCGTGACCACCAACGATTCCGCGGCAGTGACCATGACCGGGACTGATTCCGGGGCGGTGCCCATGGCCGGGTCCGCGCCCGGGACCGATCCCGGGGCGGCCGGCCGCCCCGAGATCCGCTCGGTCCTCGTCGCCAACCGCGGTGAGATCGCCCGCCGCATCTTCCGCACCTGCCGGGAGCTGGGCATCGCCACCGTCGCCGTGTACTCCGACGCGGACGCGGACGCCGCGCACGTACGGGAGGCGGACGGCGCGGTCCGCCTGCCGGGAGAGGCGCCCGCGGACACCTATCTGCGCGGTGAGCTGATCGTGAAGGCGGCGCTGGCGGCCGGGGCGGACGCGGTCCACCCCGGATACGGGTTCCTCTCCGAGAGCCATGCGTTCGCCGCCGCGGTCGCGGACGCGGGGCTGGTGTGGATCGGGCCGCCGCCCGCCGCCATCGAGGCGATGGCCTCCAAGACCCGCGCCAAGGAGCTGATGGCGGCGGCCGGGGTGCCGCTGCTGGCACCGGTCGATCCGGCCGCGGCCACCGCCGGGGACCTGCCGCTGCTGGTGAAGGCGGCGGCCGGCGGCGGTGGGCGGGGCATGCGCGTCGTGCGCGAACTGGCGGCGCTGGACGGCGAGTTGGCGTCGGCGCGGGCGGAGGCGGCGGCCGCGTTCGGGGACGGGGAGGTGTTCGTCGAGCCTTATGTGGAGGGCGGGCGCCACGTCGAGGTGCAGGTCCTCGCCGACGCCCACGGCGCGGTCTGGACGCTCGGCACCCGCGACTGCTCGCTCCAGCGGCGCCACCAGAAGGTCATCGAGGAGGCCCCGGCCCCCGCACTGCCCGACGCGCTCCGGGACACCCTGCACCGGGCCGCCGCGCAGGCCGCGCGGGCCATCGACTACCGGGGCGCGGGCACCGTCGAGTTCCTGGTCTCTCCCGCTGACCCCGGCGGGCGGACCCCTGCCTCCGGCCGGGCGTACTTCCTGGAGATGAACACCCGCCTCCAGGTGGAGCACCCGGTCACCGAAGAGATCTACCGGCTCGACCTGGTGGCCCTCCAGATCGGCGTCGCCGAGGGGCGGCCGCTGCCCGCCGCGCTGCCCGAACCGCACGGCCACGCCGTCGAGGCCCGGCTCTACGCGGAGGACCCGGCGGCCGGCTGGCAGCCGCAGACCGGCACCGTGCACCGGATCGGCGTACCGGACGGCGTGCGCCTGGACTCCGGCATCACCGACGGCGACACCGTGACCGTCCACTACGACCCGATGCTCGCCAAGGTCATCGCCTGGGCGCCCACCCGCGCCGAGGCCGTGCGCAAACTGGCCGGCGCGCTGGAACGGGCCCGGATCCACGGCCCGGTCACCAACCGCGACCTGCTGGTCCGCTCGCTGCGGCACCCCGAATTCGCCGCCGCCACCGGACTGGACACCGGCTTCTACGACCGCAACCTCGACGCCCTCACCGGGGCCGGCGCTGCCGGGGACGGTACGGCCGGGACCCGTGCGGCCGGGGACGGCCTGTGCGCGCTGGCCGCCGCCCTCGCCGACGCGCACGGCCGCTCCCGCTTCGGAGGCTTCCGCAACGTCCCCGCCGGCCCGCAGGTCAAGAGCTACGCCTGCGCGGGCACCACCCACGAGGTCCGCTACCGGCTCGGGCGCACCGGACTCACCGCCGAGGACTTCCCCGGCGTCCGGCTCCTCGGCCTGTCCGCGGACCAGGTGGTGCTGGACGTCGACGGGCTGCGGCGGACGTTCGCGGTCGCCCGCTACGGCGACCGGGTCCACGTCGACTCGCCGCTGGGCGCCCGCACCCTCACCGCACTGCCCCGCTTCCCCGACCCCACCGCCCGTACGGAGCCCGGGTCGCTGCTCGCCCCGATGCCCGGCACGGTCGTCCGGATCGCGGACGGGCTGGCCGAGGGCGACCGCGTCACGGCCGGCCAGCCGCTGCTGTGGCTGGAGGCCATGAAGATGGAACACAGGATCACCGCACCGGCGGCCGGCACCCTGACCGCCCTGCCCGCCCGCACGGGACAGCAGGTCGAGGTGGGCACACTGCTCGCCGTCGTCACCGACTGAGGCCCGATCGGCACCCGCCACCCGATACCCGCCACCGATACCCATCACCTGGCACCCGCCATCCGCAGGCACTCACTCACCGCCCCAGGAGCCGTCATGAGCAACGCCCTGAGCAACTCCGTGATCGAGTCCGAGGAACACCGCGCCCTGCGCGCCGCCGTCGCCGCACTCGGCAAGCGCTACGGCCGGGAGTACTTCACCACCGTCGTCGCCGAGGGCAAGCACACCGACGAGCTGTGGCAGGACGCCGCCAAGGCCGGCTACCTCGGCGTGAACCTCCCCGAGGAGTACGGCGGCGGAGGCGCCGGAATCACCGAACTCTCCCTCGTACTGGAGGAGTTGGGGGCGGCCGGCTGCCCGCTGCTGATGCTGGTGGTCTCACCGGCGATCTGCGGCACGGTCATCGCCCGCTTCGGCACCGAGGAGCAGAAGCGCACCTGGCTGCCCGGACTGGCCGACGGCAGCCGCAAGATGGCCTTCGGCATCACCGAACCGGACGCCGGATCCAACTCGCACCGCATCACCACCACCGCCCGCAAGGAGAGCGGCGGGGACTGGATCCTCAACGGGCGGAAGATCTTCGTCTCCGGCGTCGACATCGCCGACGCGACGCTGATCGTCGGCCGCACCGAGGACGCCCGCACCGGCAAGCTCAAGCCCTGCCTGTTCATCGTCCCGCGCGAGGCCCCAGGCTTCGGCCGCAGCCCCGTCGCGATGGAACTCGCCGCCCCGGAGAAGCAGTTCGAACTGACCCTGGACGACGTCCGGCTGCCCGCCGACGCCCTGGTGGGCGACGAGGACGCCGGACTGCTCCAACTCTTCGCCGGCCTCAACCCGGAACGCATCATGACCGCCGCGTTCGCCCTCGGCATGGGCCGCTACGCGCTCGCCAGGGCCGTCGACTACGCCCGCACCCGCCAGGTCTGGAAGGAGCCGATCGGCGCCCACCAGGCCCTCGCCCACCCGCTCGCCCAGTGCCACGTCGAACTGGAACTGGCCGGGCTGATGATGCGGAAGGCGGCGCTGCTGTATGACGCGGGCGACGACATGGCCGCCGGCGAGGCCGCCAACATGGCCAAGTACGCGGCGGCCGAGGCCGCGGTCCACACCGTCGACCAGGCCGTGCACACCCTGGGCGGCAACGGCCTCACCCAGGAATACGGGCTGGCGTCCCTGATCACCGCCGCCCGGGTCGCGCGGATCGCACCGGTCAGCCGGGAGATGATCCTCAACTTCATCTCCCACCAGTCCCTGGGGCTGCCGAAGTCGTACTGAGGAAGCGGTCGGTGCGCCGGCCCCGGCACCACCGGGCACGGCGCACCGACACCCGCCGTACAGGGGGAAGTCCCACCGCCGTCCTGCGCCGCCACCGCCGCCCACTGCCGCACCCAGGGGAAGGTCCCTATGGCATCCAAGGCGTCCCACCGCTCCGACCGCTCCCACCGCTCCGACCGCTCCGCCGACTCCGACCGTCCCGGCCACTCGCCCCGCTCCGACCGCTCCCGCGTCTTCCGCAGCGCGTACCCCGACGTCGCTCCCGTGGAACTGCCGCTCCACGAAGCCGTCCTCGGGCGGGCCGCCGCGTACGGCGCGCAGCCCGCCCTCGTCGACGCGCTCACCGGCACCACACTCGACTACGCCCGGCTCGACCACCTCAGCCGCCGCCTGGCCGCCGCGCTCGCCGCCTCCGGGCTCCGCAAGGGCGACGTACTGGCCCTGCACAGTCCCAACTCGGTGCTCTTCCCCGTGGTGTGCTACGCCGTTTCGCGCTGCGGGGCGGCGGTCACCCCCGTCCACCCGCTCGCCACCGAGGCCGAGTTCGCCCGGCAGCTGACCGACTCCGGGGCGTCCCGGATCGTCACCGCGGCGGCGCTGCTGGACACCGCCCGGGGCGCCGCCCGCCAGGCCGGCGGCATCGCCGAGATCCTCCTCTGCGACCGCGCCGACGGCCACCGCTCCGTCCTCGACCTGCTCGACGACGACCACCCGGAGCCCGAACCGGAGATCGCCCCCGCGACCGACCTGGCCGCGCTCCCGTACTCCTCCGGCACCACCGGCACCCCCAAGGGCGTGCTGCTCACCCACCGCAACCTCGCCACCAACCTCGCCCAACTGGCCCCCGTGATGGCCAACGGCCCAGGGGACCGCATCCTGGCGGTACTCCCGTTCTTCCACATCTACGGCTTCACCGCCCTGATGAACGCCCCCCTGCGCAACGGCGCCACCGTCGTCGTCCTGCCCCGCTTCGACCTGCGCCAGTTCCTCACCGCGATCGAGCGGCACCGGATCACCGAGATCTACACCGCACCCCCGATCGTGCTGGCGCTCGCCAAGCACCCGATGGTGACGGAGTTCGACCTCTCCTCCCTCCGGCGCATGCTGTGCGCCGCCGCACCCCTGGACGCCGGACTCGCCGCCGCCTGCGCCAGCCGGCTGGGCCTGCCCGCCGTCCTCCAGGCGTACGGGATGACCGAACTCTCCCCGGCCAGCCACGTCGTACCGCCCCACGCGGCCCACCCGTCACCCGGCGACCACCCCGCAACCCCGTCGCCACGCGCCGCAGTTCCGCTCCCGCCACCGGGCGCGGTCGGCACCCTCCTCCCCAGTACGGAGCTGCGGATCGTCTCCCTGGAGACCGGACGGGACCTCGGACCGGGGGAGAGCGGCGAGATCGTCATCCGGGGCCCGCAGGTGATGCGCGGCTACCTGGGACGCCCCGCCGAGACCGACGCGATCGTCGACCCCGACGGCTGGCTGCACACCGGCGACATCGGACGCACCGACGCCGACGGCTGGCTGTATGTCGTCGACCGCGTCAAGGAGTTGATCAAATACAAGGGCTACCAGGTGGCCCCCGCCGACCTGGAGGCACTGCTGCTCGCCCACCAGGCCATCGCGGACGCGGCCGTCATCGGCGTCACCGACGCGGACGGCAACGAGGTCCCCAAGGCGTTCGTCGTGCGCCAACAGGGGGCCGAACTCACCGCGGACGAGATCATCGCCTACGTTGCAGAGCGAGTTGCCCCGTACAAGAAGGTGCGCCGCGTGGAATTCCTGGACAGCGTGCCGCGGGCCACCACCGGAAAGATCCTGCGGCGCGAACTCCGCGCCAGGGAAAGGAGTTCGACGGACCGATGACGTACGTGGAGCGCGCCCACGAGCGCGGAATCACCACCCTCACCCTCAACTCCCCCCACAACCGCAACGCCCTCTCCACCCGCCTGGTGACCGAACTGCACCAGGCCCTCGCGGACGCGGCCGCCGACGACGCCGTCCGGGCCGTGCTGCTCACCCACACCGGCGGCACGTTCTGCGCCGGCGCCGACCTCTCCGAGGCCGCCTCGGGCGCCGCCAAGGACGGCCCCCTGGGGCTCGCCCGGCTGCTGCGGACCCTCGTGGAGCTCCCCAAACCGGTCGTCGCCCGGGTGACCGGCCACGTCCGGGCCGGCGGGCTCGGACTGCTCGGCGCCTGCGACCTCTCCGTCGCCGGCCCCGAGGCCACCTTCGCCTTCACCGAGGCCCGGCTCGGACTCGCCCCCGCGGTGATCTCGCTGCCGCTGCTGCCCCGGCTGGACGCCCGTGCCGCCGCCCGCTACTACCTCACCGGCGAGAAGTTCGGCCCGGCCGAGGCAGCCCGGATCGGACTGGTCACGCTCGCCGCCGACGACGCCGACACCGGCCTGGCGCCCCTCCTGGACGGCCTCCGCAAGGGCTCCCCCCAAGGACTGGCCGAGTCCAAGAAACTCGTCACTGCCGAGGTGCTGGCCGCCTTCGACCGGGACACCGACGCGCTCGCCGAACAGTCCGCGCGGCTCTTCGGCTCCGCGGAGGCCCGCGAGGGCATGACCGCCTTCCTCGAACGACGGGACCCGGCATGGGTGCGCTGACCCCGGCCCGCGGCTCCAAGGAACCCCAGCAGGAGCGCAGCCGCGCCACCCGGCTCAAGCTCCTGGAGGCCGCCGTCGCCTGCCTCGCCGAACGCGGCTGGACCGGCAGCACGGTCTCCGTCGTCGCCGAACGGGCGGGCGTCTCCCGAGGCGCCGCCCAGCACCACTTCCGCACCCGCGAGGACCTGTTCACCGCGGCCGTCGAGCACGTCGCCGAGAAACGCCAGGGCGCGCTCAAGGCCCTGGCACACAACCTGCCGCCCACCGGGTCCATCGCCCGCACCTGGATCATCGTCGAGGAGTTGGTCGGCCTCTACACCGGCCCGCTGTTCCGGGCCGCGCTGCACCTGTGGGTGGCCGCCTCCGACGAGGAACAGCTCCGCGAACGCGTCACCGCCCTGGAAGCCCGGGTCGGCCGCGAGGCGCACCGCACGGCGGTCGCACTGCTGACCGCCGACGAGTCCGTCCCCGGCGTCCGCGAAACCGTGCAGGGCCTGCTCGACATGGCCCGCGGCCTGGGCCTCGCCAACCTGCTGACCGACGACTCGGCCCGCCGGGACCGCGTGGTGGCCCAGTGGGCCAGGATCATCGACTCGACCCTTTCCGTGTAGCGGTTGTGCCCGCACGTTGTCGGCGTCCCCGCCGTGGGGGTTCGCGTTTTGCGCCTGGCGGCGCGGGCGGGTCCGCTGCGCGGGGCCGGTCCGCTGCGCGGGGCTGGTCGGGTGCGGTGCCGGGTCTGTGGGGTGGGGGTGTGCCGGACTGCTGCGCTTTACGTCCGGCACACCCCCACCCCACAGACCCGTCCCCTCCCGTTGGTGGGTGGAATTCAGGTGAGTTGGGGTGCTCGTAGTGGGACGGTGCGGGTCCGCTGTCGAGTGGTGACCGGGTCGACTGGGTGACCGGGTCGAGTAGCAACCAGTAGGCGACCACTCGACAACAGCCCCCACCCACCGTCTTTCCCCACCACCACCGGGAGGGGTCGGGGCGGAGGGGTCGGTGTGCAGGACGTAAAGCGCAGCAGTCCTGCACACCGACCCCTCCGACCCGACACCGCACCCAACAGCCCCGCGCAGCGGACAACAGCCAGCGCCGCAGGCGGAAAACAGCAACTCCCACGGCGGGACAGCCGACAACGTACGGGGCCAAAAAAGCGCAGCGGACAACAGCCCGCCGCCAGGGGACACGGCGCCGCACGGCGGCAACGTACGAGCGGGCCCGCGCCGCCAGGCGCAACGGCGAGCAACCCCCACGGCGGGACAGCCAAAAACGTGCGGGGGCTCAGCCAAGCGCAGCGGACCGCCCGACGATCCCCTCGTACCCCTCGATCGACTGCGGGCTGCGCGCCGCGGGGCCGACGTAGCGGGCCGACGGGCGCACCAGGCGCCCGGTCCGCTTCTGTTCCAGGATGTGCGCGCTCCAGCCCGCGGTGCGGGCGCAGGTGAACATGGACGTGAACATGTGCGCCGGGACCTCCGCGAAGTCCAGCACGATCGCCGCCCAGAACTCCACGTTGGTGGCCAGTACCCGGTCGGGGCGGCGGTTGTGGAGCTCCTCCAGGGCGGCCTTCTCCAGGGCCTCGGCGACCTCGAAGCGGGGCGCGGCCAGTTCCTTGGCGGTGCGTCGCAGGACCCGCGCCCGCGGGTCCTCGGCGCGGTAGACCCGGTGGCCGAAGCCCATCAGCCGCTCGCCGTTGTCCAGTGCCTGCCGGACGTAGGCGGCGGCGTCGCCGGTCCGCTCGATCTCCTCGATCATGCCGAGGACGCGGGAGGGCGCCCCGCCGTGCAGCGGGCCGGACATCGCGCCGACCGCGCCGGAGAGCGCCGCCGCGACGTCCGCGCCGGTGGAGGCGATGACCCGGGCGGTGAAGGTGGAGGCGTTCATGCCGTGTTCGGCGGCCGAGGTCCAGTAGGCGTCGACGGCCTTGACGTGCTTGGGGTCGGGCTCGCCGCGCCAGCGCTTCATGAAGCGCTCCACGACCGTCTCGGCCTTGTCGATCTCCTTCTGCGGCACCATCGGCAGGCCCTGTCCGCGCGCCGACTGGGCGACGTAGGACAGCGCCATCACGGCGGCCCGGGCGAGGTTGTCGCGGGCGGTCCGCTCGTCGATGTCGAGCAGTGGTTTCAGGCCCCATACGGGCGCCAGCATGGCGAGCGCGGACTGGACGTCGACCCGGATGTCACCCGAGTGCACCGGGATCGGGAAGGGCTCGGCGGGCGGCAGCCCCGGCTTGAACGCCCCGTCGACCAGCAGCCCCCAGACGTTCTCGAAGGACACGTGCCCGACGAGGTCCTCGATGTCCACCCCGCGGTAGCGGAGCGCGCCGCCTTCCTTATCGGGTTCGGCGATCTCCGTCTCGAACGCGACGACTCCCTCAAGCCCGGGAACGAAGTCGGACATCAGGCGGCTCCTCAAGATGGGGACGGCAGCCGGCCGGTGACCGGTCGCCGTGCGGTCGAGTCAGTTGCGGTGCCGGTGCGGTTACGCGGCTGCGCCGGGCAGCTCGCGGTCCGTACCGGTCACCCCGGTGATGCCCCGCCGGGGCAGGGGCCACGCGACGGTTCCGCCCGCCGGTGGTCGGCCCGCGGGCGCGGGCCGCCGCGCATGGTGCGCCGCGGCGGCCTGAAGACGGACACGATAGCTTCCGCTGTCCGGGGGCCACAGTGGGCCGGGCCATGATTTTGGCGGGTTCATCAGCAGCGGGGAAGCGTGACGTCCGGCACACTGGTCGATTGGCCGACGGGAGGGTTACGCCCCGGCGACGGGGGGCAGACTTCCGGCCCACCCGGCTGCCCCGTACGGGGCCGATGCTGCAAGATGAGGCCGTGCATCCCGCCGACATGCCCTCCGCCGACACCCCCGACCCCTCGTCCATGCGCGCGCACTACCGCGCCGAGGGAATCGCCGAGTCCGATCTCGCCGCGAGCCCCTATGACCAGTTCGGGCGCTGGTTCAAGGACGCGGCCGTAGCCGGGCTGCACGAGCCGAACGCCATGGTCGTCTCGACGGCGGACGCCGCCGGGCGGCCCAGTTCAAGGACCGTGCTCCTGAAGGCATTCGACGAGCGCGGCTTCGTCTTCTTCACCAACTACACCAGCCGCAAAGGCCGTGACCTGGCCGAGAACCCGTACATCTCGCTGCTGTTCCCCTGGCACTCGCTGGCCCGCCAGGTCATCGTGACCGGCACCGCCGAACGCATCGGCCGGGACGAGACCGCCGCCTATTTCCGCACCCGCCCGCACGGCTCCCAGCTGGGTGCCTGGGCCAGCAACCAGTCCGCGCCGGTCGAATCCCGCGAAGAACTGGAGCGCTCCTACGCGGAGTTGGCGGCCCGCTATCCGGAGAGCGAGCAGGTGCCGGCGCCCCCGCACTGGGGCGGCTACCGCGTCACCGCCGAGTCGATCGAGTTCTGGCAGGGCCGGCTCAACCGCCTCCACGACCGGCTGCGGTACGTCCACGAGGGTGCGCCCGGGGCCGGCCGGTGGCGGGTGGAGCGCCTCGCGCCCTGACGGGACGGGACGGGCGGGCGGTGTGCGCGGCGGCGATGGGGGCCGCGCACGCAGACGACCCGCGGGCTGGTTCCTCCGCGCTCGGTGGCGCGAAGGGCCGGTCGGACGAACCGGCAGCCCGCGGGTCGGGTGACTGCTTGGGATTGGGCCGGCTGCGCATCTGCAGTATGCGCGGTTCCGGCGCTGCACTCCGGTGAAGCGACGGGCTGCTAGCCCGCAGCCACCTCACACGTCCGGTGCGAAATCATCTGCCGAACCACCTCCCTTCTCGTGTGCCCCATACGTTAGGAATCTGCCCGGCACCGCACAACCGGTTTTCTTCGGAGCCGGAACTCACCGGGCGGGGATTTCCGCGAATCGGGTGTGTTCCACGTCACGTTCCAGTTGAATGACCCCACGTGGAGCACGTGCGGCCGCGTTCGTAAGGGGTGCCAGTGACTGCCTCGTCAGCTTCTTCTGCCTCGTCTGCCTCGTCGTCGCAGCAGCCTGCGTCCGCCGGCCCGCCCGGCTCGGCGAACGAACCCGGGCAGGCGGCCGCCGGGCCCCCGCGGGCCGCCGCGGACACCGAACCCGACCGGCCCCCGGACGCCGACGACTCCGGGCTGCTCGCCGCCCTCCTGGACGGCATGGACGCCGCCCTGATGGCCTTCGCCGCCGACGGGACGGTCACCCACTGGAACCACGAGGCTGAACGCATCCTGGGCTGGACCGCCGAGGAGGCGGTCGGACGCCGCGGCCTGACGGGCTGGGCGGTCCGCGCGGAGGACGCGGACGGCGTGCGGGCCGCACTGGACACCGCGATGCGCGCCCCCGGCCGCCAGGTGCACGACTTCGCCCTCCTGGCCAAGGACGGCCACCGCGTCCTGGTCCGCACCCAGTCCTCCGCGGTGCGCGCTCCCGACGGGCGGGTCGCCGGGGCGTACTGTGCCTTCGGCGAGTCGCACACCCAGCTCGACCTGGAACGGGCGGTGGCGCTCAGCGAGGCGCTCTTCGAGGACGCCACCTGGGGCGTGGTGCTGATCGACGCCGACCTGCGGCCCGCGGTCGTCAACGCGCACGCCGCCCGCACCTTCGGGATGAGCCGTACCGCGCTGCTGGGCCGCCCGCTGGGCGACGTCCTGGCCCAAGGGGTCGAGGAGTTGGAGGGCGCCCTCCAGCACGTCCTGTCCGAGGGCCCGCCGCCGGCGATCAGCGAACTGTGGGTGACGCCGCGGGACGGGGAGTCCGAACTCCCGCGCCGCTGCTGGCGCAGCGGCTTCATCCGGCTGGCCTCACCGCTGGCGGAGGAGCCCGTTCCGCTCGGCGTCGCCTGGCTCTTCCAGGACATCACCGACGCCAAGCGGACCGAACAGGACGGCTCCCTGCTGCGCTTCCGCGCCCACCAGTTGCACCGCGCGGGCCGGGCCGCCGCCGAGTGCCCGGACCCGGCCGAGGCCGCCGCGGTCCACCTCGACTTCGCGCTGGCGGGCTTCGCCGACCACGCCCTGGTCGATCTCGCCGGCACCCCGGCCCCGGCCCCGTACGGCGCGGTGGACGCGGACGCCGAGTGGGACGCGGACCCGGCGCCCACCGGCGACGGCCCCGGCGCGGGGAGCGCCGCCGCGGCCGGCGGGCCGGGGGCCGCGGACCGGGCGCCGCGGCTGGTGCGGGCGCTGGCCTCCCCGGCGGGCGTGCCCGGCCCCTCGGAGGCCGTACCGGTGACCGGCATCCCGGTGGCCTACGTACCGGGCCATCCGGCGCTCCAGGCGTATGCGCGGCGCGGCTCGGTGCGGGCCAGCGCCGGCCAGGCCCCCGCCGAGGGCTGGGCCGCCATCCGCAACTGGCCGGACGGCACGGTGCACGGGCTGTGCGTGGTGCTCCGCAGCCGGGGCCGCACCGTCGGGGTCGCCACCTTCCTGCGGACGCCCGCCCGCCGCCCCTTCGACCGCGCGGACGCCGACTACGCCGAGGAGGTCGCCGCCCGGATCGCCGCGGCCCTGGACCTCGCGGGGGCGGCGGGGGCGTGAGGCGGGCCGGCGCGCACGGGCGGGCGGGAGACCGGCCCCGCGCCGCCGCCGGCCGCTCCGCCTCAGTGCCGGTAGAAGATCCGGTCCGCGTACCCCCGCATCACCCGGTCGTTCCACTCGTGCCCGCCGTCCACGTTGCCCGAGCGCAGCAGCGGCGGCTGCCCGCCGCGCTCGGCGAGCGCACCGGCCGCGGTCGCCACCACGGCCTGCATGATCGCGCTGGTGACGACCGTCGAGGCGGGGGCGAACGGCGCCTCGATGCCGGGCAGCGTCAGCTCCGCGTCGCCCACCGGGATCCGGCTGTCCAGCACGATGTCGCAGTGGTCCTTGAGGTACGTCCCCGAGCTGTGCCGGGACCGGGTCTCGTCCGCGTAGGCCACCGACGTCAGGCCGATGACCTTGATGCCGAGCGCCCGCGCGTTGATCGCCATCTCGACGGGCAGCGCGTTCCGCCCGGAGAGCGAGATGACCACCAGCACGTCGCCGCGCTCCAACGGACTGGTGTCCAGCACCGCCCCGGCCAGCCCGTCGACCCGCTCCAGTGCGCTGCCCAGCGTCGCCGGCCGGACGTCCACCCCGACGACCCCGGGGACCGACAGCAGGTTCATGATCGCCAGGCCGCCGGCGCGGTACACGGTGTCCTGCGCCGGCAGCGACGAGTGCCCGGCCCCGAAGGAGAAGACCCGGCCGCCCGCCGCGACGGTGTCCGCGATCAGCTGTCCGGCCGCGCTGATCCGGTCCCCCTCCGCGTCGCGGACCTGCCGCAACAGGTCGATCGCGGCGTCGAAGTACCGCCCGGCCAGCCCCTCGCTCCGGTCGCTCTCAGCCATGGCCGCGGGCCCCTCTCATCGCGTCTGGGTGGGATCTGCGGCGGGCCGGCACCGGTCGTCGGCGCCCGGCCGCCGCCTCGTGGATCAGTGGCCCGGATCACGTTGCGGTCTGGACCAGTGCGCTGTCAATACGCCGGGCAACGCGCCCGTCGAACCGTCCGCGGAGCGTCCGCTGCGCGGACGAGGACGCACCGTTGTCGGTGGGATGCGTCAGAATTGAATCCAGGGCCACCGCACGACATATCGAGGGGCACGCATGTCCGGACTGATCGACACCACGGAGATGTATCTCCGCACCATCCTCGAACTGGAAGAGGAGGGTGTGGTCCCCATGCGCGCCCGCATCGCGGAGCGGCTGGAGCAGAGCGGCCCGACGGTCAGCCAGACCGTGGCGCGCATGGAGCGAGACGGCCTGCTGACGGTGGCGGGCGACCGGCACCTGGAGCTGACCGAGGAGGGCCGCCGACTGGCGACGCGGGTGATGCGCAAGCACCGCCTCGCCGAGTGCCTGCTCGTCGATGTCATCGGGCTGGAGTGGGAGCAGGTGCACGCCGAGGCGTGCCGCTGGGAGCACGTGATGAGCGAGGCGGTGGAGCGCCGCGTCCTGGAACTGCTGCGCCACCCCACGGAGTCCCCGTACGGCAACCCGATCCCGGGCCTGGAGGAGCTGGGCGAGAAGGCCGAGGCCGATCCGTTCCTCGACGCCGGCATGGTGAGCCTGATGGATCTGGACGCCGGCTCCGACGGCAAGACGGCCGTGGTGCGCCGGATCGGCGAGCCCATCCAGGCCGACGCCCAGCTGATGTACACGCTGCGGCGGGCCGGGGTGCAGCCGGGCGCGGTGGTCAGCGTGACCGAGTCCCCGGCCGGGGTGCTGGTCGGCAGCAGCGGCGAGGCCGCCGAGCTGGACGCCGAGATCGCCAGCCACGTCTTCGTCGCCAAGCGCTGAGCCCCGCGCCACCGCGCGCTGAGCCCCGCGTCACCGTGCGCTGAGCCCCGCGCCGCCGGGCGCTGAGCGGCGCACGACCCGCGCGGCATCGACCGCCGGCACATTCCTGCTCTCCGCCGACCTCCCCACGAGCCCGCTGAGCTGCGCCGATGCGCACGCCGGCGGGCTCGTCAACTTTCGGTGCGATGAACGGTCTTGTGCGAATCCGTGCGGATCGGCCGGTCTCGTGTCACTCTGGCGCTGACGCATGGCCATGCGTCGTCACTCCCGCGTGATGCGCTGACGGCCGAGGGGGCTGGGATGCGTCCAGTGGTTCCGGTCGAGGACGGTCAGGGCCCCGGCGCTGCGAGCAGCCGGGGCCCTGCCTCCCCATGTCCCCCCGTCACGACCCGGAGCCCCGAGCTCTCAGGGTCGTTCCCCACGGGCCCCCTTCCCGGAAGGGCCCGCCTCCCGGCAGATGTCTCCCCGTGGTGGGCGTGGCCAATCCCGCAGCAAGGTCACTCGAAAGTGGGGTGTTGGGCGCGGCAGCGATCCGTTCGAATATAGGTTCGATAGTGTGGGGCGTGCGGGGCCGGTCAGGGGAAGATTGGGGGTGCCAGGGCACATGGTGCGGCGTATCGATGTGACGGGATCCGGCGGTGTGCGGCTCGCGGCCTGGGAATTCACCGACCCGCCCAAGAGCGGCGGCGGGCTGGAGGAGCGCGGGCGGCGCCCCGGTGTGCTGTTGCTCCACGGCCTGATGGGACGCGCCTCGCACTGGGCGGACACCGCCCGCCGGCTGAGCGCGGTGCACCGCGCGGTCGCCCTCGACCAGCGCGGCCACGGCCGCAGCGAGAAGCCCCTTGAGGGCCCCCTGGACCGCACCGCCTACGTCGAGGACGCCATCGCCGCCCTTGAGCAGTTGGAGCTGGGCCCGGCCGCCCTGGTCGGCCATGCCATGGGAGCCCTGACGGCCTGGCAGGTGGCGGCCAGACGCCCGGACCTGGTCAGCGCGCTGGTGATCTGCGATATGCGGGCCTCGGCGCTCGGGGCGGCCTCGCAGCGCGAGTGGGCGGAGTGGTTCCGCTCCTGGCCGGTGCCGTTCGCCACCCTCGGGGACGTCCGCAAGTGGTTCGGGGAGGACGATCCGACCCTGGAGCGTCCCCGGCCGGCCCGCGGGGAGTTCTTCGCCGAGGTGATGGCCGAGCGCGCCGACGGCTGGCGCCCGGTCTTCTCCCGCCGCCAGATGCTCAGCGCCCGCGAGACCTGGGTGTACGACGCCCACTGGGAGGAGCTCGCCCAGGTCGCCTGCCCCACCCTCGTCGTCCGCGGCCTCGACGCCGAACTGGGCCGCGCCGAGGCCCAGGAGATGGTCCGGGTGCTGCCCCGCGGCGAGTACGCCGAGATCCCCGAAGCCGGCCATCTGCTGCCCTGGGAGCAGCCCGACGCCTGGTGCCGGGCCATCGAGCCGTTCCTCGGTGCACTGACGGCCCACCCCTGACCGCCACCGGCCCGTTCGGCACGGCGCTCCCGCGGAGGACCGGCGCCGCCCGGGCCTACGCAACCACCGTGTGAATCAAGCAAATTGACGCCCCGTCGGATCAGGTGACCGACTGCTCCGCGGAGTGGGGCCGGGTGGCTCCGTCGGCCGGCTTTCCGCGCCGCCGACGCGGGCCGTCCTCAGCCGGCGTCGGCGAACTTCCAGACGAGCGGGTCGGCGGCACTCTCGTCGCCCCAGCGGACCTCCAGGGACCTGGCGCCCTTGGGGATCATGTACGTCTGGCAGATGACGTGGCTCTCGCCGACCTGCCAGTTGTCGAAGTCGACCGGGTCCTGGCAGCCGGGAAGGTCGTCCGGGGCGCCGATGAGCATGCCGCCGCGCTGGCCGTCCGCATAGATCTCGGTGCCGTTGGCCACCTTTGCCAGGCCCTTGACGACGGCGGGGCCCTTGTTCGTGTACTTCACATATGCGGTCGCGGGGACCAGGCCATTGGCGGCCTGGACCATTTTCTTCGCCTCGTCCTCGGTTCCGACGTGGACCTTCTGCGCGACGACCTCGTAGGTGATTTTCCCGGACTCTTCCTTGTACTGCCCGGTGCCGCTCTGGCCGGACTCCAGGGCACCGCCGCCGACCGGATCGGTCGGCTTCTCGTCGGTCTTCGCCACGGTGTCCACGGCGTTCTTCCCGGCGTCCGCTCCGGAACCGGTGGCGGAACCCGACGCGTCCTTCTTCCCACCGCAGGCGGTCAGCGCCAGTGCCAGTACGGCAACCGGCGCGGCGGCGCGCAGCCATGCGGTCCTGGTGTGCAGCAAAGCGTTCTCCCGGCTCTTGCTCTCCCCCGTTGCGCAGCACCGTTGCCCAGTGCTCGCGAACGGCTGTGAGAGCGGAGCATAAGAGCGCGCTTTCGCCCGTGTCGAAACGTGGAATGCACGCGTCCGCCGCCTTCTGTTCAGGCGGCTTGGGAGCGTCCCGGTCGATTTACCGTAATTCCTGCAAACCGGCCGGCGGATTCCGCCGCCGGACCTGCCCAATTGGGGCTGAATTCAGCCGCATTGTCGCCTCGTCGCCCTCGAATGGTAATGCCCGGACAAAATTTGTGCGGGGATTCCGCGGTGGGCTCCGCCGCCGGGACGAGCCGGGCGAGGGTGCCGCGGGACGGAGGCGCTCCGTCCCGCGGGGCCGGCCCGGTCAGGGCAACGTGCGGGTGAAGTCGCCGCGTTGCACCCGGACGGTGAGCGAGTCGCCGGCCAGCAGGGAGCCGTAGCCGGTGGCGGCCCAGAGGCTCTGCTCCGCCGGCACTTCGAAGTACGGGACCACATGGCCGTCCAGACGGTCCGTGAGGACCTCCGGCGCGCGACGGGCGCGGACCGCGCGGAGGCAGGTGTCGCAGGCGGCGACGCGGAGTTGTTCCCGGCGGCCCAGCGGCCGCCAGGGTATGCGGCGGGCGGCGGGGCCGTGGAGCGGGTGGAAGAAGCACAGCGGCAGCGCGGCCGGGGCGGGGGAGAGCGCCGCGCGCCCCTCGGCCACCAGCGCGAACACGCCCGCCAGGTCCGGGACACCGCGTGCGCGGTCCAGCACCGTGCCGGCCGCGGCATAGGCGTCCAGGGCGCGCTCGACGGCCGCCGGATCGCCGGTGGCGGCACGGGACTCCTCGCCGAGCCGCACCACCTCCTCGCCGGCCCGCTCGCGCAGCCCGTCCTCATCGGCCTTGTGCGCGGCGGCGAAGACCGACCGGGGCAGCGCGAACGGCGTCCCGAAGTCCCGCAGTCGCGAGCGGCGCCGCAGCAGGAGCCAGCCCGCGGCGACCACCAGCACCGGACCGGCGGCCAGCGCCACGATCCGCACGACCGGGGAAGTCGCCTGCCCCGTGGGGGACTTCGGCGTGCCGCTGCCCGACGGCCTGCTGCTCGGCGTGCCGAGGTGGGCGGTGAGCCGCTGGTAGACCTGGTCGCCGTTGCCGGCCTTGATGACGTCGATGGCCCGGGAGATCCGCTTGGCCAGCCCGGCGCCCTTCATCGAGTCGTCGAAGTAGACCGAGGCGGCGGCGTTCTCCGCCTGGTGGGAGTGGGTGGGCCAGGCGCGGGCCTCGATGTCGTCGGTGAAGCCCCCCGGGGTGATGAGGATGGCCGGGCCGCCCCCCATCCGGTCGTGCACCACCTCGGTCAGCTGCTCCGGCTTGCCGGCCCAGTTGTCCCCCTCGACCAGCGGGACCAGGACGACCCGGATCGGCAGGTGGCTCTGCTGGATCTGCTGCACCAGTGCCCGCTGGTCGGCCGCGTCGACCGCCGCGGAGAGGGACGGGTCGACGTACACCGGTGAGGTGCGCAGCGCGTCGGCGATCTTCTGTCCCGGGCTCTGCGCGGCCGCGGCGGGCCCCGCGGCGGCGCAGAGCAGCGCGGCGGAGGCCGCGCCGACGGCAAGGACGGACCGCAGCGAACGGCGGTGACGAAGGTCATTGGACACCGAAGGACTCCCGTACCTCGCGGGTGAGTTGGTCTGTGCCGGCGCCCTTGGCGAGCGCTGCCAGCGGACCGGGATGGACCGGATAGGGGCTGTAGCCCCGGCGTCCGGAACCGTCCGAACCGTAGAGCCGCAGCATCTCGCCGGGCGTCTCCTGGCACGCCGCGCACACCGGCCGCGGAAGCGGCTTGCGGCTGCCGGCGGGGCGCTTCGCCGTCTGCCCGGCGGCCGCGCCGTGCAGCGGGTTGCGGTGGCAGACATGCGTCGCGGCGGACGGCTCCCGGGCCGCGGTCCGGCCGACCCGCGCGAGCGTGATCGCGCAGGCGAGGCCGGCGGGGGTGGCGTCGTCGTCGATGCGGCCGTCGCTGTCGCCGTCGATCAGCAGCGCGGCGGCGTCCAGGCACTCCCAGGCCCGCCGCCGGGCCTCCTCCGGCAGATCACCGGCCGACTCCAACTCGGCGGTGAGCGCGGCGAGTTCCTGTCGCGCGGTGCGCCGCAGCCAGGACTGCCGGGGCTCGACCGGCGCCGCCGCTTCGGCCATCGCCCGGGCACCCCGGCGGCCCAGCCGCGCAACGATCGCCCACACCGCCACCACCAGCCCGAAGAGCAGCAGCGCGGCGAGTGCGCCGATGAACAGCCCGGGGTGGAAGTCCCCGGTGAACAGGCCGGGCAGCTTCTGCTGGGCGAGGAGGTACTTCGCGGGCAACGGCGGCAACGGCTCGCCGGCCGTCCTGGACGTCGGCGCCTTGGCGACGGAGGCGAGCAGTCTGTCCAGGCACGGGCCGAGCGTGCTCGCGTCGCGGTAGCCGGCCGCGGGCTCGCGGGACGCGCCGTAGAGGGCGCTGGTGTCCACACGGGTGCCGTAGTTGACGACCGAGAGGGAGCCGCTCGGCAAGTCGGCGATCACGAACAGGGCGTCGCGGTGCAACCGGTTGTGCAGCGACTCGGCCAGCAGGTCCGCGTTGCCGCCGGACTCGTCGTCCGGCGAACTGGGCAGGGCGGCGATCAGGACGGGGACCGGCAGGGACCCGAGCCGCTCGTGCAACTGGGCGCGCTGGGCGGAGTCCAGGGGGGACTGGCTCTCGGGATCGACGTACAGCGGGTCGTGCCGCAGGCCCTCGGCGACCCGGTCGACACGGGTCCGCAGATCGGCGGCGGTCGGCACCGAGCCGTCGCCCGTGCTGGTGTCGGAGAAGACCCGCGAGGCGGTGAAGGCCAGCAGTCCGGCGAGCACCAGAGCGCCGAGCGGCAGCAGCCATCCGCGGCGCGGCGCGGACCCGGGCCCGGGCCCGCCGACCGCCGTGGCCGGACCGCCCTTCACGGAGCGGCCGTTCTTCTGGGTGCGGCCGTTCTTCGCCGTGCCGTCCTTCCGCTTGCCGTCCTTTGCTCCGCCCGCCGGGCCGGGGACGTCGGGCCGGCGGCGGACCCGGCGTCGGCGCAGCGCGTGGCTGGTGATCAGCAACGCGCTCAGCGGCACTCCGGCGACCACGGTGCCGGTCAGGAAGCTCTGGTTCTCCCGGTCGGTCTGCGTGGTGTGCAGGGTGGGCGGTTCGTGGGTGTTGTACGCGCCGCCGTAGGTGGCGCGGGCGGCCTCGGCGCGCCGGTGGGCCTGCCCCGAGGTGAGCACATCGACGAAGTGCCGGAACACCTCACGGGGCGTGGCGTCGTAGGGCAGTTCGTACAAGGTGGCGGTCTTGGCGTCCGCGGCGCCCGGCAGGCTCACGCCGTAGGTCTGCACATCGGACAGGCCCGACTCGGACACCGTGACGTACAGCCCCTTGCGGCCCAGGCGGTCGTGGATCCCGGCGAGCAGACCGGAGCCCATGCCCCCGGAGGAGGCGGACGGCAGGACGAGGACGTACGCCGGCACGTGCAGCCGCTTCGCTTCCGCGGCGAAGGCGGGGGCCGTCGAGCGCGGCACCACGCGCGGCATCTGATCGCTGATGTAGACCGGGTCGTGCCGAAGTTGCCCGGCGAGATAGGCGGACTGGCTCGCGGTGTCCGGCCCCGCGGGCGCGGCCTGCGCCGCACCGGCGGTGAACAGCACCGCCAACCACCCCAGCACCAGCACCATTCCGGCGTGCCGCACCGCCCCCACCACCCCTCGTTCGCGTTCTCGCCATGACGCTACAGCGCTTGTACGCCGGCCGGGGAACCCTGTGGATAACGTCCGGGCAAAGCCGGTGACCTGCGGTGTGACCTGCGGTGTGGCCTGGGGTTTTGCCGGGCGGGGCGCCCGTGCCGCCGCTCTGTGCGGTGGGTGCCGGGGCGGCTTTGCGGCGCCCCGCCCCACGACCCCCGTCCCGCAACCCCCGCCCCCTACCGCCGCCGCGGCAGCAACAGCGCCGGGAGCACGGCGAGAGCCACCAGCGCCACCGCCCAGCCATACGTGTGCTGGAAGGCGTCGGCCAGTTGGGGCGCGAGGGGCCGTACCGCGGCCGCCGGCAGGGCGTGAACGGCCTCCAGGCCGCCGGAGAGCGAGCCGGGGAGGCGGTCGGCCATCGCACCGGCCAGCAGGACGGACATCAGCGCCCCGCCCACCGAGGAGGCGAGCTGCGGAACGATCGTCAAGGTCGTCGAGGCGGCCGGGATGCGGTCGCCGTCGATGCGCCGGGTCGCCGCGGCGATGGTCGGCATGATCGTCATCCCGACGCCGACGCCCATCACGGCGAGCGCGGCCATCAGCACCGCGTACGGGGTGTCGGCGGCCACCTGGGTGGTGAAGGTGAGGAAGCCGGTGGCGGCCAGCGCCACGCCCGTGGGCACGAGTCTGCCCGGTGCCACCTTGTCGCCGAGCCGGCCGGCGAACTGCATCGTGATGCCGGTGGCCAGCACCTGCGGAATGCCCAGCAGTCCGGCGCCGGTCGCGCTCTGGCCGCGGACGACCTGGTAGTAGAGCGGCAGCAGCAGCATCGAGCCGAAGTAGCCGCCGGTGAACAGCGCCAGGGTGGCGACCGCCGTGCCGAACGGCCGGTGCCGCAGCAGCCGCAGGTCGAGCAGCGGCTCGGCCGCGGTCAGGGCGCGGACCACGAAGGCGGCCACGAGGACGGCCCCGAGCAGGGGCGGCAGCAGCGCGGCGGGGGAGGTGAAGGCGTGCCGTTCGGCGCCGGTGCTCAGCCCGTAGATCAGCAGCGCGAGACCGGGGGAGAGGGTCAGCAGGCCGGGCACGTCGAGCCGGCGGGTGGGCTGCGGGGTGTCCCGGGGGAAGAGGCGGGCGCCGAGCAGGAGGGTGAGGAGGCCGATCGGGATGTTGATCAGGAAGATCCAGCGCCAGGAGACCTGGTCGACCAGGTAGCCGCCCAGGACGGGGCCGATCAACGGGCCGACGAGGACGGGGATGCCGAGGATGCTCATGATCCGGCCGCGGTGCGCCGGGTCGGAGGCCCGGATCAGGATGGTCATGCCGACCGGCGACACGGCGCCGCCGGCCAGCCCCTGGAGCACCCGGAAGGCGATCAGCGACTCGGTGTTCCAGGCGAGCCCGGCCAGCGCGGACCCGAGGGCGAACGCGCCGATCGCCAGCAAGTACAGGCGCTTGGTGCCGAACCGCCCGATCGCCCAGGCGGTGAGCGGGATGACGGCGGCCAGCGCGAGTGTGTAGCCGGTGACCACCCACTGGATGGCCGCCAACGGTGCGTGGAAGTCCGTGGAGAGCCGGTTGAGCGCGACGTTCACGACCGTGGTGTCCAGCACGGTCATCAGGGAGCCCAGCACCACGACGGAGGCGAGGGCGGCGATACGGGGAGTCCGGCCGCCGCTTCGCGCGGGCCGGTCGCCGGGGTCCGGCCGGCGGCCGGGCGGACCCGCCCCGTCGGCCCCGGGGGCGGCAACGGCGGCGGTGGCGGAGGAGGAGGCGGAGGCGGAGGCCGGGCCGGGAACCCGAGCAGAGGTCGGCGGCATGGGTAACTCCCGTAGTGGAGAGACGAGTCGGGGTGCCGACCCGTTCACCGGCCGGCACCCCATACCCTCAAACCTCAACCAAACTTGATGTCAAGCGGTCGAGGTCGGCCCCGAGGGCCGTCGCGTCACCCCTTGCTGACCGCCGCCAGGATCTCCGGCAGCCGCGCCACCACCCGGGGAGCCGCCAGCCGCAGCCCCAGCGTCGCGATGCCCACTCCGTACACCGCGCCGACCGGCAGCAGCACCCACAACAGGCTCTGCAGGCCCGCCACATGGAGCCAGATGGTCAGCCCCAGCAGCGGCGAGGTCAACACCGCGGCCGTCAGGAAGCCGCCGAACAGGCTGATCCAGGCGATCCCGGCCTGGCCGGGCGCCACGCTCTTGTTGCCCTCCGACGGGATGGAGTACGGGAACAGCGCCGACGCCATCGCCCCGGTGGCGAGCAGCCCGCCCAGGAGGCCCAACGAGAGCCCGTAGACCTGGAAGAAGGCCGACCACGGGCCGATGAACGCGGCGGAGCCGACGACGACCAGCGTGACGTACGGGACGGCCACCAGTGCCAGGCTCAGCGCCCGCGCCCGCAGCTCCTCGAAGGCGTCCCGCGGGGTGGAGATCGTCGAGGCGACCATCCAGAACGCCGAGGTGTCCTGGCCGAACTGGTTGTACATCTGCATGCCGAGCAGCGCGGACGCCGAGAAGGAGCTGTAGATGCTGCCGTTGCCCTGGGCGGCGTAGACGATCGGCAGCAGCAGGCCGATGCCGAGCGCCATCGCCCAGGACATCTTCGACTTCGGATCGCGCCAGGCGTAGCGCAGCGTCCGCAGCATCACCGTGCCGGTCCGCCCGCCGGGCAGCAGCCGCGCGAGCCCGAGCTCCTCGCCGCCGGTCCGGCGCGCGCTGTCCTTCTCCACGGCCTGGAGGGTGGAGGAGTCCGGCGACGTCATCAGGGCGGTCAGGGTCCGCTGCCACCACCACAGGATCAGCGCCAGGGCCAGCACCGTCAGCGCCAGGCCGGCGGCGGCGCGCCCGTAGGCGCCGTGCCCGGCGTCCTCCACGGCGCCGAGCGCGGCGGCCGGCGGCACCCAGCGCAGCACCCCGCCCAGCGGCTCCAATACGGACAGGCCGTCCGGGCGGCCCAGTTGCTGGGCCGCGATGTTGACGACCTGGGCGCCGAGCGCGATGAACAGACCGCCCAGCACGGCGAGGTCGCGGCCCCGGCGGCTGGTCAGCAGCCGCGTCGAGGAGGTGGCCACGGCCCGCGCCAGGGCGACGCACACCAGCACCACCAGGACGACGGCCAGGGCGCCGACGAGCGCGGCGGCCGCCCCGTCCGCGACCGCGATCACCGCGCCGGTCACCAGGGCGAGCGTGGTGATCGGGCCGACGCCGACCAGCGACGTCACCAGCAGCGCACGGATCAGCGGCCGGGGCCGCAACGGCAGCATCACCAGCCGGGTCGGGTCGAGGGTCTCGTCACCGGTGGGGAAGAACAGCGGCATCACCGCCCAGCCCAGGGTGAGCATCCCGATGAGGACGACGGCCAGCGTCCCGGCGTGCGGATTGCCGCGCAGCGCCACCAGGCCGAGGACGGCGGCGGCGGCGAAGACCAGGCCGGCGGCGGCCGAGACGACGTAGGCCGCGGTGCGTCCGGGGGACTGGCGCAGGCCGTTGCGCAGCAGCGTCAGCTTCAGTCGGACGAAGACCGGGACCAGTGAGGAGGAGGGGGTGGCGGTGGCTTCGGTGCTCATCGGGCGCCGCCGCCCAGCCAGTCGAGGTTCTGCCCGGCGGCGCGGCCGTTCGCGCCGACCAGTTCGAGGAACGCGTTCTGGAGCGAGGGCGCCGCGCCGCGCACCTCGGCGACCGGGCCCTGTGCGCGGATCCGCCCGGCGGCCATCACCGCGACCCAGTCGCAGAGCGACTCGACCAGCTCCATCACATGGCTGGAGAAGATCACCGTCGCCCCGGAGGAGGTGTAGCGCTCCAGGACGCCGCGGATGGTCTGCGCGGACACCGGGTCGACGCCCTCGAAGGGCTCGTCCAGGAAGAGGATCTCCGGGTTGTGCAGCAGCGCGGCGGCCAGCCCGATCTTCTTGCGCATGCCCGTGGAGTAGTCCACGACGAGCTTGTGCTGCGAGCCGGACAGGTCGAGCACGTCCAGCAGCTGGCCGGCCCGCTTGTCCACCTCGGCGCCCGGAAGGCCGCGCAACCTGCCTATGTAGGCGAGGAGTTCCCGCCCGGAGAGCCGCTCGAACAGGCGCAGGCCCTCGGGCAGCACACCGATCCGGGACTTGACCGCCACCGGGTCCCGCCAGACGTCGTGCCCGCCGATCTCGACCAGACCGGAGTCCGGCCGCAGCAGGCCCGTCACCATGGAGAGCGTGGTGGTCTTGCCCGCGCCGTTGGGGCCGACCAGGCCGATGAAGTGGCCCGCGGGCAGCGTCAGGTCGATGCCGTGGACCGCGGTCTGCTCACCGAACCTCTTCCACAGGCCCTCGATGCGGACCGCGGGCGGGCCGCTCACGGCACCGCCCCGGGTCGCGACGGACCCGTCCTGCTCTTGCTTCTTCTCCAGTTCGCCGGCCACGGCCTGCCCTTCGACGTCCCCGCAGGGGCCGGGTCGTGGCCCCCGTCCGACATCCCACGATACGGGCAGGCACTGACAAACCGCCTCGGCACCGCGTCAGCGGGTGCGAAGTGCCGCCGCGTCGCACGCGCAGGCATACGCCAGCGGGCTGATGAGCTCTTCCGCGTCCGGCAGCCAGCGGTTGCTGGCGGTGGGGCGGCGCGCCCACTGCACCGCGCCGTGCGACCCCACCCGGGTCGGCGGCGCGGCGATGTACTCGCCCTCGCCGCGGCAGATCAGGTCCAGGGCGGCCGGGGCCCAGCCGAGGTTCCGCACCAGGTCGGGGACCTTCGCGGAGGCACCGGGGAGGACGAGGAAGAGCATCCGGCGGTCGGGGGTGCGGGTCACCGGGCCGAGGGCCACGCCCAGCCGCTCCATCCGGGCCAGCGCCAGGCAGCCCGCCATCTCGGGAACGTCGAGGGCCTCGAAGGTCCGGCCCGTCGGCAGCAGGATCGAGGCCCGCGGATGCCTGCCCCACATCCGGCGGACCGCGGTGGCGCTGCCGGTGGCCGTGCCGGCCCAGCCCGGCGCGATCGGATGGGCGCCGGGCTGGGGGCAGTTGACGGTGTCGCACGAGCAGCGCGGCCGGTCGCCGTCGTGCTCCAGCCATGCGCCGGGGAACACCTCCCAATGGCGCTCCTCCGCGTAACGCACCGCAGTGTCGATGAGTTGCTCGCCGCGCTGCTTGGGGATCTGCGGGGCTCCTGTGACTCCGATGGTCTCTTCCACGGAGATGACAACTCCCCTTGTCACCAAGGGTTACGGCCGAATGGGTGACTGCCCCGGCGCACCGTTCCAGCACGTGGGGCGCATGGATGCACCAGTGGGGGCGCGTGTGCGGATGGGGCCCGGGGAGCGGGTAGCCACCTGCGTGACGGGCGGAGAGGCCGCCCGGCGGTCGGTCGCGGAGCACCAGGGGAGCCCTGCGCCGCGACGCCGCGACCGGTGCACGGACACCGCGCGCCACCCTCCTCGTGGACCAGCCCTTCCCAGTGCGGACTTCAGGACGCCGCGCTCCGCACGACGATGCACGGGCATCGGGCGCATCGCACGTATACCCGGGCATCCACTGCGAAGTGCGTCTCCCTGGCTCGTACCGCGCATATCCCGGATGTCTCGGATATCCGGGATATGTACGGGGAATTGATCACGAGGACGGCGTTCGCCGGTGAACGCGCAGCAGCAGTACAGGGGGTACACACCATGGCCGCCAGGCCACTCGTCGCGCGCCAGCCCAATGAACGGCTGCAGGCGCTCATCCAGGAAGCCGGCTGCTCCAACGCGGGGCTGGCCCGCCGCGTCAACATGTGCGGCGCGGAACACGGCCTCGACCTGCGCTACGACAAGACCTCCGTGGCCCGTTGGCTGCGGGGACAGCAACCACGGGGCCGTGCGCCGGCCGTCATCGCCGAGGCGCTGGGCCGCAAACTGGGCCGCACGGTCACCATCGACGAGATCGGGATGGCCGACGGGAAGAACCTCGCGTCCGGGGTGGGGCTGCAGTTCTCGCCGACCGTCCTGGGCGCCATCGAGCAGGTCTGCGAGCTGTGGCGCAGCGACGTCGGGCGGCGGGACTTCCTCAACGGGTCCACGGTCGCCGCCTCCGCGCTGGTCGAACCCAGCCGGGACTGGCTGATCACCGGGGCGGACAGCCAGGTGTCCCGCAACGCCGGTGCCCGGGTGGGCGTTTCGGACGTCGCAGCCGTACGGGCCATGACCTCGGCGCTCAGCGAACTGGACCACCGCTTCGGCGCCGGACACGTCCGGCCGGTCGTCGTGCACTACCTCAACAGCGTCGTCTCGGGGCTGCTGGCGGGGTCGTACCGCGAGGCGGTGGGGCGGGAACTCTTCGCCGCGGTGGCCCGGTTGACGGAGCTGGGCGGCTACATGGCCGTCGACACCGGGCAGCCGGGCCTGGCGCAGCGCTACTACATCCAGGCGCTGCGGCTGGCGCAGGCGGCCGGCGACCGCGGCTACGGCGGCTACGTACTGGCCGCCAGCATGAGCCACCTGGCCGCGTCCCTGGGCAATCCGCGGGAGATCGCCCAGCTGGCCCGGGCCGCCCAGGAGGGTGCGCGGGGGCAGGTCACACCCAGGGCGGAGGCGATGTTCTTCGCCGCGGAGGCGCGCGGCCACGCCCTGTTGGGCGACGCCCGGGCCTTCCAGTCGGTGGCGGGCCGTGCGCTCTCCGCGATGGAGCGCGCCGACGCGGCCGCCGACACGGGCGACGACCCGGACTGGATCGCCCATTTCGACCCGGCCTACCTCGCCGACGAACTGGCCCACTGCCACCGCGACTTGGGGCAGCCGGCCCCGGCCGCGCAGCGCGCGCAGGAGGCGCTGGACGGGCATCCGGTGGGCCGGGCGCGCCGCCGCGCCATCGGGCTGGTGCTGCTGGCCAGCGCCCAGGTGCAGCAGCGGGAGGTCGAGTTGGCGTGCCATACGGGGACCCAGGCGATCGAGCTGCTGGGCGGGGTGCGCTCGGACCGCGGTGCGGAGTATCTGGAGGACTTCCGGCAACGTCTGGAGCCGTATCAGGACGAACCCGTCGTAAGGGAATTCACCGCACGGATGGAACTCCGCGCCGCCGCGGCGTGACAAACGCCTCAAGAGCCGTGACGACGGAGGCCGGCGAACGGGCGGAAGGAGGAAGGGGCCGAGGCGCTTTCGGCCGTGCGCTGCCGGGGCGGGCCGGGTTTCCGGCCCGCCCGCCGCACGCTCGACGGCACCGGTGCCGCTCCGGGCCGGGGACCGGGGCGGTGACCAGGACACATGGTCGAACGTTGCTGCGAACCGGTAGCGTGCAGCCGACGATTCCATAGGTCTGCACGATGGTAGGAGTCCCGGTGACGCAGAGCGGACAGGGTCACGAACCGCAGAATTCTGCGGCCGGCCCGGCCAGGGAGGGCATAGTCATGCCCGCCGGCGGCGGTGACGCATGGGCGCCCGACCAGCAGGCCGCACCCCCCGCCGGGCAGCCGTGGGGCCAGCCCTGGGGACCCGGCCAGCAGCCGCCGGCGGGCCAGCCCGCCGGCGCGCCGGGCGGGCCGCAGCCCTACGGCCAGGTCCCGGCGCCGGGCTACCCGGCCGCGCCGCACCCGGCGCAGGCCCCGGCCCCGCAGGGCGCCGCACCGCTCCCGCAGCCCGCCGCGCAGCAGCAGCCGCTGCCGCCGCAGAACCAGGGCTTCCCGCCGGCGCCCCAGGGGCAGCCGCAGATGCCGCAGATGCCGTCCCAGGCACCCCAGCAGCCGTCCCCGGCGCCCCAGGCGGGCCCGCCGGCCGCCGGACCGCTGCCGCCGTCCACCACGGACTCCGAGGCGACCGCCGCCATCCCCTTCGGCGGCCGGCCGGACCAGCCCGCGCCCGGCGCCCTGCCGCCGCAGCACACCCCGTACGCCGGGCAGCCCCCGGCCGCGTCCGGTGAACTGGTCCGCGCGACCCCGCAGGCCGGCGCCCCGCTGCCGCCCGTCGCGGGCGAGGCCGACGCGACCACGCTCCTGCCGCCGATAGCCGGCGGCGCCGGTGTCCCGGGCGCGGCCCCGCTGCCGCCCGAGGCGACCGCCGCCCCGCCGGTCGGTGACGCGGCCACCCAGATGCTGCGGCCGATCAAGGCCCACCAGGGGCCGCCGCAGCCCGGTCGGCCCATGCCGCAGTCCCAGCCGATGCCCGGCACCAACGGCTCCGAGGCCACCCAGCTGATCCCGCCGGTCGGCGGTGCCCCCGGCGCCGGGATGCCCACCCCGCCGCCCGGCATGCCGTTCGGCGCCCCGCCCGGTGGGCCCGGGGACCGGCCCACGCCCGCCGAGTTCGACGGCCTGTTCCGGGACGGACCGGCCGCCCCGGGTGCGGTACCCGCCCCCGACGCCACCGCGCAACTGCCGCGCTTCGACGACCAGGCCCGCCCGCCGTACGGCCAACAGGCCGGCCCCGGCGGCCCGTTCGTCCCCGGTGGCGGACAGGACCAGTACGCCTCCTACGAGGAGAGCGGCGGCGGCCGCCGCAAGATCCCCGCGGCCGCGATCGTCGGCGCGATCGTGGTCGCGCTGGCCGGCGTCGGCCTCGGCGTCGGCTGGGCGCTCAGCGGCGGCGGTGACGACGCCGGCCAGAAGAAGAAGGACCCCGGCACCAGTACGGCCAAGTCGGCCAAGGACGACGCGTCCAAGCCGGCCGGCAGCTCGGCCGACGACCCGGCCGCGGGCCAGGCCAAGGCGCTGGACGCGCTGCTCGCGGACAGCAACAACAGCCGTTCCGCGGTGATCAGCGCCGTCCAGAACATCAAGAGCTGCACCAACCTCGACGGCGCCGCCAACGACCTGCGGTCCGCCGCCGGGCAGCGCAACGACCTGGTCAAGCGGCTCCAGCAGCTCCCCGTGGACAAGGTCCCGAACAACGCCCAGCTGACCGCCGCGCTGACCAAGGCATGGCAGTCCTCGGCCGCCGCCGACAACCACTACGCGGCCTGGGCCGACAAGGCCGCCGGCAAGGGCGGCTGCGACAAGGGCCACGCCAAGGGCGGCAAGGAGCCCGCCCAGGGGAACGCGGCCAGCGGCGCGGCCACCCAGGCCAAGCAGCAGGCGGCCGGCCTGTGGAACCCGGTCGCGCAGAAGTACGGCCTCCGGGAGCACCAGCCCGAGCAGCTGTGAGCACCGCGGGCGGCCGCGGGCGGGTCAGCTGCCGTCCGTGTGCCGGCGCTCCAGCGTCCTGGTGACGTCGACGAACCCGTCCTGGGCGGCGACCAGTTCGCCGTGCCGGACGACCTGGTACGTCACGTCCGCGTTGATGATCCGCGGGAAGTCCGTGACGGCCAGCATGTCGTCGTCGCGCCAGCGCAGCTTGGGCGTCAGGCCGCCGGTGTCGACGGCCTGGTCGCCGCGGTCCAGCGCGGTCTGCAGGGCGTGCGCGGTGATGTCCGTCACGCCCTTGTCGGCCAGCTGCCGGATCACCGCGTCCAGCACGGTGTAGGCGATCCAGGTCGTCTGGACGCCCTGGTCGGCCGGGTCCACGCGGTTGTCGTCGAACGCCTCCTGGGTGATCACCCGGCGCATCGGCAGCCACCGCGGATCACCGGGCACCGGGTACCAACCGGTGACGTCCGCGCCCTCCAGCGGGCCGGAGGCGCCGCCGCCGCGGTCGACCATCGACTGGTCGACGCTGCCCAGGACCGATCCGACCTGCACCTTGGGCCGGGATTCCTGGAGGCGCCGGAAGGCGTCGAAGAAGGTGTCGGCGTTGTCGCCCAGCGAGGCGGCCACGCAGGAGCCGGTGGCCTCCCCGCCGGCCTTCGCCGTCCCGTAGACCGCGGGGTCCGCGCCCACCGCGTCCAGGGCGGCGGCCACCTGCGGCGAGTAGTCGGTGGCGGCCTCGGGCGCCTTGACGTCCGCGGCCCGGTTCCGGCTGCCCCCGGTGCCCGCACCGGCTCCACCGGAGCGGCCCACGCCGCGCCCGCTGCTGAGCCCGGCGTCGAGCAGGCCGGGCATCTGGTCGCCCTGGATGGTGTCCGGGCGGACCAGCGCCACCCGCCGGCAGTCCGACGCCAACTGGCGGCCGTTCCCGGCCAGGAGGGCGGCCTGGCCGCCGTTGACGGGGTAGGACAGCGGGCTGGCGAACTCCTCGGCGGAGGCGCCGTACCCGCCGATGAACGGGATGCCCGCCACCTCCAGCGGGGACATGAACGAGCGGCCCCACTGGCTGTACGAGCCGACCACCGCGACCGCCCCGGCGTCCACCGCGCGCTGCGCGCACCGCGTGGCCTCCGCCGAGTCGTTGTGCTCGTTGCA
Source organism: Streptomyces sp. CB02959 (assembly GCF_002803155.1). Classification (GTDB taxonomy): domain Bacteria; phylum Actinomycetota; class Actinomycetes; order Streptomycetales; family Streptomycetaceae; genus Streptomyces. The sequence continues at coordinate 59,935 of NZ_NNBP01000036.1, forward strand.
GGTGAGGACCTTCAGGGGGTGGCCGGCGATCCCGCCGCGGGAGTTGACCCAGCGGGCGTACGCCTGCGCCATGGCCGGCATTCCGGGCATGTTGGTGGTGCGGGTGCCCTCGGGGGCCCAGGTCATCACCGTGACCGGCTCCTTCTCCCCGGAGCCCGCTCCGGGGAGGGAGCCGCAGCCGGACAGCAGCGACGCGATGACCGCCGTGCACGCCGCCGCGGTGGTCGCGGAAGCGCGTGGGAAGGGGCGGGGGGAGGAGCGTCGCCGTCCGGTCATGGCCCCGCAGCCTGCCGTTCCGGCCGGAACGCGTGCGTGACATCCGGGCAACGGACGGTGACGTCGCGGTGAACTCCGGGGGGCCGATCGAGATCAATCGGGAGGAACGTACGATCGCATGCTGTGCAAGGTTCGGAGAAGTCTTCCCGTCGCGGCCGCCGCTCGACCACCATGGGCGGTATGCCGTTCTCTGACATGCCGTGGTGGCGCTGGCGCAGCAACGTGCGCTCCGCGCTGCACATGCTCTCCGACCCCGTCTTCCAGCAGCACACCTGGCTGGCCGGCCGTCCCGGGTACGGAGACGTCACCGACGCCGTCTACCGGCTCGTCGAGGACACCTGGCTCGACAACTGGTCCGCCGAGAAGTACGTCGGCACGGTCTTCCGCGACACCCAGGAAGCCCAGCTGGTCGACCTCGCCGTCCTCCGGGTGCTGCGCATCATGCACCAGGTCGGGGCGGACGCCCCGGTCACCGCCTATATGGAGCACCCCGGCTGGCCCGACGCCGTACGGGCGGCCCGGGAGGCGCACGTCCACCTGGCCACCGCGGACGGCGAGGACCCGGACACCGCCCCGCACTCCCTCGAAGCGCTGGCCGTCCTGACCGGCGCCCTCCAGCCCCCGGTGTGACCGCGCCCCGGGCGTCGCGGTTCGACCTGCTCGACGGATATGCGACCCTATGAGGTCATGAGCGAGTCGCAGCCCACCCAGCCCGGTCAGCACGATCACAACGATCAGTACGTCCTCACCCTGTCCTGCCCGGACAAGCAGGGGATCGTGCACGCCGTGTCCAGCTATCTGTTCATCACCGGCTGCAACATCGAGGACAGTCAGCAGTACGGCGACCGGGACTCCGGGCTGTTCTTCATGCGGGTCCACTTCACCGCGGAGGCGCCGATCGACGTCGAGAAGCTGCGGGCCAGCTTCGCGGCGGTGGGCGACTCCTTCAGCATGGACTGGCAGATCCACCGGGCCGACGAGAAGATGCGGGTCGTCCTGATGGTGTCCAAGTTCGGGCACTGCCTGAACGACCTGCTGTTCCGCTCCCGGATCGGGGCGCTGCCGGTCGAGATCGCGGCCGTGGTCTCCAACCACACCGAGTTCGCCGAGCTGGTCGGCTCGTACGGCATCCCCTTCCAGCACATCCCGGTCACCCGGGACACCAAGGCCCAGGCCGAGGCCCAGCTGCTGGAGCTGGTGGAGAAGGAGCGGGTCGAACTGGTGGTGCTGGCCCGCTACATGCAGGTCCTCTCCGACGACCTCTGCAAGGCCCTGTCCGGCCGGGTCATCAACATCCACCACTCCTTCCTGCCGAGCTTCAAGGGCGCCCGGCCCTACCACCAGGCGCACGCCCGCGGCGTCAAGCTCATCGGCGCCACCGCGCACTACGTGACCGCGGACCTCGACGAGGGCCCGATCATCGAGCAGGAGGTCGAGCGGGTCGGCCACGAGGTCACCCCGGACCAGCTCGTGGCGATCGGCCGCGACGTGGAGTGCCAGGCGCTGGCGCGGGCCGTGAAGTGGCACAGCGAGCGCCGGGTGCTGCTCAACGGCACCCGGACGGTCGTCTTCGCCTGACCCGGGCGACCGCCCGCGGCACTCGACCCGGGCGGTCGCGCACGGCCGCGGCGCGATGCCCCGTGCCGCGGCGGTACGCGGCGGCGGGACGCCTCACAGGCGGGACAGTGCCGCCGTCGCGAACAGCACCTCGCGGATCGCCTCGCGCTCCCCCTTCTGCCCCACCGCGGTCTCCTCCGGCGAGATGTGCCCGGCGGCCAGCTGGCAGAACTCGTCGCTGTCCAACGCGATGTGGGCGACGGTGTGGTCGGGCGAGCCGACCGCCCCGGGGGAGTCCAGGGCTATGTACCAGTCCCCGCCGCCGCAGCCCTCGACCTCCAGATGGAGCGAACGGCCCGGGGCGCCCGCGGCGACCAGCCGCTGCGCCGGCGCGGCCAGCCCGGCCTGCCGCCGCTGGGCGAGGGTGCCGGGCAGCAGCCGGGCCGCCAGGTCGACGAGCAGGTGGAGGTGGCCGGCGGCCGGTGGCTTGTACGGATAGTCCACCGCTTCGGCGATGTCCCCGGCGTGCACCCAGGTCTCGAAGGCGCGGTCCAGGAACGCGTCGCGCAGCGCGAGGCTGAACTTGCCGTAGGGGACGGAGAGTTCGGCGACCCCGCCGCCGGCGAACGAGGCCGTCCTGGTCAGCGCCTGGCTCTGCTCGCGCCACGGGTCGTGCGGCGCCCGCGGGTCGGCGTCCTCGTCCAGGGCCTGCCAGTACGCCTCGGTGCGGCGGCGCGGGCCGGGTTGTTCCGGGGCGGCGGTGCCCAGCGGGTCGGGCAGCCCGAGGGCCGTCGCGACCATGCCGTCCACCGCCATCAGATGGCCGATCACCCCGGCGACCGTGGTGCCGCGCTCGACCGGCTCCCGGCCGTCGAACCAGCGCAGCCGCACCGGGGCCCGCCACTCCGCCTCGCCCATGTCACGCAGCAGCGCGTCCAACTTGGCGGCCTCCGCGTCGTACGGCGTCGCCCACTCCGGTACCGGGATGCGTGCCGGCCGGCGGCCCAGGCATCCCTCCAGCACCCGCGACCGCAGCAGCGGGTCGAGATCGAGGCTGTCGGCGGGGTGCAGCAGTCCCACCGCGTCGCGCAGCCGCAGCGCCTCCTCGGCGCAGGCGGCGCAGTCCGTCAGGTGCGCCTCGACGGCCGCCGTCTCCTCCGGCGAGCAGGCGGACAGTGCCCAGGCACCCAGCAGCGACTTGAGCACCTTGTGGGACGGGGCGGCCGGTGGCGGGTGGCGCGGGCCGGTGTCGTCGCCGGTCACGGGGTCGTCATCGCTCTCGTACTCCACAGGGACGTGGTGGGGCGGGACGGGGTCCGGGACGGGGCCGGGCGGTGCGTGCGGGACGCGCGGGACGTCCGGCAGCGGGCCGTGGTCCTCCGCGGCGGGGCGCGGGGACGGTATCCGCGGTCGTTCACCGGGGCCACCGGGGCGCTCGGGGCCGTCCCACTCGTCCGGGCCTCTCACAGCGACCGTCCGTGGCCCGGGCCGGGCGGTGCGGAGTGCGGCGGGCGCGGGGCGTGCGGCCCCCGGGCGGCGCGGCGCATCGGGACGGCCGGCAGGGCCTGGTGGTTGTGGGCGGTGGACAGGAGTTGGAGGCCCAGGCGGAGCCGGCGCCGCGCCTCGTCCTCGGTGACGCCGAGGTCGGCGGCGGTCTGGCGGTAGTCCCGGCGCTGGAAGTACGCCAGTTCCAGGGCCTCGCGCAGCGGGGCGGGCATGGACGTGACGATGTAGTCGGCGCGGGCGGCGGTGGACGCCTCGTGGATCTTCCGCTCCAACTCGCGCTCCGATTCGGCGGTCACGGGTCCCTCCGCGCCCTGGTCGCGCGCCGAGTCGGACTCGGTCTGGCGCAGCCGCTGGACGGCCTGGTGGCGGGTGATCCCGGCCACCCAGGAGCGCAGCGAACCCTGCTTGGGGTCGTAGGAGTCCGGGTGCTCCCAGATGTAGCCGAACACCTCGCGGGTGATGCGGTCGGCGGCGTGCTCGTCGTCCAGGACGCGGTAGGCGAGGCTGTGCACCAGAGAGGCGAAACGGTCGTAGAGCTCACCGAGTGCGGCCGCCTCGCCGCGGGCGAGCCGCTGCTGCATCCGCCTGTCCCAGCGCGGTGGTGCGTCGTGTGCCATGGGACCCCCATCCCTGCCCGTCGCGGCCGGGCTCACACCTCGGCCGGCGCTCCGCGAAGACCTCGGCCGCGCGCCGTGCGGCGACCCCGGCCTCGTGGGGCCCGCGCTCCGTCGGGCCCCCTGCCGTCACTTCCGCCCACTCTCGTACCCCTCCTGCCCCCTTCGCTCACGAACGTCGGGCCGTCACCCGATCCGGCGGCCCGCGCCGCGGACGCCGCGGCGCCGGATGTGCGCACGCCGTGGCGGTGGTCGACCTGTCCTCGAATGTAGTGGGCGGGTACGACAACACAGGCGCCTTTGCGGCAAACCTGGTCAGAAGAGCGTCGCGGATGGTAAAGGCGTGGTGACGTTGTGGCGGATCTGGTGGTGCTTGCCGCTCGAACTGGGTCGGCGCGGACCGTTCATGCCCGTATCACCCCATGTGTTATCCGGGTGTGACCGGTTGCGGGCGAAAACTCGCCGTCCTCTGGGCATAGCCTTGGGGAGGGTCGGCCCGCCGCGCCACGGAATCGAAAGCGTTTCACGGGGGAGAGGCCGGGCAGTCGAGCCGGGAAGGGTGGGTTCCGAATTGCAACCGGGGCACATCCGGTCCGAAAGCGAGCGAAAGGCTTCGAGCGCGTGTCGTTGAAGGTGGCAGAGGACGAAAAGGGCCCGTGGGCCGTACTCCAGGTCTCCGGGGAAATGGACCTGGTCACATCGCCCGCGGTGCGCCAGCACGTGCACGACGCGGTGGCCGACGGCCGGCGGTCCCTGGTCCTCGATCTCTCCGAGGTCCGGTTCTGCGACTCCAGTGGCGTGGGCGTGCTGATCGCCGCCCGCCGGCTGATGCGTTCCTGCCAGGGGCGGCTGCGGCTGATCCTGCCCGCGCAGGGCGCCGTCGACGGCTCGCACGTCAACCGCGTCCTCGCCGCCCTCGGCGTCCGACGGCTCTTCGAGGTCTACCCGGACCTGTCCACCGCGGTGGACGAGGCGGCCGCGCCCCTGTCGGCCTGAGGCGGCCCGTGGCGGCCGGCCGCGCGGCGCACGGGCCCACCCGGCCCCCCGCGGCGGAAACCCCGCCCCACGCCCCGCCCTTCCTCACCCCGTCCCGTACGGGAACTCCGCCCGTACGACGAAGCCCCCCTCGGACGTAGGGCGCGCCTCCAGCGTCCCGCCGAGGCTCTGCGCGCGTTCGCGCAGCCCCACCAGGCCGTGCCCGCCCCCGGGGAGCGCGGGGACCGCCGCCGTCGCGTCCGGCGGCCCGTTGCGGATCTCCACCCGCAGCCCTTCCCGGATCCGCTCCGCCGCGCCCAGCTCCACCGCGTCGACCCGGACCCGCACCCGCGCGCCCGGCGCGTGCTTGCGGACGTTGGTGAGCGCCTCCTGGACGGTGCGGAAGGCGGCCCGCTCCACCGTCCTGCCGCCGCGCGGACGCCCCGCACCGTCCTCCGCGCCGCCGTCCTCCGCGTCCGGCCCCTCGTAGGTCACGTCCAGCGCGCTCATCTCGATCAGCCGGGGCAGCTCGTCCAGGTCCGGCTGGGGGGCCAGTTCGCCCGCCTCCCGGGCGTCGCCGCCGGCGGCCCGCAGGACGCCGACCATGTGCCGCAGCTCCTCCAGTGTGCGGACGGACAGCTCGCGGATGGTCCGGGCCCCGTTCCGCGCCGTCTCGTCCGCCGTGCTGACCTGTACGGCGCCGGCCTGGAGGCTGATCAGGCTGACCTGGTGGGCCACCACGTCGTGCATCTCGCGGGCCAGCCGGGCCCGTTCGGTGGCCTTCACCCGCTCCGCCAGCAGCCGGTCCTCGCGGCGCAGGCTGCGCGTCAGGTCCTCGACGCGGGAGGCGAGTTCGCGGCGGGTCCGGACCAGCAGGCCGAGCGCTATCGGGGCCGCGGAGGTGACGCAGGCGTCGATCAGGACCAGGGTGTTCTCGCGGTACGCGGTCAGCTCGAAGTCGGAGATCGGATACGGCAGGAAGTGCGCGGCGACCAGCAGCAGCGCACAGATGCCGAGCCGGGCGTGGACGCGGGTGGGGGCGCCTCCCGCCCGGTCGGAGCAGAAGCGCGGGGAGGCGGCGAGGGTGTACAGGGCGATCATCGGCGCGAACCAGATGTAGCCGATGTAGAGCCCCGGGAGGGTCACCAGGAACACCAGCAGCGGCCAGCGGCGCCGCAGCAGCAGGGCGGCCGCCGCGACCACCGAGACGCCCAGCTCCAGCGCCATCTCCAGGCCGTTGACGAGCAGGGCGTCGGCGATCGAGAGCAGCACGGGGACCAGCACCGGCCCGATCCGGCGCAGCCGGCCCGCCAGCGGCCCGCGCAGGAGCCGGCGGGCGGCCCGGCGGACGCGGGTCCGGAGGGCGGTGGCCCGGCCGCGGTCCCGTACGCCCCGGGCCGTGCCGGGTGTCCCCGCTTCCCGGCGGGTGCCGTCCGGCCCGCCGGATATCACCCGGCCCCCCGCGGAACCCCTGCCACCAGGCCGGCCCGGTCGGCGACGATCGCCGCCTGCACCCGGTTGATGCCGCCCAGTTTGGCCAGGAGCGCCCGCACATGGTCCTTCACCGTGCTGGGGGCCAGCCCCATCCGCTCCGCGATGGGCGCATTGCCCAGGCCCTCGCCCAGCAGCGCCAGCACCTGCGACTCTCGCGGGGTCAGCCCGTCCACCGCACGGGCCGCGGCGGCCTGGTCCTCGGCCGTCAGGTAGCCCCCGATCACCGCCCGGGTCACCCCGGGATCCAGCACGCTGCCGCCCGCCGCCAGCGTCCGTACCGCCCGCACCAACTGCTCCGGGTCGGAGTCCTTGAGCAGGAAGCCCGCCGCGCCCTCCCGCAGCGCCGCCGTCAGGTACTCCTGGGCGTCGAAGGTGGTGAGCATTGCCACGGCCGGCGGCTCCGGGGCGGCACGCAGCCGGCGCAGCACGGTCAGCCCGTCCACGTCCGGCATCCGGATGTCGAGGAGGACGACCTCCGCCGCGCACCCCAGCACGGTCTCCACGGCCTCCCCGCCACCGCAGTCCGCCACCATCTCGATGTCCGGGGCGGTCCCCAGGATCATCCGCAGTCCGGACCTGACGAGCCGTTCGTCATCCACCACAGCGACACGGATCACCGGCCGCCCCTTTCTTCCACACACCTGTCCAAGCTCCGGAACCGCCCGGCACTGCGCGGCTCCGTACCCTGCCGTCGGGTCCTCCTTAAGAGGGCCCCGCACCCCGCCGACCGGCGGGGGTCCTCGCCCGACCTGCGGACGATGGTGCGGGGCGGTCCCCACAGGCAGAGTGGTTCACATGCTGCACCACTGAAGAGGCCACAAGCCCAGGACGCGTTGCAGCTCACATCGACGGCCGCCGCGGCCCCCACACGCGGCGGACGTCCCCGGCGCGCGGGGGCGGCCCGGAGGAGACCTCTCCCACCCGGTCGCGGGGGCCTACGAGGCCCTGCCGCTGCCGCCCTCGCCGCCGTTTCGCTCCGCTTCACCCGTGCCGTCCGGCACGCCCGCCCGACGCCTCGCCGCCGGCCCGTCGGCGTGCCGCGCCCCCTCGGCGCCTCCGTGCCGCCGGTACTCCGCCAGCAGGTCCCCGCGGCTCTCCGCGACCCGTACGGCGTCCCGCAGGGCCGTGCTCAGCTGCGCCGACAGGAACCGCAACTGCCCCGCGTCGGCCGCCGGATCGTCGATCAGCGGCTCGGCGTGCTCCAGCAGCCCGAGGCCCATCGACAGGTGCACCTCCTCGATCTGGTCGGCGTACCGGGAGACCCGGCCGGCGCCCGCGCGGTCGGTGAGCAGGTAGCAGCTCTGGCCGTCGGGCCCGGCCCAGGGCAGCAGCCGGGCAACGGGACGGTCGGAGGGGTGCGGCATGTCGGCCTGCCTTCTTGGGGGAGTGGGGGCCCGGCCTGTGGTGGCCTGGGCCGTGCGTCTTGCAGACGACCCTCGCGCCGTTCACGCCTCGAACCCAGCCCAACTTCCTATAGGAGCGCCCTATATCGGCCGCCCTATATTGGGGCCATGGGCGACTTTTCCCCGGATCTGTGGTCACATCCCCGGCTGCTGGCGGCGGTCGCCAACGAGGACTGGGGCGCGGTCTTCCGCACGTACCGACGGCTCACCGGCGCCAGTCAGATGACCCTCGGTGTGCGCGTCGGGCTTGTGCAGCCCGACGTCTCGGAGATCGAGCGAGGACGACGGCGGGTCACCTCCGTGGAGGTGCGGCAGCGCATCATCGCGGGGTTGGGCATCCCGCCGGAGCGGCTGCCGGGGGGCGAGTCGGGTGCGGGCGCGCTGCCCGTCCCCGGGCTCGCATTCGCCGGTATCACCCCCGACGAGGACCTCCTCGCCCGCGTCACCACCACGATGGACGGCGCGCACCGCGTCGATGCCGCGACCCTGGACTGGCTCGACGGTCTCCTGGCCGAACACCGCAGGGCCGAGGACTTCATCGGCTCCGGCCCGCTCGTCGAGGTGATGGGCCAGCAGCTGCGCACGGTGGTGAACCTCTACGCGGGCGCGCGCGGCCCGTTGGCGGATCGCGTGGTCCGACTGGCCTCGGAGCACGCCCAGTTCCTGGCCTGGATGGCCCAGGACCAGGGGCGGACGGCCGCCGCGCTGGCCTGGTACGACCGGTCCCACGAGTGGGCGCTGGAGGCCGGGGACGCCGACATGGCCGCGACGACGCTCAGCATGAAGGCGCACATGGCCTGGTCCGGAGGGCGGGGGCAGCGGTGCGTACGTCTCGCGGAGGCCGCCCGCTGGTCGGCGCCCGGTGCATCACCGGGCGTACAGGGCATGGCGGCCCAGATGGCAGCCCGCGGCCACGCGCTCAACAAGGAGGGCGACAACGCCCGCCGTCTCCTGGACGAGGCCCAGGAGCTGATCGTCCGTGCCGCCCGGCGTCCCGAGGGCGAGCCGCCGTGGATGTACTTCTACGACGAGACGTGGTTCACCCTGCAACACGGCATGGCGGCGATGCACCTGGGTGCGTGGCGTGCGGCTACCCGGCATCTCACCGCGGGCCTCGCCGCTCTGCCGTCCAACTACCGGCGCGACCTGGCCTGGTACCGGTCCTGCCAAGCGCATGCCCACGCGGCCGCTGGCGAGGCCGAACAGTCCCTGGCCGCGGCTCTGGCGAGCGTCCCCGACGCGGCCGAGGTCGGTCGTCCGCACGCGTGGCACGAACTGCACGCCACCGCGGCAGCGCTGTTGCGGCACGGTGCGGCGGAAGGGCGCGAACTGGCGGACGTGCTGCGGGCACACGACTGACCGCCGGTGGGGCCGGCCGACCCGCTCACGCTTCGTCCTCGCCGGAGCCCACCGCCTCCCCGCCCCGCCCCACCCCCATCACCAGCACCACCACCGACGTCATCGCCGCCAGGCCGTACGCGGTGGTGGCCGCGGAGAGCGCGCCCTCCTGTGTTTCGAAGGACTGGTTGAAGAAGTCGGTGACGGTCAGCCAGACCGCCGTGCGGACGGTGAGGTAGAGCTCGATCGAGGCGAAGACCAGGAGCGCGCCGCGGAGGTCGCGGCGGGCCCGGATGGCCAGCCCGCCCAGCAGGAGGAAGCCCAGTACCGAGCCGAGGGTGGTGAACTCGGCGGAGGCGGCCAGGTTGAGGGTGCCCAGGACCGAGCCGTCCACCGCGCCGCGGAGGTACCGGGCGGTGTCCATCCCGGGGGTCGTCAGGTCGCGGACGGTCCAGGCGAGCCGGATCAGGCCCATGACGAGGAAGAGGACGCCGCAGATCCGGGAGAGGCACCGGTCGCGGGCCGGGAGGACGGGGCGCGGGGCGGGCGGGGTGGCGTCCGTGCGGCGCCGCCGGTGCTCCGCGGCCGGGAGCATCGTGGTCAGCACGGCCACCGCCACCACCAGGCCCAGCACCCGGGTGGCCAGCGCCCACCCGCCGAGCGGGTCGGTGGCGTACTGGTAGCGGTAGGCCGCGTCGCAGAGGCCGACCGCCTCGCGCAGCGAGACGGCCAGGAGGAAGAACCCCGAGAAGAGCGCGGCGCTGCGGGCCGGTCGCCGGTGGGCGGCGGCGAGCCCGGCGGTCGCGAAGAAGGCGGCGGCGAAGGCCCACTCGTAGGGGCCGACCAGCTGGGAGGCGGGGGAGGCGCCGGGGTTGAAGAGCCCTTCGACGAAGTCCCAGAGGGAGCCGTCCCCTTGCACGATGCCGTACACCGTCCAGGCGGTGAGCGCGGACGCGTAGAGGGTGAGGAAGAACGCGGTGGTGTGGTACGCGCCGTGGTGTTCGGGGGCGGCGCGGGGCGGGGCGCCGCCCGGACGGGCGTCCAGCGCGTCGCCGTCCCGCATCACCATGCGCGATCCCCGTTTCCGTGCTGGTCGTTGCCGTGGCGGAGTGGTCGCCGGTGTCGCCGCTGCCGCCGCCTCACTGTGTCAAGGACGGGTGGAGGGGCGGGGGAGGTTCCGTTCCGTGTGTCGCGAGTTGATCAAGACGCGGCGGGGCTTGCCGCACGCACCGGTCCCGGGGCCGGGCACGGACCCGGACCTCATCCGCTTCGATCCGCTTCGATCCGTATCAATACGTTTCGATTCGCTTCGATTGGCTTCGATGAAGTTCGTCTGTTTCACCGTACGCGGCGGGCGGTGACGGCCACGAAGTCGCGGATGCTCCGGCGGGTCGTGTCCCGCAGGTCGCTGAAGGCGGTGAAGTCCGTGGCCCAGTGGATGGCGGTCACCTCCTCCATGATCTGCTCGCTGCTGTCGAGGACGTCCGGGTCGTCGGACACCATCTGGGCCCGGAACATGGCCTCTTGGGCGGTGTACCGGGCCTTGTAGACCTCCTCGCGCAGCTCCGGGGTGTCCTCGCCGCAGCGCTCCTCCTCGTGCAGCACGAACCAGCGGTGGACGAGGACCCGGCGGTAGTCCAGTAGCGCGCCCGCATAGGCGCAGTACGCGTCCATCCGCTCCTGCCGGAGCCGCTCCGCGCGGGCGAACCGTTCGCTGCGGTCGGCGGACCGGCTCTGGAAGTGGTGGGTGACCGCGGAACCCAGCAGGGTCCCGAAGACGGCGACGATGCTCGCTATGACTGCCTCCATGGCAGGCAGTGGATCACATGGGCGGGGGTTCCCGGCCGTTTTCCCCTGGTGCGGGTGGCGGCGGCCCGGTCGCCCTACTTGCGGTAACTGGCGGTGATCGAGGCGGTGTTGGGGTGGCGGAGGGGTGGGAGCCGCCCCCGTCCGCCGGGCGGCCGTGCGGCAAGATGACGCCACGGGCCCGCCGACGGCGGCCCATCCCCCCAGACCAGCCCCGTTGCGGCCAGCAGATACTGGCGCGATTGTGCGCGGCCCGTGAAACCTGTTACTCCCGGGTACACAAAGCCGTCGCGGGCGAATACGCTCGCCCGCATGACGGACTCGCAGGACACCGGTACCGCCTCCGCCACCGACGAGGCCCCCCAGGACGCCCCGGCGTCCCCGGCCGCCCCCGAGGCACCCGCCGGGGGGACCTCCGGCCCGAGCGCGGCCGAGGACGGGGGAGGCAACCCGGTCGTGCGCGCCGCGCCCGGCACCCGTACCGCCGCGGACGTGGTCACCCCCGAGGTGGCCGCCCGCCTCACCCGTTGCGTGGTCGGGGCCGGGCGCACCGCCAACCACACCCCGTTCACCGGGGAGAAGCTGGCGGACCTGCCCGAGTCCACCCCCGAGGACGTCGCCACCGCCTTCGAGCGGGCCCGCGCCGCGCAGGAGCGCTGGGCGAAGGTCCCGGTCCGGCAGCGCGCCGCGGTCCTGCTCCGCTTCCACGACCTGGTCCTGCGCCGCCAGGCCGAGGTGCTCGACCTGATCCAGCTGGAGACCGGCAAGGCCCGGCTGCACGCCCACGAGGAAGTCCAGGCGGTCGCCGTCGCCGCCCGCCACTACGGGCGCAAGGCCCCCTCCTACCTCCGCCCCAAGAGCCACACCGGTGTCGTACCGACCCTGACCAAGGTCACCGAACTCCGCCAGCCACGCGGCGTGGTGGGGCAGATAGCCCCCTGGAACTACCCCTTCGAGCTGACCGTCGGCGATGCCCTGCCGGCCTTCGTCGCCGGCAACGCCGTGGTCATGAAGCCCGACACGGAGACCGCGCTGACCGCCCTGTGGGCCCGCGAGCAGCTGATCGAGGCCGGGCTCCCGGAGGACGTCTGGCAGGTCGTGATCGGCGACGGCCCGGTCATCGGCCCGGAGGTCGTCCGGCACGCCGACTACGTCTCGTTCACCGGCTCCACCCGCACCGGCCGCGAGGTCGCCCAGGGCGCCGCCGCCCGGCTCGTCGGCGTCTCCCTCGAACTCGGCGGCAAGAACGCCATGATGGTGCTGCACGACGCCGACGTGGAGAAGGCCGCCGCCGGCGCCGTCCGCGGCTGCTTCTCCTCCGCGGGCCAGCTGTGCATCTCCATCGAGCGGCTCTACGTCCACGAGTCGATCGCCGACGCGTTCGTCGAGCGGTTCGCCGCCCGGACGAAGGCCATGCGGCTGGGCACCGCCCTCGCCTACGGCGCCGACATGGGCTCGCTGGTCGGCGCCCGCCAGTTGGAGACCGTCGCCCGCCACGTCGAGGAGGCGGTGGCCAAGGGCGCCCGGGTGGTCGCCGGCGGCCGCCCCCGCCCCGACATCGGCCCGCTCTTCTACGAGCCGACCATCCTCGAAGGCGTCGAGGCGCCGATGGCGGTCTGCGGCGAGGAGACCTTCGGCCCGGTCGTCTCGATCTACCGCTTCCGCGACGAGGACGAGGCGGTGGCCCTCGCCAACGCCACGCCGTACGGCCTGAATTCCAGCGTCTGGACCAAGGACGGCCGTCGCGGCCGGGCCGTCGCGGCCCGCCTGCGCACCGGCACGGTCAACGTCAACGAGGCGTACGCGGCCGGCTACGGCAGCGTGCAGTCCCCGATGGGCGGCATGGGCGACTCGGGCCTGGGCCGCCGCCACGGCTCCGAGGGCATCCTCAAGTACACCGAGGCGCAGACCGTCGCCCAGCAGCGCCTGATGCCGCTGGCGCCGTCCTTCGGCATGGACGACGAGAAGTACGCGGCCTTCATGACCCGCAGCCTGCGCGCGATGAAGGCGTTCCGCCTGCGCTGAGCCGCACGACGCAGCCGTCCCGGGGGCCGGTGGCCCCCGGGCGGCGAACAGTCAGCCCCTCCGGCGTTCGAGGAGCGGGGTCCGGGGCGGCGCCCCGAATACGGATACGGAGGTACCGGTGCCACAGGAGAACTCTGCCCACCACCCCGCCCCGGCCGAGGAGAGCGGCAACCCCGACACAACCGCCCCCGACGCAACGACCCCCGAGAGCGCCCCCGAGGACGCCCCCGACGGCACCCCCGACGGCACCCCCGACGACACCGCCTACGACTACGACGTCCTCGTCGTCGGCTCCGGCTTCGGCGGCTCCGTCTCCGCCCTCCGCCTGACCGAGAAGGGCTACCGCGTCGGCGTCCTCGAAGCCGGTCGGCGGTTCACCCGCGAGACCCTGCCGAAGAACTCCTGGGACCTCAGGAACTACCTGTGGGCCCCGGCGCTCGGCCTCTACGGCATCCAGCGCATCCACCTGCTGGGCAACGTGATGGTGCTGGCCGGCGCCGGCGTCGGCGGCGGCTCGCTCAACTACGCCAACACCCTCTACGTCCCGCCCAAGGCGTTCTTCGACGACCCCCAGTGGCAGGGGATAACCGACTGGCAGCAGGAGCTGAAGCCGTACTACGACCAGGCCCGGCGGATGCTCGGCGTCCGGCTCAACCCGACGATGACCCCGTCCGACGTCCACCTGAAGGCGGCCGCCCAGGCCATGGGCGTCGGCGACTCCTTCCACATGGCACCGGTCGGGGTGTTCTTCGGGGACGGCAAGGACGCGGCCGCCGGGGACGACGACGGTGCGCACGGGGCCGACGGGGCGGCGAGCGCCCCGCCCGGCGGGGAGGTCCCCGACCCGTACTTCGGCGGCGCGGGCCCGTCCCGCCGGGCGTGCACCGAATGCGGCGAGTGCATGACCGGCTGCCGGCACGGCGCCAAGAACACCCTCAACGAGAACTACCTCCACCTCGCCGAGCGGGCCGGCGCGGTGATCCACCCGATGACCTCCGTCGTCGCCGTCACCGACGACTCCCGCGGCGGCTTCGCCGTCCGCACGCTGCCCACCGACAACAAGAAGAAGGGCGCCGGCAGGACCTTCACGGCCCGCCGGGTGGTCCTCGCCGCCGGCACCTACGGTACCCAGACCCTGCTGCACCGCATGAAGGACAGCGGTCTGCTGCCGTACCTCTCGGCCCGGCTCGGCACCCTGACCCGCACCAACTCCGAGGCCCTGGTGGGCGCCCAGACCACCGGCCGGCGCTACCGGCGGCAGCACGGCGCCGACCGGGTCGACTTCACCAAGGGCGTCGCGATCACCTCGTCGATCCACCCCGACGAGAACACCCACATCGAGCCGGTCCGCTACGGCCGGGGCTCCAACTCCATGGGCAGCCTGACGATTCTCCAGGTCCCGTACCGCCCGGCCGGGCGGGTCCTGGGCTGGGCCGGCAACATGGTCCGCCACCCGGTGCTGGCGCTCCGCTCGCTCTCCAACCGCCGCTGGTCCGAGCGCACCATCATCGGCCTGGTGATGCAGTCCCTGGACAACTCCCTCACCACCTACCGCAAACCGGGCGGCCTGGGGAAGGGCCTGCTCACCGCCCGGCAGGGCCACGGCGCCCCCAACCCCACCCAGATCCCCGAGGCCACCGAGGCGGCCACCCTGCTGGCCCAGGAGATAAACGGCTTCGCGGGCAGCAACGTCGGTGAGCTGATGGGCACTCCGCTCACCGCGCACTTCCTCGGCGGCTGCCCGATAGGCGCGGACGCCGACCACGGCGTCATCGACCCCTACCACCGGCTCTACGGCCACCCCGGCATCTCGGTCGTCGACGGGGCCGCCGTCTCCGCCAACCTCGGCGTCAACCCGTCCCTGACGATCACCGCCCAGGCCGAGCGCGCCATGTCCCTGTGGCCCAACAAGGGCGAGGCGGACCCGCGCCCGGCCCCCGGGCGGCCGTACGCGCGGGTGGCGCCGGTCGAGCCGGTCCGCCCGGCCGTCCCGGCCTCGGCGTTCGGCGCGCTCAGACTGCCGTTCCTGGCCGTCCCCCCGGTCCCGCCGAAGAAGTAGCCGGCAGCCCCGGGAAGAGCCGCCAGGACACGCAGGAGGGCCGCCCCGCGAAGGGAGCGGCCCTCCTCACCGTCTCACCCGGTGCCACTCGCGCGTACCGCGTCACGCGGCGGCGCCGCCGGTGGCCTTGCGCCGCCGGACGACGAAGACCGCCCCGGCGCCGACGGCCATCGCCACGCCGCCCACCAGGCCGATGGTCGGCAGGGCGGACGAGGCACCGGTCGCGGCCAGGTTGCCGGTCACCGGCAGCTTGCCCAGACCCTCCTTGGGCTTGCCGGTGGCGACCGGCTTGGCGGTGCCCTGCGGACCCGGCTTGTTGCCCGGCTTGCCGGGCTTGGCCGGCGGGACCTCGCCCGGCTTGCTGCCGGCGGACAGGATCGCGAAGTCGTACCACTGCTCCGCGGACGAGCCGCAGGACCCGTCCTCGTTGTAGTAGTCGCCCGCGACCAGCGCGAACCCGTCACCGGGCGTGGCGCCCTGGTCGGCGCGGATCCGCATCTTCAACTCGGCGGTCTGGTGCGCGTCCAGCTCGAACCAGCCGAAGTAGTCGCCGTCGGACCACTCACCGAACGCGGTCCACTTACCGGTGTCGGGGTCCTGGTACTCCAGGTGCAGCTGGGAGCCGGGGCGGTCGTCGCCCTCCAGCGGCACCGCGAGGATGAACGGGTATACCTCGTCCAGCTTCTTGTCGGTGGTGTTGCTCAACTTGACGGCGAACCGCGACCAGTCGGCGCCGGCGACCAGCTTCGAGGGCAGGCCGGCCACGCTGACGTCGAGCGACGCGTCGTCGAGGGTGCACTCCCCGTCGTCGGACGGGCTGGTCGTCGGGGTGCCGGGCGCGGTCGTCGGGGTGGCCGACGCGGTGGGCCCGGCGCTGGTCGTGGGCTTGGCGGTGCTGCCCGGGGTGGCCGGGGCCGTCGGGGTGGCGCTGGCCTCGGAGCCGGTGCCGGGCGGGGTCTCGCCGCCCGGGGTGTTCGCACCGCCGGTGGCGGAGGGCTCGGCCGACGGGCCGGCGCTTTCGCTCTCCTCCGCGCCGGGGGTGACCGGCGTCGGCGAGGCGCTCGCGGAGGACTCGGTGTCGGAACCGGTCGCGTACGCGGCGGGGGCCGCCACGAGGGCGGCGGGGGCTATGACGGCCGTCGCGGCAACGGCTGTCAGGGCACGGCGGAGCTTCATCCAGAAGACCTCTCGGGGTCCAGAGTGCCGTGGCGCGGCACATCTTGGTGCTGGCCGTCGCGGTGGGGCGCGGTAGGGCCGTGCGATGTCAGGTACGAGACCGTCAGTGGCTGAAAAAAGTTGTTCACTCAACCGAAAAGCCCGCCGTGATCCCGCTCACACTTTTCACAGCCGACTCACAGGCACCACACAGCCGACACACAGCGAAGGGCCCCGGGAAATCCTCCGCGAGGGGGGAACGCGGAGGCCACGGGGCCCTTGGCTTTCGGTGCCGACGTCAGGGCAGCGCCGGCACCGACGGGCGGCGCTGGGGGGGGGTAGCGCCGCTGGCTCATCAGGGTGGTGCGGATCGGTACAGGGGGATGGTGCGGGGTGGTGCGCGGTGCGCCGCTCGCACTGTCGGTGTGGACCAATGGCACGCACGGTAAAGGTCCGTACCGGAAGCGGTCGGCGGTTCGTCAAGCATCGTCCTGGATGCGCCTCACCTGGCGCAACCGTTTCGACGGATGCGGTCGGTCCCGGGCGTCCCCAGGACCGACCACCCCATCGGTGTGACCGGGCTGCTGTCCCCTGCTGACCGGTCACGGTCCGGAGCGAGGTCCCACGACACGGACCGCTGCCAGCGGCCGGCGTCTCATCGCTCCGGTCTTTCCGCCCGTGGGGCGGCGTCTACGCGTAGTCCTGCAGGCCGCGCCTGGCTGGCGTGGCACCGGGAACAACGACCCCTCTCCGGGCCCGGTCACGCGCCGTACGGGTGAGTCGGCGCCCGAACTCAGTTCCAGCCGGGCCCCCGCGCGGATCCGGCTGCGCGGCCGATCAATTCCGGCCTCGGAAGCGGCCTCAGACCTGGCCTCGGGACAGCTCCAGCAAGGTCATCGCCAGCGCGGTGCCGGGGCGGCCGAGCTGATCGCGGTAGTGGGCCAGCACCTCCATCTCGCGGGAGAGGTTCAGCCGGCGCCCGCCGGAGGCGATCCGCTCGCGTTGGATGACCGCCGAGACGGCCATGCGTTCCTGGACGAGGCCGATGATGTGGCCGTCGAGATCGTCGATCCGGTGCCGGGCGTCCCGGATCGTGTCGGCCGCCTCCGGGGTGTGCGCGCCGGTTTCCGGTGCGGTGGCGGGAGCGAGGGGCGTCGTCGTCCGTGCGGTGTTGTTCGTCATGGCCGTTTCCGTTTCTCCTGGGGGCGGATGGGGCCCCGGGAGCCCTGGAAGCCGCTGACGGTCCCGGACATGCACAGGCGCCCCGGACCGTGGTCGGCCCGGGGCGCCTGGGAAGTCGCGTGTCAGTCGATCAAGCAGCGCGACCATGGCAGCCGGACGGGCCGGTGCCATAGGTAAAGACGAAGGTCAGCTGCTGGAACATGGTGTTCAGTATGAGCCCGTTAGAATCGAAAGTCCAACCCCGCTCCACACCGCCGGAAGGCCGCCGAAGTGCCATCAGCGCCCCCTGCCGCCGCACCGGACGTCGTCCTCGTTGTCGACTTCGGCGCACAGTACGCCCAGCTCATCGCCCGTCGGGTCCGCGAGGCCCGGGTCTATAGCGAGATCGTGCCGTCCACCATGCCGGTGGCCGAGATGCTCGCCAAGAACCCCAGGGCGATCATCCTCTCCGGCGGTCCGTCGTCGGTCTACGCCGAAGGTGCCCCCAGCCTCGACCGTGCGCTGTTCGAAGCCGGTGTCCCGGTCTTCGGCATGTGCTACGGCTTCCAGCTGATGGCCACCACCCTCGGCGGCACGGTCGACAACACCGGCGCCCGTGAGTACGGCCGCACCGGGCTGGCCGTCAGCAAGCCCGGCTCCACCCTCTTCGAGGGCACGCCGGCCGAGCAGTCCGTGTGGATGTCGCACGGCGACGCCTGCTCGGCCGCCCCCGAGGGCTTCACGGTCACCGCGTCCACCGACGTCGTCCCGGTCGCCGCCTTCGAGAACGACGAGAAGAAGCTCTACGGCGTCCAGTACCACCCCGAGGTGCTGCACTCCACCCACGGCCAGCAGGTCCTGGAGCACTTCCTCTACCGCGGCGCGGGCATCGAGCCGAACTGGACGACCACCAGCGTCGTCGAGGAGCAGGTCGCCGCGATTCGCGAGCAGGTCGGCAGCAAGCGGGCGATCTGCGGCCTGTCCGGCGGCGTGGACTCCGCGGTGGCCGCCGCCCTGGTCCAGAAGGCCATCGGCGACCAGCTGACCTGCGTCTACGTCGACCACGGCCTGATGCGCAAGGGCGAGACCGAGCAGGTCGAGAAGGACTTCGTGGCGGCGACGGGCGTGCAGCTCAAGGTCGTCGACGCCGCCGAGCGCTTCCTGAACGCGCTCAAGGGGGTCTCCGACCCCGAGCAGAAGCGGAAGATCATCGGCCGGGAGTTCATCCGGGTCTTCGAGCAGGCCCAGGCCGAGCTGGTCGCCGAGGCCGGCGCCGAGGGCGAGGAAGTGGCCTTCCTGGTCCAGGGCACGCTCTACCCGGACATCGTCGAGTCCGGCGGCGGCACCGGCACCGCGAACATCAAGTCGCACCACAACGTCGGCGGCCTGCCCGACGACATCGAGTTCGAGCTCGTCGAGCCGCTGCGCCAGCTGTTCAAGGACGAGGTCCGGATGGTCGGCACCGAGCTGGGCCTGCCGGACGCGATCGTCCAGCGCCAGCCGTTCCCCGGCCCCGGCCTGGGCATCCGCATCGTCGGCGAGGTCACCAAGGACCGCCTGGACCTGCTGCGCGAGGCCGACGCGATCGCCCGCGAGGAGCTGACCGCGGCCGGTCTGGACCGCGAGATCTGGCAGTGCCCGGTGGTCCTGCTCGCCGACGTCCGCTCGGTCGGCGTCCAGGGCGACGGCCGCACCTACGGCCACCCGATCGTGCTCCGCCCGGTCTCGTCCGAGGACGCCATGACCGCGGACTGGACGCGCATGCCGTACGAGGCCCTGGCCCGCATCTCCACCCGGATCACCAACGAGGTCGCGGACGTCAACCGCGTCGTCCTCGACGTCACCAGCAAGCCGCCGGGCACGATCGAGTGGGAGTGACCTCCCGCTGACACCCGGCGCCCGACGACAACGCCGCCGCCCCTGCCCGGGGGTGGCGGCGTTGCCGTTTCCGGGGCGGCGGCGGGCGGGGCGCGCCGGTGGCGGTGGTTGACGGCCGACGGGCCGGAGCGGAAGATAGTTTCCGTATTACGGCAATGAATCTCCGCGATGTGGAAGTGAGTGGGTCGCGCGCTATGAGCACCATCGGTTTCCTCGGCCTCGGCATCATGGGCAGCCCCATGGCGGTGAACCTCGCGAAGGCCGGGCACGCCGTGCTCGGCTGGAACCGCAGCCCCGGCAAGGCGAACGCGCTGGTCGCGGCGGGCGGCCGGGAGGCGACGTCGATCGCCGACGCGGTCCGGGACGCGGACGTCGTCATCACCATGGTCCCGGCGTCCCCGCATGTGGAGGCCATCGCCTACGGTCCCGAGGGGATCCTGGCCAACGCCAAGAGCGGCGCGCTGCTGATCGACATGTCCTCGATCACCCCGCAGACCTCCATCGACCTGGCCAAGAACGCCGCGGAGAAGGGCATCCGGGTCCTGGACGCGCCGGTCTCCGGTGGCGAGGCCGGTGCCATCGAGGCGGTCCTGTCGATCATGGTCGGTGGGCAGCAGGCCGACTTCGACGTCGCCAAGCCGATCTTCGAGGCGCTGGGCAAGACCATCGTGCTGTGCGGTCCGCACGGCTCGGGCCAGACGGTCAAGGCCGCCAACCAGCTGATCGTCGCGGTCAACATCCAGGCCTGCGCCGAAGCCGTGGTGTTCCTGGAGAAGTCCGGCGTCGACCTCGCCGCGGCCCTGGACGTCCTGGGCGGCGGCCTGGCCGGCTCCACCGTCCTGGCCCGCAAGGCCGACAACTTCAAGAACCGGGACTTCAAGCCCGGCTTCCGCATCGACCTGCACCACAAGGACATGGGCATCGTCACCGACGCCGCCCGCACCGTCGGCGCGGCCCTGCCCGTCGGCGCCACCGCGGCCCAGCTCATCGCCTCCGCGGTGGCCCGCGGCGACGGCGCACTCGACCACTCGGCGCTGCTCCGCGGCGTCGAACTGCTCAGCGGCTACCGGCACGAGCGGTAGCCCCGCCCCGGGACCCCAGTCCCGTACGGCCGCCGCCGGCCGCGTCAGCTTCGTGGCCATCGCCGGGCCCATCCGCCGCGGAAAGCCGG
Source organism: Streptomyces sp. CB02959 (assembly GCF_002803155.1). Lineage (GTDB taxonomy): Bacteria > Actinomycetota > Actinomycetes > Streptomycetales > Streptomycetaceae > Streptomyces. Next base: position 80,353 of record NZ_NNBP01000036.1, read on the forward strand.
GGAGTTCGATCGCCAGCCGGGGGAGCCGGGCGCGCGACCAGCCGTAGGTGTGCGTGACGAGGGTCCGGGGGGCGGAGGGCGTGCGCGCGGGGGCGGTGCGGGCCGCGGCGGTTCGCCCCTGGCGCGGCATTTCCCCCGTGTTCTGTACGGTCATGCCCCTGGGGCGATGCCGCCGCGCGGTTTGTGACGGCGCGGGCCTGGCCTCCGAAGGAAGCGGAGGGTAGCTTCCGCCCGAGCGCCGTGAGCCGTACGCGCCAGGAGGAGAACCGCGATGCCCGAGCCGACGCCGATACCCATCGAGCAGTTGCAGTTCGCGATGCCGCCGACGCACGCCGGCGTCGAGGAGGAGCGGCGCCACCGCAAGGAGCGCCTGGTGGCGGCGTTGCGGCTGTTCGGGCGGTACGGGTTCGAAGAGGGCGTCTCGGGCCACATCACCGTGCGGGACCCGGAGTTCACCGACTGCTTCTGGGTCAATCCCTTCGGGGTGTCCTTCGCGCTGATGACCGTCAGCGATCTGATCCTGGTCAACGCCGAGGGGAAGGTCGTCGAGGGCCGCCACCACGTCAACCAGGCCGCGTTCACCCTCCACGCGCAGGTCCACCGGGCCCGCCCGGACGTCGTCGCCGTCGCCCACAGCCACTCCACCTACGGCCGTGCGCTCTCCGCCCTCGGGGAACTGCTGGACCCGATCACCCAGGACGTCTGCGCGTTCTACGAGGACCACGCGCTCTACGACGCCTATACGGGCGTGGTGGTGGACGAGGAGGAGGGGCGCCGGATCGCCGCCGCGCTCGGCCCGCACAAGGCCGTGATCCTGCGCAACCACGGGCTGCTGACGGTCGGCGACTCGGTCGACGCGGCGGTCTGGTGGTTCCTCACGATGGAGCGCTGCTGCCAGGTGCAACTGGCGGCGAAGGCGGCCGGCAAGCCGGTGCCGATCGCCCATCAGGACGCGGTGCGCACCCGGGAGCAACTGGGCACCGACCTGGTCGCGTGGATCAACTACCAGCCGCTGTACCAGCAGATCGCGCGGCGCGAACCGGAGATGTTCGGCTAGGCGGAGCTGGTGCGACGGCGGGGCGGCGCCCCGCCGTCCACCGGGCCCGCGCGGCACCGCCCCCCCGTGCGTCACTTCTGCGGGAACAGCTTCAGGAACGGGTCCGCGGCGGCCGCCAGCCCGCGGCTGAACGGCGCGTCGAAGTCCCAGACCAGGAAGAGCAGGAAGGCGATCAGCGCGCTGAACAGGCCCGCCATCAGCATCTCCCGCCCCGAACGCCGGATCTGGAGCGTGTACATCACCCCGATGGAGATCACGCCGCCGGCGATCAGCCCGAACCACACCACCCCCGGAAGCGTCGAATCCGCCGCGTCCGAACGGGCCATCCGGGCACTGTCCGCGGCCGCCACCTGATCGATGAGCGGCTGGTAGGACTCCCGCTCGAAGTCGTCCCGGGGGTGGTAGTCCGTGACATCGGCACGGACCTTCCCCAGCAGGTCGGCACCGTGCTGGGTGAGCTCCCCGCGCTCGGCCATCACCGGCCATTCCTTGTGGACGACGTAGCCGACGTAGGAGTCGACGTCCGCGCGGACGGTGTCCCGTACGGGCGCCGGCCAGGCCCGGACCCGCTCGCTGACCTCGTGCAGCGCCTGCGCCTCGACCCGCACGGTGTCCTCGGCGGTGCTCCTGGCCTCCCAGACACCGGCGATGGCCAGGCCCAGCACGATCGCGTAGACCACCCCCACCATCATCGTCAGGTACTCGATCACATCGGGCGTCTCGGACGGGTCGTCGTCCTCGCCGATCCGGCGCTCCTTGAGGACGGTGATGGTCAGGACGACGCCGCAGACCGCGGCCATGGCGATGGTCAGAACCAGCCATTGCGACATGGGGACCTCCTACGAGGAACCGCGTCCGGCGGAACGGGACGCGGAGCGCGAACGGGGACGGAGCGCGACACCGGCCAGCACCGCCGGAGTGGTGACCAGCAGCGTCCGGGTCACCACGGAGCGCCCGTGGTGCGGCTGGGGACGGGGCGCCGAGTAGCCGAGCGGGCGCGCGGGGGTCGGGAGCGCCAGGGGCGCCGCGGGCCGCGGCGTGGGCGGCGGCGGGGGTGGCGGTGCGCGGTGGACGGGCGGCGCCGCGGGCGACGGCCGGGGCGCGGGGGCGCGGGCCGGGGAGTGCCGCGGCTGGGGGCGCGGCGCCGCGGTCCGCGGGGGCGGCGGGACCGGCGTGGGCGTGGGACGGGGCGGCGGCGTGGGTTTGGTGCAGGGGATGTGCCAGCCGGGCGGCACGGGGAAATCGGTGGGCAGGTGGACGGGGGGCGCGGTGCCGGCGTAGGCGCAGTTGTCGCCGGACGGCCGCTTCAGGGGCCCGGAACGGGCGGCCGCGGGCGGGGACGCGACCAGGGCCACGGCGGCCGCCAGCGTCGAGGCCGCGGCCAGCGCCAGCGCCGCGACCCGGGCCAGGGTGGCGAACGGGAGCCGGGCCCGGCGCCGGGCGGCACCGACGTCGTCTCGGGAGGATTCGTGTATCTCGCGCACGGCGGGAAGCTTGCGCAGCGTCCGGGCCGCGCAGCCTTCGACCGGCGGCGATTCGCCCGAACGGGGGAAGCGCGGGCAGGTGTGTCCGGGCGCCGTGCGGGCCGCCGGGACACCGGGCGCACAGGTGAGCGTCAACCTGCCGCCACCGAAAGGGACTTCCCTGACCAGGGCGATTGCCGGCCGGACCGGGTGCCTGGGGCACAATTCCCGTCTGAGGACGAGAAGTTGATACAAGCGGCGGCGGGGCGGTACGGACGTGTCGGTGGAATCGGCAAGCACAGTGGCCGGTAGGGGCGAGCCGGGAGGCGGCGGAACGCCCGGCGACGGCGGCGGCGCGTGCCGGTGCGGCCAGTGCCCGCACGGCGCCCGCGAGGGGCACCGGCAGGCGCTCGCCGCGTTTGTCGCGCTCCGGGAGAACTTCGCCGCCGGGCGCGGCGTGCCGGCCGGGCTGGCGCACTCCGTCGGCGCCGCCCGGCAGTGGGTGTCCGACGAACTGACCCTGTCCGCCCGGCTGCTGGCCGAGCGCGGCGTCGCCGAGGGCGCCTCCTGGCCGGTGGCGGTCCGCCGGCGCACCGTGGCCGCGGTGTGGGCCGGGGTGCTCGCGCTGCTGCTGGGGCAGGCGCTGACCGCCGTCGGCACCGGCTGGACGGCGGGCCGCACGGCCGCGCTGGCCGCGGCCGCCGTCCTGGCCCTCGCGGTGACGGTGACCGCCTGGCTCCACCGCGAACAGGGCGGCGCACTCGGTCCGTTGATCGGCGAGGACCGCCGGCTGTCCACCTCCCGCGCGGTCGCCGCGGCCTGGGTGGCGGCGGTGCTCTACGCCGTCCTCACCCTGGCCGTCCAACTGGCTGTCGGGGTCGGCCCGGACGCCCGGCGGCGCCTGCTCTCCGGGCTCGGCCTGGTCCCCTCGGGCGGGCTGCTGGCCATACTGGCCATCGGCTGCGGGGTGGCGGTGCTGGCCTACGGGATGACCGCCGGACGGGTCCGGTCCGGGCGGGTGCAGAAGATCCCGGCGGACCGGCCCCGGGCCACCGACCTGCTGGCGGACGACGCCGGTCGCGGCAGCTTCGCCGACGCGCAGTACGTGCTGGTGAACGCGGCCGTGCTGGCCTTCGCGCTGGTGCGGCTGGCCACCGACCCGGCCCGACTGCCGGCGCTGCCCTGGGTGTTGGTCGTCCTGGCGGCGCTCTCCGGAGTGACGTACCTGGCGGGCAAGGCCGTCGCCGGGGGCCGGCCGGTGATCCTCTCCGTCGTACGCGCCCGGGAACTGGGCGATCTCGCCGCGCCGATCCGCACCGGCGACGACATCGAGATCCGCGGCGCCGGCTTCGTCCCGCCCGGCGCGGGCACCCCGGACCGGCTGGCCCGTACGGTCGTGCGGATCGGTGGGGTGCACGTGCCGGTGCCGCTGGTCCCGGTGCCCGGCGGCTTCGCCAACCCGACGGACGGGGTGCTGACGGTGCCGGTGCCCGTCGACGTGGAGCCGGGCCCCGTGGAGGTCCGGGTGATCACGGCGGCCGGGGCGGAGACGCGCGGCTACCGCATCGACGTCCAGGACTGAACGCGCCGCACCCGCGGCGGGAGCGACGGCCGGGCGGCCACGGCCGTCAATGTCCCGGCAAAGGGCGACAACCGGCGCCGTGACGGCCGACCGCGCGGACAGCGGGCGGTCCGGCGGCCGACGGGGGGAATCTCGCGCGTTGGTGCGTACACATCTCGCCAAGCCGTGCGGGCGACGGCACAATCGTGCGCTCCCGGTGGCAACGGAGAGGCGGACGTCATGGCTCACGCACACCGCACACGCCCGGTCGACGTGGGCGGTGCCCGGAGCGGCGGGCTCCAGGCCGGGCCGGCGCGCCACGCACTGCTTCCGCTGCGGCTCTTCCTGGGCGGCACCTTCCTCTACGCGGGACTACGGAAACTGACCGACCCGACCTTCCTGGCCGCCGGCGGAAAGGGGTCGTTGGGCGAGCTGCTGCGGCAGGTGCACGACACCGCGGCGCTGCCGCAGCTGCTGGACCTGGCCCAGCGCAGCCCGGTGGCCTTCGGCTATGCGATCGTCGGCGGTGAAGTGCTGGTCGGCATCGGCACGCTGCTGGGGCTGCTGGGGCGGCTGGCGGCCTTCGGCGGCGCACTGATCTCGCTGACCCTCTGGCTCACCGTGAGCTGGCCCGCCACCCCCTACTACTACGGCAACGACCTTGCCTACCTGATGGCTTGGACGCCGCTGGTACTGGCCGGTGCGCCCGGCTTCTCGCTGGACGCGGCGCTGGCCAACCGCCGCGAGCGGCACGGGACGCAGCTCTACGGGTGAGCCCCGCGCGGGGCCGCCGGCCGCCCCACCTGCCGGTCATGACGGATGCCGGGGCGGGGCGTCCCGTTGGTGGTGGCGCCGGACCGTGGCCCAGACGGCGGTGGTGATCCCCGCGAGCAGCAGACCGGCCGGGATGGCGAGGAACAGCCAGGGGCCGGGGGCGTGCCAGCGCCCCAGGGCGTCGAGGCCGTAGCCGGTGCCGACGGCGAGGGCGGCGGCGCCGGTGATCAGACGGCCGGGTTCGAAGGGGTGGCGCTTCACTGGGGGGCTCCCTGGGGGGTCGGGGCCGGGGGCGTGGCGGAAGAGGGCACCGGAGGCGCCCGCCGGACGTCGATCTGGCCGGCGCCGACCTTGAGGTCCAGCTCCAGCGTGCCGCGCGGCTGCTCGCCCTTCTTGAGGCCCTCGGCGGGCAGCGTGACCTGCCGCTCGCGGTGGCCGGCGATGATCTCCACGTCGTTGGCCGCGTCGCCCGGCAGTTGGATGTCGCCGACGCCGAGCGAGAGGCGGAGGGTGACGGTGGCGCCCTGCGGAAGCGTCACCTGGAGTCGCCCGGCGCCGACGTCGGCGCCGGTGCGGACCGTGGTGCCGGGCTGCAGGGCGAGTCGGTCGAGGTCCAGCCGGCCCTCCCCGGAGCCGACCGCGTAGTGCGGCTGGACGGCGGCGACGGTGGCGGGGGCCCAGGTGCGGCGCTGCCAGTCGGCGGTGACGTTGGCGGGCAGCGCCGTCGCGCCGGCCAGCAGCGCGGCCGTCAGCACCATCATGAAGACCGTGCCGCCGCCGGTGCGCCCCAGCCAGGCGCTGAGCACCAGGCCCAGTCCGAAGACGACCAGCGCGCAGGCCAGGCCCGCCTGGAGGGACGGGGCCAGCGCGGCGTGCCGGGAGACGGACAGTGCGGTGCCGGCGCCCGCCAGGACGGCCAGCAGGAACGTGCGGCCGCCTATCCCCCGGCCGGGGCGGACCGGCCGGAGCGGGGCGAGGGGGCGCGGGGCGGCCGCGGCGCCGGGGGGTCGACTGCCGTGCGGGCGGGGGCCGTCGGACACGCCGTGGGCGTGGGTGGCGTCGTAGGTGATCTCCAGCCGGGTGTCCTCCGGGCCCCAGAGGTAGCCCCGGGAGAGCAGCGCCTCCGTGCGCGGATCGCGCCACCAGGAAGGGGTGTTGGGCGCCGGGGGCGCGGTGGCCTCCGGCGGGGCGTCGGCGACCGCCTGGGCGGTGGCGGCGTCCACGGACTCCAGGCCCTCGGCCTGGGCGCGGCGGCGCTGCCGCGACCAGTAGACGGCGCCGGCCACGGCCAGCGTCACCATGATCGCGAAGGACATCATGCTGCCCTTGCCGAGCGTGGTCAGGAACAGCGCGCAGCCGGCCAGCGCGCACAGCAGGGCCGTCAGCGCCGAGCCCTCGACGCGGCCGGACAGCAGCCGGCGGCCCTCGTTCTCCTCCTCGCCGTCGAGCGGGACGAGCAGCCACGCGAAGCCGTAGAAGATCAGGCCGAGGCCGCCGATCGACAGCACGGCGAGCACGACCCGGAAGATCACCGGATCGATGTCCCACTGCCGGCCCAGGCCGCCGCACACGCCCGCGACGACCTTGTGCCGCCGGCTGCGGCGCAGCGCGGCGCGCGGCGGGGTGGGGCCGGCGGGGTCGGAGGCCGCCGGCTCCGCGGCGGGAGGTGCATCGTTCATGGAGCCATGGTGACAAGCGCGGCGGGGTCGCGGTATCGGTGAAAACCCTGGCTGATCCCTGAGATCCCCCGAGGCGACCCTGAGGTCTCCCCGATGCCTCCCGTGGGCCGTCGCGAAGGCCGTCGCGAGGGCCGCCACGGGGGCGGGGCAGGAGGGGCATTGCGGGTCGCGGAGCGGCGCCATGAGCCCGGGAACGGGCCGCGAATGCCCCTCGCGCGGGGATTTGCGCCGGAAAAAGACTCGTCGCGGCGGTGGCCGGAGGTCTTTTCCGCCCTGCTGAAGACTATCGTTGCGCCCTGAATACGTACGGGTTTCCGGAGGGGCGAGCGGTGGCGGAAGCGGCGTCGGTGGACGAGGGGCGACTGGTCGCCGGGCGGTATCGCCTGGTCGAGCGGATAGGCCAAGGCGGTATGGGCACCGTCTGGCGGGCCCGGGACGAGGTCCTCGGGCGCCAGGTGGCGGTCAAACGCCTGCACGTTTCACCCCAACTGGACGCGGACGAACTGGCGACCCGCCACGAACGCACGACCCGGGAGGCGCAGGCCGCCGCGCGCATCAACCACCCCAACGTCGTCAGCGTGCACGACGTCGTGGACGACGAGGGGTCGCCGTGCATCGTCATGGAGTACGTCCCCTCCGCGACGCTCGGCGACGCCATCAAGGAGGCCACCGGGTCCGGCACTTACCTCACGCCGCGGGAGACCGCCCGGATCGGCCGCGGCATGATCGCCGCCTTGCGTGCCGCGCACTCCGCCGGTGTGCTGCACCGCGACGTCAAACCGGGCAACGTCCTGCTCGGCGAGGACGGCCGGGTGGTCCTCACCGACTTCGGGATCGCCGTCGCCACCGGCACCTCCACCCTCACCAAGACCGGCGAACTGGTCGGCTCGATCGACTACCTGGCGCCCGAGCGGGTCAAGGGATCCACTCCGGGGCCCGCCTCGGACCTGTGGGCGCTGGGGGCGACGCTCTATCAGGCGGTCGAGGGGAAGGCCCCGTTCCGTAAGAACACCGCGGTGGAGACGGCGTACGCGATCGCCGTCGACCCGCTGGAGCCGCCGAGCAATGCCGGTCAGCTCACCGCGCTGATCGAGGCACTGCTCGCCAAGGAGCCGAGCGACCGGCCCACCGCCGAGGTCGTCGAGCAGGCGCTGCGGGCCGCGGAGGCCGAGGCGGACACGGCACTGATGGGCTGGCCCACGTTGGCCCTGGGGACGGTCGGCCGCAGCCGGCCCGCGGGGGGCGAGCCCGCCGAGGCGCCCACCCGTCCCGTGGCGCACTCCGGCGCGGCGGCGACCGTCGGCACCGGCACCGGCACCGGCACCGGCTCGGGCTCGGGCTCGGGCACCGGCATGGGGAACGCGACCGCCACCGGGACCGGGGTCGGGACCGGGACGGCGGTCGGGACCGGTACCGGGCCCGGCGGGCGCACGGACACCGGCGCGGCCGCTGGGAGCCCCACCGGGAGCCTCACCGGGGCCGCCGGCCCCATGGGGTCGGCGGCCGCGGCCGCCCCCGGTGTGCACGCCCCTGCGGGCGCCGCCCCGGGTGCGCACGCCCCCGCAGGCCCCGCGCCGAGCGCCCACCTGCCCGCCGACGCGGCAGAGCGGACCGACGTCACCGGCCCGGTGTCGGTGGGTAACGGCACGGTCCCCCAGGCGTCCACCGAAGCGCGTATGGACGTGCTGGCGTCCGGCCGGGCCCCTCGCAAGCGCCGCGGCCGGGTCGTGGCCTGGAGCGTGGTCGGAGTCCTGGTCGCCGGGGGCGGCGGGGGCGCGGCCTGGTACGTGAACCACCGCGGCGACACGTCCGCACTCGGCAACGACCCCGGCAACAGCTCCACCGTCCTGCCCGAGACGCCGCACGCCAGCATCAGCCCGCCGCCCCCCACGCCCACGGGCTACCGGCGGGTCACGGAGAAGGACCTCGGGGTGTCCTTCCCGGTGCCGTCCGGCTGGAAGCGGCAGGTCCTCGACGGCGGGCGCCAGATCGTCTACTACTCGGACCCGGAACTGGCCAGGCTGACCCTCAACGCCCTGGACTTCTCCTCGGCGGACCAGGTGCAGCACTTCAAGAGCGTCGAAGCGGACGTCAAGGTCCAGTACCCCAGCTACAAGCGGCTCCGCCTCCAGGACACCATCTACCAGGGCGACCCGGCTGCCATCTGGGAGTTCTCCTTCCAGGGCCGGGCCCGCGAGTACCGCGGCATAGACCTGGGCTTCGGTCGCGAGGGCGGCAAGGAGTACGCCATCTACGTCTCCGCGCCGTCGGCGAACTGGTCGAAGTTCGAGGAGATCTTCTCGAATGTGAAGGACGGATTCCGCAGGGCGGAGTCCGCGGGCTGAGCGGGCACCCCGCCCACCGGCCCGATACCGACGGGGGGAATTCCCTTCGCCCGCTCCGATCCCCCTCGGGAAGGGCGAAGACTCAGGCGACCCGAGCGCCACCTGAGCCGCCGTGCCACCGGCATCACGCCGGCCGGCGGCCACTGCCTCGGGGTTCTCTTTTGCGCCGCGACTTCCCGAGCGCGGATCGAGGTGCCGCTGCCGCTGCCGCCGGCTCAGGGACAGTTCAGGGTCGTCCCTGATGTCCCGGACCCGACCGGCGTGTGACGATCTGAGGCATGACCACAGCGCCACCCCGCGCCGAGACGATCTACGCCCCGGCGCCGGACCCCGACGACCCGCCCGTGCGCAAGCTCTACCGCAGCGCCGAGGGGCGGCTGCTCGGTGGTGTCGCGCGGGGTCTCGCCGGGCACCTCGGCCTCCCGGTCACCTGGGTGCGGATCGTCTTCGTCGCGCTCTTCATGGCCGACGGGATGGGCGCCCTGCTCTACGCCGCGTTCTGGTTCTTCGTGCCGCTGGGCGTCGGCGGCGTCGAGACCCGGCAGCCCGCGGCCGGGGAGGACCGGCGGCGACTGCTCGGCCGCAGGCCGGACAGGGGGCAGCTCCTCGCGCTGATCGCGCTCCTGGTGGGCGCGTCGATCGTGGCCTCCCGCTTCCAGCCGGGCCGGGCCAACGTCTACCTCTGGCCGGTGCTGCTCATCGGCGCCGGCGTCGCCCTGGTCTGGCGCCAGGCGGACAACTCCCGCCGCGCCCAGTGGCTGGAGCTCGGCCGCCGCAAGGGACTGCTGCCGATGGTGCGCGGCGCGGCCGGGGTGCTGCTGGTCGGCGCCGGGGTCACCGGCATCGTCGTGCTCCAGGGCTCCGTGCAGAACCTCGGCTCGGTGCTCCAGGCCGCGCTCGCCGTCGTCGTCGGCATCGCCCTGCTGGCCGGCCCCTACCTCCTCCGGATCACGCAGGACCTCTCCGAGGAACGGCTGATGCGCATCCGGGCCCAGGAGCGCGCCGAGGTCGCCGCGCACGTCCACGACTCCGTCCTGCACACCCTCACCCTGATCCAGCGCAACGCCGACGACCCCCGGGAAGTGGCCCGGCTGGCCCGTGCCCAGGAGCGCGAGCTGCGCGCCTGGCTCTACAAGCCCGAGGGCCGCGGCAAGGACGAGGACGAGGAGCCGGCGACGCTCGCCGAGGCGGTGCGGGCGGCCGCCGCCGAGGTCGAGGACCACCACGGCGTCCCCATCGAGGTCGTGGTGGTCGGCGACTGCCCGCTCGACGAGGCGCTCCGCGCCCAGATGCAGGCCGCACGCGAGGCCATGGTCAACGCCGCCAAGTACGGTGGCGAGGGCGGCGCGGTGCAGGTGTTCGCCGAGGTGGAGGGCCGGACGGTCTTCGTCTCGGTGCGCGACCACGGCCCCGGCTTCGACCTGGACGCGGTCCCCACGGACCGGATGGGGGTACGGGAATCCATCATCGGCCGGATGGAGCGCAACGGCGGCACGGCCCGGCTGCGTGCCGCCCCCGACGGCGGCACGGTCGTCGAACTGGAGATGGAGCGCACCGTGGAGCGCGAGCCCACCGAGCGCGGCACCGGCGGGGAGGGGGGACCGGAATGAGCGCGGCGACCTCACCGGCCGTCCCGGAGGGCGCCGGGGGCGGCCGCGGGCCCGTGGGGGCACCGCGGGCCGGGGCAGGGGATCATGACGGGGCAGACACCGAGGGACGGACGGACGAGATGAGCAGCGACGACGCACAGCAGGGCGAGGCCGGCGGCGAGGACCAGGGCCGCACCGTACGGGTCGTGCTGGTCGACGACCACCGGATGTTCCGGGCCGGCGTCCAGGCCGAGATCGGCCGGACCGAGCTCACCCGGGTCGAGGTGGTCGGCGAGGCCGCCGACGTCGACCAGGCGGTCACGGTCATCACCGCCACCCGCCCCGAGGTCGTCCTCCTGGACGTGCACCTCCCCGGGGGCGGCGGCGTCGAGGTGCTGCGCCGCAGCGCCGCGATGATGGCCGACCCCGAGCGGCCGGTGCGGTTCCTGGCGCTCTCCGTCTCCGACGCGGCCGAGGACGTCATCGGGGTCATCCGCGGCGGCGCCCGCGGCTACGTCACCAAGACGATCACCGGCACGGACCTGGTCGACGCGATCTTCCGGGTGGCCGACGGCGACGCGGTCTTCTCGCCGCGCCTGGCCGGCTTCGTGCTGGACGCCTTCGCCTCGACGGACGCCCCGCCGGTGGACGAGGACATGGACCGCCTCACCCAGCGTGAGCGCGAGGTGCTCCGGCTGATCGCCCGCGGGTACGCCTACAAGGAGATCGCCAAGCAGCTGTTCATCTCCGTGAAGACGGTTGAGTCACATGTCTCGGCTGTTCTCCGCAAGCTCCAGCTCTCCAACCGTCATGAACTCACGCGCTGGGCGGCCGCCCGACGGCTGGTCTGACCTGCGGTTTCGCCGAGAAGGGGACGAGCGGGAGCGGACGATCGGGATCCGCTCCCGGCGCGGCGGGCACGGACGGGGCGCGTAAAGAAGGGCCCAAGGCGGGCAACCAGGATCGCGCTGATCGCCATCTAAGGGCCCGGAGAGGCTCGCTGCCGAAGGCGGGGCCGGAACCACGCCCACGCCCTACGCGCATACGTCCTGGAAACGAGATCCCGATGAGCCTGACGGGTACGCCCTTCTTCCTCTTCTCGATCCTGCTGTTGATCGTCGCCCTCGTGCTGCCGTTCACCCTGTGGGGTCGGGTGGCCGGACCGGCCCCACTACGGGGTCTGGCACGGCTGCTGATGTTGTTGTTCGCGCAGGTCACCGCCATCACGGTGGTCTTCCTCATGGTCAACAACGCCAACAACCTCTATGACAGTTGGGGCGACCTGCTCGGCACCGGCAACCACATCGACCAGGCGCGGAACCTCGGCCCCGACGGCCTGGGCGGCAAGAACCTCAAGGACGAGCCCAAGGTGCTCCAGCAGTTCCGGCCGGCCGACGACCCGGTGATGGGCCCCGGCGTCCAGATGACCGACCTCAAGGGCCAGATCTCGGGCGTCAACGGCGAGGTGTACGTCTGGCTGCCCCCGCAGTACAACGACCCCGCCTTCAAGAACAAGAAGTTCCCGGTGGTCGAGCTGCTGCCCGGCTACCCCGGGTCCGCCAAGTCCTGGTTCGGATCGCTCAAGGCCAACGAGCAGCTCGGGTCGCTGATGCAGAGCGGGGCGGTCAAGCCGTTCATCCTGGTGGCGCCGCGGATGAACGTCCTGGCCAACGCCGACGCCGGGTGCGTCAACCTCCCCGGCAAGGTCAACGCCGACAGCTGGCTGACCGTCGACGTCCGCCAGATGGTGATCGACAACTTCCGGGCCGGCGACAAGCCGGACTCCTGGGGCCTGGCCGGCTACTCGGCGGGCGCCCACTGCGCCACCAAGCTGGCGCTGGCCCACCCGGACCGGTACCGCGCCGCGGTCGGCATGTCCGGCTACAACGACCCGGCGATAGAACGTGATTCGCTCGCCGGCAAGGACCCCAAGCTGCGCGTCGAGACCAACCCACTGCACATCCTCAAGGCCGCCAACGAGGCCGGGAAGCCGCCCCGTACCGCGCTGTACATCTCGGGCGCGAACGGCGACGGCTACCAGGCGGGCGTCGGCCTCAAGCAGATCGCCAAGAACCCGACGTCGGTGACCGTCCAGCAGATCTCGTCCGGTGCGGGCGGGCACACGGTGCCGGTGTGGAAGCACCAAGTGCCGGAGATCTTCCGGTGGTTCGGGCTGTTCCTGCGGGCTTAGGCACCAGGGGCCGGGAGGCCAGGAGGCCGGGAGACCGGCGGAGTTCACCGTTCGGGTGAATCTCCGCCGGTTTCTTCGTAAGTGGGCACAAGGCCGTGCCGGGGAGCGTTGTGCGAGTAACGGAGGTCACGTACGACGAAAGGGGGGGACCGTCGAACGGCCGGAGATTCGCGAGCGGTTGGAGATTCGCGAGCGGTTGGAGATACACGAGCGGTCGGGGCGCCTGAGGTGACCGAAGCGGCCTGGGAGTGGAGCTGCCTTCCGTCGTTCCGCCGTGTGCGCGGCGGCCGGCGGCGGGGGTTCGGCGACGGCTCCTAGAAGGCTCATGAAG
>NZ_NNBP01000037.1 GCF_002803155.1 Streptomyces sp. CB02959
TCTTCATGAGCCTTCTAGCCGACCTTGCTGGTGAGCGGCGTCAGCTGAGGTCGATGATGTCGACGACGGCCACGGTTTTCTGTTTGTAGCTGACGAAGATCATGGCGAGGGCGCCGTCAATGTGTAGCCGCCGGTTCCACTCGTCGGCGTGACCGCGGGGGGCGGTGTGTCCGATGGGGTCGCGGCAGGCGGCTTCGAGGGCGACGGTGAGGGCGTGGCTCGCGTCGGGTGGGAGTTGGCCGTGGAGGGGTTCGCAGCCGGGGTCGTAGATGAGCCGGAACAACGCGCTGACCTCCTACAGGTCTGCCTGAACACGGGCCGGGTTGGGGTAGGCGTTCAGCAGAGCATCGGATCAGCGACGGTGCGTAATTGGGTTCTGGGGTTAGGCGGCGCCGCGACCGACCCGGATTTGGGCGGCTTCGCGCTGGACCCATTCGGTTCGGTCGACCCACTCTCCCGGGAGTTCCTCGCCGCGACGGTCGGCGGCGGCGAGTTCCCGGCCGCGTTGCTCGGCGGCGAGGATGCGGCTGGCGCGGCCGGCCCGAGCGCATATGCCACAGTCATGTGCCAACAGCATGTCGTCGTAACCACGCAGGTCAGGGCCCCGTTTCTCAGATCATGAGCGAATTGGATGAACGGCTCCTGGCCTCATCGAGGGCGTCGGCGACGAAGGCGAGCGGCGCCTACCGTGCGCGAGGCACACGCGGCGGTGGCGCTCCTGTAGCTGCTGGCCGCGGGGGCGGGTGAGGGCGCGTTTGCGGCCCGACAACTCGCCGGCAACCTCGCCTTACGACTGCCGGCCGATGACTGACAGCACAGCATCCGGACGGGCCACGCTGCACCAAGAACCCGCACACACCACTGCGAGGTGGGCCCCTACGGTGCAGGGAACGGACGTATGGCAGTCCTGGCCACGCGACGCCCTCTCTTGCGACATGATTCATGGCCGAACGCCCGGCGGAGCTGGTCCATGTCAGACAAGAACGACAGCCGCTTGGCTTTCGGCAGGTCCGACAGCCGCTGCACATCCGGTTCATCCACGAGCAGAACCGAGTAGCCCGGCAGGAACTGAACATCGCCGATCGCCGCGAACCCCGACGTCAACCGTCGCAGCACGGTCGGGTTTTCACCCCTCAGCGCAGTCCCGATCCGATCCATCCGCCAGTCACCAGTCATGGCCAAAACCTACATTCCGGTGATCGGGGACCGCTCTTCGCTCCCCATCTTCCTCACACAGTTCAAATACCAAGCAAGTGGGGCGCGGTGCCGGCCGTTTTCAAAGATCCTTATCAACCGATCCAGCTCTCGCGAAAATCCGTAAAACACCACGTCACAGGGCATTCTGACGGGGAATCGCGAAGATTGGACCGGCAGGTTCGAGGGTGCTAGGCGGCAGGTGGTGGCAGCACCGTGGAACAGCAAGGGGTTAGCCGCGCAAGTGCCCGAAGACGGTGTTCAAGGGCGGGCGGCGGGCCCGGGCGTCGAGGACGGCCGTACGAACACGCCCATGAGCACCACACGGCGGTGCTGAGCATCGCGGCAACGGCCGGCCCCGCGCATCGTCAAGTTCCCGGCGGACAGCCCAGCCCCGACAACGCTCGCGCACCGCCGTCGGCCGCCGGTGCTATGCCGACACGCCGCCGCACGAAGGCAGTCCAAGGGCCAGCGCGCCCTGGCGCGCCGCGGCCTGCTGCCGGGTCAAGGCCTGCAGAAGCCGGCCCCGCGGCGGCCGCCGGGCCCGCGCCGGCCGGGTGCGCGCCGGGGCGGTGCGCGTCGGTCGCGGCGGCGCCGAGGCAGAACGCGCCGAGCTCCACCCGGGCGAAGGCAGCGAGCATGGCGAGGACGTCGGCGATCCAGGCAGCCGAGTCGGCCTGCACGAGGCAGTGCAGCACGATCACGTAGCCGTCGGTGCCCGCGTCCTTCGCGACGACGAACGCGACAGCGGCATCGAGCGAGCCGGCCACGGCAGCCAACTCCAGCAGTCCCTCCTCCAGGGCGACGGTGCGCTGGAGCAGCACCAGGCGTTCGACGGCCCGCGGTTCAAGGCCGCCGGCAGGCTCGAGCGGACAATCCCGCTACACCAGGACGACCAGCCAGGCTCCCTCCGCAGACGGCCCGCCTGCCAGCAGCCGCACCGCGGCCTCCCCATCACTCCCCCACGCCCGCGACGCCACCGGTGAGCGGGCGCGCGGCGACCAGCCGAGCGTCCAACTGCGGGTCCACCTCCGCGATCCGCGGCCACGCCCACAGCCGCTCGGCCAACGAGAGGCCAGCCGCGGCCCCAGGAAGGCGGCCGGGTCGCGGAGGCGGACCTCGTCCAGGCCGACGACGAAGACCAGATGCCCCGCGCGGCGGCCGCGGATGCATGGCGGTGGAACCTCGACCACCAACTGCCGGCCGGCAAGCCCCAGCCGCCGGCCCGACCTCGCCACCTTCTTCGCCGTCTTGGTCATCATCACCGCGACCAGGACGGGAGTTGCTGACCGCAGCCCCGGGGCCGACTTGCGCCGGCGCACCCCCGACGGGCGAGCGCGAGCAGCGACGACCCGAGTAGCCGTGCTGCCGGATTCTCGATTCCCAACGCATCGACGTTGTGCGAGGGTCGGCCAGTGACTGCCTCCCGAAACGAATCCGTCCCGGAATATGCACTCGACCTGCTGCGCTGGCAGTTCGACCTGACCTGGTCACTGTTCGAGTACCACCTGGAGAGGCTCGAACCAGACGACTTCCTGTGGGAGCCTGCCGCAAACTGCTGGACGATACGCCAGGCCGACGACGGGACGTGGGTACCGGACTGGGCGGAGAGCGAGCCCGACCCCGTTCCTGTACCGAGTATCGGCTGGCTGAGCTGGCACATCGGCTGGTGGTGGAGCGTGGCCATTGACCACGCTCACGGCAGAGCGCCTCAGGAGCGCAGCGCCATCACCTGGCCGGGCGTGGGCAAGCCGGCTGTCGAGTGGCTGCACGGTCTGCGTGAGCAGTGGCTGGAGGCACTGGGCCGGCTCACCGGTACCGACCTGTACTCGACCGCCCCCTTCCCGTGGCAGAACGGCCCCCGACACACCGTTGCTCACATGGTCGCCTGGGTGAACGCCGAACTGATGAAGAACGCCGCGGAGATCGGCCAACTACGTCTCCAGCGGACTGCCAACAGCCCATCGACGACCACAGGCTGACGGCGTGCCGTGACCGGGAACGTTCACCGGGTTGGGGTTGCGGTGGTGGATGGTGCCGTGAGCCGCTTGCCGGACCGCTTCGAAACCGTTGGACACCCTTCGGGTGAGTCGGCGAGCATCCGCAGGTGACAGATGAATCCGATCACCAGAGACCGCTCACGAGGAGCCCGAAACGCATCCGTTTTGTCGAGCTGTCCGGCGGGACGATGTCCGCTTTGCTCGATGGAGACCTGCCCGGAGCCAGCAGGATGGCCGGGGTTTCGCTGACCGAGTACTTCGTGACCGACAGAGCACGGTGGTTGTGGCAGTTCCGGCTCGACCAGATGGCCGCCGATCCCGGCCATGCGCGGTGGATGGTGCGGCAAGCGGTCGTCGGCGACAAGGGTCTCGTCGTCGGGCATGCCGGGTTCCACGGACCGCCAGATGAGGTCGGCATGGTCGAGATCGGCTACTCCGTCGCTCCCGGCTTCCGTCGCCAGGGATACGCCCGATCCACGCTGATCGAGTTGCTCCGCCGGACAGCAGCCGAAACCGCAGTCACGACCGTCCGGGCGACGATCAGCCCCGACAACGTGGCATCCCTGGCCACGATCTCGGGCTTCGGCTTCGTTGAGGTTGGAGAGCAGTGGGACGAAGAGGACGGTCTCGAACTCGTCTTTGAGGGCCCTGCCCGCCGGATTCCACCCGCTTGGTGGGAAGGCTCGCGGCAGAACACTGAGTTGTGACTGTCGAGTCGGCGCGGCGGTCAGGCCGCGGCAGCATGTGCGCGTCCGCCACAGCGGATGCCCTTCTCGCTGCGGATGCGGGCGCGTTCGCGGCGTTGAGCGGCCAGAACGTCGGGGTGGCGGGCATTGGCGTTGCGCCACCGCAGGTAACGGTGCAGGGCTCGGGTCTGCACGGTGTGGTTGGGGTGGGTGGAGTTGGCGATGGTGAACTGCCGCAGCGGGCCGAAGTGCGCCTCGGTCGGGTTGGCCCAGGAGGCGTTGGTCGGGGTGAAGCCCAGCTCGGCCTTGCTCTTCTTCGCCCAGTGCCGGGTCTTGGCTCCTTTGTGGGCGGAGAGGTTGTCCAGGATTACGTAGATCGGGGCGCCGTCGGGGCGGGCGTCCCGGATCGACTTCAGCGCCGCCAGGGGGTTTGCCGCGCCTTTGTGGTGACGGTTGACGCCCCACAGGGTGTCGTCGCAGATCGAGTAGCAGCCATGGAAGTAGGTGACGCCATGGGTGCGGTGGTAGGTCGCCGGCAGCCGGTCGAGCAGGCGGGGACGGCCTCCCGCCCGCTGAGGGTCCAAGCAGGCCAGCCCGATCTCGTTGAACCGGTGGATCACATCGCGGACGGTGTTCTCGTCCGCCTGGACCAGCTGCGCGATCACCGGCACGCGGTTGCCTCCGGCCGAGGCCAGGATCGTCATCGCGCGGCGGTACCGCACCGCGCTGCTGCTGCCCGTCATCGACGACGGTGCCGCGCTGCCGGACGCCCCGTCGACTGACGGCGGACATGGGGAACCTGGCGTCGCCCAGGATTGCTGCGGTCAGCTGCAATCCTGCGAGGACAAGGCCGGTACCCCACAAAGGTGCACGTGGGTGCGTACGGGGTCGTTGGAGGTGATGCGTCCGAAGGGCGCCCCCGCGGGGGCGCCCTTCGGACGCATCACCTCCAACGACCCTGGGGTTGTTCTGAGGGCGTTCACGGCTCTGCTGCGCAATTCGCGTTGGTCATGTGGTGATCACATCGCGAGGTTGTGCCACCCCGGGAGCGCTCGGTCACTCACACGGGTCCGAGTAGCCGCACTCGTGCACGTGTCATGCCGGGGGCTTCTGCAGCCAGTCTGCTTCGGTGGTCCAGAACATGTGGCGCGCACCGAGGTAGTCGTGGGCGAAGTCCGTGAACCGTTCGCGGGTGTACGGCTTACCGGTCTTGGGGTCCTTGGCGTTGATGTCGGGTTCCTGGACGGCCATTGCGACGAGGGGAAGGGCATCCTTGTATTCGTGGAGGAACTTGTAGGAGTTCTCCATCTGGTACTTCCGGTCCGGCAGGGTGTCCGGTCCTCCGATGCCGATCTTCTTGTCCCTGGCGAGGTCGAACATCTCCTTCATGCGCTTGTGGTCGTCGTCGTCCGGCAGGAAGTTGATGTACTGGATGAACTGCGTCTTGGTGAAGACCTTCTTGCCGTAGCGCATGTTGTCGATCTCGGCATCGCTGTAGGACTTCGAGGTGTACTTGGTCTGATCCTTCTTGGTGTCCACCTCGACCGCGGTCTCCGGAAGGTTCACCCCGGCGAGCTTGCCGTCGAACTTCTCCGCCATCGCCTTCAGCATGGCCTGGAAGTCTGCTCGCACCTCTTTGTTCCACTGCGCGGCCATGGCCCCATGGGTGGTGGGGTTGTCAGGGTTCTCATCGACCGTCGGCGCGACCCCGCCCTCGTCCTTCACATATTGGGGAACGTTGGCGTCCTTCATGGCTACATCGAAGAACCGATCCTGAACCTGGACGAACAGTTTCTTGTGGCGTTCCTGGAGATACGTCAGGGCATTGTCCAGCCGCGACCACTTGTACTCCCCCTTCTTCCCCTCAAGGGCCTTCCAGGGCACCACCACCTGTACGCCGCCGATGTCCGTACGGTCAATCATGGCCTTGACCATAGGGTCCTCGCCGGACGTGGCATCCTCGAATGCACCGAGCGACATGTACAGATTGTCCGTCACCTTGCCGTGGGACACCGAGGCGGCAGCCTTGTCGGGGGCCGGAGCCGCGGCGGCCACCCCGACGATGGCCGTCAAGGCCACGGCCGTGAGGACAACAGATCCGACTGCACCACGTTGCATCATCATGAACGAGACGCTATGGAAACGTTCTAAGTGAAAGATAAGAGCGTCCGTCGTCGCTCCCGGTGCCGGCACTCACCGCCACCGGATCTGACGGTCCGTCACGAAATGGCAGGTTTCTCGCACATCACCTCTGCCCCTCCAGAGCAACCCCGTCATCTTCTCGGCGCGAGGTTGCCTGGGCCGGTGCGGAGGCGGCGCATCCGTGCGGGTGACCGCAAGATCCGCCGGAATGATCGTTACGACTACAAGGTCCGACCGCTGTAGGCGGCCGCTCAGCTGCAGGTGATGAGGGGGCCACCCCAGTCCGCGTGGTCGGAGTTGTTCCCGTTGCCGCCGTCAGTGACCACGAGCCGCAGCTCGGTGCCGCCGGTGAGGTCTGCAGTGAGGTGCTTCGCGGATTGGCCGACCGTCATCAGCCCGCTGTCGGCGGCCTTCGTACCGTCCCGGTAGATCTGGAAGACCACTGAACCGTTCGCGCCCACCTCGTCGTCGATGCCCACGTCCACGCTGAGGGCCGAGCAGGTGCCGCCGAGGTTGTAGGTGATCTCGCTGTAGGCGTGGGCCCCCAGACCTTCGGGGTAGCCGACACCCTTGATGGTGAGGGGGTGTCCGTCGGTGCTGCTATTCACCCTCACCGGCCCCCAGCCGTTGGTGCTGGAGGTCCACGGCCGGGCACCCAACGCGGTGGTGCGGGCGGTCGACGGGTTCCCCCCGGTGCCCGGGTGCGCGGATGGCGACGACGAGGGTTGGGAGCTCGATTGCGTCGACGCCGTGGTGGGCGTTGCGGCTGGTGTGCCCGACGCCGAGCTGGAGACGGTCGCTGAGCTCCCGGGAGAAGCCGTCGGCGGCTGGTCCGGAGTGGGGGCAGAAGAGGGACCGGACCGTCCGGAGCTGGTGGCCGAAGCGGGGCCGGACCGTCCGGGGCTGGTAGCCGAGGCATCGTGGCGCGCCAGGCCGAGCAGGGAGCCGACGGATAGGGCAACGCCGGCCAGGACGGTCACGGCAACAGCGAGCACGACGATGCGCGCCGGTGAGAGTCGGGATACCTGGGCCCTACCTGGTTCGGCGGACGGGTTCAGCCCCACGGGGCGCACGGCGGCGGGCTCGCCACCGGTGGAGGACTCCTGTTCGGTGCCGGAGGGATCGGGGCCATCCCCCGAGTGCTGGGCGGCCAGCCAGGACGCGAAGTCGTCGCGCAGCTCGGTGCTTCGGGAGTTCCGGTGCCAGGCAGTGGCGGTGTGGCGTACCGCCGCCAGCAAGCTGCCCCGCCAGGCCGCATCGGGATGCTCTCCTGGGTCGTGGGAGTGCAGGACGCCGGCGATGGCTTCCGCCGCCAGATGCGCTGCGGCCTGGGAGGATCCGCAGCAGGCGCGGGCGTAGGCCAGTACCTCGGCGTAGTGCCGGCGGTGGAACTCGTTGAGGGCTTCCTCGCCTGCCTCGGCTGCGCCGTCTGGAGCTGGCGCGTCACACGCATCAGCCGCCACCCGGTCCCTGATCCGGGCTGCCGCACGGATACGCTGGACCAGTTCGGTATCGGACAGTTCTGTCCCACCGATTGGGTCGAATTGCTCTTGCATGAGTGGGCTACCGACCCTTCAACGTCCTGACGACTGATAAAAATACCGCAAGGCGTGGACGACTCCGGCGGCCGGCCCGTCGCGCCGCCGACCGGTGTGGAACAACGCATCTTGATGCGGCGTGACTTGGTAGGCATCCCCGAGATGCGATCCTCCCATGCTCCGGGGCCTGGCTTTGCCACCTGCCTTGCCGGTGTGGGCGGTTGAGGTCGGCGACCTTCGCTATCTGGCTCTTGGCGGAGCGCTTGCCGACCTGGTGGAAAACGAGCAGGGCTGGCGGGTGCACCCGCTCGTATTCGTCGCACCCGGGTGCGCTCCAGCGGGTGCGCCACATCGGCTTGTCGATGCCGTCGGCGTCCTTCTCCTTCTGCTTGAAGAACCGGGCGTACTTGTCGAACTTCGCGGCGATGAGGGCGGCGCCCTCGGTGCAGTTGTCGGCCTCGATGAACAGCAGCGGCAGCCCGGCCTCCGGGGCGGTGAGGACGACGTCGGCGCGGGCACTGCCGATCGCCGGGTTCTTCCAAGTGCCCTTCACCGGGAACGCGACCTCGGTGGCGTAGGAGGTGAGGGTGCCGATCCCGTCCGAGGCGTCGACAGCAGCCCGCGCGGCGGCCTGGGCTTCGGCTGGCTGCTCGGTGAGCTGATCGAGGTCGGGCTTCGGGCGGATCAGCGCGATGACCGTCTCGTTCACCGTCATCGGGTGCGCGGCACCGGAGCGGCCCGCGCTCTTGGGCATGCTGCCCATCTCCTCCGGCATGCGGTCCAGGTCGATCGCAGCGGCGGCCAACCAGGCCGTGCCTGCGCAGATCGTTCGCCGCGCCGCCGTGGAAGCTGTGCACGCTTCCTTCTGCTGGGCGGCCGTCTTCTTCAGGGTGTGCCGGTAGGTCAGGTGCGGCGAGGCCAGTCGCTGGAGAAGCGTACGGACTGGTACTACGGCCTGAACCACTTCCAGTACCGCGTCATCGGCGAGAAGCACTGCGACCAGGTCACCTACCGCGTCGACGTGCAAAAGCGGTACGACTGGGGCGCCACTGCCCGACCCCGACGAGCCGCAAGCTTCGTCACGCCCTCGGCGAAAGGGCCTGTGCGTTCCTCCAGCATCGCGAGGATGTGTGCGCGGGCAGCGTCGACGGACTGGTGCTCGGTGTCGCTGATGATGCCGAGTCGCCTCGCGTGGGCGTGCTCGTCTTCGTCCTTCCACTCCCACCGGCTCAGGTCCGGGGCGATGACCAGGTCCACAGCAAGGTCGAAGGTCTCGAACCCGTCGGTGGTCGCCACGATGCGGAGATCCAGTTGGTTGAGGCCGCGGAGGCATGGGCACGGCAGGAATCGGAGCCGGAGGACCTGGTCGAGGTCTGGACGCTTCTTGAGGACGAGGCTGTGCGGCTGAGGAACAAGACCGGGGCGAATCGGCTGGGCCTCGCCCTGTTGCTGAAGTTCTTCGAGGTCGAGGCACGGTTCCCGAGAAGGCGGGAGAAGTTCCGGCGCCTGCGGTGGCGCACGTGGCCCAGCAGATGAAGGTGCCGGCCGAGGAGTGGGCCGCGTACGACTGGCAGGGCCGGGCGATCACTCGGCACCGCACGGAGATCGGCCGGAAGCCGCGGCCAGCCGCACAGTGCGCGTCCCATTCATCCACCGCGATCACCGTTCGCATGGTCATGCCCCGACTCTGCGACGTTGCGCGCGCCCCGGCGGACCGCGGCGGGATAGCCGAGTCTGTCGGCGGCCTGGTCGAACGACAGCCCCGTCTTCATCAGTGCCGCGATGCGCTCGCCGCGAATCTGGGACAGCACCCGCTGAGCTGTCGCCGGCGCGACCTTGAGCGCGCCGCGCACGTCGGCGATCGTGATCGCTGGCGAAGCGTCAAGGAGCGCCGCGACCCTTGGGCGGAGTTCACCGCGCGGAGCCGCGTTCGTCCTCCCCTTCGGTCGACCGGCCGCGCTCCCCTTGCCCGGGCGCGCGTCCTTGAAGGCGAGTACGGCGCCGCGGGGCCAGTGCTCCACCCCGCAGACGTCCACCAGGTGCCGCGTGAGCTCGGAGTCCGCCTTGTACCCGTCCCAGGTCCGGGGGCCCACATCCAGCGACGCTGCGGCTTCCTGCCGGTCCAAGAGGACCTCGGGGCCCTCCATGGGCGGCAGCGCCGGGACGGGCTCGCCGGCGAGATAGGCGGTGGTCTGCTCGCCGTCCCACAACAGCACCCGGGCCCCTTCGGAGCTGATCGGCGCCGGAAACCCCTCCGCGGCGTACGGCTTCTTGTTTCCGAAAGTCCCCATGGCCATGCCCATGTCCTGGGCCAGCAGTTCCCGGGTCCGCACCAGATGCCGCCGGTTCGGGTGGATCACCGGTCTCTTCCTTTCGACACTCCGCACGGCAGATAGGCCTCATCGGCCTGCGACGCCTTGCACGGCACGGCCTCACAACGAGTTCCCCGACGGCCTGGTGCAGCTGCAACGCGACCTCCGACAAGCGGACGTCGACCTTAAGACATTCCTCGACGAGCGCCCCCACTCCCCGGAAGCCCGGGCGGGGACCTTCGTCGTCGCGGCCTCACAACGCGACACCATCCTCCCGCGGAAACACCGCCGGACACCGCCGGCAAATCCACGACCGCGCTCACTGCTCCCGCGCCCCGTTCGGATCATCAAGCTCGGCCTTTCAGGCGATTGATGGACTCCTCGCGAGCCAGGCGGCCGACACAGGGGTACGGCGAATCAGCACACCACCACCCGGAGCCCCCACGAGGAGATCAGCCATGTACGCAGCAATCCGACGCTATGAAGGCGTAACCGATCCCGCCGAGGCAGGGCGCCTCGTCAACGAGGGGTTCGTACCGCTCATGCGCCAGCTCCCCGGCTTCGTGGCCTACTACTGGATCGACGCCGGGAACGGAGTGATGATCTCGACCAGCATCTTCCGGAACCAGGCCAGTGCCGAAAAATCAGTCTCCAAGGCGGCGGACTTCGTGCAGCACAACCTCGCATCACTGCTCCCCAACCCTCCCCAGGTCACGGCCGGCGAGGTCGTGGCGTCCGGGTGATGAGATGACCTCTCGGGGGCCGAGAGACATCCGCCCGACCCTCAAGGGATCACGCTGTGGTCACCCGGCTCAGACCGCCAGCGCCTCTTCCCGCGGAAACACCGCCGGGCACCGTCAGCAGATAATCGACCGCGCCCGCAACGCCCGCGCCTCCACCGGCGCCGACACCCGCCACCCTCCACGGCCACATCACACTCGAAGCGTCAAAGTGATGTCCGCACAGGACATCGCCGGCCCTGCGCGAGCGTCGCCAACCCCCGACTACGTGCTCACACAGAGGGTTGTCCAACATCGGTCCGCGCAGCTTGCGTTGTGACTCGTAAAGCCCCGGTGAGAGACTGCGTTGCCGATCAGCGTCGGCGCGACAGGGCACTTTTTTTGGGGGGGAAGTTGAAGGACTGGATACCATTTCTACAGGCTTCGATCTGGCCGATCGTGGTACTGACCCTCGCTTTCAAGTTCCGCGCCGGGCTGGGGCGACTCATCGAAGCAATCAACAGCCGAGTCGAGCGTGGCGACTCCTTCGAGGCAGGGGCTTCAGGGATAAGGCTCGGGCCCTCCTCCCCGCAGGCCCCTACTGGGGCCGAGCCCCAGCCGGGCGCGCAACCCGTCCTCGAAGTGCCACCACCGCTGGCCGAACTGAGTGAGCCGGCAACCGAAGCCGCTCCCAGCGTTCATCTGGTTCACAGCGCGCACCGCGACAGCGCACTCGACCGAAACGGCTACAGATACTTCCGGCTCCGCATCGCCCTTGAGGGCGATAGCGACTCCGATCTCGACCGTGTCGTCAAGGTCATCTACCACCTACACCCGACATTCCGAGACCCCGACCGCACCATTAGGAATCGCGCGACCAGCTTCGAACTCACCACGGCCGGCTGGGGAACGTTCAATCTGACGGCCGACGTCTACGTGAAGGACAGCCTTGAGCCCATCCGGCTGGAGCGGTATCTGAACTTCTGACCGCGAGACGACAGCAGCCCCGTCTGGTTGGATGCTGTTGGTTAATTCCGCCCCACTGGACCTCATCCAGTGGGGCGGAATTAACCAACAGCATCCACGACGGGCGGGGCTGCTCCACCTTCCAGCTCAGGCCGCCAGCCCCTCCTCATGCAGAAACGTCGCCGGACACCGCCGACAAATCCACGACCGCGACCACCTGGCTCGCGCATCCTCAGCAGCCCGCGCCCGAGTCGACAGCCAGAACCCCATCCCCACGCCACCAGCCAGCAACAGGATTCCGGCCGCCATCCCGCCCGTCACCAAAGCGACCACACCCAACACCCCAGCCGCCCACGGAAACACCCACTGCACCTTGAACTCGACCGGCGGCGCGTACTTGTCGCGCAGCTCCGACTCCTTCGGCAGCGACTTCCAGAACTCCGGCAGGTGCAACACCTGGCTCGACTCCTTGCAACGCGGACATGCGAGCGCCATGCAACCCCCCTCAAGTCAGAAGAAAGCAGCCTGCCAGCAGCAGGCGGCGGTTGACAGGGCGTGAAGAGGCTAACCGGGCGCATACAGAGGCGAGTTCGACCCGCCGGAGGGGGGCGCCGGAGGCGCAGGCGCGGAAGCAGACGAGGGTCCCGATCCCGTCGAAGCCGGCCGTCCAGAAGGCGTTCAACGCCGAGCGCGGAGACACCCGGACCGAGGCCGAGAGGGTGTGCCCGTGGTGGCATGAGGTGAACACCTATTGTCTTCCAGTCCGCGTTCATCGACGCCGACCGAGCCTGGAAGAACTGGCTCGACTCCTTCGCGGGCAAGCGGGTCGGCCGTCGGGTCGGGTACCCCGTGGTTCAAGAAGCGCGGTCGCGCCCGGGACTCCTTCCGTCTGCACCACGATGTGAAGAAGCCCGGCATCCGGCTGGCCACGCACCGCCGGCTGCGGATCGGGTCGTTCGGTGAGATGCGCCTGCACGACTCCGGCAACCGCCTGTTCCGCCAGGTCGCCCGCGGTGAAGCCGTCGCGCAGTCGGTGACCGTCTCCCGCGGCGGGCACCGCTGGTACGCGTCCGTGCTGTGTAAGGTCACCACGGGCCTCCCCGACCGCCCGACACGCCAGCAGGCCGAACGCGGCAAGGTCGGCGTCGACCTGGGCGTGAAGGTCCTCGCCGGGCTCTCCAAGCCCCTCCCCACTGACGGGCCCGTCAAGGTCCGCGGGGGCGGTCTGCTGGTGGACAACCCACGGCCGCTACGCGCGGCGATGCAGGGGCTGGCGAAGGCCCAGCGAGTGCTGTCACGGAAGCAGAAGGGGTCCAAGGGGCGGGAGAAGGCCCGGCAACGAGTCGGCCGGCTGCACCACCAGGTCGCCATCCGTCGCAACGCCGTCCTCCATCAGGTCACCAAAGCCCTCGCTACACACTTCTCGATCGTGTCAGTGGAGAACCTCCACGTCGCCGGAATGACCCGCTCGG
This sequence comes from Streptomyces sp. CB02959, assembly GCF_002803155.1. Classification (GTDB taxonomy): domain Bacteria; phylum Actinomycetota; class Actinomycetes; order Streptomycetales; family Streptomycetaceae; genus Streptomyces. The sequence goes on from NZ_NNBP01000037.1 coordinate 13,030, forward strand.
CCCGCGGAACCGTGGACACCCCAGGACGGCGCGTACGGCAAAAAGCCGGCCTGAACCGAGCAACCCTCGACTCCGCCCCCGGCGAGCTGCGCCGGCAACTCGCCTACAAGACTTCCTGGTACGGGTCACAACTGGCGGTCCTCGACCGCTGGTGGCCCTCCAGCAAGACCTGCTCGAACTGCGGATGGCAACACCCAAGCCTGACGCTGGCCGACAGGACGTTCCACTGCACCAACTGCGGCCTGACGATGGACCGGGACCTCAACGCGGCCCTCAACATCGAACGGCACACCGAATCACCCAACGTCGCCGCTGATAGAGGGGAGACGGAAAACGCCCGCCGAGCACCTGTCAGACTCCCCGGCCCCCGGGGCCGGGGAGCAGGGTGCGGCGAAGCGGGAAAACGCTGGCCCATTTGGGCCGGCGCCACCTCGGCGGAGCAATCCGCCGACACTCCCACTCCAACGCCATGAACAGGTAGAACTGTTCTGAAACGGCAGGTCACAAAGTGTCCGGCCCGCGGGTGCTGGGAGCGATCGCTTGTAGTTCGGGGATCAAGGTGGGAAATGCTGTGCTCTCATTGTGGCGACGCGGTTGCTGAGACAGTGGTGAAGCCAGCCCAGAAGGCGGTTGTAGAGGTTGCGCTGGGCTGCGGTGTGCCGATCTCCGGCTTCTCGGCGACGGTCGCAGTGGGCGCGGGCTCCGGGTGAGGCGGTCAGGGCGGAGAAGGCTCAGACGTAGCCGGCTGCAGCGAGTCGCTGGTTCTTGACCTTGCGGGCCATGACGGCGAGGTGTTTGCCGGAGGCCCGGGTGACGGAGGCGGCCCCGGCGAAGGCTTTGAGGCCGTTGGCCTCGGCGAAGCGGGACCGGTTGTCTCCGATCTCGGCGAGTATCCGGGCACCGGTGAGGGCGCCCGGGCCGGGGAAGCTGGTGATGATCGCGGCGCAACTGCCAGCCAGTGCGTGAAACCACTTACCCGCCCAGCTCAAGCGTTTGGCGGCCAGTGCCTGTGCCCCGAGAAGACCGACAACTCGTACGCACCATTTATGCGGCCGGCTCGCCACCCGTTTGCGCGAAATGGACCACATGTCCGGGTCACTAGCTGCATAGGCTCGACACCAATGCGGATGAGACCACGAGCGACCTCTGTAGGGGATCCCGAGGTCGACACTGCTGCCTGCTTTGGGTTTCCGGCCCGTACCTCCCGGTCGACCGGACTGAGCGAGAGGACAAAGATCTGCTGTGAAGGCGTGCGGAGTGTCCGGGGCCGAGAAGGAAGTCGCCCTGCTGGAGTTGCCCGAACCGCCATCTCCCGGCCCCGGTCAGTTCCTGGTGGCGGTTGAGGCGGCCGGGGTCGGCCCGTGGGACGAACTGCTGAACGGCGCTGGTTGGGACGTGGGGCTGCGCCCCCGGCGGCGCTGGGAGTGGAGGGCGCGGGCAAGGTGCTGGCTGTCGGCGCGGGTGTCACCGGGTTTGCCGTAGGCGACCGGGTGCTCGCACACGAGGCCCCGCTGCCCGGGGGAAGCGGCTTCTGGGCGGAACGCGTTCTGATCAACGAGGATCACGCGGCAGCCTGCCCGCCCGGGCTGGACGCCGTGCACGCGGCGGCGCTGCCGGTCAACGGACTCACCGCGTTGCAGGCCCTGGAGAAGCTGGACCTCAGCAAAGGACAGCGGCTCCTGATCACCAACGGAGGCGGGGCCACCGGAGCCCTGGCCATCCAGCTCGCCGCGGCCAAGGGCATCGAGGTGACCGCGACCGCGTCTGCTGCCGCCGCAGAGCGCCTGCTCGATCTGGGAGCGATGGAGGTCGTCGACTACCACGACCCGCACTGGTCGGTCAAGGTACGCGGCGGGTTCGACGCCGCCCTCATCATCGCCACCAGCACGGCGGACGCCGCCCTGCCTTTGGTGCGGGACGGCGGCCGCCTGTGCTCCCTGACCTCGGACGCGCCTCCGGAGGAACGAGGCATCACGAGTTGGGACCTCTACGTCGAGCCCAACGCCACGCAGCTTGTCCAGCTGGCGGAGCAGGCCGCCGCGGGAACCTTGAAACTCGCACCGGACCCCCTGCCGCTGAGCGAAGGACCGGCCGCATTCGCCCGGGTGGTTACCGGACGGGCCGGCGGAAAGAAGATCGTGCTCACCCAAGCATGACCCGACCGGGCACCGCCCGATCCCGATGCTGGGCCACGGTGCCTGCCGATCGAGAAGTCGTCGGGCTGAGACAGGTGGCTCAACCGCATCGAGGCCCAGTTCACCGCCCTGCGCTACTTCGCTCTTGACGGCACCGACCGCGCCAGCCGCAAAGAGCAAGGCAGCATGATCCGCCGCTACATCGTCTGGCAGAACAAGCACGCACCCGACGTACGGCTCCGCGAGGTAGTCAGCAGGGCGAACGTCGCCTGATGCGGCACCAGCGGTCGTACGGATGCCCCACACGTGCTCGGCGGCACGGCCGGCTCGCTGCGGTCCGGGCGAGCCGGCCGGCCGTCGCCGACGGGGCGGACCGGGAGTGGAGCCTCGCGGGTGAGTACCGCTGCGCGCTGCATGCGCAGTTCGGCGAACGTCTTGACTTCTCGTTCGGTTCGCCAGCGGCGGCTGCCCTCGATGACGGCGTGGGCGTAGTGGTGGGTTTGGAGGATGCCGGGGATGACCTGGGAGGCGTAGATGTCCGCCTGGGCGGCGAGTTCTTCGAGTTCGAGGTAGTCGACGAAGGGGTCGGGGACCGCGTCGCCGTACTGACGTAGGAGGTTGGTGCGGCGGGTGGAGCGCCCTCGCCCTCCGCGCGACCGCACACGGTTCCGGCACGGAACCCCCAAGTATACCGGCGCCTTCCGCAAAGGCGACGTCGTCTACCTCTCCGGCCGCCTGGTCCACCTCCACGGCCCGGGCGCGGCCAGCGCCTTCGGCATCGAGCTGACGCCCTGGTCGGCCGCCGAATCCTTCCTCGCGATAGCGGATCACCGGGCACGCCAGACCACCACCGACGATCGGCCCCTGTGGATCGACCGCGGCTCTCCGGCCCGATGTCCGGCTGGGCCCATGCCCGCGCCCGGGCCCGGCGTCTCGGACCGCCTCGTCGGTCACGTGGCCGATGCCGGGCCGGGATACGACGAGCATCTGGGCTGCGCGCGAGGCCGCTCCCCCGGTCATCGGTCACCGGGCCGGTCGCGCCGCCGGCGTCCACGGCCCGCCCGTCGGCCACCGCCGAGTCGCCACCGAAGGCCCGGACAGCCGTGTCGGCCGGGACGGCGCCCGCGCCATGTCCGCCGGACACCGCGCGTCCCCTCCCCCTTCTCGCTCCTCTTGCCGGCTTGCCCGAAGGCATGCCCCGGGCGTCAAAGTGCAGGTCGCAGGCTTGTGTCGCGGCCGGGCAAGCCCTGTTGGCCGATCGGGCAAGCCCTCGTGACCGGTGGATGTAGCGCACGGCAAGCCCGGGGAGGTGCCGGGCAAGCCCATCCGGCCGCCGCGGCAAGGCGAGGGTGACCGGTCACAGTGGACGGGTGACCGATGGACGTGGATCGGTCGTGACCGGTGTCCGATGAGGGCCGGGACGGTCACCGGTCGCGGGCCCATCGGCCACCGGTCACCTGCACGTCGGTCACTGTGACCGGTCAGGTGCCGGGAGGCCCATGGCCGGTCACGTCCGGCGAGCTCGCCGGACTGGCAAGTGCCCGCTGCCCCGGACGTCCCGCGGACCGCAGGCCCGGGTCTCCCGTAGCCGCCGGTTATCTAGGGCTATCAAGTATTTCTGCAGCTCAGAGCGGTAGAGCCAAGTGAGGCATGTCAGGCATGTTGCTGGTGGCCCGTGTTCGCTGACGGGGATGAGCAGCCGAGAGCACTTGAGGATCGGGCGGAGTTGGTCGACCGCGGGTGCTCCGGCCGGGCTGTGCTGGGGATCCCCGTATCTCACGCTTCCTCGTAGACCGCGGTGTACGCCTGCACAATGAGGCGACACTGGCTGTCGCTGGGGCCGCCCCATCATCCGCTCTCCTGCTGCCCCTGCGCGATCCCCACGAGGCCGCGACAAGCGGTTCGAGCAGAGCCTCGGCGTGAAGCGGCGTGGTCACAAGGCGAGTTGGTATGAGTAGAAGCCGTCTTCGTCCTTGACGGTCCTGGCGTTCAGGCGGGCGGTGATGCCCTCGGCGAGGCCGGGCTCGGCCGGGGACCACTGCATCTCGGTGTAGCCGGCCCGCCTGGCGTGCCGGGCTGCCTCGGCCGCGAGAGCGGCAATTGCGTCGATGTCCGCCGTGGTGGCCGGGGAGGCGGTGTTGTAGCCAGTGGTGAGGCGTTCGCGTTCCTGCCGGACCATGATCCACTGAAGGATGGCCGTGCCGCCCGGGTGTCCGCTGCTGAAGTACACCGCCCATCCCAGCAGTTCGCCGTCCTGGCGCGCGGCGAGGACCCCTGCCGGTGCCGGCCACGGCTTGCTGGTGAGCTCCGGCATCTCCATGGGCGTGCCCGCGTACAGTTCCCGGTACAGCTGTACCTCGCCAGCCCCCTGGGCGATCTCCTCCACGACCAGCATGCAAACCTCCCAAACACCACGTATGTGACTGGGAAGACGGCACTGTGCCTGGTGAGGTTGAGTGTGAGTGGAGTGCAGTCCGGCGGCGCTCTCATACAAGACGGCTCCTGCTGCTGCCCACCGGAGGAAGGACAGCAGCCGGTTGCCGGCGGGAGCGCCATCAGTGGCAGCGGCTCGCCTCCTGCTGATCTCCCTGGCCTTGTCGGCCGTAGAGTGCAGTTCGTCTGTCGTGGTCTGGTTCGGGGCGTAGTGCATGTTCTTGGTCTGATGCGGGTGCGCAACGGCGGGCCGGGCCTGGGGGCGGCGCTGGATGGGCTGGCGCGGTGGTGCGACGACATCTATGTGGTGGATGACCGCAGCACCGACGGGACTGCCGAGGTGCTGTGTGCGCATCCGCGGGTGACCAACGTGGTGCATGCCCGCGCGGGCCCGCCCGATGATCCGTGGCCGGTGCCGGAGTCGAGAACTGATGCGCGGCTCGATCGAACTTGCAAAGCAGATGTCGGCGGTTCAAATCCGTCTGTGCCCACCCAGGTAAACCGTGAGGTAAACACCCCCAATCCACTGAGTGAGGGGCCGTTTCCATGATCAGAGTCCACATGCTCACGAGTGGATCCCTCGACACGGCTCTCAAGGACATCGCGGTACCGCCGACGACAACGCCCCCGTCCTCGCCCGCAAGGGGCAAAACGGGGGCGTCGTGCACCGGGTAGCGCTCGGGGAAGGGTCAGCCCTGCTCGGCCTCCGGTGTGCTGCCGAGGGTCTCTGTGAGGCAGGCACGGGCGGCGTCGACGAACACCTCACGGGCCTTCTTGAACGAACCCAGTCCTGTTCTTCCGTGCCGGCCCGGCCGAGCTGTCGGATCTGCTCGATGACGGCGTGAGCTTCCTTGTGCGGTCCGACCGGCTCGACCACGATCCGGTTGAACGCGTCCCGGGTGGCCGCGTACGCCGCGTCCTGCGCCTGCCGTGTCGCGTCCACGCTCGGGTACTGGCCATCGGCCTTCCACCAGCACACCGACGACTCGTCGTCGGCGGCGCTGAGGAACGCGGCGTACGCGTCCCGGCGGGACAGATAGAGGTCGGTCGCGCTGGCGCTCATGGGCTTCTCCGTAGGGCGGGGGGCGAGAGCGATGTCACGCTACTCGCACGTGCTGCCGCACTCACCCCCGCGCCCGGACGTTCCCCCGTTGGTGGAGCCGTGTTCAGCAGTCCGTACCGGCAATCCGAGGGTTGTCGTATCGCACCGAGCGGTGCGGGGACATGATCGGCTCGGCCAGTTCCTCCGCACCGTCCGTCGGCCCGCACACGGCGTCCGGAGCGCAGGCGAGCTGTGGCGAGCACGTGTCGAAGGACGGGTTGCAGTCGGGCAGGCAACTCGGGTCGCTCGCGGTGGGCATCTTGTCGGGGAAGGCGCGGCCGAGTTCGGCGCGGGCGCCCTGCATCGCGGCGCCGTTGTAGATGGCGGCGAGGCTCTGTTCGTGGACGTTGCCGGCGGTCATCCAGCGGGCGAACACGCACGGCCACACGTCTCCGTTGGGTGCGATGGCGAACTTGTTGCGTCCGCAGCGTCCGCACAGCTTGGTGATGTCCGGGCCGGTGCCGTTGGCGCCGCGGCCGAACGGCCTGATCTTGTCCGTGCGGACATCGCGGAGACCGATGTCGAGCAGGTCGCGGCGGGCTTGGGTCGCACGCTGGCCCTGGAGGACGTTGATCACGCTGCCGCGCAGGGGGATCCCGAGGGTCTTGGCCTTCTCTACGTTGGCGCGGGTGCGGGCGTGGGAGCCGCGGTTCTCGGTCACGTCGTCGTGGTCGTCGCCGTCGTCGGAGTAGTAGCTGAACGCCAGCCGGACGCCCGGAAGTTGGAGCGCGGACCATACCTCGCCGGTGATATGGGTGAGGTCGCTGAACACCTCGATCCGCATGTGGTGCTTACGGGCGTGGGCGATGTAGGCGGGCAGGGACGGGTGGAGGGTGGGTTCCCCGCCGATGAACTGCACGTCGCGGACGTGCAGCGCGGCGAGTTCGTCGAGGACCCGGAACCAGTCGGCGTCCGTCATCGTGCCGTGCGTCCCCTCGGGCGAGGAGTCGGCGTAGCACTGGCGGCACTTCAGGTTGCAGAATCCGGTGATCTCCAGCCAGGCGAATTGCGGGCCCAGTGGGGCGAGCGAGCGCGACAGTAAGGGCATGGACTCCTCCTTGTGGAGCGCTGGTGACCCGCCCCGGCGACCGTCCTCACCAAGGGGCACCGGGGCGGGGTGGGTGGCAGCCCGGACCAGGGTGGAAAGTCCGGGCGGCCGGTGCTCCGCACGTCCCGCGTATCAAGGGGAGGGGACGTGCGGGCCCCGTCCGGCCGGACTTGGCCAGGCGGCCGGACGGGAGTCGGAGCTAGGGCTCGTACGGCCGGCTGGCGCCTTCCAGGAACAGCGCTCCGCCGCCCACCTTGGCGACGTACAGAGCGGCCTGCACCCGCGCGGCGGTGTGGGGCTGTGCTGCGTCTGCGAGCTGGTCCGGGGCGATGAACGCGTGCTCGCTGAACTCCTCGCTCTTCAAACGGACTTCCGCCTCGGGCGAGAGTTCGCCGCAGTCGAAGACCAGGTTGCTCCCCTCTGCCCGTCCGGCCGTGGCCGGCATGTGGTGCTCGACCAGCAGCAGACCGGGGGTGGCGTGCAGCCCGGTCTCCTCCAGCACCTTTCGGCGCAGCGCCGCGAGGGCGGACTCGCCGCCGACGGCGCACCCGCCGGGAAGGCACCACGGGAGTTCGTCCCGGTTGCGCTTGCGGAGCATCAGGGGGTGGCCGGCGGTGTTGCGGAAGAGGGCGAGGCACCCGACCCTGCGGCCGTCCGGGTCGGTGAACTCGTCCCTCGCCGTGGTCACCCGGTCCCCCTGTCGCTGCCGTATTTGCGGGCGAAGTCGCTGGCCCGCTCGGCGGCAAGGTCGTTGAACATCTCGCGCGCCGCGGGTGGCAGGCCTTCGTCCCGGGAGGCGTTCGCCGCTGCCCCGAGGGACAGGACGTCGTTGAAGAACTCATCATCATCGGGGGTGGGTGTCGCCATGGCTGTGTCCTAGTCGCGGGGTAAAGGAGATGGGTGCGCCTGCCCGGCGCGGCGTCCAACCTGGGGCGGGTGCTGCGCTCTCGTCCGCCATCGCCGGGGAGAAAAGAGGAAAACCCCGGGTGTGGCGTGAGGAGCGCGCCCGGCGACCCGTGCGCCGGGGGCTGTGTGGTCAGGCGGCGGGGGCCTGCTCGTCGTCCAGGCAGTAGGGGCAGTTCACTCGGCGGAACCACTCCTCGGCCCGGTCGTCCGGGGCGCCGTCGCCGCACTTCGGCCGCTGCTTGCCGGCGACCCAGACGAGTTCGTGAACGGTCATCACGTCGTCGCCGATGGTTCCCGCCATCACGCCGTACGGGGGTTCGCTGGTCGTCGTCATCGCTCCGCCCACCGCAGGTCGAGCCCGAGCTCGGGGAGCCGGGTGCGGTGGCCGCCCTTGTGCTTGCGGCCGCCGTCGCACCGGGCCCACCGCGGGCGGCGCGGGGGCCGGTGTTGGGCGGGCCACTGGTGACGTGCGGTGCACTGCCGGAATCTCACGCCTGTCTCCCCGCGGTAGGCGCCTCGGGAAGCGCAGCGCTGGCCGCGCGGCGGGGCCTGTATTCACCGCGGCTGGCGGTGTAGTAGGCCAGTAGCCATTGGCAGTCCCGGGCGCGCTGGGGGACCTCGGCGTACGCGGACAGTATGCCCTTACCCAAGGAAAAGGCCATGTGTTTCGTGATCCGGTCGAGCCGGTAGCGGTCCGGCGGGTGAGGGCTGGTGATCCGGCGGGCCTCGACGAGGAGCAGCGCGACGTGACCGCGCAGCGCCTCGTCCGTGGCCACGAGTTCCTCCCGGCTCGGCCGGATCGAGCCGAGGCGCAGCGCCTGGCGGATCGTGTCGGCGATCGTTTCGGAGTCGATCGGCACGTTAAGTGTGGCGTCCGGCGGCCTGTCCATTCCTCGCTCCGATCTGGTGGGGATGGTCTGAGCGTGCCGGTTGAGTGACGGGGCGGGAATCACCGTCAGGGGTTACCGAGGCGGTAATAGACTCGTTGGAGGTGCAGCACGACGATGGGTCGCGCCTGGGATCGCTCTGGAAGAGGGCCCGATGGTCACCCCAACAAGGCCACTTGGCCCCGACGTGTTAGAGCGTGAAGACCTACGCCGCGCACTGGAGGAGCACGACTTCGCGGCTGCGTTCTCCCTGATCAAGAAATGGGCAGGACTCAGCCAAAACAAGATCGCATCGGCGTGCGACCTCACGCCCGGCAAGGTCTCCAACATCATCTCGGGGCGGCACAACGTCACCTCCATCTCGGTGATTCGCCGTATCGCCGACGGCCTTGGGATCCCCGGCACCCTGTTGGGCCTCTCCCCTCGCCCATGGGAGCAAGAGGCCCAACACCCAGGATCCCCGACTGTCGAGGAACGCCAACCCTCCGAGGAGGTGCCGTGGCGTCCCGACGCCACTGTCGGTCTAGCCGACCACCTAACCAGGAGCGATCTCGTGATGAACCGCCGCGCAGCAACGCGCGCCCTGTCCGCCGTTGCCGTCACGGGCACGGCGTTGCTCGACGCCTTGGAAGGTTGGCTCCAGCCCGCCAGTGCCGACAGTCGTCCCCGGCGCCGCGGTCGACTCGGTGAGCGGGATCTCGATGCGCTGGAAGCCACGGCACGCGCCTTCCGCAGCTGGGACCACCAGTACGGCGGCGGGCTGCGACGCAAGGCGATTCTGGGGCAGCTGAGCGAGGTGACCGCAGCGCTCGAAGAGCATCAAAAGGGCTACATCGAACGGCGTTTGTACGGGGTCATGGCCCAACTTGCGGGTAGTGCGGCCACCATGGCATGGGATTCGGGGCAGCAACGGCGGGCTCAGGACTACTACCGGGTGGCGCTGCGCTCGGCCCACGCGGCGGGCGACGCCCGGTTCGGGGCCAACGTCCTCGCCGGCATGGCGCGGCAGATGCTCTACGTCAACCGTCCGCAAGACGCCCTCGAACTGGTCCGACTTGCCCAGGACGGCGTCCGCACCACGGCAGGGCCGAGGCTGCGCGCCATGCTCCACACCCGCGAAGCATGGGCTTACGCGGCGATGGGAAGGCACGCAGCCTTCCACCGGGCAACTAGGCAGGCCGAGGAAACCCTGACTTCGGCCAGCACCGAAGAAGAGCCCTACTGGATTGGCTACTTCGACAGCGCCGAACTCGCCGGCGTGACCGGCGGGCGACTCCTCGACCTCGCCCGCACCGATCCCCAGCAGCATGCGCCGACCGCCGCGAGCGCGATCCGGGCCGCGCTCGACCAGCGAGGCCCGGAAGCCAGCCGGAGCCATGCCCTCGACTGGATCGGACTGGCCGAGTGCAGCTTCCTCGTCGGTGATGTCGCCGGTGCTGCCGAGACGACCCGGCATGCTGTGGGCGCCGCTGCGCTCACCCAGTCCGGGCGGGTCCGTCAGCAACTCGCGCAGCTCTACCCGTATACCGTCGGCAGAGATGTTCCGGGACCGCTTCGTGAGGCTCGGGACGACATTCGCGACCTGCTGGCAACGTAGGAGGCAGAGAAGGCATGACGACCATCGCCGTAACCGGCCACATGGACCTCAGCGAGAGCACCGTGTTGCTCGTGCAGGATGAGTTGCGGAGCCTGCTGGGGAAGCACCAGGGCGAGTTGGTCGGAGTCACCTGCCTCGCGCGTGGCTCGGACACTTTGTTCGCTGAGGCAGTGATCGCGGCGGGCGGACGGTTGGTCGTCATCCTGCCCTCACAGGACTACCGGCAGGCCAAGGTAAAGCCGGACCACGCGCCTACGTTCGACCGCCTCACCGCTGCGGCGAACGTGGTGACCATGCCGCACGAGACGGCGAATCGCGCGGCATACGAGGCAGCCAACGGTGAACTTCTCAAGCGCGCCGACCGCCTCGTAGCCGTCTGGGACGGCGCGCCGCCTTCCGGAAAGGGCGGGGGCACAGCGGACACCGTGGAACTGGCGCGTGCCGCAGGCCTGCCGGTGGACATCATCTGGCCAAACGGCGCGCGACGTGGCGCATAGGGAAGGGCTCTTGCGAGAGAGGAGCGCTTCGGCGATCAGGCACGACGTCGGTCCGGAGTGAGGCCGGCCAGCTGTGATGTTGACGGGGTGGGGTCGGGGCTCTCGGGGGCGCTGTCGCGGCGGTATACCAGAGCGTCCGGATCGGCGGGTGGGGCCTGGAGGTGGTAGCCGGTGGGGCAGATCTGGCCGTCCAGGCCGTCCGTCCCGTCGCGGCCGTCCTTGCCCGCCGGCCCGGGATCGCCCTGCGGGCCGGGCGGGCCGGCCTGGCCGGCGGCGCCGTCGGTGCCAGCGGGCCCGGGGGCCCCGTCCGCGCCGGTCGCCCCCGCGGTTCCGGCCCTGCCAGTGGCGCCGGGCTTTCCGCTCGGGCCGGTCGGGCCCGTCGCCCCGGGTGCCCCGGGCTCGCCCTGCTGGCCTTGAACCCCGCACGGTCCCCGTATGGTCTGGCCGGCGTCGCCCCGACTCCCCGGTGGGCCAGCCACTGGGCGCTCGCCGAGGGCCTGCACCTGGCGGGCGAGGGCATCCCGCGCGGCGTTGGCGTCCTGCAGGTCCGCGCTCAGGTGCTGAACGGTGAGGACGATCGAGGCGACCACCGCGCCGAGCAGCAGCGCGCCGGCCACGGTCAGCACATCACCGCGGCGCCGGCGCTGCTCGTCCGCGCACACCTGCGGCCACATCACGATCCCATCCCTGGAGTAGCAGGATCACCACGGGCAGCAGGATCCCGACCAGCGGCACGACCACCGCGCCGATCAGCCACCGGCGAGTCGCCACCAGCTTCTCGGCGCCCTTCTCCCTCAGCGTCTCCAGCGCGGTGATGCGGGCCACGAGGGCCTCGTGGCCCAGGTCGTAGACGTCCTGGCTGGCCTTGGAGTCGATGCGGCGTCCGAGTTGTTGGATGTCGTCGCGGACGTCGGCGAGCCGATCCTCGAAACGCCTTTCCACCTCGCCGAGGGTCGGCTCGTCGGACATGCGGTCTCCTGGGCCGTGTGTCGAAAGTGGATCTTGAGCGATGAATGTCTTCACGGCCGCCCTCGCCTGGCGGCTGGGCGCGGGCACGAGCCTCGCGGAGGCGGCGGGCTACGCGACCCGCGTCGGCGCGGCGGCCGTGACGAAGGCGGGGCGCAGGAGTCGTATCCGACGGCCGAGGAGGTCGAACAACTGTGAAGAAGTCGGGCATCCTGAATCTCCATCTGGCGGTCGTGCTGGCCGAGTTGGGCTCGGGGACGAGACGCTGGTCCGCGACGCCGGCATGCCGATCCCGGCCGGGCCGCGCGTGGTGGACCTGGCCTTCCGGGCCGGGGTGCCGCCCTTCGCGGAGGTCTTCGCCGGGCTGGTGGACGAGCTGGTGCTGGAGGGCGCCACGGTGGCGGAGGAGCTGCGCGGGGACCATCTCGACCTGGTGGAGCGGCCGTTCGCCAACCTGGACTTCGTACCGCACCAGCGGCGCAAGAAGTTGTCGGCGGGAGCGCGGCTGATCGTGCGTACCGGTGAGGCGGGCCCGTATGCCAATGTGCTGTTGCGGTGTTGGGGGGTTCTTCTGAGAGGCCCTGAAACAGGGAGGGGACGCCATGGACGACCTTGTGCGGTTTCTGTACGCCCGGCTCGATGACGACGCACGGGCGGCGCGCTCGGCACTGGGGCGGGAGTGGCTGTTCGGTGCTGGGTGGTTGATCGCCGAGGGCCCGCCCGGGGGCGGCGAGCGCCCGCGCGAGGTGTGCGAGATCGCGGACGAGCCGACGGGCCGGTACATCGCGCGGCAGAATCCGGCGCGGGTGCTGCGCGGCGGCGCGGCTCTGAAGCGGATCGTGGACGAGTACACGGAGACGGCCCGTCGGCGGGACGCGGCCGTCGGCCGGATCAAGGAGCGCGGGGAGCGGGCGTCCCAGGAGGATCTGGACGCGTGGGACCGCTCCCAGTACCAGGCCGGCATCCTGGAGGGTCCGCTCAGGCTGCTCGCGCTGATGTACGCGGACCACCCGGACTACCGGGACACGTGGCGGCCGTAATCAACTCCATGGTCGAGCCCGGGTGTTGAGTGCGCGCTCCTCGGGTGTTTGACTTGGCCGGTGACCGCCATCGAGGGAGCGAACGCTCTGGACCAGCTCGGACCGGTGCTCAGCCGGCATCCGGTCGACCACCGCAAGCGGTGGGTGAACGCCACCTGGGCCCTGCTCATCGCCGTGCCCTCCGGCTGGCTGGGCGTGTGGGGCCTGTCCGCCACCAGCGAGGGGTCGGCCCGCAGCAACCGGGCGGTCGGCCTGCTGATCGGCCTCGCGCTGGGCGCCGTGTGGGTCGCGGTGACCCAGATCGTCCGGGTGCTGCGCGGCGAGCCCGGGGAATACTTCGAGGTGCGCGAGCGGGGCCTGGTCCACGCGTCGCGGCGGGGGGCCGCCGGCTGGACCTGGGACCGCGTCACCTCCCTCCACATCGAGGGCAACGCCGTCAACCGCGTCGCGACCCGGCTCGGCAACGGCTACCGCATCGAGATCGGCTTCGCCGACGGCCGCCGGCTGCGGACGGACGGGCTCGCCGCGTACGCCGCGGACCTCGGGCGCGTGCTGCTGGTCCGGTGCCCGCAGGTCGCGCTGCGCCCGCGGATCCCCTGGTGGGGCAGGGCGGGCGGATGGCTGCTGGTCTGGGCGGCGCTGTGTGTGCTGGGGATCGTGGGGGAGATCCTGTACGTCATCGATCATCCTGACCATGAGCGCACGGAACAGACCACCGCCACCATGACCACGGTGACCACTGTGCCGGGCATCAGCGAGACGGGTTACGCCCTGCTGACCTTCGGCATGATGGCGTGCTTCATCGCCGCGACCACCTTCGTCGTCCTCTTCGTGCGGGGCCGGGCGTACCGCCGGATGCCCGCCAGCTGAGCCGGGCCGCCTTCGCCCCCCTTCGGCAACAACGGCTCCAGCACCGCCCACTGCTCGTCCGTGAGATCTCCCCGCCACTCGTGTCCGGCGCAGTGTCGTCCGGAGCGGCGGCGCCGGGGAGACGCCGTACATGGGGGCCGGCGGGGCCGCGGATGGGATCGGCGGCGGGTCGGTCAGGCCCAGGTCGACCTGAGAGCCAAGGTCGGCGGCGCCGGGCGCCCCGCGCGCAACGGGTGGCGCCTAAGGGCTGTCCCGTTACTGACCTCTACTGACCTCTACTGACCTCCGATATGGCTGCTCGGTTCTGCCAACGGTCGGCCACCAGAATGATGGAGAGGTAGCTCTCGTGGGGGATCGTGATCGTGCGTGTGGCCGACGCACTGCCGTTGAGGTTCAGGCGACGGTGGGGTCATGCCGATCACACGTCTCGCCCTTCCGCTCGGCGACACCGAGCGCCCCATCCCCGCCTGGGCCCTCAGGCTCGCCAAGGCCCTCCCGTTCATCGTGCTGCCGCACTGCCTGTGGCGGCTCCCGTTCGCCGTCGGCTTCGCGATGGGCACGATCGATCCGCACCGCCCGCCCATGCCCTGGTGGGCGCCGGGCTATGTCGTCGGGCTCAGCGTGCTCACCGAGGCGCTGTGCCTGCTGACCACCGGGCTGGTGGCCGGCTGGGGCGAGGTGTTCCCCCGCTGGATACCGTTCATCGGTGGCCGTCGCGTGCCGCCGCTCGCCGCCGTGATCCCGGCGGTCCTGGGCGGGCTGATCCTGGTGGCGCTGTTCGACCAGTACCCGCTCGCCTGGGCGGGAGCCATCCCCGAAGTGGGATACAGCAACGGCTGGTGGATGGCTCTGGCCCGGGTCTGCGTCAGCCCGGCGATGCTGTGGGGGCCGATCGTGCTGGCCCTGGCCTGGGCCTACTACCGGCGGCGCCGACCTGCCTGATGGGTTCGCCGGTCCAGACCGTCCGAGCCCGGATGGCTCCGTCCACGCGGCGAACACAGCGCCAGACAGCATGATTCGCCGAGGCACAGCGGCCGTGAGCGCCCAGCCCCCGGCAAAGGAGGGTGAGATGACCTCGCGGTGGCTGGTGTGCTCACGGCGTCGGAGCCGTCCTGGATAGCCCCGTTCACCGGGCTGAGCCCGCGCGACTTCCGCAAGTTGATCACGATGCTGCGTCGCGAGGGCGCCGACACGGTGCGTCCGGGCCGGCGGTGGAGCCTCTCCTTGGAGGACCGGTTCTGCTCGTCTCGGCCTACTGGCGCACGAACCTGACTCTGCGGCAGCTCGCGCCGCTATTCGGGGTCTCCAAGTCGGCGGCCGACCGGATCATCGACCACGTCGGCCCGCTGATGGTGCTCAAGCCTCGGCAGCGGTTCCGCAAGGACACCGTGCTGATCGTCGACGGCACCCTGGTCCCTACCCGCGACCACGCCGTCGCCGAGCAGTACAAGAACTGCCGGTACTCCACCAACCACCAGGTCGTCATCGATGCCCACAGCCGCCTCGTCGTGGCGATCGGCAAACCCGTCCCGGGCAACCACCCATCCCGGGCAACCGGAACGACTGCAAGGCATGGGCAGAGTCCGGCGCCAAGGCGGACGAAGGCCAGTCGACCCTGTCCTGGTCTGCTCAAAGATCAATTACGGGACAGCCCTGAGGCAGTCTCGTTTGGGCCAACAGAGCGGCTACACAGCACTGCTGTGTGCTGCTTCGCCCGAGTGCATCAGTGCGGGGTTCCGACTTCCGGAGCCCCGCACCACTTGGTCGGAGGCAAGGCGCCAGACGCTGAACGGCAAGTCCGCGGGACCGTGCCCGCGACCGCGCCCGCCGCGCGTCCATCGCCGCGTGGAACGCGGCCCTGCCTCCTGGGCGTTCAGGCTCTCGTCGCCTCGGCGTACAGCTCGCGGTACGGCCGCGCCAGGATGCTCTCGGCGCGTCCAGCCGGCGCAGTCCCGCGAAACGAGTTGACGGGCGCCCTGAAGGAGCCGGGGCGTGCAGCGCTCCCCTATGACCGCAACGTCTCCGAAGGCGACTCCCCGAACTGTTGGCGGTACGCGAGTGAGAAGCGGCCCGGGTGCAGGAAGCCCCAGCGGGAGGCGACGGCGGTCACGGTCGCGGAACCCGGGTCGGAGGCCAGGAGTTCCTTGCGGACACGGTCCAGGCGGACCTCGCGCAGATACGCGAGCGGTGTTGTGGAGAGGTGCCGGCGGAAACCCTCCTGAAGGGCCCGCACGCCGACGCCCACGCATTCGGCGATCTCCGCGACCGTGAGCGGCTCGGCGGCGTGTTCCTCGATGACCTCCATGGCGCGGCGGACCGCGAGCGGCGCGACGCGCGGCTGCTCGCCGAGCAGCGCCGACGTGTAGTTGTTGGGCTGGGCCATCAACAGCTGGGTCATGAGCAGCGATTCAAGCTGTTTTGTCACGAGGGGCTGGCTTGTCATCCCAGCAGGACCCTCCGCCTCCCGGCGCATGAGGTCGACGATGTTGAGCCAGGACCGGGAGCCCGGCGTGGTGAGGTTCATGCCGAGCGAGAAGAAGATCGGGCGGCGCACGGCGCGACCGAGCAAACTGCCCAGGTGCGATTCGAGCGACGATCGGTCGAGCCACACGATCAGCTGCGGATTGCCGTCACCCCAGCGCATGTCCAACTTTCCGGTCGGGGAGGGGACAGAAGCGAGTTCCGGGGAGGAAATTATCTCCTCGCGGCCGCAGGTTATTTCGGCGTAACCGGCAAGCGGGATCTGGACGAGGAAAAAGCTCTCCAGATCGCCCGGTGTGATCCGGACTTCCGTTCCGTAATCGAGGTAGTAGAGACCTGTCCGATCGAAGGGTGCACCGTGCAGCCGGGCGTCGAGCGTCGCCGACCGCCGCACGATGCGCAGCTCATGCGGACAGAAGGCGCGGCCGACCTCGGCCCGCGCCTCCCAAATGTCCGTTGTATGGAACCGCTGGTGATTTGCGAGGGGGGACTTGTCAGCGGGCATGTGAACCTCCACCGCCGAGATGCGCGATCGGGACAGCAACCCGCGTGATCCGGATAGCGGAGGTGATCTTGCCATACCAAGATTGACACCTGACCGCCGCGGACCCGAGAGAATCCTGGGAATCAACAATGCAGGGAGTGCAGGGCCGGACTGCGCTCGTCAGAGGCGGAGTCA
This sequence comes from Streptomyces sp. CB02959, assembly GCF_002803155.1. Taxonomy (GTDB): domain Bacteria; phylum Actinomycetota; class Actinomycetes; order Streptomycetales; family Streptomycetaceae; genus Streptomyces. The sequence continues at coordinate 29,671 of NZ_NNBP01000037.1, forward strand.
CGCCCGGCGGACAGTCCCCTCGCATGCGCGCTGCGCGTATTACGCGGGACCGACGCGGCGAGGGCCGCCAAGGCCGTACCCCCGTACGTCGCGGCACCCTTGCCTCTGCTGCCCCGGCTCGCCGGTTCGGCCGGGCCCCTCTAGCCGGCCGGGTTACCCGGGGGCCCTCCCCCCGGTCCTACGGGTGACCCGGCCTACCGCGGCTGCCCGCCGGCCCCCCTCCGGCGGGCAGCCGCATTCCACGCAACCGCCGCCCACGCGTTGACGCCGCCACGTGCCGAAACGCTTGCACAGCGCACCGCGCTGCACGGCACCGCTCAAAAACCGCACACCCCGAACCCCCGGAGGACCCCCGCATGCGCAAGATCACCATCGTCGGAGCCGGCCAGGCCGGGCTCCAGCTCGGCATCGGGCTGATCGAACACGGTTTTGACGTCACCATCGTGTCCAACCGCACCCCGGACCAGATCCGCCAGGGCCGGGTCATGTCCAGCCAGGCCATGTTCGGCACCGCGCTGGCCCACGAGCGCAACCTCGGTCTCGACTTCTGGGGCGACGCCTGCCCGTCGATTGCGGGTCTCGGCGTGAGCATCGCCGACGGCCAGGGCGGCCGGGCGCTCTCCTTCGACGCCCGCCTTGAAGCCACCGCCCGCTCGATCGACCAGCGCGTGAAAATGCCACTCTGGATGGGCGAGTTCGCGCGCCGCGGAGGCCATCTGGAACTCTGCGAGGCCGGCATCGAGGACCTGGAGCGCTACGCCGCCGAGTCCGACCTGGTGATCGTCGCGGCCGGCAAGGGCGAGATCGCGGGGCTGTTCGAGCGGGACGCCATGCGTTCCCCGTACGACGCTCCGCAGCGCGCGCTGGCCCTGGCGTACGTCACCGGCATGGCAGCGCTGCCCGACCGCCCCGGCGTCAGCTTCAACGTCATCCCCGGTGTGGGTGAGTACTTCACCATGCCCAGCCTCACCACCAGCGGCCCCTGCGACATCATGTTCTTCGAGGGCATCCCGGGTGGCCCGCTCGACTGCTTCGACGGGCTCGCCCCCGACCAGCAGCTGGCGAAGTTCCAGGAGCTGCTGCGGACGTACGTTCCGTGGGAGGCCGAGCGCTGCACCGATGTCGCGCTCACCGACTGGAACGGCACCCTCGCGGGCCGCTTCGCGCCGGCCGTCCGCAAGCCCGTCGCCACGCTGCCCTCCGGCGCGCAGGTGCTCGGCCTCGCCGACGTCGTCGTCCTCAACGACCCGATCACCGGCCAGGGATCCAACAACGCCTCGAAGTGCGCGGCCTCCTACCTCGCCACCATCCTGGACCACGGCGAGCGCCCGTACGACGCCGCGTTCATGGAGCTGGCCTTCGGCCGCTTCTGGGACAACGCGCAGTCCGCCACGGCCTGGACCAACGCGATGCTCGGCGCCCCGCCGCAGCACGTCCTGGAGATCTTCGGCGCGGCGAGCGCCAACTCCCGTATCGCTGCCCGCTTCGTCAACGGATTCGACGACCCGCGCGACTTGCTTCGCTGGTTCATGGACCCGGTCGCCGCGAAGAACTATCTGACGGAGGTCGGTGCCTGAACGGCTGCCGTCAAGAGCGGACACACACCAACTGACGCTACGTCAGCGCCAGCAACGTAAACGAGAGCAGGACAGCAGGACATGAGAAGGATCGCGGTGATCGGAGCCGGGCAGGCGGGTGCCCAACTCGCTCTGGGGCTCCAGGCGCACGGCTATGACGTCAGCCTGGTCACCGACCGCTCCCCCGACGAGATACGCCGCGGCCCGGTCATGTCCAGTCAGTGCATGTTCGACACCGCGCTGCAGAGCGAGCGCGAACTCGGCCTGCACCACTGGGAGGACCAGGCCCCGGACATCTCCGGCATCGCGTTCTCTCTCATCGGTCCGCACGGCTCTCCGGACGTCTCCTGGCGCGCGCCGCTGGAGGGCCCTGCCCACTCCATCGACCAGCGGGTCAAGTGTGCCGCCTGGATCGAGCAGTTCGCGGACGGCGGCCGCGGCGAGATCGTGCTGCACGAGGCGGGCGTCAACGACCTCGAGTGGTACGCGCGTACGCACGATCTCGTCGTGGTCTCCACGGGCAAGGGCGAGCTGAGCCAACTCTTCCCGCGCAACTCCGAACTCTCCCCGTACGACCGGCCGCGCCGTGCGCTGGCCCTGACGTACGTCACGGGAACGGCACCGCGGGAGGGGGAGGACGCCGTCCACTACCGCCTGGTCCCCGGCGTCGGCGAATACTTCTCCTTCCCGGCCCTCACCACCACCGGACCCTGCGACATCATGGTCTTCGAAGGCGTCCCCGGCGGCCCGATGGACTGCTGGGACGACATCCGCACGCCTGAAGGCCACCTCACCCGCTCACTGGAACTCCTCCACCGGTTCTTCCCCGACGAATACGAGCGCCACCGGCACTCCCGACTCACCGACAGCGGCGGCGTGTTGCGCGGCAGGCTCACTCCGACCGTCCGGCACCCCGTCGCCCGCCTGGCCTCCGGCCGGCACGTCCTCGGCATGGCCGACGCCGTCGTCCTCAACGATCCGATCACCGGCCAGGGTTCGAACAACGCGGCCCAGGCCGCGACCCACTACCTCGACAGCATCCTCCGCCACGGCACCGCCGAATTCACTCCGCAGTGGATGCAGCGCACCTTCGACAACTTCTGGCGCGGCTGGGCTCAATGGGCCGTCGGCTGGACCAACTCCTTCCTGACCGAGCTGAGTCCCCACCACCGCGACCTCCTGACCGCGGCGGCCGAAATCCCCTCGGTCGCCGGCGCCCTCGCCGCCGGATTCGACGACCCGCGCACCCTCTACCGCTGGTGGTTCGAGGAGGCCGAGGCGCACCGCTTCCTCGCCGAGAAGCGCGCCCAGCACGCCGCCCGCTTCGACGGCCGCGAACTGCGCCGCGCACTGGGCCAGTACGCCACCGGTGTGACCGTGGTGACGGCCCGCGCCCCCGACGGCCGCAACGTCGGCATGACCGCGAACTCCTTCACCTCCGTCTCGTTGAACCCGCCCCTCGTCCTGTGGTGCCCCGGCAAGAACGCCCCGAGCCTCCCGGACTTCACCGACGCCTCGCACTTCGCCGTCCACATACTGGCCGCCGACCAGCACCACCTGTCCCGCCAGTTCGCCACCCCGGCCGACGACAAATTCCGCGACACCCCCACCACCCCCGGCATCGCCGGCACCCCCCTCCTGGACGGCGCGGTCGCCCGCTTCCAATGCCGCACCGTCCAACGCCTCGACGCCGGCGACCACATCATCTTCCTCGGCGAGGTCGAACAGTACGAGGCCGACGGCGGTACCCCTCTGGTGTTCCACTCGGGGTACTACCAGGTGGCGACGAAGCATCCCGATCTGTGAACGCGAATTGCCTACTGGCCTGGCACCATCCGGCTCACGCAGGACGCCGGGGCTGAGCCGCACACAGGTGACCGACTGGTCACACTTCGGGGTCGAGAGCTGCACAGGTTCCCGATGGGGCCGACATTGGCGCCGGCTGCCGCCAGTGTTCGGACCGTGCCGGCATACGGTCTACCGACTCCTTGCCCAGTGGAGCCGTCAGCGGGACCGGGCCCGGCTTCACCGTGTCGTCCTCGATGAACTCGGCGCCCGCGGCGAACCGGACTGGTCGCGGTGGGCGATCGACCTGGTCAGCATCCGGGCCGCAAAAGGGGGCCTTCCACAGTGAACCGCACCTCGGGTGGCGTTACGACATGCTCAGTACTGCTTGCGCGTCACGGCCGTTCATTCAGGGCTCAAGAAGATCCTTTCCCTTCTCTACGGTCTTACGTGCCCGCCCCTGAGCCTTTTCAGCCTTGCCCTTCAGTTCGAGATCCTTGTCGCCGGTGATCTTTCCGGCAGTTTCCTTGGTCTTTCCCTCTGCCGTCTTGGCCACGCCCTTGGCCTTCTTGCTGATGCTCATAGCGCACTCCTTGCGGGGCTCGGTCGACCCGCAGCGGTTCGGCCGCTCTCCCACAGAGCCCTGCGGGAGACATGTGTAAATTGTGCCACTTGTTCGATCTGGTGCACAGGGCGTCCCGGGCCTATTCGGATGGTGGGAGAAGAGTGCCGAGCGGCCCGAGATCGAGGTTCAAGTCTTGGAGCGACAGGTCGTACTGGGCGCAGAGTTCGATCATGCGGGAGTGGAGGAGCATCAGCGTCGTTCCCAGGCGTTCTTCCTGTTCTTCCGTGAGGTTCCCGGCGTCGACGCGCTGCAGTGCCTGGCGCTCCATGAGCTGCCGTAGGAGTTCGACGAGTGTGAGGACGAGTTTGATCAGGTCCCGTTCCACGGTGTCCGGGCCGGTGGTGATCCTGTGCGGCACAGGCTGAGCTGGGGCGTTGTGAGGGCGCCTGAGTTCGTGGGGTGCGGCTGGTAGCAGGCGGAATGCCCGGGCCGCCGCATCGGCGACCTCGCCGAAGCGGTCCTTGGCTCTGCCGCCTTCAGGAGTCATAAGGGTCGAGGGAGTCCGCCGTCGGAGAGAGCGCCGTGTCCCATGGGGAAGGGTTTTCTTCGCTTATCGAGACGATCAGGGCACGCAGCGAAATCCGTACCAGGTCGATGTCGGCGATGGACAGCACGAGGTCACCGCTGAGCACCACTCCGCCACTGAGCAGGCGGTCCAGGAGGTCTATGAGGGCCACCTGCCGCTGTGGGAGTACCCCGGTCGTCACGGCCGGAGGGTCGCTCGGACCGGTCACGGCCGCACGCTCCTCGCGGTGGTGTCGGTTGGCGGTGGTGCGGCGAAGGAGTAGGGCGCCCAGGGGCCGGTGACGTCGATCCGTATTCCGGTGAGTCCTCGGGCGGACCTTTCGACGTCGGAACGGAATTCCTCCGCGTGGTGGGCCGGTACCAGGTAGGCGTCGTTGACCACATTCTCGCCGGGGCCCGCAAGCAGTTGGCCTTGTTGCGCGCGGTGCTGGGCCCGTTCGACGGCGTAGCCGCCGGCGACGGAGGCGACTCGGGCCGCCGCCTCCTCGACGGCGCGGTACACGTCCTCATGGGCATGGCGCACTGCTCTGCGGCGCCTCAGGTACTCGCGTCCGGAACCCGCCGACGGTTCGGGCGCGGCATCCTCCGCCTCGGTGACGTCCACGTAGATCTTGACGCCCCATTCCACCAGGCCGTCCAAGTCCGCCAGGCGGCGGTCGAACGCTGCCAGGCGCTCGTCGAGCATGGCCCGCACCCGGTCGTCGTCCAGGTAGACGGTCGCCAGGCGCAGCGGCATCACCGTGGTGCGTGCGGCCAACGCCTCGATCACCCGGTGATGCGCCCGCGCGACCGACTCCAGCCATTCCAGGTCTTCGAGGTGCGTGCGCAACGCCGCTTCATTGAAGTCGACGGCCGGCACCGAACTCGCGGCGATGACGACGTCCCTGCGGCGCTCCGAGCGCACCAGGCGCACCTCCGCATCCGCGACCCCAGGCACATCGGCGACGACCTCGTCCAGGCAGCCGCCACGGTCCCGGGCCACGCCGTACACATAGCTGACTTCGGTCATGACGCGTCGTGACTCCTGCTGCGGGGCTTCGACTCCCCGCGCTTGCCGCTGCGTTCGTCGTGCTGTTCGGCAGCCGGCAGTTCCTCCCCGCTGCGCAACGCCTCGATCTCCGCACGCAGGCGGGCGTTCTCCTCGGCCAGCGAGTGATGGCCGTCCGCGGCGTGCGAGGAGAGCGAGGGGTCGTGCTCCCACCAGTCGATCCCCATCTCCTTCGCCTTGTCCACGGACGCCACGATCAGCCGTAGCTTGATGGTGAGCAACTCGATGTCGAGCAGGTTGATCTGGATGTCACCGGCGATCACGATGCCCTTGTCCAGGACGCGCTCAAGGATGTCGGCGAGGTTGGCCGACGAGCCCTGCCCGTACGGGCTGGCCCTGGAGGGGAGGTTCCCCATGCTTCGGGCTACGGGTTCGGTCACGGTGGTCACTCCTCACCCACCGGTTCGTCCGGCGCGTTCGGGGCGGGAAGAGGGCCGTCAGGGCTGGGCGGTCCCGCGGTACGCCCTGATCTCCTCGAGCCGTTCGAGCAGTTCGTCCTCACGCTTGTCGAAAGTCTCCTCGTCGATCTCCCCTGCCAGCAGGGCGTCCTCCAGCTCGACGAGTTGCTGTTGGATGGGGCGCGGGTCGTAGTACTCGTCCTCGGCGGCCTCGACGATGCGTTCCACTATCCAGGCCACCCCGCGTACCGGCGCGAGCGGCAGGGTCGCGATCTGTGTCAGCAGTCCCATGTCCGGCCTCCTCACACGAAGCTGTAGGCGGGCAGCGGACCGTGGAGCCGGACCGTGAAGTCCGCTCCGAGCTCGTCGGCGAGTTGCTTCTCCGCGGCGAGGAAGTCCTGTTCGTCGTCCCGGTGCACGAGGAACGAGACGTTCAGGAAGTCGTTGGCCGCCGGCTCTGCCAGGTGGTCCTGGCGCACAGATCCGCGGAGGGCGGCCACGATGTCGGCGGCCAGTCGGCCCTGGCGCGTCTGGACTTCCTGAACGACCAGTTCACCGAGGGCGAGTGGCAACTCGGGGTTGTTGCTGCCGCTTGTGATCTCGTCGTTGAGTGCCCGTGCCTGGTCCGATTCGCGCAGAACCTGGCGCAGCAGCACCTCCTCGTCCTGGCCCACCTTGAGGTTGTACTCGACGCAGTTGTCCAGCGCCGCCAACTGGGCGGTGAGCGCGTCCACGCGCTCTTCGAGGACCGCGCGAACCGCACCGTCGTCGGTGGCGGTCAAGCCGAACTGCAGCGGGAGGACCGCGCCGTCGGCCATCAAGTGTTCCTGGACCGCGTGGTGGGCGTTGAGGTCCCGGCGTTTGGGGCGCAGGTCCTCGGGCGCGTCGCTGACGACCGCGGACAGTGAGCCGTGCTGAACCGTGCGAAGTTTCGCCGGGGGGTCCCCGACGCCGTCGAGTTCGTCGACGCGTTGCGGATGGTCGGTGGAGACCACGGAGTAGACGTACACAGTCATGGCTCATTCCCTCCGGCGGCGCGCGGACCGCCGCGCCGGCCGTTCCCGTCTCGATGCCACGGGCTCCTTCTCCTCCTCGTCTTCCTCTTCCGCTTCGTCCTCCTCGTCCTCGTCGCCTTTACGCCCCTTGATCGCGTCGCCGATCGCTTCGGCGGCACCGGACAAGGCGCCCTTCGTCTTGCCGTGCGCCCCTCCTTCGGTCACCTCACCGACGATGTCCGTCAGTTGCGCGGGCGCCTTCTTGCCTGCCTCCAGGTCCAGGCGGTTGCACGCCTCGGCGAAGCGCAGGTAGGTGTCGACGCTGGCGACGACGATGCGCGCGTCCACCTTGACCAGCTCGATGCCGACCAACGACACGCGAGCGAAGACGTCGATGACCAAGCCGCGGTCAAGGATCAGGTCGAGAACGTCGTAGAGGTTGCCCGAGCCACCGCCGTTGCTCCTGGCCAGTGCTCCTTCACCCTGCGGCACCACAGTCATGGTGCCTCCTCTCAGCTGCCCGTTCGCCTCGCGGGCGGCTCTGTCGTTCGTCACGCCCTCCGTGGCGCGTCCTGCCGGCCGACTAACGGCTCTTGTCGATCTGACCGCGGGTGTAGCGACGGATGCGCTCGTAGGCGACGAGTTCGCCCTCCTCGTCCAGCTTGACCCGGTAGCTCGCCATCACACTCGTCGTCGGGGGAACGCGTTCGAGTTCCAGGACTTCCACGTCCGCCTGCCAGCCGTCCGAGGTGGGAGTGACCGCGGATACGGATTCCGGGGCCCGTCCCAGCAGCTCCTGGAGTTGCTCGGCCGCGTAGTGCATGGCCCGCCGGGCCGTGACACGGTGCTTCTCTCCGGTGCCGGAACCCTTCGCAGCGCGGCGCACTTCGCGAGATCCGTCCGCCCCCTCGGCACGTCGCCGGGGCGTGCGCCGGGCCCTTTGCGGGTGGTCCTCTTCGCCTGCGGCCATTGCGCTCTCCGACATCGGAGACTTCGTACATTCAGCGCCGCGCGCACACGGCGCCCTTCCATGGTATCCACCTGCGTTCCGCCGAGGACCGTGCCAATTGCCGCCGGAAGTCGTCCGGACGTCGGGCATACGCACAGTCGCCCTCCGTATACCGGATTCCGGATTCCGGAGGCACTGTGCGCGCACGAGCTGTCACCAAGGGCGCTCCTCGGAGCGGCGGTGTCATGCTGCCTCGTCGCCCTCCGCATCCTCCTCGTCATCCTCGTATTCGTCCGCTTCGCTCTCCTCTTCCTCGTCTTCGTAATCCCCTTCCGCTTCGTCCTCCTCCAGTCCCTCTTCATGGCTGAGGACCACTTCCCCGTCGAGGATCTCGCCGCGCCAGCCCTCCGGCTCCTCTTCGGCAAGGCTGGCATAGCGTTGGAAGTGCTTGAGGTCCAGGCGCAGACGGCGGCCCTGCGCTCGCCACAGGTTTCCGGTCTTTTCGAAGAGCCCCATGGGGTAGTACTCGACGACAAGCACGACCCGCGTGAGGTCGGACGTGATCTCGTGGAAGCTCACCATTCCCCGCGTCGAGCCCTTGGCACCCTCGGAAGTCCAGATGATGCGTTCATCGGGCACCTGTTCCAGCACGGTGGCCTTCCATGTTCGTGTCGACGGGCCAACCTTGGCCTTCCAGTGCGTTGTTACCTCGTCACTCGTCGAAACGTCACGCACGCCCTTGGTGAAGCTGCTGAATTTCTCGAACTGCGTCCAGTGGTTGTAGACGGTGCGTACCGGAAGCCCGACATCGATGACCTCGACGATGTTGGTGACCTTCCGGTCACCTGAAGAGCGCCCGCCCCCGCCGAAGGATTCCTTGACCTTCTCCAGCACGTTGCCGCCGAGGCCCTTCACCACACCTCCGAGCACCTTCTTCAAGGGCGATCCACCACCGAGGAGGGCGGCTCCCACTCCTGCGAGCGAGCCTCCGTTGTCGGCAACGTCGGAGAGCTGATCTGTGACGTCGGTCAGCTTGCCCCCGGCCCGTTCGGCGAGGTGCCCCGCCCAGGCCGTCACGAAATCACCGAGTTCGTCGCGCAACCGATCGAGCTCCGCCTTCGTCTCATCCTGTGCGACCTTGGCCATGATCGGCTACCTCCGGCGTCCCTGACTCGACGGTGCTCTTCCGGTGCTCTTCCGAGAAGACGGTGCGGTCTGCCTCTTCGCGGACGACTTCTTGGCGGGTGCTTTCTTCGCCGTTGACTTCTTGGCAGGGGCCTTCTTCGCCGCGGTCTTCTTGGCGGGGGCCCGCTTCGCCGCGGTCTTCTTGGCCGGTGCCCGCTTCGCCGCGGTCTTCTTGGCAGGGGCCTTCTTCGCTGTCGCGGGTCTGGTCTTCTTGGTGGTGGTCTTCGGCTTTTCATCGGCGGAGGAACTCCGGGACGTCGAACGGGTCTTGCTCGTCCCGCCACCGCTCTGGCTCCTGGCCCGTTTCCCCGTACTCGGCTCCCGCTTTCCCGCCCCCGATTCCCGTTTCCGCGTGCTCGACGTGCGTTTTTCCGTCCGCGGCTTCGCCGTGCCGCGGGCCGTCCGCCGTTGGGGTCGCTCCCGTTTGCGCTCCGCCGCTTCTTCTTCCTCTTCTTCGTGTTCTTCCTCTTCTTCGTGTTCTTCCTCTTCTTCGTGTTCTTCCTCTTCTTCGTCGCCCTGGTCGTACTCGTCGTACTCGGAATCCCCTTCGGAGGACTCCTCGCCTTCGGTGAGCTCCAACGTGCGGTCGTGCAGGGTGTCTGCGAGCGTCGCGATGCCGCGGGTCGCCGCCGCCGAGACGGCACGGCGCCCGGCCTCCACGACCTCCCCGCGCAACTGCTCCCCGAGTTCAGCAACCTGGGGAATCTCACCGAGCTGGCGGGCGCCCTCGGTCAGAAGGCGCCGCGGATCGAGTCCTAGTTCGCGCCCCGCCAGGGTGGACATCAAACTCAGTGCGAGGCGGCCCTTCTTGGTACGGCCCAGCACGTAGCCGCCGGCCAAGGCGGCAGCCACGAGGACCTTGGTCCCACTGTCCATGCGTACGTCACCTTCTCTGGGCGTGCAGCCCGGCGCCGCGGCAGACAACCCCACGGGATGTTCCGGCGCCATACCTCCAGGGTGACTCCCCGGACGGCCTTCGCATCCCGACAGGCCGGCTGATCCTCCGGGCTGCATCGAAGAACTGTCTGCCACCGAGCGGACACACTGTGCCCACGAGGCGCTCCGGCACCGGCCGCCGTGCGTGCCGGGAGAAACCGGTCGCCACGCGCCGTCCCACCCGTGTCTGCGGACCAGGCATCCGTACGAGGTGCGGCAGAAGGGCCCGACGCAGCAGACTGCTGGGAGAGCGTCTGCTCACGTCTGAGAGGAGCCGTCGTGGAACCTCCTCCCACATCCCCCACCGGCGTCGGAGCGGGTTGCAGCGTTGCCGCCGTTGTTGCGCCGGGCACTCCGGACGCCGAGAGTGCCCGCCGGGTATCGGCTGGTCCCTGCGTCGCCCTCGTGGACAGCGATTCACTGCGGATTCCCCTGCCTGTTTATGGGAAGACCCGAAAGCACTTCCACACCCTGTGCCGCCTCGGCAGGCGAGACCCGTGCATGGCCCGTTTGGCAGAGGGGCACGTCGACGCCGTGGCGACCCTGACGGAACTGGGCGGACCCAAGGTGAAGCCGTCAGAACGGTGGGGCGTGCCGGCGGCGCACCCGCCGGGCTCGGGGTTGACGGCAGACGGCAGGAGCACCGACTGGAGGCTGACCGGCGTCAAACCGCACTGTTCGGGCGCACGCACCTGCACCCACGCGCTGGTGACGGCCGACACCGCACAGGGATCGCGGCTCTTCGCCGTGCACGTCGGGGACCGGGCCGTGCTGGCTGCGCCCGGGACCTGGCAGGCGGCGGGCCTGGCCGGCAGTGACTCCCTCGACGTGACGTTCCACAACCTGCCGGCCGAACTCGTGGGCGACGTCGACGGTTACGGCAACCTGCCGGCCGGCAACGGGAGAACGCCATGAGTGGCACCGACCGGAGAGCCGCCACCGACGCCGTCGAAGCCCCCGGCACGCCTGAAGGCCAATGGGCATCCTGGTACGGCCCGCGGCACCTGCCGCCCATCCCGCCGCCCGACGGGCCGGTCGTGGTCGTCTCGGCCCACCCCGACGACGAGGTGCTGGGCTTCGGCGGCAGCCTGGCCCTGCTGGCCTCCGGTGGTGCCGAGGTGCTCATCGTGTCGGTTACGGACGGGGAGGGATCCCACCCCCGCAGCACGCTGGTCGCCGCGGACCAGCTGGCTCGGATGCGCCACCGTGAACTCCTTTACGCACTGGAGAAGTTGGGGCTGTCTGAAGTGCGTCTGGAGCGGCTGGGGGTCCCGGACACCCAGGTGGACCGGTATCAGGACACGGTAGCCCGGGCCATCGCCGGATTGCTGCGCGAGGTCAAGGCCGCACGGTGCGTGGCGCCATGGGTCGGAGATCTGCGCAGCGACCACGAAGCCGCAGGTCGGGCGGCCATCGACGCCTGCCGAGCCACTGGAGTGCCCCTGTGGATGTATCCGGTGTGGATGTGGCACTGGGCCCGGCCGCAGGATCCGCGCGTGCCGTGGCACCTGGCTGCGCACCTGCCACTTCCGCCAGAAGCGACCGCCCTGAAGTCCCTCGCCATCGCGCAGTTCGTCAGCCAGATCCGTCCGCTGGGAGACGGTGAGAAGAACGCCGCGATCCTGCCACCCGAGGAGGTGGCCCACCACATCAGGTCGTTCGAGGTGGTCTTCCGGTGAACACGCCGTCCGCCTACTTCTGCGCCAAGTACGCCGTCGCAACCGAACCGTGGGGCTGAGCCGACGCTGGAACGAGCACCGCAAGTACGCCCCTCATCCTCCGTGCGCTGCCGTGTCCGCACTACCACACGGCGCTCGAACCCGATTGTTTGCCGGGGTGTTCACCCGCCGACTCGCCTGACATTGCGGCGCGTTGTGCGCCGTCGATGCCGTGCCCGCCGCCGTGGCCACCGCCACGGCCTGCACCAGGGGCCTGCCCCACGGCGAGGTGCGCTGATACGGCGTTCACGTCGAGGTAGTACCCGTCCTGCCGGTCGGCTGGGTGGGGCGGATCAGGGGGCGCGCCCAACGACGGCGCGGATCTGTTCGGCGACCACCCTCACGGCCGGGCGGGATGTGGGCGCTGTGCTGGATGTAGTCGGGGGACCAAAAGCGTTCGGCGGCGGCGTAGTCCCGCTGGTTGAACAGCGTGTCGAACGCCTCGCGGACGAGTTCCTTGTTCTTCTCTTCGGCGCTCATGGCTGGTCACCTGTTCCGGTGCGTGTTCGGAGTGGGTGGAGACGGCGGCCGGGCTGCGGGTGTGGCCCGGTGCTGGGCGGCGGTCACCACCGGGGGTTGGCGAGGTCCAGGACGAGGCGTCCGCGCACGCCGCCGGCGGCCAGCCGCCGGTGTGCCTCGGCGGCTCGCGCGGCCGGCAGTACCTCGCCGACGCGCAGGGTGAGTTCGCCGGCTTCGGCCTGTCGGGCGAGCCGATCCAGCAGAGCGGTGTCGTTGGCCGCGACGTACGAGGAGACGGGGTGGATCGTGATGCCGCGCTCTGCCGGGCCGGTCCAGCCCTTCAGGCTGACCAGCGCTCCGCCGCCGGCGGCCGCACCGAGGGCCTGCGCGTTGAGGGCGGCGCCGTCGATCAGCGCGGGGGCTCCCCCGGGCACCACGGCGCGTAGGTCGGTGGCCGCGTCGTGACGGCGGGGCACGACCTGGTCGGCGCCCAACTTCCCGACCACCGCCCGATCCTTCTCGGCGGCGTCGGCAAGCACGGTGAGTCCGTCCCGCTTCGCCAGCTCGACGGCGAAGCCGCCGACCGCCCCGGCGGCCCCCAGCACGACGAGCTGCCGGCCCGGGAGCAGCGCGAGCGCGTCGAGGGACAGCCGCGCGGTGACCGCGTTGAGCAGCAGCGTGGCGGCTTCGGGGAAGGTCGCCTTCTCGGGAGCCGGAACCACGGACTCCTGGGCGACGACCAACTGTTCGGCGTAGGTACCGCCGTGCGGGCCGAACGGGATGACGGAGGCGACCACGCGGTCTCCGACGGCCAGGCGCGCGTCGGTGTCGGGGCCGAGCTTGTCGACCACGCCGGCCACGTCCATGCCGGGCACGTACGGCGCGGGGTGCTGGGCGAGTTGCGCGGCCCGTCCGCCGGTGCGGAAGGTGAGGTCGGTGGGGTTGACCGCGGCCGCATGCACGCGGATGCGCACCTCACCGCGGCCGGGCTCGGGTTCGGGCAGGTCGACGACCTGCAGCACCTCGGGGCCGCCGAACCGGGTCAGTCCGATCGCTTTCATGGTCCGTGTGCTCCTTCGTCGTGTGGCGCGTGGGCCGGGCTACAGCTGGCCGGCCATGGCGGTGTTGAGCTCGTTGACGTAGGCGTGCTCGCCCGGCCCGGCGTTGCCCCGGTAGATCCGGGCCTGCTCGACGCCGATCTCCTCGCTGTCGCCGGCCAGGGCCTCGGCCAGGCCGCGGCCGATGCCGCTGGTGCCGCCGGTGACCAGGACGGTGTTTCCGGTGAGCTTCATGGTGTGCTCCTGGGAGGCGTCAGGCCGTTGCGGGCTGCAGGGCGGGGTAGTCGGTGTATCCGGCGCGGCCAGCGGCGTAGACGGTGCTCCAGTCGATGTCCGCGAGAGGGGCTCCGGCGGCGAGGCGGGCCGGCAGGTCGGGGTTGGCGATGAACGGGCGGCCGAACGCGATGACGTCGGCCAGGCCGTCCTCCACCAGGCGGGCCCCGCGTTCGCCGGTCATGCCCGTGTTGGCGATCAGCGTCCCGTCGAACAGCGGGCGGAAGTGGGCGAACATGCCGTCGCCGGAAAGGTGCTGGAGCGGAGTTCCGGTGAAGTCGGACTGGGCACCCATCAGCAGCAGGTGCGAAAGACCCTTCAGGCGGGAGATGACGTACTCGGCCGTGGGTAGCGTCTCGTCGTTGGCCTGGAACGGCCCGGATTCGTGCATCGGGCTCAGCTTGATCCCGGTGCGCTGCGGGCCGACGGCGGTGGCGACCGCGTCGACGATCTCCAGCGTCAGGCGGGCCCGGTTCTCGATCGAGCCGCCATAGGCGTCGGTGCGCTGGTTGGTGGCCTTGTTCAGGAACTGCGCCGGCAGGTACAGGAAGTTCGCCAGGATCTGGACGCCGTCGAATCCGGCCGCGATCGCGTTGCGGGCGGCGGTGGCGTAGTCGGCGACGGTCTGGTGGATCTCGACCAGGGACATCGCCCTCGGGGTGACGGTCGGCACCCGGCCCGCCGCGGTGACGCTGCGCTGGACGGGGTCGACGGCCGAGGCGGACACCGGCAGGGCTCCGGCGCGCAGGTCCGGGTGGGAGATGGAGCCCATGTGCCACAGCTGGGCGATCATCCGGCCGCCCGCGCCGTGCACGGCCTGCGTCACCCGGCGCCAGCCGGCCACCTGCTCCGCGCTCCACAGGCCGGGCGTGTTGTGCCAGCCGAAGCCGTCCGGGCTGACTGCGGTGGCCTCCCCCACGATCAGCCCCGCCGTGGCCCGCTGGGCGTAGTAGGCGGCCTGCAGGTCGGTCGGGACGTGGCCGGGGTTGTCGGCCCTCATCCGGGTCAACGGGGCCATCGCGATCCGGTTCGGCAGTTCCAGGTCGCCCATGCGGACCGGGGTGAACATCGGGGCGAGGTTCATGAGGATCTCCTTCTCCACTCAATGACAATGTCGCTCGACATTGTTTTATGCCCGGCGCCGACCTTTGTCAATGTCGAACGACATCGTCTAGGCTCGTGCGCGGAGAAGGAGGTGCCCGATGGGGGTTTCCAAGGAGCAGGTGGCGGCGAACCGACAGGCGATCGTCGCGGCCGCCGAGACGCTGTTCCGCCAGCGCGGGGTCGAGGCCGTCGGACTGGTCGAGCTGATGGCGGCCGCCGGCATGACCCGTGGCGGGTTCTACAACCACTTCGCCTCCAAGGCGGCGCTCGTGGACGAGGTCGTCGCCCAGGCCATGGCCAAGGGGGAGCAGAACCTGGCCGCGCTCCTGGAACACTCCCGACAGCAGGGCCGCGATCTGCTGGACGGCCAGATCGACTGGTACCTGTCCCCGGAGCACCGCGCCGACGTGGACCACGGCTGCCCCAACTCGGGCTTCCTCGGTGACGCCCCCCGGCTCAACGACGACGCCCGCAACGACTACACCGCCGGGCTCAACACCAACATGCGCCTGTTCGCCGAAGCCGTCCGGGAGGCCACCGGCCTGAGCGAGGAGGACGCCTGGCAACGCGCGCTCGCCCTGTTCAGCCAGATGGCCGGCGCCCTCCTGCTCGCCCGCGCGACCGCCACGACCGACCCGGACCTCTCGGACCAGCTGCTCGCCGCCGCGCGCCAGGACCTGCACGCCCGGGCCCACCACAGCTGAGACGTTGCCGCCGGCGCGCGGGGCCCAGAAATTCGGGCGTGCGGAGCACGCAATGAATGAGGAGCCCCTGGCCATGGGGCAGGAGCTCGGCGTGGCCGGGGCAACCCACAGGATGCTTCGCGGCGCGGGCCGCTGGGTTGAACGGCTCGGCTGAGTGCCTGGAACTCGGTGTCACTCAGGGCGATCCGCGCTGCGTGAGTGTTCTCCTCGACGCAGGGGACGCCGGAGGTGCCGGGAATGGGCAGCATCACCGGGGAGCATCGCAGCAGCCAGGCCAGGGCCAGCTGGGAGGGGCGCATCGTAGGTCTTGGCGAGCGTGTCCGGAGGACCTCCGGAGCGTGCGAGCTGACCGGTTGCCATGGGGAACCACGGGATGGCCATGACTACGTCCGGCCTGGTTCGGGGCCGTCCGCGGCGACGTAGTACACGGAGGCCGGCCATGACGTCCATGAAGGTGGGTGCGTCGCCCGCTTGGCCGCCGGTCAGGACGAACGCGAGGGGACGACACGGCCGTCGGCAGCAAGACGGATCTTCGTTGTAGGAGATTCCGCGGGTAGCGGACAAGGCGTCATGGTCGGCGGGCTGGCCGTGTGTCCCAGCGTTGGCTGGTCCGGGCTTCGCGGATGAGGCGCCGGATCACGATGATCGCGGTCATCGACGCCAGCAGTGCGTTGATGACGACCGCTCGACGTTCCGTGCAGGACGGGGTGAAGTTGAAGCCGCGGCTGTACCAGGAGTTGGTGCGCTCGACGACCCAGCGGCGAGTGTGGTTGATCGGGATCACGATGCCCTTGGGCCGGATCCGCCACTCGCAGCCGAGATCGGTCAGCGGTTTGCGGGTGACCGTGGAGTCGTGGCCCGCGTCAAGGTGCACCGTGATCTGCTCAGGCAACGCGAGCTCGAAACGCCCGAGCTTCAGGAGCAGTCGGTGGACGTCAGCTGCTTCGGTGCCCACGGGCACGTTCCGCTGCGCGTGGCCCTGCTGCTGGCGCGGTGGCGGGCATCCTGCTCACCGCGCTGGCGGGCAGCGCGCGGATCATGCAGTTGCGCGCGACCGCCCGCGAGCACCGCCGGGCCGACCACAGGGCCGTGAAGGCCGAGGCCAAGGACTCGTCGAAGACCCGGCGGTAGCCCGGACTACCGGGAGCCCGCCACAGGCTGCGGCTTGTAGAAGGACTCCTCCAGGTAGGCGGCCTCGTGCGGCTGGTAGGGCTCCTCCAAGTAGGCGGCCTCGTCTTCGTCGAGTTCGACGTCCACCGCGGCGACCGCGTCGGCCAGCTGGGCCGGCTTGGTGACCCCGACGATGGGCGAGGTCACCACCGGGTTGCGCATGACCCAGGCCAGGGCGACCTGGGCCGGGGACAGACCCCGCTTGCCCGCGATCTCGTGGACGCGCTCGGCCACTGCCTGGTCCTCGTCGCGGTAGAGGATCTTGCCGCCCTCGTCGGTCTCGGCACGCGCCGTGGCGGTGTCCCGGGCCCGCGTCAGCCTGCCCCGCGCCAGCGGGCTCCACGGGATCACGCCGATGCCCTGGTCGGCGCAGAGCGGGAGCATCTCCCGCTCTGCTTCTCGGTGGATGAGGTTGTAGTGGTCCTGCATCGACACGAACCGGGTCCAGCCGTTCAGGTCAGCCAGGTACAAGGCCTTGGCGAACTGCCAGGCGTGCATGGAAGAGGCTCCGATGTAGCGGACCTTCCCGGACTTGACCGCGTCGTGCAGCGCTTCGAGGGTTTCCTCGATCGGGGTGTCGTAGTCCCAGCGGTGGATCTGGTACAGGTCGATGTAGTCGGTCCCCAGTCGCTTCAGGGAGGCGTCGAGCTCGGCGAAGATCGCCTTGCGGGACAGCCCGGCGCCGTTCGGGCCGGGGCGCATCCGCATCCAGACCTTGGTGGAGAGAACGACCTCCTCGCGCCGGGTGAAGTCCTTGACCGCCTGGCCGACGATCTCCTCGCTGCTTCCGGCACTGTACCCATTGGCCGTGTCGAGGAAGTTGACGCCGCCCTCGAGGGCCTGCTTGATGATGTCCCGGCTGGCGTCCGCGCCCAGCGACCAGGGCTCGCCGCCCCGGTCCGGCTCGCCGAAGCTCATGCAGCCGAGGGTGATGGCGGAGACTTCCAGTCCGGTTGTTCCGAGTTTGCTGTATCGCATGCTTCCGAACGTAGGAGTTGGAGTGCGCTCTAACGCAATACGTCTCGCTCCGGAATTCGGAGGCGTGGGGCATGTGCGCCCTGTCAGGTTTCGACCGTTTCGGCCAGACGTACCAGAGAACCCAGTGGTAGCGAGTAACAAACTGTCAATTCTCCGCCGAGCGCACTACTTCACCATGCGGGCCGCCATCAACCGGAAAACCTCGGCGCACCGGGAGGCCGTAGAAGCCGCTGAGACCACGCCATCCCCCACTGTGTCAGCGGACGAGCTTCTCAAGCGCTGGACATCGGGCACATTGCGTCAACGCCGCGCCATCGTCGAGCGCTACCTGCACCACATCGTGGTCCAACCGCCCCGTCCCGCCACGTTCCGAACCGCCGATGTCGTCAAGGAACGCCTCGCTCCGCACTGTCGAGTTGGCACGGGGGCAGCTCGGACGGCGTTGTCGGCACAGTCAGGGTGTGGACGTCGGCCGACAGAACACAGCATTCTCGGCGGCCCTCCCTGACTGTGTCGATGAGCGGTCCCGGCTCCGCAGTGCCGGCCGTCGTTCAGGGCTCGGACCGGATATGTGCTCCCAGTCTTACTAGGTCGGTGACCAGGTCCTCGTAGCCGCGTACGAGATGTTCGGCGCCGTGCACCCGGACCTGGCCGGGCACCGCGAGGGCGGCGAGCAGTAGGGCGGCTGCGGCGCGGAGGTCGCCGCCGGCCACGGACTGATCCGGGCGGTTGGGCGGGCAGCCGCCGCGTATCCGGGCCCGGGCTTCGGTCACCTCGATGTCGGCGCCGAGCCGTCGGAGTTCCGGGACGTGCGTGAAGCGGCGGCGCCACACGGTTTCCCGGAGGTGCGAGACACCCGGTGCGAGCGTCGCCAGGAGCATGAAGAAGGGCTGGCTGTCGCTGTAGATGCCGTGCGAGGCGACCGTGACGTCGACCGGCGCGTTCGGTGGTTCGCCGGTCAAATCCATGGTGTCTGCTGTGGGTTGCCAGTCCAGGGTCTGGACCGTGTTCCGGCTGCGGACCGGTGCGTGGCTGGCACACCGGGCCGGTGACCGCTTCCTGACACGGGAGGCGTTCAAGCGCGTCCACAGCGCGGTCTTCGACGGCGCCCGGTTCGAGGAGGCACCCAACGGCTACGCAATGTTCTGGCGCTGCCCCCGTGCGGAAGCCGGACCAACCGACCCCGCCCTGCCGATGGACGTGCGCTGAAGGCGCAGCCGTCAGTCACAGGCCGACGCCCAGCGCGACGGCGACCGTGGCGAAGTCGGTGGCGTAGCCATGTCCGCCGTCTCCGGCGAAGTGCAGCGCGACGATCTCGTTGGCATCGTTCACCACTACCGATCCCGAGTCGCCGTGCCGGGACCACACTCCGCACGGATTGAGGCCCAGGTCGGGCAGCATGGCGATGGACGTCTGCCCGAGCATCCACCACAGCACCGTGCCGCCTTCGTCTCTGACTTGGTAGCTGCCGAGTGTGCCGTCGACCACGCCGTGGCTGAGACGCGTCTTGTAGCCCCGCTTGCGCACCCGGTCGCCGAGGTGCGGTGAGCCGAAGCCCGTCACGGTGCCGAGGTCGGCTATCTCGCCCACGTTCGCCATCCTGCCCTTGTTGATCGCGAGGTCGACCGAGCAGGTGGCCGCGTCGAACTCGCCGGACACCCCGCCCATGCCGGGCGTCGGGAAGAACGCCGGGCTGCTGGGAATCTCACAGTGCTGGACCGTGCCGAGTTCTTCGAGGCCCGATGGCGGATCGGTGTGCGGGGCGGGTTGCTGGAGCACGTCCGGCATCCCGCAGATGACGTGGGCGTTGCTCACGCCGACGGGGTCTCCGCTGGCCCTGTCGCGCAGGATGCAGCCGAGGGTTCCGGCGGTGGCCAGGCCGCCCGTCGTGGTCCGCGGGCCGATCTGGATCCCGCCGACGAGCGGATCGTGCTTCGCCTCATCAGATGCGCATCCTTGCTCGGCAACCGGGTCGCCGAGCACCAGCAGCACGGGGAATCCACCGATGGTCTCCGGTAGCCCGCCGGGTGGGTGGTCCGGGTCACTGACCAGGATCCGCATCCTCAACGACTCCCCCGAGGCATCGAGCCCGATGTCGACGCCGTTCACTCCGTCGACTGGGAGGAGATCGGCGAGGCTGTCGGAGAGCGCCTGGGACATTTCCTGTGGCACATCCATGTCGCCCACCCCGGACGCAGGATCGTCGGAACACTCACGTCCCTTTCATCGTGCGCCGATGGCGTCCGCCGTGCATCTGGGGCAGCCTTACCACCCGACTTAAGATCACCAAAGCCGACGGCACCATCGACTGGATCGTCCTACGGCCCGAGTTCCGCCAGCTGCTCGCCGACCTCGCCCTCGGCATGATCGACGGCGCCACCTTCTACGACCTCGACCGGCTCGATCGCCAGCCACGAGACCTCGAAGACCTCATCGACATCGTCGAGTACGTCAAACGACGGTGACCGGAGCCACCGGCGGTCGAATGAACCTGATCAACGACAGCGGCCGCCACATGGGCCGCATTGAATGTGCATGACGGCGCTCAATTCCTCCGAGAACACCGCGGGCCGGTACACGAACCGGTCGCGGCACACCCCGCCGCCTCCCCTCCCCTGGCCGGAAACGGATCTCGTCCATTGACAGGCGCGGAGACGACGGCTGATATGGGCCCGTCGGAATCCCGCACGTACTCCTGGGACTTCCGCGCCCGGGGATGGCAACGTTGCCATCCTGCACGACCCCACCGATGATCGGCCGCGTCACCGTCCGCCTACCGCTCCCGCATCCACCGGCCCCCAACCGCCCAAGTCCTGCCACGCGCAACCGATGTGCCCTCGTGGCCAGGGCCGTGGCAGGCCCCGCTCTGTCCTCCCGGCGCGCCGCAGGCGCCCGGCTCCGGCTCGGCCGGGACCGCGGCCACCGCGACGCACTCCGGCCGCCGCACGCCACGCCGACGTTCGCCCCGCCCACCCACCGACGTGACCGACCCGGCCCCGCCTCCCCGCCTCCCCCCACACATTCGACGGAGGAGCTTTTTTGCGCAAGGCTTTGAGCACTCTGACGGCCATGATCGCCGTGGTCGCCGCGCTACTGGTGCTGGTCCCGTCGCATACGGACGCCCGGCCCCAGGCGAAGACGGCCACGGATACGGCGCTCGACGGCGCCACGCCGGCCGCGGCCACCGTGGGCGCCCACACGGTGACATTCGTCAACAGCACCGGCAAGAAGATCTGGGTCGGCAGCGCCGTCAACGCCGATGGTTCCAAGAACTTCGGGTCGTTGCCGGTCCTGGACCCCGGGCAGTCGGCGACGGTCACCGTCCCGGAGGACACGGCCCCCGGCTACTGGCGCGGCAAGTTCTTCGCCCGCATGGGGTGCAGCGGCGCGTCCGGCAGCAGCTTCCACTGCGAGCTGGGCGACTGCGGCGTCTTCGCCGACCACTGCGCGCCGGATACCGGTGAACAGCCCGTCAGTCTCGCCGAGTTCAACTTCGACAGCGGCGACGGCCTGGCGCCTTGGTACAACGTGAGCTACGTCAACGCCTTCTCCGTGCCGATCACGATCACGCCCACCGAGGTGTCCGGCTCCGGTGGCGGCTGCGGCGAGGTGGGCTGCGCCGAGGATCTGCTGCCGAAGTGCCCCGCGGACAACCTGACGCGGTGGGACGACGGCACGCCGAAGTTGTGCACCAGCCCGAACCGCGACGCCAAGACCCCCTACAGCGACATGATCGCCACCAACTGCCCGAAGGCGTACGGCTGGTCGGGGCAGGACCAGGAGCCGGGCAACCAGGTCATGCAGCAGTGCAGCCGGTGCAGCGGTTTCACCGTCGAATTCCACCGCGGCGCCTGACCGGACGGGAACACACCATGCGCAGAAGAAGCATCCTCACCGCCGCGCTGGCGGCCCCGCTCGCGCTCTCGGCCGCCGGCCGCGCCGCGGCTGCCCCGGCCCCGGACGGCACCCCGGCAACGGCCACAAACCGGATCACGGTTCCGGACGCCGCCGACGTGAAGAAGAAGGGCGTGAGCGCCTGGAACTTTCCCGGCGACGCCCAGGCCCTCGCCGATTCCAGGGCCGGCTGGTTCTACACCTGGTCCTCGGGCCGGTCCGGGATCGCCGCGCCCGACGGCGTCGAGTTCGTCCCGATGATCTGGGGGCCGGGCTCGGTGACCGACGACGAGCTGAACCAGGCCAAGCAGCAGGGCACGACCCTGCTCGGCTTCAACGAGCCCGACCATCCGGGGCAGGCGACCATGCCCGTGAACCAAGCGCTCGACCTGTGGCCCCGGTTGCAGTCGACGGGCCTGCGGCTCGGCGCGCCCGCGGTGGCCACCGGCGCGGACACCGCCGGCGGCTGGCTCGACCAGTTCCTCCAGGGCGCCGCCGGCCGCGGCCTCAAGGTCGATTTCCTGCCCGTCCACTGGTACGGCGCCGACTTCAACGCCGCCAACGCCACCAGCCAGTTGCGCGGCTACCTCCAGGCCACCCACGACCGCCACCAGAAGCCGCTCTGGCTCACCGAGTACGCCCTCATCGACTTCTCGTCCGGCACACCGCGGTACCCGACGCAGACGGAGCAGGAGGCCTTCGTGCAGCAGTCGACGGCCATGCTCCAGGGCCTGCCGTTCGTCGAGCGGTATGCCTGGTTCACGCTCTCCACCAGCCGCGGCGACGGCACCGGACTGTACAACGGCACGACCGCCACGCAGGTGGGCGCCGCCTACCGCGCGGCGGGCTGAACCGCAGCCCTGCCCGCATTCCCGCTCGATAACTCCCCTTCAACACCCGGGTGAAGGTCACCAACAACGCAAACGGCTCCTCCCTCATCGTCCGCATCAACGACCGCGGCACCTTCACCCAGACCCCGCAGGAACCCAAGTGCCTCGACCTCACCGACGGCGCCTTCCAACGCCTCGGCGGCGTCATCGACCCCGACCAGGGCCACATCGAGGTGACGGAGGAAGTGCTGCCGTAGGGGCCCCACCACCGACGCCGGCGCGACCAGGGAAGGACAGCCCGGACAGCTCCCAGGCCGTGGGGAAGCTCAAGCGGCTGGCCGAACCGGGATCCTGACCGAGCCCGAGCAGGCATTGTTCACCCAGCCACGGCCATAGCCACCCGGAGAGGCCACTGCCGGCCCGGCAGACCCAGCCAAAAGCGCGAAACGGGCAGAACGCCGCTCACCGCCCTCCCGGAGTCCCTCCAGATGGCGTCAGGGATCAAGGCGAGAAGGCGTCGCTGATTGGTGAACCGCAAGCACGCCCTGCGGATTTCCACCTTGGTCGCTACGTCACGACAGGAGGCACACCCTGCTGCGCTCACTCGCCGTCGAGGTGTAGGGCGACCAGGAGGGTGAGTTCCGGCGTGAGGGCATGACTCACAGCGCGCGTGATGACGTGAGGCAGACGCCCCGGACGGCCGTGCAGGCAACCCTCGACAGCTGTGAGCACGATGACGGCATCCAATTGCCCGAATATGTCAAAAAAATACGGAAACATGCGCCTTGGCCCCCTTTGCGGGGGTCCGCTGGTACTACGCTGGCGGCCGTGACCCCTGGGCCTGGATTCCGCCTCGCACGTGCTGCTGTCTTCGCGGCGGTGTGTGTGGTGGCGTCGACTCTGGGGCACGCGCTGATGTCCGGTCAGGCCGTGCCCGTGTGGGTGGTGGCGTACGCGTTCGCCGCGACCATGGCGGGCTCGTGGTGGCTGACCGGGCGGGAGCGCGGCGCCCTCGTGGTCACCGGCTCCGCCGTGGCTGCGCAGGTCGTGCTGCACACGGCGTTCAGCCTGTGGCAGTCGCCGACGGAATCCACAATGTCTGCCCCCATGACCGCGCACGACGGCATGGCCGGCATGAGCGGAATGTCCGGCTCCGTGGGCATGGCGACCGCCGGACACTCGTGGTCCCTCGGCATGGGGCTCGCGCACGGCCTGGCCGCGCTGATCTGCGGGTTGTGGCTGTGGCGCGGTGAGGCGGCGGCGTTCCGCCTGTGCCGGTCGTTGGCCGCCTCTGTCTTCGCACCGCTGCGGCGTGCTCTGCAGTCATTCGCCTATGTCGGCCCGGCCTCCCCTGTACGTCCCGGGGCCGTTTACGGTCCCATTCGGCGGCTGCGCGCGTGGCCGCTGCGATACGCCGTCTTCCGCAGGGGCCCGCCGGTACGTCCGGTCTGCTGCTGACCGCTTGTCCCCTCACGCGGGTCGATGGGCGGATTGCCGACGTGCGCGGATGCCCGCGCGCCGGCTCAGTGCCAGCTGATAGCTGGGGGGGCAGCGCCGAGACCACTGCCGGATCGAACCATCATTGCGGTTTCGATCGTCAAGTCTGGGCTGTCGGCGGTAGCCGAAGGCCCGGAACCTTCATGCCGGGACCACTCGCCGGTTGTGCGCCGTGGTGATTCCTTTGGGGACTCGCATGGCGAAACCGGCTGTGAAGATCTTGGAAGGCGAATCGCCAGATGTCGAGATTGAGAAGAAGCATGCCGTCACTCACCTTCGCTCTGCGCCAGCTCAACCGTCATGGACTTCTCGCCCTGCGCTTGTCCCTCGGGATGGTCTACGTATGGTTCGGGGCCCTCAAGGCAGCTGACTCCACCCCCGTGGGCCAGCTCGTTCGCGATGCCGTGCCGTTCACCACCCCGAGCTGGTTCGTGTCTGCGGTGGGCATCCTGGAAATCGTCGTAGGGCTCTGGTTCCTGTCGGGACGTCGCCTCATGTGGTTGCTGCCGCTGTTCGCCGCCCACATGCTCAGCACCTTCAGCGTTCTGGTCTTTCTCCCGGGAATCGCCTTCCAGCACGCCAACCCCTGGCAGCTGACGATGACTGGCGAATTCGTCGTCAAGAACCTCGTCCTGCTCAGCGCCGGGCTCTTCCTGTGCAGCCGCCCGGGCACATCCCGAGGAACCGAGCACGACATGAGGGCAGCCGTGCGAGCTCTCAGGGTGTGAACTACGAGCTGCTCCGCACAGCCTTGTCCCATCCGGCTTTCACCGGCACCTGCCGCCAACACTTCGGCGATTTTCTGCTCGAAGAACTCGCGTCACGCGGGGAAGCGGCGTGCGCCCGGCAGATCTCGGCCCTGCCGACGCCGTCTACCTGCCAGGCCGGTTCGGGGCATTCCCCGGTGAGCAGCAGGAGCCTGGTCAGCCCGGCTGTTCGGGACGCCGCACGACGTGCGGAGCGCCCCGGCACAGGGGGCGTGGAGCAGGACGGCCCCGCTGGGCGTGCCGTCGATGGTGCCTCCGGCGACCGCAGCACCGTCGAGCAAGGCATGGTTGTCCGCGGTCCGGGCCGGCCTTGCGGCCACCGCCCGGAAGCCCTTCAACGCGTTGATCGTCCGCTCAACTTCGTTCCTGGCGCTTGTAGATCGTCTTGTCGAAGCCGGCGGGCCGGCCGCCCCTGCTGCCCCGGCGTCGGCGGTTGGCCCGCTGGTTCCTCGGTTCGGGGATGGTGTGCTTGATCTGGCGTCGTCGCAGGTAGCGACGGTTACGGAGGGACGAGTACGCCTTATCGCCGCCGAGGTGGTCGGGCCGGGTGCGCGGATGCCCGCCGCCCAGCCGACCGACGCGGATGCGTTCCATGACCGGGATGAGCTGAGGGGCGTCGCCCCACTGGCCCGGAGTGATCAGCAGGGCCAGAGGGCGGCGCCCGCCCTCACCGGCGAGATGGATCTTGCAGGTCAGGTCGCCCCGGGAGCGTCCGAGTCCCTCGTCAGGGCGATGCTGCCAGGGGTGTGCGCCGTTCCCCAGTACTCGCGGCGCTGTTCTGCGGGCCCGGCGGCGTGCTGGTGGGCCCGGCAGGAGGTGGAGTCCACGCTCACCATCGACCAGTCGATGCCGTCTTCCGCGTCGGCGTCGGCCAGTACGGCCGCGAAGACCCTGTCCCACGTGCCATCCGCCGACCAGCGTCTGTGCCGCTCGTGCACGGTCTTCCAGGGACCGAAACGCGCGGGCAGATCCCGCCAGGGCACCCCGGTGCGCTGCCGGTACAAGATCTCGTTGATGATCCTGCGGTGGCTGGCCCAACGGCCACCGCGCTTCCCGGACTCCGGCAGATGCGGCTTCAGCCGGACCCACTCCGCGTTCGACAGATCTCCCCACCCCATGGCGTGCGAACGACCCGAGACCACGACGGTCACAAGATCCGCCGGACAGGGCCCAAGCGACATCCACGTCGCCGCCGCGCCGCGACACCGTCCCCGGGCCCTGCCGACGCCCGAGCGGCTGCCGGCCGTGCAGGCCGTGCAGCAGTTCGTGAACCAATCACCGTGGGGGTGACGTGCTGGACCGGCACCTGTACCGCCTGCGGCCGCCCCCTGCCGACATGCAGAACCAGGACCTGACGCGGCGCCACCTAGACCTGGGCTGTTCCGAGGGCGTTGCGGAGGAACGCGGTGGCCTGGTCGATGGCTCCGCGAGCGGCTTTGGACTGGCTCAGCGAGTTGAGCATCATGAAGTCGTGGACCGTGCCGTCGTAGCGCACGGTGGTCACCGGCACGCCGGCTGCTCGGAGCTTGGCGGCGTATGCCTCGCCCTCGTCGCGGAGCACGTCGGCCTCGTCGACGATCAGCAGGGCGGGCGGCAGGCCGGTGAGCTGGTCGATGGCGGCGCGGTTGGGAGATGCGGTGATCTCCGCGCGCTGGTCCGGGTCGATCGTGTACGCGTCCCAGAACCACTCCATCAGCTTGCGGCTCAGGTAGTAGCCGGTGGCGAACTGGTCGTAGGAATCGGTGTTCATGGCCGCGTCCGTGACGGGGTAGTACATCGACTGCTGTACGAACGTGACGTCGCCGCGTTCCTTGGCCATGAGGGCGAGTGCGGCCGTCATGTTTCCGCCGACCGATTCCCCGGCCACTGCCATGCGCTGTGCGTCCAGCCCCTTGGTCGCACCCTCGCGGACGATCCACTGCGCGGTGGCGTAGCCCTGCTCGATGGCCACGGGGTAGTGCGCCTCGGGCGACGGTGTGTACTCCACGAACGTCACCGCCGCACGGGCGCCGACCGCCAACTCGCGCACCAGGCGGTCGTGCGTGCCGGCATTGCCGAGTACCCAGCCACCGCCGTGCATGTACAGCACGACGGGCAGCGTCCCAGTGGCACCCCGCGGCTTGACGATGCGGACCCGTACGTCGCCCACGGCGGCGGGAACGGTGACCCACTCCTCGTCGACGGGCAGCTTGTCGACCGGTGCGGCCTGGAGGTCGTCGAGGACCTTGCGCGCCGCGGTGGGTTCCAGCTCGTACAGGAACGGGTGTTGCGAGGTCGCGTCGGCGATGTCCTGTGCCTCGGGCTCAAGGACGATCGATGCGGTCTGAGCAGCCATGGGAATGCTCCCTGGGGTCCGAGTAACGCATGGTGACGAGCGCAGCCGGCTGGAGAGTGTGCGCTGCGGTCGGGCTGTTCGGGTGCCCCTCCCGACGGCCGGCACGGCGAGCCGCCCGAGTCCGCTCCCGACCATCGTATGTTCGATCGAGCCGGACCGCTTCGGCTGCTACGGGCCGTGCGGCATGGGTGACCTGACGTTGGCAGATCGCTACCGAGCCAGAGCACCACCTGGTGTGCCGCCTCGGAGCTCAGCAGCACGGGTACGTCACGGGGCGCCGGCTCTCCAGGCACGGCCCGGGTGCGCCGCACACCGAGCCGTCGCAGGCTGGGGGCATGACCCGGCGGTACGCGACGAAAGGTGACCGATGAAGTTCGCAGTGATCGGCGGTACGGGCCTGATCGGATCGCAGGTCGTGAAGAAGCTGAACGCGGCAGGGCACGAGGCCGTGCCGCATTCCATGTCCACGGGCGTCGACGTGGTCACTGGGAAGGGTGTGGAGGAGGCGGTGGCCGGCGCCGACGTCATCGTCAATCTGACCAATTCCCCGACGTTCGACGACGCCTCCCTCGCGTTCTTCCAGACCTCGATGGAAAACCTGTTGGCCGCCGGCCAGAAGGGCGGGGTCGGGCACGCCGTCATCCTCTCGATCGTCGGCACGGACCAAGTCCCCGGCCTCGCCTACTACCGGGCCAAGGCCCTCCAGGAGGACATCCTCAAGGCCGGGCCGGTCCCGTACTCGATCGTGCGCGCCACCCAGTTCATGGAGTTCGTCGCCGCGGTCCTGTCGTGGACCACCGAGGGTGACGTCGTCCGTCTGCCCGCCACCCCGATCCAGCCGATCGCCGCCCAGGACGTCTCCGACGCCGTCGCCGAAGTCGCCGCGGGTACCCCCCTGAACGGCACTCTCAACGTCGGCGGGCCCGACGTCTTCGCCCTAGACGACCTCGGACGGATCACCCTGAACGCCCGTCCCGACGGTCGCAGCGTCGTCACCGACGGCACGGCCGGCATGTTCGCCGCCGTCAGCGGCGACGTTCTCACCACCAAGGGCGACGCGCGTATCGCCCCCACCCACTACACGGACTGGCTCTCCTGACCCAGCCCGCCTACCGCAGGAGGCCCCACCCATGGCGAACGACGAACCGACGGCGGGCGGCGCCGGGAGCCGGCCACGCTCGGAAGCGTGGAAGACGGCGCTCACCGTGCTGCAGTCGGCGAAACCGCCGTTCGTTCCGGAGGGGGCAGAGGCGATGACGGTTCTCGTCGCCTTCCCTCCCGGTGATCCCGGCACCCCTCCCCACCGGCACTCGGGACCCGCCTTCGGCTACATGCTGGAGGGGGAGATGCTCTTCGAGCTGGAAGGCGAGCCCGAGCGGGTGATCAGGGCCGGGGAGACGTTCTGGGAACCGGGTGGCGATGTCATCCACTACCAGGACGGCAACAACCGGACGGACTCCTGGAGCCGATTCCTCGTCACCATGTTGTGTGCGCCCGGTCAGCCCATGCTCACCCTGGTCGACGACGAGGAGCTGGCCCGACGTCGACACCTGCGAGCTCCAAGGGCTTGAACGAGACCGCAGCGCTTTCCCCAGGGCCCGCCCTGAACCGCATTGGCGGTGGTCCGGGAACTGGGCATCGGCTTCGTGCCCTACTCGGCGCTCGGCCGCGGCGCTGTGACCTGCAGCTTCTGCAACACCGTCACCCACGTGCCGGCGCTCTGCCCGCATCGGAAGGGGGTGTGCGCGGTCTCCCGCGGACCGTAACGCTCGGGCACATCCCGCCCGGGCGAGCAGCATCACAGCTTCCGGGGCTGGTGCCCGTCTGGGGTACGGGCCCGGCGATCTGCAGCTGCGCTCCCGCGAATTGACGGAACGCCACCTCCGCCCGTGTTGGCCACGAGCCCGCGCCCCTGCGTGGTGTCCATAGGCGCAGAGCAGATCGTTGCCCACAAAGCGTCAGGTAAAAAGGTAGTCAAGGCCCCATAGGGCGTGTATCGAAAGTCAGCCCTCCGGACCCGGTCACGTTGCTTTCGCGTCCTCACCGGCAAGGAATGAACGCAGCAGCGTGAGTAGGGCGCGCGGCCGGTGCAGCGGAATGATGTGGCCGCAGTCTTCGATGACGTGTCCGGTGAGATCGTCGGTGATCGGGCGGAGCTGGCGTTCCAGTGCCGCACCGACGGGCCGGGCGCCCAACGTCATCGTTGGCACCGTCAGGCGGGCAGTGGCGACCGCCTGCTCGATCTGTACCGCGCTCTCGGGCAGCGCCCGGTAGTACGAGAACGCGCGGTTCAACGCCTGGCGGCCGGTGTATGCGCGGACGAAGGCGTCCCGGAGGGCGGGGCGCACCCCGTCGCCGAGCGTGCCAGTGCTCAGAAACCAGTCGACGTAGGCGGCCTCGTGGCCCTCCAGTACGGTCTCGGCAAGGCCGGGCGCGGCGGAATGGAAGCCGAACCACCACGGCGGCCCGTCGGCAAGGAATTCCTCGGCGCCGGGCAGCCTGCCCAGAACGGACTCCATGACGACCAGGCGCCGGACGAGACCGGGGCGGCGCAGGGCGAGGAGGAAGGCCGGCGCGGTGCCCGCGTCGATGCCCACCACCGCAGCCGAGGACACGCCGAGCGTGGTGAGAAGCGCCGCGGCGTCCTCGGCCAGGGTTCCCGCGTCGTACCCGGAGGCGGTCCCGCTGCTCGCACCGAACCCGCGCAGGTCCGGCGCGATGACGCGGTAGCGGCTGGACAGGCCGGCCATGACGTCCGTCCACAGCTCCCAGGTGTGCGGGAAACCGTGCAGCAGCAGGACGGCCGGGCCCGATCCAGCGAGGGCGACGTTCAACTCGACACCGTTGACGGGGACGCGCCGCAGCTCGGGCATGGAGAGGCTCCCAATGTGGTGAGGAATAGTGACCACGTCACGCTAAGGAACTACCCTGGTTCCCCCAAGACGGCACTTTCCCTTCAGGTGGTGAGCCCTGAGTGACCACATCGAGGCCCGGCGAACCCAGCCGGCGGCCCGGTGAGCGGGGTGATTTGCTGAATCCGCTCTGCCCGACCCGCCAGTTGCTCGACCGTATCGGCACCAAGTGGACATCGATGGCGGTCAAGGTGCTGGCCGAGGAGGCGCCGGACGAGCTCCGTTTCGCGGAACTGCGGCGCCGTATCTCCGGCATCTCACAGAAGATGCTGTCCGTCACCCTGCAGAGCCTCGTCCGCGACGGCCTGGTCGCGCGCCGAGTGGAACCCACCGTGCCACCCGCCGTCCACTACCGGCTCACCGAGCTCGGCCTGTCCCTCGAAGGACCGCTCTCCGCTCTGCGGGTCTGGGCCGAGACACACATGCCGGAGATCGACCGCAGCAACCAGCTCGCCGACGAGTCACCCCCCGACTAAGGCGTGGATCGAACGTGCCGGTCACAGCCACTCGTTGATGGCCGCGACAAGAACGGTCGCCTCGTAGCGGACCGCGACGGAGGGCCGGGCTTCACAGGGCCAGACAGGCAGTTCCAGTGCTCAGCCGGCGGGGGCCCGAAGGAGCCGTTCCCGGGTGCTCTCGGGCAGCGCCTGGCGCAGCACCGGTGCGGTGGAGCTGATGGCGCGGGCGAATGCGGCAACGAGGTCATGCGGCACGCTGGAGCCGAAGGAAGCGGCCCACAAGATCGGTGCGCCCAGGGCAGGTTCGGCCCACGCCTGCCAACCGTACGGTCGCGCGTCGTCGGCTTCCGTGGTCAGGAAGCGGGTGTCGGCGTCCTGGATGAGCGGTGGCATCTCGCCCAGGTCGAGGTGGGACGTGAAGGTCGGGTCCACTGCTCCCACGCCGGGCTGGTCGGCGTCGCGGAGCCAGCCGTGTGCGGTGACGGCGTCGAGGACCATCTCTGGCCCGGCGGCCGGCACGGTGGGGTGGTCTCGCACATCGAGCGCGACGAGGAAGTCGGCCAGGGCCTCGCCGGGAATGTCGGGATGAAGTAGGCCGACCACGTCGCGGTCGGAGTCCCGGTCTCGGCTCGGGCGGAGACCTGCCAGGCGATCGGCCGCTCCCCCAGCTGGAACGGCTCGTCCGCCAAGACCCACTGAGCCCAGCGAAGGCCGTCGGGGCTGATGTGCAGGACGGTGCTGCGCAGGATCTGGCGGGTCCCACCGCTGACCACGGTCCGCCACCACTGGCGGAGACGGTGTCCACTGCGCCGCGGCTGCTCGTCCGCCTGGGGTGTCGGGCGAGCAGCCGGACGCGACGCGGACCGAGCTGTCGACGCACCTGGTGGTGTGCGGCAGCACTCAAGGTGCTACTTGAGAAGCGGCGGCATCTCCGGGACCTCGATCGCGTTCGCGATGTCGGCCGGCGTCAGCTTGAAGTTCTCGGGGTAGGTGTCGCGCCGCGTACGGCGGGCGGGCTCGGTCGTACGCCAGGTGTACAGGCAGCGGCCGCACTGGAGCACGTCCCACACTCCGGGGACGGGTGAGGTGGCGAGCCGAGCGACCGTCTCGAAGGCACAGCGGGGGCACTCAACAGGCAGATTGTTCATAGGTCTGTCCTTTCAAGAGATCGGGGAGGTTGTTCAGGCACAGTCTGCGATCATGCTTTGCAGCCGGGCCGCCCACTGCGCGGTCTCCGGCAGGTCCTTGGCGGGCGTGGAGAAGTTGCCCCGGACGTCCGGCGAGACCGGCGTCGTCGCATCGATGATCATCTTGCTCGTGATGCCGGCGGGCTGGGCCGCCGGGGCCAGCTCCAGGACGGACAGGTTGGGGATGACGACGACGTCGTCCTTCGGGTTGACCTTGGCCGACATCGCCCACATGACCTGCGGCAGGTTGAAGGGGTCCACGTCCTCGTCGACGAGGATCACCTGGGACACGTAGCCGAGTCCGTGCGGTGTTGTCATGGCGCGCATGCCGACGGCCTTGGCGAAGCCCCCGTACCGCTTCGCCGTGGAAATGATCACCATCAGGCCGTGCGTGTACATGGCGTTGACGGCCTTCACCTCGGGGAACTCGGCGCGCAGCTGCTTGAGCAGCGGCACACACGTGTTGGGGCCGACGAGGTAGTCGCACTCGGTCCATGGCATGCCGAGGTAGAGCGATTCGAAGATCGGGTTCGTTCGGAACGAGACGCGGTCGACGCGGATGACGGGCATGCGGCGCCCGCCCGAGTAGTGGCCGGTGAACTCGCCGAAGGGGCCCTCGATCTGCCGCTTGCGCGACTCGATGACGCCTTCGATGACGACCTCGCTGCCCCACGGCACGTCGAAGCCGGTGAGCGGCGCGGTGGCGATCGGTGCGGGCGCCCCGCGCAGTGCGCCGGCCATCTCGTACTCGCTGTCGTCGTAGGCCATCGGCATCCCGGCGACGATCGCCATCACCGGGTCGTTGCCGAGGGTGATGGCGATGGGCAGGTCCTCGCCCTTCTCCTCGGCCTTGCGCAGGTGCTGGGCGACGTCGTGCATGGGGACAGGCTGGAAGGCGAGCCGGTTGGCGCCGATCACCTGGATGCGGTACGTGCCGACGTTCTGCTTGCCGAAGTGGTCGGCATCCTCGGGGTCGCGGGAGACGACGGCGGCCTTGTCGAGGTAGAAGCCGCCGTCGCCGTCGTTGAGACGGAACAACGGGAGCACCGAAAAGAGGTCAACATCATCGCCCTCCTGGGTGTTCTCGCGCCAGGGTGCGTCCTCGCGGCGCTCGGGCGCAACGGGGAAGGCGTCCCAGCGACGCGCGAACGTCTCCACCTGCTCCTTGACCGAGGTGTTCCTCGGCAGCCCGAGCGCGAGCGCGTGGTTGGCCCAGGAGCCGTGCACGTTCATGGCGATCCGGGCGTCGGTGAAGCCCTTGACGTTGTCGAAGTAGAGGGCGGGGGCGTTCTCGCCGATGCGGCCCGTCGCGTTGGCGGCGGCTGCGAGATCGGGCTCGGGCAGCACCTCCTCGGTGATGCGCAGCAGCTGCCCCTCCTTGTCCAAGGTGTCGAGGAAGCTGCGCAGATCGTCATAAGCCATGGGGAACTCCTTTGCGGGGGTATCGGACTTCAGGCGACGTCGCGCGAAGCAGTGCGGGCCGCGCGCATTCCGGCCCAGCGCTTGGCGGCGGGCGCGGGCAGCTCGAACTGGTCGAGGATGCGGGCCACCACGTGGTCGACGATGTCGTCGACGGTGCGCGGATGGTTGTAGAAGGCGGGCATGGGTGGCACCAACTGCACGCCCATGCGGGCAAGTTCGAGCATGTTCTGCAGATGGATCTCGTTCAGCGGGGTCTCTCGCGGGACGAGGACGAGCCTGCGCCGCTCCTTCAGTACGACATCGGCGGCGCGCGCGACCAAGCCCTCCGCGTACCCGGTCCTGATCCCGGCAAGGGTCTTCATCGAACACGGCACGATCACCATGCCGTCCGTGCGGAAGGAGCCGGAGGAGATGGTGGCGCCCTGGTCGTCGGGGTGGTGCGTGACGTCCGCCAGCGCGGATACCTCTGCCACGGACAGGCCGGTCTCCAGCTCGATCGTCGTGCGCGCCCACCGGGACAGGACGAGATGCGTCTCCACGTCCGGCAGCTCGCGAAGATTCTCCAGGAGCCGGACACCGAACGGGGCGCCCGTTGCCCCGGTCATTCCCACGACCAACCGCACAGGACCACTCCTCACACGTTGCTGACCTGTGCTTTCACGCTAAGAGGCGGTCCGGCCGCGGCGGCGGTACGCTCGGGACCAGCGATGGGGAAAATCGGACAGGATCGGCCTTCGGACGTCAGGGACCTGGCTTACACCCCGACCGTCGGCGCACCGGCTGGCGTCGAGGTGATGGAGCTCGCCGCCCTGTACGAGCGGGCGCGCCGCCACGGCAACGACCCGTACGCGCCGCTGCGCCCGTCCTTCCACCAGCTGATCGGCGCCCGCGACCGGCCGCTGCTGATGGGGGTGGACTTCGTCGAGTACGAACTGCGGCCGGGATCGTGGCTGTGGATCCGGCCGGGGCAGGTCCAGCGGTTCGGCGCGGATCTGAGGGCGGCGGACGGGGTGATCGTGCTGTTCGAGGCGGGGTTCCTGCCGCCCGCGACCGTGGCGGCGGCACACATGGATCCGCCGTACGAGCAGCGGCCGCTCACGCCCGAGGGCCCGGACGCGGAGGGTGTGCGCCACGCCCTCGACCATCTCAGGTACGAGTACGGACAGTTGGCCTCGCTGCCGCTGCAGACACACGCCGAGGTGCTGCGCGCCTTGCTGTCCGTCCTGGTGATGCGGCTCGCGCAGGCCCGCGGTCCGGCTCCTCGGCCCGCCGCCTCGTCCGAGGTGTTCCGCCGCTTCCACGCGGCCGTGGAGCGAGACCACGCGGTGACCCGCCGCGTGGAGGACTACGCGGCGGCACTCGGTTACAGTCCGCGCACACTGACCCGGGCCACGTCCGCCGCGACCGGCCGCACGGCCAAGCAGTACGTCGACGATCGGGTGCTGTTGGAGGCCAAGCGGCTGCTGCAGCACAGCGGCCTGACGGCGAAAGAGGTGGCGGACCGCCTCGGCTTCGCCGACGCCAGCGACTTCACCAAATTCTTCCGGCTGCGGACGGGCGTGACACCGGGGGCGTTCCGGGGCGGTACGGACCCCAGGTGATGCTCAGCGCGAGGTAGAAGTCCACGCGCTCGCGCAGGGTCGCCAGGCTCCGGCCGGTGGGCGTTGATGCCCCTATGGATGTCAAGTGGCGGTTGCGGCACGTGCGCGGCTGGCTGCCGGACTCGGAGTGGCGATGAGCCGCTAGACCTCCCGTGCGATGTAGCGCTTGAGGCAGCGGATGACTTCTCGACGCGTCTTGCCCTCGGCGAGGCGTCGCTGCAGGTAGTTCCGGGTGGGGTTGTCACCTGCGGCGACGAGCAGGGCTGCGGCGCTGTCCGGGCCGACGCCGCGTACGTCGAGCAGACCGGGCGTACTCGCCTTGACGGCCTCGGCTATCTATCCGCTGGTTCAGGTCGTCGATCTCTTCGGTCAGGTGCTGGATTCGGCGGGCCGGCAGACGCAGGGTGTGCCGGGCAGCTGTAGCAGGCCGGTAGTCGAACGCACCATCGCCTGGCTCCACGGCTTCCGCCGCCTACGCATCCGATGGGAACGACGCGACGACATCCACGAAGCCTTCCTCGGCCTCGCCACATGCCTCGTTACCCACAGACACGTCCGACGCCTTTGTCAGGACCTCGTAGCCCGGCCGCGTGCTGCCCCGACTCAGTGCGCAGCCGTGCCCGAAGCCGCTTGATCGCGTCGTTGAGGCGCTGTACGGTCGCGGCGGTCTCCTGGGGCCGGGGGTTCTTGGTCATGGTTTCAGCGTAAAAATCACACAAGCTACTTCGCCAAGTTACTTGTGCACTTTTTCCGTGCGGGCACTCGGAGCACGAACGCCCCACCCAAAAGGCCGCAAAGTGGACCAGCCTCCTGGGTCACTCGGCATCTAGGCTCTGAAACAAGACGAAACAGGCGCCACTGGTGTGGTGCCGCACGCATCGTCGTCCGCCCCCGTCCCCCGCGAGGAACCGTCCATGCGAGCCATCACCGTCCACGACCGCGACGCCGGCGTCCGTGGTCTGACCCTCACCGACCTGCCGCATCCGCACGCGGCCGAGAACGACGTGATCGTGCGCGTCCACGCCGCCGGGTTCACCCCGGGTGAGCTGACCTGGCCCGGCACCTGGACCGACCGGTCCGGCCGCGACCGTACGCCCAGCGTGCCTGGCCACGAGCTGTCCGGCGTCGTGACGGAACTGGGCTACGGCACCACCGGGTTGAGCGTCGACCAACGCGTCTTCGGCCTCGCCGACTGGACGCGCAACGGCTCGCTCGCCCAGTACGTCGCCGTCGAGGCCCGCAACCTCGCCCCGCTGCCGGCCGACATCGACCACGTCACGGCCGCGGCCCTGCCCATCTCCGGGCTCACCGCCTGGCAGGGCCTGTTCGATCACGCCCACCTGGCCACCGGTCAGACCGCGTTGATCCACGGCGCCGCGGGCGGCGTCGGCTCCCTCGCCGTCCAGCTGGCCCGTGCGGCCGGCGCTCGCGTGATCGGCACCGGCCGCGCGGACGACCGTACGACCGCTCTCGACCTCGGCGCGGACACCTTCGTCGACCTGCAAGCCGAACGCCTCGAAGACATCGGCGACGTCGATGTCGTCTTCGACGTCATCGGCGGCGACGTCCTCGACCGGTCCGCCTCCCTGGTCCGTCCCGGCGGCACGCTCGTCAGCATCGCCCGCCCCGTCACCGTCCGGCCCAAGGACGGACGTGCGATCTTCTTCGTCGTCGAGCCCGACCGCACCCGCCTCGCCGACCTCGCCGTCCGTGTACGCGAAGGACGTCTCAAGCCGATCATCGGCGATGTCCGACCCCTGGCAGAGACCGTCGACGCTTTCGCTCCCGACAAGCGCACCCCCGGCAAGACGATCATCCGCGTCACAGACCACCAGTAGTCCCGAAGATTCATACACCGCATGCCAAGCGACGAATCATGACCGGGAACAGTCGCGTCGACATCGGCAAGCAGCACCCGGCCTGCTACAAGGCCCTGCTCACCCTGTCGACCACCGCCGAGGAGAGTGCGGCCGCCGCCGGCCTGGACCCGCTCCTGGTCGAGCTGATCAAGATCCGCGTCTCTCGGATCAACGGCTACGCCTTCTGCCTGCGCATGCACACCCGCGCCTCGCCCAAGAAGGGCGAGAACTCCGACCCCCTCGCCGTCCTGCCCCTATGGGCCGAAACCGGCTACTTCACCGCCCCGTCCGCAGGAATGCCGAAGCCCTCGTTCCTGCGGCTCGACGACCCTGAGCACCACAGGCTCCGCAGGCTCCGAGTCCCCCGGCACCTCCCCATCGAGATGCAACAGCCCGCCTGAGTCCGGCCTCGGTCGATCAGTTGGTGCTGCCCTGGTGTCCTGAGTCAGAGATTCTCTTGCAGTACGTCGCGACTTTGTCGAGGATCTCGTCGGCGGTCTTGGTCCAGCTGAGTGGTCGTGGTTTTCCGTTCCAGTCGGCCGACCAGGCACGGATGTCGCGTTCGAGAGCCGGGACCGAGCGGGGGACGCCGCGCCGCAGCTTCTTGCTGGTCAGCTCCCCGAACCACCGTTCCACCAGGTTCAACCACGATGATCCTGTGGGCGTGAAGTGAAGGTGAAAGCGGGGATGGGCCAGCAGCCACTGCTCCCCGAACTGCCCATCCGCTGAGCACGGTTCCCCGTAGCCTGGTGCCGGGCAGGCGCGAACACCCACCCGGCACTCGGGTGTGGCTCAGCTGCCGCCCTTATGAGCGGTGACGCGGTAGACAACGGTGCCATGAGCGGGCACGGTCGCGGATATGGTGCCGGTGGTGTGCGTGTTGTGGTGCTGCCACAGGTCGCGCAGCCGGTAGTGGTCGGCCTGCGGGAGGCCCGCGTCCTTGGCGGTGGTGGAGATCTGCTGCGGCTCGTCGGTCTCGTTGAACAGCGCCACCGCCCGGGAGCCGTCGGCCAGTTGCTTGACCAGCGTCCAGCGGCCGGACTCGGACTTGAGGACGGTGGCCTGCTTGCCCAGGGGGTCCTGGTCGAGCGCGATGACGTCGTTGTTGGTCAGGATCTGGAAGGTTTCCGGGGTGGCCTTGCGCAGATCGGAACCGATCAGCAGCGGCGCGGACATCATCGACCACAGGGAGAAGTGACTGCGGTACTCGGTGTCGGTCATCCCGCCGTTGCCGACCTCCAGCATGTCCGGGTCATTCCAGTGCCCGGGGCCGGCGTACTGCGCCAGCGGCAGGTTCTGCTTGACGATATCGAGCATGCTCGACCAGGAGTCGCTGATGTCCCCGGTGGTACGCCACAGATGTCCTACCGCCGACGCCCACTCCCAGGGTTTGTTCTCGCCCCATTCGCAGATGCTGTAGACGATTGGCCGTCCGGTGGCCTTCAGGGCGTCCCTCATGGTGCGGTACCGCTGCTGGGCGTCCACGCCCTGGTTGTTGCAGTTGTCGTACTTGAGGTAGTCCACGCCCCAGTCGGCGAACTGCTGGGCGTCGGACCGCTCATGGCCGAGGCCGCCGGGGAATCCGTCCTGGTTGCAGGTCTTGGTGCCGGCGCTGGTGTAGATGCCGAATTTCAGGCCCTTGGAGTGCACATAGTCGGCGACCGCCTTGATGCCGTGCGGGAAGCGCCGCGGATCCGGTACGAGCTTGCCGTTCCCGTCCCGCGCGGGCTGCGCCCAGCAGTCGTCGAGATTGACGTACCGGTAGCCGGCGTCCTTGAGCCCCTTGGACAGGAACAGATCGGCGATGCCCTTGACCATGTCCTCGTTGAACTCCGCCCGGCAGTGCGTGGAGTTCCAGTTGTTGAAGCCCATCGGGGGCGTCTTGGCGAGCCCGTTGGGGAGCCGGGGTACGCGGCCGGCGTCCACGGTGGCGCTGGTGGGAACGGGTCCGGCGGCGCCCGGGACGTGGGGCGTGCTCGCCGAGGCGGGCAGGGCGGTCACCCCGGCCGTACACAGCAGCGCGGCGGACAGCGCTCCGACGATTCTTGGGTGGTTCCGCCGGCGGGTGGTGTGTAACTGAACGCGCATGGTTCGCGTCCTCCGTCTTCGTGAGAGGGGGGTGGGGACGTGCACCTGTCACTGATGGGTGCTTACGGTAGAACTTGTGGAAGTCTGTTGGAAGAGGGTGCGGCAAAGTTCTTTCCCTCCCGTCAAACCACTGGGCATATCGGGCTGTTCGGGATGTGGCGCGTTAGAGGTGTTCGGTCCTGTCGGCTTTCGCGGCTGAGGACAGCGGGCAAGGACGGGGCATCGTCACGTCAACCCACGGAAGGCCCGCCCGAGGCGTTCTCCACGGCCGCGCACAGTGCCGTGTTCGCCTCGATCCGTTCCCTGCCCGCCCCCTATCCGGGCGCACCTGGAGGAGCAAGAGCGCGAGATCGCGGCGCAGGCCGAGGCCACCCGGGGACGCAACGCGGAACTCACCGCGCAGTTGCAGGAGTTCGGCCCGGGCGCCGAGGAGGTCCGCATCGCCCGCAAGACCCTGCTGACGCTGCCGGTTCCGTCCCCGCCGACGCCGCCGGCCGCGAAGCTGCCGGACCACAGGCTCCACACCCTCCCGAACCCCGGCTGACCAGCCACTCCGCACATCCCGACAACCCGCACCATCTCACCGGCGCAGTGGAACCCGGCGCCCACCCGACGCGACCAACCGGGCCATCAGCATGCCCCCAAACGGAATTCCCCGATCTGCACGAACTACCAAGCCCCATAAGTAAACTGACGGTCCATCATGTATGTTCGTGGCTAAATCGAGCCGCGTATGGCGCACTCTGATGGCTGGAGTCAGATGACTTACCCCTCGTTCTCGGACGTGCTGGCGGCTCGGGAGGCTCAGCAGCCCGAGCGCATCGTCTATCGGTTCCTGGAGACCGGGGACGTCGACGGGGATGTCACCGAACTGACCTACGGCGGGCTCGGGCGCCGGGTGCGGTCGATCGCGGCTTTCCTGCGGGAGCGCGGGCTGACCGGCCGGCGGGCGCTGCTGCTGTACCCGCCGGGGCTGGAGTTCGTCAGCGGTTTCCTCGGCTGCCTGGCCGGCGCGGTCGTGGCGGTGCCTGCGCCGCTGCCACGGCCGGGGGACTTCGACCGGTCGCTGCGTCGGCTGCGCCAGGTGGTTGCCGACGCGGGCATCGACACCGTGCTGTCAACCAGGTACGTCATCGACGGCGTCGGTGCCGCGGTCGAGTCCCTGCCGGAGCTGGCCGCGCTGAGCTGGGTGGCCACCGAGGAAATACCGGACGACACCACGCCCTGGGACCGGCCGGCGCTTGAAGCGGACTCGGTCGCGTTCCTCCAGTACACCTCCGGCTCGACGAGTGCCCCGCGCGGAGTCGTGGTCACCCACGGCAACCTCCTGCACAACCAGCAGGCGATCGCCGAAGTCATGGGTCACACGCCCGAACTGGCCGCTTCGTGGGACGGCGTGCTCGCGGTCAGCTGGCTGCCCATGTTCCACGACATGGGCCTGATCGGCCCCGTGCTGCAGACCGTGTACACCGGGATGAGCTCAGTCCTGTTTTCGCCGCTGCACTTCCTGGAACGGCCCCAGCGGTGGCTCACCGCGGTGTCGCACTACCGGGCGCACACCAGCGGCGGACCCAACTTCGCCTACGAACTCGGCGTACGCCGCGCCTCGCCGGAGTGGGTGGACAGCCTCGATCTCGGGTACTGGCGCGTGGCCTTCAACGGAGCGGAGCCGGTGCGGGCGGACACACTGCGGCGGTTCGCGGACCGGTTCGCACCGGCGGGTTTCCGGCCGGAAGCTCTGCAATCGGTCTACGGGCTGGCCGAGGCGACCCTGTTGGTGAGCGGGACCGCGATCGGGAGTGCGCCGACCGTGGTCGAGCGGCCGCGGGGCGACGGCGACCGGCGGGGCGCCGAGGTGGTCGGAGCGGGCAAACCGCCCAGCGGGGTGTCGGTGGTGATCGCCGATCTCACCGCCAATGGCGAGTGCGCCGAGGGCGAGGAAGGTGAGATCCGGGTCGCCGGACCGAGCATCGCACGCGGGTACTGGGGTGACGAGCAAGCCACCTGCGAGGTCTTCGGCGGCGGGCGCGCAGGCTACCTG
Source organism: Streptomyces sp. CB02959 (assembly GCF_002803155.1). Taxonomy (GTDB): domain Bacteria; phylum Actinomycetota; class Actinomycetes; order Streptomycetales; family Streptomycetaceae; genus Streptomyces. The sequence continues at coordinate 70,049 of NZ_NNBP01000037.1, forward strand.
CGAACCGGAGACCTCGGTTTCGTCCGGGCCGGGGAACTCTTCGTCACCGGCAGGCACAAGGACCTGCTGGTGATCGACGGGGTGAACCACTACCCGCAGGATCTGGAGCTGACCGTGGAGGGCGCGCACGGCGCGGTCCGCCCAGGTTGCGTGGCGGCGTTTTCGGCCGACGGTGGTGTCGACGGGGAACAGCCGGTCGTGGTGGCCGAGGTGAAACCCGGGGCAGGGGAACCGGCGGAGATCAAGGAGCGTATCCGGCGGGCGGTGAGCGCCGGACACGGGCTGGCGCTGCGAGACGTGGTCCTCATCCCGCCGCGCACCATCTTCAAGACGAGCAGCGGCAAGATCCAGCGGCACGCCTGCCGCGCGGCCTATCTCGACGGTGGGTACGAGACCGACGCGCGTGCGCGAAGCGAGGAACCGCCCGCCACCACGGCAGCGGTCGCGACCCCGGAGTCGGTTCGGCTCTGGCTGGTCGAAGCCATCGCTGCGCAGGCGAACCTGGCTCCTGAACGGGTGGAAGCGGACCGCCCGCTGGCGGAGTTCGGCCTCGGCTCTCGCGGTCTTGTGGAGCTGGTCGGCAGGCTTTCGGAGTTCCTGGGCCGCCGGTTCGACCCGAGCCTGCTGTTCGAGCACCCGACGATCAGCGCGGTGGTCGACGCCGTGTTCCCGGCGGCCCGGTCCGCCGAGGCTGTGCCGTCGGTGGCCGTGGTGGACGACCCGGTTGTGGTGGTGGGTGTGGGGTGTCGGTTGCCTGGTGGTGTGGTGTCGATGGACGGCCTGTGGGAGTTGGTCGCCAGGGGCGGGGATGCGACGTCGGAGGTGCCTGTCGACCGTGGGTGGGGGGCTGGGGGGCCGGTTTGGCGTGGTGGTTTTCTGGAGGGGGTCGCGGAGTTCGATGCGGGGTTCTTCCGGGTCGGTCCGCGTGAGGCGTCGGCGATGGATCCCCAGCAGCGGTTGATGCTGGAGGTGTCGTGGGAGGCGCTGGAACGGGCGGGGATCGATCCGCGTTCACTGGCGGGCAGTGCGACCGGCGTGTACACCGGCGTGACCTATTCCGACTACATCACGGGCTTCGCCGGCGACGCGCCTCAGGAGGTCGCCGACTACCTCAGCGACAACGGCACGAGCAGTGTCGCGTCGGGCCGGGTGGCGTATGTGCTGGGGTTGGAGGGCCCGGCGGTGACAGTGGACACGGCGTGTTCGTCGTCGCTGGTGGCATTGCATCTGGCGGCGCAGGCGGTTCGGTCGGGAGAGTGTTCCCTGGCGCTTGCCGGCGGTGTCACGGTGATGTCTACGCCCGCCGCCATCGACGCAATGGCACGTAAACGCGGACTCTCCCCGGATGGCCGGTGCAGGGCGTTCGCGGAGGGGGCGGATGGCACCGGTTTTGCCGAGGGTGCTGGTGCGGTGGTGGTGGAACGTCTCTCGGATGCAGTGCGGTCGGGGCATCCGGTGCTGGCGGTGGTGGCTGGTTCGGCGGTCAACCAGGACGGGGCAAGCAACGGGCTGACCGCGCCGAACGGTCCTGCACAGGAACGGGTGATCCGGCGTGCGCTGGCGAACGCCGGATTGCACACGTCCGACGTGGACGTCGTCGAGGCGCACGGCACAGGCACCACCCTGGGAGACCCGATCGAGGCGCGTGCATTGCTCGCCACCTACGGCCAGGACCGTACCGATGATCGCCCGTTGTGGCTCGGCTCGGTGAAGTCGAACATCGGTCATACTCAGGCCGCTGCCGGGGTGGCGGGGGTGATCAAGATGATCGCCGCGATGCAGCACGGTGTGCTGCCCGCGACGCTCCATGTGGATGCTCCGACGAACATGGTGGACTGGTCGACAGGTGGGGTGGAGTTGCTGACGCAACCTCGTGCCTGGCCGGAGACCGGCCGACCGCGTCGTGCCGGTGTTTCGTCGTTCGGGGTCAGCGGGACCAACGCCCACGTCATTCTCGCGCAACCGTCCGCATTGCCGGTGCCCCCTGTGGAACGCAAACCGCTGCCGGTGGTTCCTCTCGTGCTGTCGGGGGTCACTGCGGCGGCTGTGTCCGCGCAGGCGGAGCGGTTGGTCGAGCTGTGGGAGCAGCGTCCGGAACTGGATCCGACCGATATCGGATTCTCACTGGTGACCACACGATCCACGTTCACCGAGCGGGCCGTGGTACTCGGCACCGACCGGGAACAACTCCTCACCGGGTTACGCTCGCTGGCAGCCGGTGAGTCCTCTTCGGACGTTCTGCGCGGCCGGGCAGCGATGCCGCATCGACCGGTCTTTCTGTTCTCCGGGCACGGCTCGCAGTGGGCGGGTATGGCGGTGGAGTTGCTGGATTCGTCGCCGGTGTTCGCGGAGCAGCTGGGTGAGTGCGCGGCGGTGCTGGACGGGCTGGTCGACTGGTCACTGGTGGACGTGCTGCGCGGCGTACCCGGTGCGCCAGAACTGGATCGCCTTGACGTGGTGCAGCCCGTCCTGTTCGCGGTGATGGTCTCGTTGACACGGCTGTGGGAATCGGTGGGAGTACGACCCGCCGCAGTGATCGGGCACTCGCAGGGCGAGATCGTCGCCGCGCACGTCGCAGGCGCACTGTCCCTACCCGAAGCCAGCGCGCTCATGGTCCGCCGCGGCCGGGCGTTGCGCGCGCTCTCCGGTACAGGGGGGATGCTCACGGTCGCGTTGCCGGTCGAACAGACACGAGAGCTGCTGGCGGGTTGGGAGGGCCGGTTGGCAGTCGGCGCGGTCAACAGCCCTTTGTCGACCGTGGTGTCCGGCGACTCGGCGGCGATCGAGGAGTTGCGGGCGCGGTGCGAGGCCGACGGCGTTCGCACTCGCCGCGTCGCGATCCGCTACGCCTCGCACGCGCAGCAGATCGACGAGGTGCGCGAAGAACTGGATGCCGCGCTCGCGGTCACCGGGCGGACGACCGCGGAGGTGGCCTTCTTCTCCACGGTCACCGGAGACGTGCTCGACACCGGCGCACTGACCGGGGAGTACTGGTACCGCAACGTCCGCGAACCGGTGCGCTTCGAAGCCGCCGTCCGCGAGGCGTTCCGGCACGGGTACCGGACCTTCCTCGAGGTGGGTCCGCATCCCGTGCTGACGCCCGCTGTTGAGGAAACGCTCGACAGCGCGGACCCGTCGGCCGTGGTCCACGTCGGCGGCACGCTCCGGCGGGGAGACGGCGGGCCGACCAGGTTCCTGCGGTCCGCGGCGTGGTTGCACGTCGCGGGTACGTCACCGGAGTGGGCGCGGTGGTTCGCGGGATCCGGCGCGACGCGGGTGGACCTGCCGACCTACCCTTTCCAGCGGCAGCGGTACTGGCTCGACGCGGCCGGACGGCGCGGCGCGGGCGGGCTGGGGCTGACTGCGACCGGCCACCCGGTGCTCGGCGCGGTGGTATCGCAACCGGCTTCCGGTGGCGTGGTGCTGACCGGCAGGATTTCCGTGGGGGCGCAGCCGTGGCTGGCCGACCACATGGTGTCGGACGCCGTGGTGTTCCCTGCCGCCGGTCTGCTGGAACTCGCGTTGCGGGCCGGTGACGAGGTCGGTGCGACGGTGGTGCGCGAGCTGCGGCTCGTCGAGCCAATGATCGTGCCACCGCACCAGGGGCTCCAGGTGCAGGTGTTCGTTGGCGCGTCGGACGGTTCCGGCGCCCTCACGGTGTCCATCCACTCGCGTGCCGAAGCGGAATCCGGGGCCCGCTGGCTGTTGCACGGCAGTGGGACGCTGGCCGAGGACGCCACCCCCGAGCCGGCGCCGCAGCCGCTCCCGTGGCCGCCCGCGGGAGCGGTCGCCGTGCAGCACGAGGGCTTCTACCGCGAGCTGTCCGAGCGCGGCTTCCGCCACGGGCCGCTGTTCCGGGGACTGCGTTCGGTGTGGCGGCTTGGCGCGGACGTCCTCGCCGAGGTCGCGCTGCCCGAAGGCGCAGCGGCAGCAGGCTTCGGGGTGCATCCGGCTCTGCTCGACGCGGTGACGCAGGCACTGATGTACGTCGATTCCCCGGCGGATCCGGACAACGTGCTGGTACCCGCTGAGTGGGCCGGGGTGTCGCTGTACGCCGTCGGGGCCTCGGCCGGCTGGCTGCGCCTGACCAGCCTGGGTGAAGGCCAGGTGCGCGTGACCCTGACCGATGCCTCGGGTGGACTGGTGGCCGCGATCGACTCGGTGGCGTTGCGCGAGGTGGCGGTACCGGAGCTTGCCGCGGTGACCCGCCGCCAGGGCGAGGTGCCGCTCACGGTGGAATGGACGGAATACGCGGTGCCGGACGGCGATCTCGCCCCGGTTGTGCCGGTGGACATCGCCGAGGCGGGCGTTGCCGTCCAGGCTGGCGCCACGCCGGTCCTCATCGTCCGGGACGGCGGCCAAAGGGCGGGCTTCCCCGCAGAGGTCGGCGCGGAAACCGCGTCGGTGCTCGCGCGGGTGCAGGAATGGTTGGCGCACGCGCGGCCCGACGACGTGCTGGTGGTGTGCACCAGCGGGGCGGTCGCGACCGACGCCGGCGAGGACGTGCCGGGCCTGCGCCACGCCCCGGTGTGGGGACTGCTGCGTTCGGCGCAGACCGAGCACCCGGGGCGGATCGTACTGGTCGATGTGGGTGACCAGCACGCGCTGCCTCGGGCCGTCGCGCTGGCGCTTGCTTCCGGTGAACCGCAGTCGGCGTGGCGTGGCGGTTCGCTGTACCTGCCACGGCTCACCCGCGCCGGGAGCGCGGACGGGGTGGTGTTCGACCCTGCGGGTACGGTGCTGGTCACCGGTGGAACCGGCGTGCTGGGCGCGCTGGTCGCCCGGCACCTCGTGGTGGCGCATGGGGTCCGGCACCTGGTGCTGGCCGGCCGCCGAGGCGCCGCCGCGCCCGGGGCGGCCGGCCTGGTGGCCGAGCTGACGGTTCTCGGCGCCGCGGTCGAGGTGGTCGCGTGCGACATGGCGGATCGGGCGTCGGTGGCCGCGCTGGTGGCGGGAGTGCCGTCCTCCCGTCCGCTGACGGCGGTGATCCACACCGCCGGGGTGGTGGCGGACGCGTCGTTCGAGGACCAGACCGCCGCGGATGTCGACTCGGTGTTCGGGCCGAAGGTGGCCGGGGCGTGGCACCTGCACGAGCTGACCGAGCACCTGCCGCTGGCGGCGTTCGTGCTGTATTCGTCGACCTCGGGCCTGTTGGGCGCGCCACGGCATGCCACCTACGCGGCCGCGAACTCCTTCCTGGACGCGCTGGCGCAGCACCGCCGGAGCCGGGGCCTGGTGGCAACCGCGCTGGCGTGGGGTGCCTGGGCGCAGGCCGGCGGCGTGACCGGGCACCTGGACGAACGCACGTGGGCGCGGCTGAGCCGGACCGGTGCCCGGCCGATGGCCTCGGACGAGGCGCTGGAGCTGTTCGACGCGGCGCTGGCGGTCGATCGTCCGCTGGTGGTGCTCTCTCCCTTCGACGCCGCAGTGATGGCGAAATCCGGGCTGGTCCCGCCGTTGTACCGCGGGCTGGTGCGACCGGCACGGCGGGTCGCCGACGACAGTGATCATGACCCGGCCGCGGCCCGGTTCGCCGCGCGGCTGGCCGGACTGCCACCCGCCAAGCAGGAGCAGTTGGTGTTGTTGCTGGTGCGGGAGACCGCCGCGGCCGTGCTCGGGCACACCAGCTCCTCTGCCGTGGTCCCGGACAGTTCCTTCAAGGACCTGGGCATGGACTCGCTGGGCGCGGTGGAGTTCCGGGACCGGGTGCACCAGGCCACCGGGGTGCGGTTGGCCGCCGCCGCGGTGTTCGACCACCCGACGCCGACACGGCTCGCCCGGCACCTCCGCGCGGAAGCGCTGCGGGAACGAGTCACCGCCGAGGCTGTGCCGTCGGTGGCCGTGGTGGACGACCCGGTTGTGGTGGTGGGTGTGGGGTGTCGGTTGCCTGGTGGTGTGGTGTCGATGGACGGCCTGTGGGAGTTGGTCGCCAGGGGCGGGGATGCGACGTCGGAGGTGCCTGCCGATCGTGGGTGGGGGGCTGGGGGGCCGGTTTGGCGTGGTGGTTTTCTGGAGGGGGTCGCGGAGTTCGATGCGGGGTTCTTCCGGGTCGGTCCGCGTGAGGCGTCGGCGATGGATCCCCAGCAGCGGTTGATGCTGGAGGTGTCGTGGGAGGCGCTGGAACGGGCGGGGATCGATCCGCGTTCACTGGCGGGCAGTGCGACCGGCGTGTACACGGGTGTCACCTACTCCGACTACACGAGCAGGCTCCACGGCCGCATGCCGGAGGAAGCCGCCGATTTCATGGGAGAGAACGGCACGAGCAGTGTCGCGTCGGGCCGGGTGGCGTATGTGCTGGGGTTGGAGGGCCCGGCGGTGACGGTGGACACGGCGTGTTCGTCGTCGCTGGTGGCATTGCATCTGGCGGCGCAGGCGGTTCGGTCGGGAGAGTGTTCCCTGGCGCTTGCCGGTGGTGTCACGGTGATGGCGAGCTCGGGACCGCTCGAAGGGCTGGCGCGCAAACGGGGCATGTCGCCGGATGGCCGGTGCAGGGCTTTCGCGGAGGGGGCGGATGGCACCGGTTTTGCCGAGGGTGCTGGTGCGGTGGTGGTGGAACGTCTCTCGGATGCAGTGCGGCTGGGGCATCCGGTGCTGGCGGTGGTGGCTGGTTCGGCGGTCAACCAGGACGGGGCAAGCAACGGGCTGACCGCGCCGAACGGTCCTGCACAGGAACGGGTGATCCGGCGTGCGCTGGCGAACGCCGGATTGCAGACCTCCGACGTGGACGTCGTCGAGGCGCACGGCACAGGCACCACCCTGGGAGACCCGATCGAAGCCGGTGCGTTGCTCGCCACCTACGGGCAGAACCGTCCCGGTGACCGGCCGCTCCTCCTGGGATCGCTGAAGTCGAACATCGGTCACACTCAGGCCGCTGCCGGGGTGGCGGGGGTGATCAAAATGATCGCCGCGATGCAGCACGGTGTGCTGCCCGCGACGCTCCATGTGGATGCTCCGACGAACATGGTGGACTGGTCGACAGGTGAGGTGGAGTTGCTGACGCAACCTCGTGCCTGGCCGGAGACCGATCGACCGCGTCGTGCCGGTGTTTCGTCGTTCGGGGTCAGCGGGACCAACGCCCACGTCATTCTCGCGCAACCGTCCGCACTGCCGGTGCCCCCTGTGGAACGCAAACCGCTGCCGGTGGTTCCACTCGTACTGTCGGGGGTCACTGCGGCGGCTGTGTCCGCGCAGGCGGAGCGGTTGGTCGAGCTGTGGGAGCAGCGTCCGGAACTGGATCCGACCGATATCGGATTCTCACTGGTGACCACACGATCCACGTTCACTGAGCGGGCCGTGGTACTCGGCACCGACCGGGAACAACTCCTCACCGGGTTACGCTCGCTGGCCGACGACGAACTCTCCGGCGACGCCGTCCGCGGACGCGCCGCGGTCTCGGGGAAGCCCGTGTTCGTCTTCCCCGGCCAGGGCACGCAGTGGGCGGGTATGGCGGTGGAGTTGCTGGATTCGTCGCCGGTGTTCGCGGAGCAGCTGGGTGAGTGCGCGGCGGTGCTGGAGGGGCTGGTCGACTGGTCACTGGTGGACGTGCTGCGCGGCGTACCCGGTGCGCCAGAACTGGATCGCCTTGACGTCGTACAGCCGGTCCTGTTCGCGGTGATGGTCTCGTTGACACGGCTGTGGGAATCGGTGGGAGTACGACCCGCCGCAGTGATCGGGCACTCGCAGGGCGAGATCGTCGCCGCGCACGTCGCAGGCGCACTGTCCCTACCCGAAGCCATGCGACTGGTGACACTGCGCGCGCAAGCACTGGTTTCGCTGTCCGGCAACGGCGCGATGACGGTCGTCGCGTTGCCGGTGGACTCGGTGCGGGAGCGGATCGTGCCGTGGGCAGACCGGCTGGATATCGCGGTGGTCAACAGTCCGCAGTCGACTGTCGTGTCGGGTGCGGTGGACGCGGTGGACGAGTTCTCGGCGCGGTGCGCGGCCGACGGTGTCGGGGTGACCAGGGTCGCCGCCCGGGGCGCGGGCCATTCACGGCAGATCGAGCCCCTCCGCGCAGAACTGGACCCGGTGCTCGCGGTCACCGGGGTGAGCGCGCCGGACATCGGCTTCTTCTCCACCGTCACCGGTGCCGAGCTGGACACCGGCGTGCTGGACGGCGCCCACTGGTGGCGCAACGTCCGCGAAACGGTGCAGTTCGAGCAGGCAGTACGTGCCGCGTACCGGCAGGGACACCGGGTCTTTCTCGAAGTCAGCCCGCACCCGGCGCTGACCATGCGCATCCAGGAGACGCTCGATGACGAGCGCGAAGAGATCTTTGTCGGTGGCTCCCTGCGCCGCAATGACGGCGGGATGGCACGCCTGCTGAGGTCTGCGGCGGAACTGCACGTGGCCGGGGTGGAGCTGGACTGGGCGCGCTACCTCGCCGGCGCCGGGGCGACCCGGGTGGACCTGCCGACCTACGCCTTCCAGCGGCGGCGGTACTGGCTGGAGCCCGCCGCCCCGGCCGGTGACGCGGGCGGGTTCGGCTTGACGGAGGCCCATCCGTTCCTCGGCGCGGTGGTGTCCCGGCCCGACGGGGACGGCCTGGTGCTGACTGGCCGAATATCATCGCGGACCCACCCGTGGCTGGCCGACCACGCGCTACGGGGTGCGGTGTTGTTCCCCGGGACCGGATTCGTCGAACTGGCGATCCGGGCGGGCGACGAGGTGGGCGCCACCGTGCTGCGCGAGCTTGTCCTGGAGGCGCCGCTGGTCCTGCCGAACGGCGAATGGGTGCAGTTCCAGGTGGTCGTCGATCCGCCGGACGGAACAGGCGACCGTGCCGTCTCGATCCACTCGCGCCCCGGGCAGCCATCCGGTTCGGCCTGGGTGCGTCACGCTCAGGGCACGGTGTCGGCCGAAGCCGTGCCGCCAGCGGCCCCCGAACTCGCGCAGTGGCCACCGGCCGGGGCCGAGGCGATCGAGGTGGACGGCTTCTACCAGGACCTCGCCGACCACGGCTACGACTACGGCCCGGCGTTCCGGGGCCTGCGCGCGGCCTGGCGGCGTGGTGCGGAGACCTTCGCCGAGATCACGCTGCCCGAGGACGCCGCGCGGGACGCGGGCAAGTACGGCCTGCACCCGGCGCTGTTCGATGCCGCACTCCACACGATGGCGTTCAGCCACGGCGAGGACCGCCGGGTCCGCCTGCCGATGGGGTGGAACGACGTGCGGTTGTCGGCCGCAGGCGCGGTTTCGCTGCGGGTTCGGATGACCGCTGCGGGTCCGGACACCGTGTCGCTGGTGGCCGCCGATCAGGCCGGGACGCCGGTGGTGCGCGTGGAGTCGCTCGTGGTCAGGGAGGTGTCCGCGACGCAGATCGCGGCCGCGACCGCGGCGGGGTGCCACCAGGACCTGTTCCGGATGGACTGGCAACCGGTCTGCGGCGGGCCGGCAGGCACGGTCCCGGCGTCCGTCGTGGTCGAGACGCCGGCCGGGGACAGCGCCGCCGCCGTGCACGCGGCGACCCGCGACCTGCTCGCGGTGCTGAAGTCCGAACTGGCCGACGACGCCTCCACGGCGACGCTGCTGGTACGCACCCGGCGGGCCGTCGCGTTGCCGGGCGAGGATGTACGGGATCTCGCCGGCGCGGCCGTGTGGGGCATGGTGCGCTCGGCGCAGTCGGAGCACCCCGGCCGGATCGTGCTGGTCGACACCGACGACGCCGACGGCACCGACACCGACGACCTCGATGCCGCGGCCGTGCTGGCCACCGGCGAACCCCAGCTCGTCGTGCGCGACGGCACTCTGTACGGGGCACGCATGGTGCGGCTCGCGGCAGGCCGGGAACCGTCGGGGGTCGGCGGGGACGCCCTGCGCGGTGGTTCGGTGCTGGTCACCGGCGCGCCCGGCGGCATCGGGTCCATGGTCGCCCGCCACCTTGTCACCGAGCACGGGGTCGGCAGGCTGCTGCTGGCCAGTCGGCGGGGCATGGCGGCCCCCGGTGCCGAAGAGCTGTGCGCGGAGCTGGTCGAGCTCGGGGCCAAGGTCGAGATCGTCCGCTGCGACGTGACCGACCGCGGCGAGCTGGCCGCGCTGCTCAGCGGAGAACGGCTGGCCGGGGTGGTGCACTCCGCCGCGGTGCTCGACGACGCGACCATCGCCTCGATGACCGCCGAGCAGCTCGACCGGGTGCTCCGGCCGAAGGTGGACGCGGCGCTGCACCTGCACGAGCTGACCGCGGGGATGGACCTGTCGCTGTTCGCGTTGTTCTCCTCGGCCGCGGGAACGCTCGGCAATCCGGGGCAGGCGAACTACGCGGCGGCGAACACCTTCCTCGACGCGCTGGCCACCCGTCGCGCAGCGCACGGCCTGCCGGCGCACTCGCTCGCGTGGGGGCTGTGGGAACTCACCTCGGCGGACAACCTGACCGACGCCGACCGGGCCCGGATGCTGCGCCGGGGTGTCCGCGCGATGTCGCCAAGCGAAGGCATGGCGCTGTTCGACGCCGCGCTCTCCCTCAACGAAGCCGTTGTCGTCCCCGCCCGGCTCGACTTCGCGTCCTTCACCGGCACCGAGCAGCACACCAGGCTGCTCAGCGGGCTCCTGCCACCGCGTACGCGACGTGCGAACGCGGCAGAACCGGCCGCCGATCCAGCCGCGGGTCCGAAACTGGCGGCCAGGCTCGCCGGACTGTCCGAAGAGGACGCGGTCGGCGTCGTACTGGACCTGATCCGCGCGAAGGCCGCGGCCGTGCTGGGCGGCAGTCCGGGCGAACTCGATCCGTCGGGCACGTTCCAGCAGTTCGGCTTCGACTCGCTGATGACCGTGGAACTCCGCAACGGCCTGCGCGCGGTGACCGGCCTCCCGCTCCCGGTCACCGCGATCTTCGAGCACCCGAGCCCGGTCGCGCTGGCGCGCCACCTCGTGGACGAGCTGGGCAGCGCCCCGGCGCCCGTCGCCGTGGCACCACCCGCCGAGCACGGGACCGAGGTGCCGGAGGTCGTGCGATACCCGGCAACCAGGGACGTCATGCGCCTGCTGCGGACCGGGCAGCAGGGCGTGCCGAGCGCCGCGCACACCGTGGCCATGGCCGTCCGGCTGAGCAGGAGGGTCACCCGGGACGAACTGGAAGGCGTGCTCGCCGGGCTGGCCGCACGCCATGCCGCACTGCGCACCGCGATCCTGCCCGGCACCCAGCACACCGAACTGCAGGTGCGGCGGGCACCGGCGGGCTCGCTGCTGCGGTGGTCCGAGGTCGGCGACTGCGCGCATGCGACCGTGCAGGACCGGGTCCGGGAACTGCTGGAACCCCCGTTCGACCTGACGACCTCCCCGCTGTGGCGGTTCGAACTACTCGACTCGGGCAACGAACAGGTGCTGGTCTTCGGTGCCCACCACAGTGTTTCCGACGGGCAGTCGATGCTGCTGGTGGCCGCCGAGATCGACGCGGCGCTGCACGACGGCATTCCGGATCTCCCGGTGTCCGATCAGGACATCGAGGCCCTCGTCGAAGCGCAGCGGGTGGAGGGCGGCGACGACATGGCGAAAGCCGCGTGGGCCCGCGAATTCACCGGCGTCAGGCGGCTGGACCTGACCCTGGCCCGGCCACGCCCGGCCGTGCGGAGCTACCGGGCCGGTGCCTGCTTCCTGGCGCTGCCCGACGGTGCGCTCGACCGGATCGCGGAGCGGGCCAGGGAACTGGGGATCACCCCGGCGGCGTTCTTCCTCGGCGCGCTGACGGTGCTGCTCGCGCGGCGGCAGCAGAGGTCCCGGTTCGTGCTGGCGGTTCCGGTGGACACCCGGATCCATGCCGAATCACCAGCCGGGGTCGGCTACTTCGGCGTCCCGGTGCCGTTCCCGGCCACGGTCGAGAACGGCGAGCCGGCCGCCGAGGTACTGCGCCGGACCGGCGGCAAGCTGCACCGGCTACTGGGCCGCGGAGCGGGGTTCTCGGACACACTGGCCACGCTCGCCGCCGAAGGGCTGCACCGGGAAAACGCGCCCATGGTCGAGGTCTACTTCAACTACCTGAAGTCCGGCGCGGCTTTCCGGGGCGCCGAACCGGTGCCGGTGGGGCCGGGCTACTCCGACCTGGACCTGATGGTCACCGTCCTGCCGGACGGCAACCAGGTCTGCTTCTACTACAACCTCGACATCATCGACGAAGCGGCCTGCGCCGAGCTGGGCGCGGACTACCTCGCCGTGCTCGGCGAGATCACCGACGACCCGGAGGCCGTCGCCACCACCGCGGTACCCGAGCCGCAGATCGCGCTTGCCGCGACCTTCGCGCTCGGCCGCCTGCCGGAGCTGTGCCGGCTCGCGTTCGGCGACTGCGGCGTGGTCGAAGCGCCCTACCACCACCTGCTGGCGGCCCTGCGTGATCCGGCCGGAGTGCTGGCGGCGCCGTCGACGGAAGTCGGTGTGCTCCTGCTGCGGGCGGCGGACCTGGAACGGTTCGGGGCGTTGAACGAAGACCAGTGGACCGAACTGGAGCACGCGTATCCGGCCGCGGCGCGGGCGCTGGCCGAGCGCACCCGGAAACCGCTGATCGTCGGGTTCCTGCCCTCGTGCGACACCGCCCCCAGGCTCGAACGCTGGGAACGCACGGTCGGGGACGCGCTGCGCGACGTTCCCGGCATCGCGGTGGTGGACGCCACGGGATGGCCTGCCGAGCAGGCCGCGGACCGCTTCGACGAGCGGACCGAGGCGATGGGGCACCTGCCGTTCACCCCGGAGTTCCAGGCGGCCGTGGCGATCGAACTCGGCGAGCTGGTGTCCGCAGTGCGCGAGGCGCCGCCGAAGGTGATCGCGGTCGACGGCGACGAAACGCTGTGGGGCGGTGTCGCCGACGAGTTCGGCCCGGAGACGGTCGAACTCGGGGGGCCGCGAGCGGTGCTCGCCCGCCGATTGCTGCGGTGGCGGGACGCCGGCGCACTGCTGGTGCTGGTGAGCAACAACGACGAAGCCACCGTGCGCGCGGTGCTCGACCGGCCGGACGCGCTCGTGCGCGCGGAGCACTTCAGCGTGCTGTCCACCGGCTGGCAGCCCAAGGCGGAACGGCTGGAGGCGGTGGCGACGGAGCTCGGGCTGGGCCTGGACAGCTTCGTGTTCCTGGACGACAACCCGGTCGAGGTGGCCGCGCTGCGGGCCGCGCTGCCGGAGGTGCTCACCCTGACCTGCCCCGGTGCCGATGAGCTCGAGGCGTTCCTGACCAGGCTGTGGCCGCTGGTTCCGTCGGCCGTGACCCCTGAGGACGCGGTCCGTGCGGAGTTCTACCGGCACGAACGCGAACGGGACGAGGTGCGGGCGCGGACGGAGTTCGCCGAGTTCCTCGCCGACCTGCGGCTGGAGGTGGAGGTCGTGGCGCTGACCGAGGCCACCGTCGAACGGGCCGCCCAACTCGTCCGGCGCACCAACCAGTTCGCGTTGCGCGAGGTCGACGACGGCGAGCTGGTGCGGTGGCGGCGGGACGGTGAGGTGTGGACGGCGTCGGCCCGGGACCGGTTCGGCGACTACGGGGTGATCGGGCTGCTGGCGATCCGGTCCCACGGGGAGGAACTGCGGGTTGCGGGCTGGCACCTGAGCTGCCGCGCGCTCGGCCGCGGGGTCGAGGAGCGGCTGCTGGGCTGGCTGGCCCGCCGCGCGGAGACCCTTGGGTGCCGGGCCGTGCGGCTGACCGCCGAAGCCACGCCGCGCAACGTTCCGGCACGACGGCTCATCGCCGCGCTCGGTGGCGCCGACGCCGATGCGGACGAGCTTGACGTCACCGTGGCCACGGCGCGGCTACGTGCCTTCCGCTCCTGGGAACAGCGATGAACGCCGGACAGAGAAGGGGTTCGATGGGGAATCCACATGCGGCCGGGGCTGCCCCGCGCCGGACCGCCGAGGCGATCGAGCGCGGTGGCACCGGAAAGCCGACCGTGGCCGCTCTGCTGGCGAACGCCGGCGCGTCGGGCGGCCCGGTGGCGGCACCCGCGGCCGACGTCGGCAGCTGGAACGCGGAACGGCTCGTGTCGGTCATTTCGGCGGTGGCGGGCCGGATCCTGGGAAAGGAGGTCGACCGGGACACCGACCTGTTCGACGCCGGCGCGACGTCCGTGACCGCGGTCGAGATCGCCGCGGCGCTGGCGCGCGAGCACGACCTCCCTGTCGAACTGGACGACCTGTTCGCCGACGCGCGGCCGCGGCAGCTCGCCCACCGCTGGCTCGCCGCTCGCGGCACCCCGGCGCCTGCCGAGCCGTCCGCCCCGGCACGGCTCTCCCCGGCGGTCGACGAGACACTCGTCCAGATCATGGCCGACGTCGCGCGCGCGGACAGTCTGCCGTTCGTGGGAGCACCGCCACCGGACGCACCCCGGCGCCTCCTGCTTACCGGGGCCACCGGGTTCCTGGGCAGCCACCTGCTGCTGGACCTGCTGCGGCACAGCGACGCGCACGTGGTGTGCCTGGTACGCGCGGAGGACGACGAAGCAGCGCTCAGGCGCCTCGCCGAAGGACTGACCCGCTTCCATCTGCCCTGGTCGGACGAGGTGGCGCGCCGGGTGACCGCGCTGGCCGGCGACTTCCGGCGGCCGATGCTGGGGCTGTCCGCCGAGCGCTGGGCGGAGCTGGCGGACGAGGTCGACGCGATCGTCAACGTCGGCGCGGCCGTCGACTTCCTCCGCGGGTACCCGTCGCTGCGCCAGAGCAACGTGCTCGGCCCGTTGATGCTGGCGGAACTCGCCATGACGGGCCGGATCAAGCCGCTGCACCATGTCTCGTCGGTCGCGGTCTTCAACGAGCTGGGCATCGGGTCGATGGGCGAGGACGACCCGGTGGCCCACCTCGACCGGCTCTCGGCCGGATACGACCAGACGAAGTGGGCGGCCGAGGCCGTCCTGCGCCGCGCCCGTGAACACGGCCTGGTCGTCACCCTGCTGCGCCCGGCCGGGATCGGCGGGCACCCGGACACCGGCGCGCACAACGGGCACGACTTCTCCAGCGCGTTTGTCGCCGCGTACTCGCGCTTCGGCACCCTGCCCGCCTTCCGCTACCTGAACGTGGCCGCCGTCGACTGGGTGAGCCGGATGGCCGCGGCCATCGTGGGCGAACCGGATGCGTGGGGTCGCACCTACCACCTCACCGGCGTGCCGAGGAGCCTGGACGAGGTCGTCCGGGACATGACGATCGGCGGCATGATCCCGCGCGTTCAGCACTGGGACCGGTGGCGGGACGAAACCCTGACCAGGATCAGGGAGGAACCGGTCCCGGAACTGGAGTTCCTGGCGCGGATGCTGCAGTCGCCCACGGCGGCACGGCTGTGCGAGGCGCAGCTGTCCGCGCCGGCGGCGCGCTGCGACCGCACCCTGGCCTTCGCCGCCGGACACGGTCTTCCCGCCGCCACCCCGTACGACGGCAGGGCGCAGCGGAGGACCCTGGAGGAGCTGGCCCGCAGCGGGGTGGCCCGGCTGTCGAGGCCCGGCGGCACGCCCTACCTGTGGTTCCGCGAAACCATGGACGGAGAGATCGGGGCCGTCGGAGACAAGGCACGCACGCCGTGCACACTGGCACTGCGGTTGTCGATCCAGAGCATGTACCAGTTGGTGACCGAGCGGCGGATCGACGTCAGCGGGGACATCACCTGCGCCCTGCTGCACACCGAGCCCCTGACCGTGGTGGCCGGCTCGCTCCGGGTGCGCCCGCAGGAGGGTATCCCGGTCCGCAACGGACTACGGCACCCCCTGATGCGGTACCGGCTGGAGTTGCGCGACGCCGACGGACGGCAGTGGTGGCTGGCGGGCACGAAGACCGCGCGTGCCGGACGCGACCTGCTGCGCCAGACGCGGACGGTGACCGTCGAGGTCGGCCGCGACGGCGAGGCGGCGAGCCACGCCGGTGAGGTCGCGGTGCCGGTGCACAGCTACCTGCCCGACCAGGTCGACGGCCTGCGGGTTGATCCGGCCCTGCCGGAACGCGACCGGCGGCGGGCGAAGCTGATCTGGCTCGGCTGGTTCAACCTCCAGGTCGGCCGCGGCCTGCTCGAACCGCCGTTGCGTGCCGCTGCCGAACTGCTCGACCTGCGCCGGGGCGCCACCCACCAGGAGACACGCCGATGACCCTCAGCCCACTGCACCGCCGCGATGCCGTCCAGCTGGTGGAAGACATCCCGCTGCGGGTCGGGGACGGCACCTTGCTCGGTCTGCGCCGGATCACGGTCGACGACGAACCGCGCCCGGTCGTGCTGCTCCTGCACGGGCATTCCGCCTCTTCGGACATGTTCACCCTGCCCGACATCCGCAACGTCGTCGAC
This sequence comes from Streptomyces sp. CB02959, assembly GCF_002803155.1. Lineage (GTDB taxonomy): Bacteria > Actinomycetota > Actinomycetes > Streptomycetales > Streptomycetaceae > Streptomyces. Next base: position 86,280 of record NZ_NNBP01000037.1, read on the forward strand.
GTGCTCGTCGACGCCGGGTACGAACCGTGGCTGCTGGACTGGCGGGGGAGCTGCCGGTTGCCGTACAACGAAACCGGTGCCCGGTTCAGCTACGACGACGTGGCGCTCTACGACATTCCCGGTGCGGTGCAGCACATCCGCACGCGCATCGGCGAGCGGAAGCTGTTCGTCGTGGCGCACTGCATCGGAGCGCTGGCGCTGTCGATGAGCCTGACGGCGGGCCTGGTGCCCGGCCTCGACGGGGTGGTGGCCCACGGCGTGTTCCTCACCCCGAAGATGAGCGGATCAGCCAGGATGCGCGCCTCGTTCGGCGCCGAGCTGCTGCGCACCCGCCTCGACCAGTTGCCCAGCGACTTCCGCAAGGTCGGGCTGTGGTCGCGGTACACGCCGCTGTTCGCACTGCTGGCCCGGCGTGCTCCCTGCCCCGATCCCACCTGCGCGTTGGTGCACCGCAACTGGGGCCTCGGCGGGACGCTGTTCGTGCACGAGAACCTGGACCCGCGCACGCACCGCAGGCTGGCCGACCTGTTCGGCCCGGTGCCGACCTGGATCATCCCGCACCTGCGCCGGGTCGAGCTCGCCCACTCGGTGGTGCGGTGGAACGACCACGACGACCGCTACCGCGTGCTGCCGGAGAACGCACTCGACGCGGCCGACCGGATCGACTGTCCGGTCCTACTGCTGTCGGGGAGCCGGAACGAGGCGTGGTTCGACTCCAACAAGCTGTGCCACGAAGTGCTCTCGGCACGGCAGCCGCACCTCGACGTGCGGTACGTCGAGGTGCCGGGGTACGGCCATTTCGACGCCTTCGCCGGACGCGGTGCAGCGCTCGACGTGTTCGGGCGAATCCTGCGGTTCCTGGACGAGTTCCGGTGAGGCAGGGCTCTGCAGTCAACACAACCACGATCGGAGTGATGCAGTGGACAGCCTTGCCCACGCGGTGGCCGAAGGTGCCACGGGAGAACAGCTGCTGGCCGAGCCCGTTCCGGCCGACTACCTGGCGGCTCACCTGCGCCGCGAGGACGTGGGGATGTTCCGCGACATCGCGGACAAGGACGTGCGCAAGTCGATCAGGGTCGGGTACGTGCCGATGCCCGAACTCGCCCCGGACGAAGTCCTCGTCGCCGTGATGGCCAGTTCCATCAACTTCAACACCGTGTGGTCGGCCACCTTCGAACCCGTGTCGACCTTCGGCATGCTGTCGCGGTTCGCGCGCCAGGGCGGGTTCGCCGCCCGGCACGACCAGGACCACCAGGTGATCGGGTCTGACGCGTCCGGGGTGGTGGTCCGGGCGGGCAGCGGGGTGCGGCACTGGAAGCCCGGCGACCACGTCGTGGTCAGCCCGGTCTACGTCGACGACCAGGAACCGCTGACGCACCACGACGGCATGCTGGGCGCGGGCCAGCTGGCGTGGGGCTACGAAACGAACTTCGGCGGCCTGGCCACCTACGCGGTGGTGCGCGCCTCGCAGGTGCTGCCGAAACCGGCGCACCTGACCTGGGAGGAGTCCGCCTGCTTTGCCCTGTGCGCCGGGACTGCGTACCGGATGCTGGTCGGGGAGCACGGCGCCAGGATCAAGCAGGGCGACATCGTGCTGATCTGGGGCGCGACCGGCGGGCTCGGCGCGTTCGCGGTGCAACTGGTCAAGAACGGGGGCGGGACCGCCGTCGGCATCGTCGGGTCCGAGGCGAAGGCGGGCCTGGCGCGACGGCTCGGCTGCGACCTCGTGATCAACCGGGAAGAGCTGCCGGGCACCGAGGAACTGGACCTCGCCGCACGGTCGCAGGCGATCGGCAAGCACATCGGCAGGATCATCCGTGCCGGGCTGGGCGAGGATCCGCATGTGGTGTTCGACCACGTTGGTCGGCAGACCTTCGGCACCTCGGTTTTCGTCGTCCGCCGTGGTGGCGTCGTGGTTACCTGCGGTTCGACCACGGGCTACCAGCACCAGTTCGACAATCGCTACCTGTGGATGAACCTCAAGCGGATCATCGGCAGTCACGGGGTCAACTACAGCGAGATGGCCGAGTGCACCCGGCTGTTCCGGCAGGGCATGCTGCGGCCCGTGCTCTCGGCCACCTATCCGCTCGCCGAGACCGGTGAGGCCGCCCGCCTGGTACAGCTCAACGAGCACGTCGGCAAGGTCGCCGTGACCTGCCTGGCGCCGGAGCCGGGCCTCGGTGTGACGGACCCGCGGGCGCGCGAGCGCGCCGGGATCGAGCGCTGGCACGAAACCGTCGGGCCGGCCGGGAGATAACCAGGCCGGAGCCAGCCCGACCGAGCCGTGGGGCCGGCTCCGGCCCCGGCTCCAGCACTTCCGAGTCCGACCCGAAAGGCGACCCCGATATGAGCCCGACCCTGATCGAATTCGACGGCGGATTCTCCTGCTACGCGCTGAGCGAGATCGAGGCCCGCTTCATCCACCAGGAGGTCTTCGTCGATCACGCCTACGGTGACGAGGACCTGGGCGAGGCCCCGTTCATCGTGGACGTCGGCGCCAACATCGGGCTGTTCTCGCTGAACATGCGCCGGCGGTATCCCGGCGCGCGGATCGTGGCCTACGAGCCCGCACCCGAAACCGCGTGCGTGCTGCGGCGGAACCTGGAACTCCACGGGATCACCGACATCACCGTGCACACCCACGCGCTCGGTGCCGAGGCGGGCACAGCCGCGTTCACCTACTACCCCGCCATGCCGGGGAACTCGACGTTCTACCCCGAAGGGAAAGCCCGTCAGAAGCAGGTCACCGCCGAACTGCTCGGCGCCGAGCAGGCGGAGGCGTCCTTCGCCTCGAACCCGTTGACAGTCGGCGTCGAACGGCTTTCGCGGTCGCTGGCCGAGCACCACCCGGACCGCGCGGTGATCGACCTGCTCAAGATCGACGTCGAGGGCGCGGAACTCGACGTGCTGGCCGGGATCGACGAAACCGACTGGGCCAGGATCCGCAACGTCGCACTCGAGGTGCACAACACGGCGGTCTCACAGGTCGACGACGTGGAAGAACTGCTGCGGGACAAGGGAATGACCGTGACCAGCGAGCCCCATCCCCTCCTGGGGCAGGTCCTGGGCGTCTGCAACGTGAGGGCGTGCCGGTGACCGCGTTCCGGCTCGACGGCCCCGTCCTGGACCGCGGCCGCACCGACCACCTGGCGTTCTGCCACGGGATCCACTACTGCGCCGACCACACCCCGGCCGGGCCCCGAGCCCGGAGCGCGATCGAGGCGATCTTCCGGCGGCTGCCCGGCCTGCGCCGGGCCGGACCCCCGGAACGGACCGCAAGCCCGGTCCTGCGCAGCCTGCGGACGCTGCCGGTGTCACCGAAAGCCGGAGCGCGGGGAGGTGCGGCGTGAAGATCGCAGTGCTGTCGCTGGGCTCGCGCGGCGACCTGGAGCCGAATCTCGCCGTGGCGGAGGAACTTCGTACCCGTGGCCACCACTTGGTGCTGACCGTGAACACCGCCCACCTGGACCGGGTGAGCCAGGCCGGTTTCGAGGCGTGCGAGATCCCGGTGGATCTCAGCGGGGTGCTCCGGCAGTTCATGATGTCCCGCAACCTGGTCAAGTTCGGCAGGGAAGTGTCGCGTCTGGAGGCCCGCGCCGGCGCCGCCATCGACGAAGCGCTCATCACCGGCTGTGCGGGCGCAGACGCCGTCGTGACCAGCCCGATGACCACCCTGCGCGCGCAGTGCGTCGTGGAACGGAACGCGCAGCCGCTGGTGCTCAACCTGCCCTACCCGCTCGAGCGGTCGAGCGCCTACCACCCGTCGTTCCTCGGCGACTACTCCCTGCCGCCCCTCCTGCGACGGCCGGCGCACGCCGTTTTCGAGCAGGTCTACCGGCAGGCCAACCGGGCAACCATCCGGCGCATCCGCCGACGACTCGGCCTGCCCGGCACCGGCCTCAACTCCTTCGCCCGCCTGCGGGCGCAACGGACACCCCAGGAACTGCTGGTGAGTCCGGTGTTGTTCCCGAAACCGCCCGACTGGCCGGACTACTGCACGATCGCCGGCATGCCGGCGTCCTCCGGTGAGCGGAACCCCGACCCGGAACTCGACGTATGGCTGAGCCATGGCGAACCACCGGTGTTCTTCGGATTCGGCAGCATGTCACTACAGGACCCGGCCGGGCTGCTCGAACTGATCGGCAAGGTCGCCACGCGACTGGGCGTGCGCGCACTGGTCGGCGCCGGCTGGTCCGACCTCCCGCTGGGCGACCGAGGGAGGACCTTCGTCACCCGCTCGATCGACTACCGGCGCGTGCTGCCCCAATGCGCCGCGGCGGTCCACCACGGCGGCTCCGGCACCACCCACGATGTCGCCCGCGCGGGCATCCCGGCGGTGGTCGTGTCGGTCGGTGGAGACCAGCCGCTGTGGGGCAGACAGGTCCGGGATCTGGGCATCGGTGTCACCTTCCCGTTCCGGAAGCTGACGGGTGAGCGGCTCCACGACGCGCTTGCGACCGTCCTGGCCCCACAACCCCGGCAGCGGGCGAAGACCGCCGGACTGGCCGTGCGGCGCGAGAACGGCACCCTTCGACTCAGCGACACCGTGGAACGGGTCGGCTCGGTGTGCGGATCGTGAGCCGTGCCGCTGCCGACGGCATCACGCCCAGGGCCGCGGAGTTCGCCGACGTGGTACGCGATGGGCTGCCCGGTCCGGCTCGGCACCGTCCGGGGCTTTCCCGATGCCGTGGCCGAATGCGGGCAGGGCCCACCCCGCGGGAAGGCGGCTCGTCGCGGTCTCGGCGTCCGGGCGTGTGCCTTCCCGGAGCGGTGTCCGGCGGCGATCTGCAGAGCACGCCGGTGCTGTGCCGGCTCACCCTGCCGCAGACCCGTCAACCCTAGAAGTCGGTGCTCAGCCCTCCCACCGAGTATTGGTCATAGATGCTCAGGAGGTCCTCGTCGTCAGCGAGGTCCAGGGTTGCCGTCTCCTGGCAGACCACGTTGGTGAGGGCCGTGAGCGTGCGCAGCCCGGGCCACTGTGTCGGGCCGGCGAACCCGGCGAATCGCCGCCCCAGTACGGCTCGTACGGCTTCAGCGGCTGTCGGTGGAACGCCAGGGGGTACGGTCGTGAGCGCCATAACGACCTGTTGACTACCGGCCCCGGACCGACTGGCCAAGGGGCCTTCCTCCGCGATCTGAGCCAGGGAGAGCTGAAAGGACTGGGCCGATGCGTGGCCCGGTTTCTCGTCTGCCAGGTGAATGAGTTCGACGGTCGGTACCGTCCGGCACTCCCCCACCAGTCGCCGCCGCACAGCAGAGGAAGCACCCAGCCAGGAGCGGGGTGCACCGGTGCGCTCGAACGCTGCTGCGGCGGCGCTCTCCGCCCGGAGCGCGTCGGCCCCGTCGACTACGAGCATCGTGAACTGGGGTTGCGGGCGCTCTGTGTTCGAGTGGAGCAGCCACAGCATCCGCTGGTCGGTCACTTCACACACAGTTCGCCTTTGCCTTCGATTTTCTCTTTATTGTAGTTGAACACGGTGGAGGTGATCTTTTTGGAGCCTCCGGCGATCATGAACTCGGCCACTCCCTTGTAATGGTGGCAGGCTCCGAGCGGCTCCCAGTTTGCCACGGCACGGGCCTTGTACTTTTCCACGCCGCTCACATAGCCGGACTTTCCAATCTTTTCCCAGCCCCACCAGCGGGACCGGTAGAGGGTGACATAGATCGAATATCGGGGCACCCGCGCCTTGCACTTCAGGTCCGCATGTACGTTGACGGCATGAGGGTTGGTGTGCGACCTGTGCGGATGGTCCACCTTGCCACCGCAGCCCCACGGGTTGGCGCCAGCGGCCCATGCGCTACCGCCGCTGAACGACCACTGCGCTGCACACATCGTCGCCACGGCGGTCGCTGCGGAAATTCGTCGAGTCGTACGCACTGGTCCCCCCAAGTGATCGTCACGCAAATTCTGATCTGAGCACCCGTCAAGGGTACGCAGATCTCGCGGTCACAGGTTGGGGGGGCGGTGTTAATCGAGCCAAGGCGCGAGGGAAAGGGAAGGGGGAATTAATTGACACAGTAGCGCCAAAAGAGAACATGAATTCTAAAGAGCGTGACGTGATCGAATTAAGGCGCTCGTCAGCCGCAGATCCTGTGCATGCCCCACCGAAACTTTCGCAGGAGAAGAACCTAGCCTCGATCGTTCATGAG
>NZ_NNBP01000038.1 GCF_002803155.1 Streptomyces sp. CB02959
CACGCTACGAGGGGAGGGACACTCCGCTCCCGGAAGCCGGTGAGCGGCAGCCCCTCGCGGCGCTTGACGAGGATCAGCACCTTGGTCGCGGCGCTGCCGGCGTCGCTTCCGGCGACCAGCTCGTGGGCGTCGGTGTCCAGCGCCACGGTGCGCCAGAACGCGGCCCACTTCGGCTCGTCCGGCCGCGCGCCCTCCAGGAACTCCGGGCTCTGCAGGGAGGCGAGCTGCTCCGCCTCGTTCTCCAGCCAGATCTCGGCCACCCCGCTCCACAGCGGGTCGTCCTCGTCGCCGGGCCGGGGGATACGGGTGTCGACGCAGTACCGCTTGATCTGCGGGATCTCGGCCGCGTACCGGACCGCGTGCTGCTCGACCCAGTAGCGCTGGAACTCCTCCTCTGACATGCCGGGCTTGGGGTGGGCCAGGATGATCTGGTGGATCACGTAACTCTCCTTGCCGGGAAAGAACTTGAAGAACAGTCAGACCTGGTAGCGGGCGTTGACGTCGTCCGCGAAGCCGAGGTAGTCGCGCAGCGGCCAGACCACCTCGAACTCCAGGTATTCGCGCATCGGCAACCGGCCCAGTGCGGTGCGGTCGAGCTCCTCGGCGTTCTCGCAGTCCACGACGGCGATGACGCGCTTCTGGGCGGCGACCTTCCAGATGCCCACGACCATGCCGGAGTCGATCGTCTCCTTGGCGTGGACGGTCTCCTCGGCCTCGACCTCCCAGAGCTGGTCGAGCGAGATGCGCCCTTCGTGGTTCCACTTCATCTGCACGTAGAACAGCACGGTGACTCCGTAAGTCCGTGAGAGGGGTCAGGTGATGCGGGCCGGGGCGGGCGCCGCGAGGGCGTCCGTCAGGGCGCGGGTGAGGAGGTGGGCGGCGCCCAGGCTCTCGCGGGCGATGTCCGCCGGTGTCCTGCCGTCGTGGCCGGTGAGGTCCGGGCGGGCACCGGCGTCGATCAGCACCCGCGCGCACTCCTCGTGGCCGTGCCACAGGGCGTCGTGGAGCGGGGTGTAGCCGTTGGTGATGCCCTGGAAGTCCAGGTCGATGCCGGGCTCCTTGACGAGCAGGGAGGTGATGCCGGTGTGGCCGTTGTAGACCGCCTTGTGCAGCGGGACGGCGCCGAAGGTCGGCTCGGTGGCGTTGAGGTCGGCGCCGGCCGCGATCAGTTCCCGGGCGATCTCCTCGTGTCCGTCACGGCAGGCCACCAGCAGCGGGGTGTGCGCGTCGTTGAAGCCGTTGACGACCGGGAAGCGGGCGTCGACCTCGGCGCCGTCGGCGAGCTGCCGCCGTACCGCGTCCAGGTCGCCGGCGACTGGGGTTCTCTGCTCGAAGGCGCCCACCTCACCTACCTCTCCGAGCACTTGGGCGGTCCCGCGGAGGTGATCGTCGCACTGCAGCCGTTCGACAAAGTCGTCGCGATGCGCGAGCGCGGCCCCTTCCCCGCCGAGGTGCTCGACAGGCTGCCGAACCTGCGCCTGCTGGTGACCACGGGCCAGGCCAACGCACAGCGCTCTGCGGACCGTCCTCACCCCCGCACTTGGGCTATGTGACCGCTGGCACCTACGAGATCTTCTACCGCGACGCACTCGGCGACATCCTCGCCTACGCCTACGCCTACGCCTACGCCTACGCCTACGCCTCCGGCGTACCGGTCCGCCTACTCACGCCGTGACCGGACCGCGCCTCGACACCCCCACACACGAACAAGGAAAGGGCCTCACCATGACCACCAGCGGGCAGACCACCACCGCCCATCCGCAGCACGATCCCACCGACGGTTCGGGGGGCCGCCTGCCGCACCTGTGGACGCGGACCTTGGGTGACCTCACCCTCACCTACATCCCCGACGCCGGCGTCCACATGATCCCCACCCGGGTCTACCCCGCCTCCACCGAGCAGGACTGGAACGGCCACGGTCCCCACATGACGGGCGCGGGCCACCTGGCCATGGGATGCGGCGCACTGCTCGTCGAGCGAGTCGGAGGGCGCCTGCTCCTGGACGCCGGCCACGGCCGCATCTCGGGCGAGCACCCCGAGCACTTCCAACACGCCTTCGACCACGTACAGAGCCTCCCCGATCATCTGGAACGCCTGGGCGTCGACCCGGCCACGCTGGAAACGGTGGCCTTCACCCACCTGCACGACGACCACACCGGATGGGCCCGGCCGGACGCCGTCGCCGACCCGCGCAGCCTGTGCCCCAACGCGCGCTGGTTCGTCGGGGCAGGAGAACTGCGGGGCCTGGACCCCGCCGGCGGCCCACGGCTCGCCGGACAGTGCGAACGGACCACAGTCGTCGCCGACGGAACGGAGATCACCGAGGGAGTACGTGCCTGGACGCTGCCCGGGCACACCCCAGGGCACACGGCCTGGATCCTCGATACCGGTGACGGCCGACGGATCGTGGCCTTCGGCGACGCCATGCACTCACCCGTCCAGATCCAGCACCCCGACTGGGAAGTCGTCCTCGACAACGACCGAGCCGAGGCCGAAGCCTCGCGCCGCCGACTCGTGCAATTCCTGTCCCAGGACGACGCCTTCGGCTTCGGCGTGCACTTCGCCGACCAGCAACTCGGAACCGTAGACGCCGGCCACTGGCGCCCTTGGGACGACAAGACCGACAACCGGTAAGCCTCCCACCTGCTGCGGCCTCGACATGAAGCACGTCAAGCACCATCTCCTGGGCGACGTCGACCTCGTCGAACTGCGGCTCGGGCACCGGGCGACGGCGGCCGGGCGGGGCTACTGGCGGAGCGGCGGAGACGTTGCCGTCGGGCCGCACGGCCGCGGTCGCGGCTCCGGGCCGGGGCGCGACGATCGCCTGCGTGGGGAAGAGCCGGACTCCCTTGCTGCCCCTCCGTGTGGGCGTCCATGGCCAGGTGCGCGAAGTCCCGGGCGCCGGATAACAGACGCTCGAACGGGATCGGCGATCCCAAGGCACGACGGCAGCGACCAGTTTGGCACGCCCGCAGGTGGTTTCCACCACAGCCTCACGAGGTGGAGTGACGGCCACAGCGGCACAAACCTGGTCCAGGCCCGCAACGACAGAGTGAGGCAAGCGACTTGGCCATGTGCGCCTTGATGATGCTCGCGAGGATCGGGATCCGGTCGTACGGTGCGAGGACTTCGGCGATGGTTTGGGTCAGTTCGTCGAAAGCGGCGACCTATGCAGGCGTTTGCTCTCCTTCTTCCATCCCATCCATGGTCAACTCCTGCGCACTTTGAGCCAACTTGCAGCGGCTGGGCCCGATCACCGACAGGAAGGTTGTCGTGTTCGCGACGAACTCGTCTACTGCGTGCAGCAGTTCAAACTCAAGGAGGCGTAGCAGTCTGATGATCAAGCGTATAGCCGCCCTGACGGCGCTCATCCCGGCCATGTTGGGCACTGCGGTCGGTGCTGCTTCGGCGCACCCCGCGGCGCACGCGACCTCCTCTGTGGTCACCTTGACCTACGACGCCAGTGGTGCCGGTCAGTGGGCGGGCTCGATCAAGCAAGCCGTGCAAAACTGGAACGACGCGGTGCACAACGTGCGCTTGGAGCCGGCGAGCACCTCCGCCTCGGCCGACTTCGTCTACGAGGCGACCAGCGGGTGGCCGCAGACCACGTTGGGCCCGATCTTCCCCGGCGGCAACGGTGACGTGCAGCTGGGTCAGCAGGCGGTCGACGAGGGCTACGACACGACCCGGATCGCGGCGCACGAAACCGGGCACATCCTCGGGCTGCCCGATGACTACAGCGGGCCCTGCTCAGAGCTCATGTCCGGCCACGGCCCCGGCACCTCCTGCACGAATGCCAAGCCGAACGCGGCCGAGGCGGCACAGGTCGACAAGAACTACGCCGCCGGCACGCCAGCCGTGCGCCCGCATCACCACCAGGTGGTGATCGACATCTGGTCCGGCCGGGTGCTCACCGGCTCGCGCTGACGGGGAAGCAGGTCAGGCTCGCTCAACACCGTTGGCCTACGCCGGCCTACAGGGTCGTGCCCGGTGTAGGGAACAGCAAGGCGGCGTGACCATCGGACAGAGGACGCCCCGCTCCTGCGCGGCGTACCCGCCGGTGGTCACCAGCGGGTAGGGGTGCCGATAGCGAGGACGTCGGCCAGGAGCCGGGGCACGATGAGCACGGCGTTCTTGGCGAACCGCTTGCGGGGCTGAAACGCAAGCATCGGCCCGAGGTGGTCGATGATCCGGTCCGCCGCCGACTTCGACACCCCGAACAGCGGCGCGAGCTGGCGCATCGTCAAGTTCGTCCGCCAGTAGGCCGCGACCAGCAGTGCCCGGTCCTCCAGCGGAAGGCTCCACGGCCGGCCCTTGCGGACTGCGTCCGCGCCTTCACAACGCAGAACCATCACCAGCTTCCAGAAGGTACGTGGGCTCAGCCCGGTGAACGGGGCTATCCAGGAAAGCTCCGACGCCGTGATCACACCAGTCACCCCAAGATCATCCCCTGGGGCAGAGCCGCTCTGCACGATGTGCCGCGGAATCCGATGGCGCGCCGCAGCTCCGGCGTCAAGAATCGCCGGATGCATGAAGTGAAGCTGTCCGACGGGATCACCACTCTGTCCCCGCTGCGCCTGGGCGATGCGGAGGAGCACCTCGCGGGGGAGGATGAGGCGCTGGTTCGCCGGCTCAGCGGCGGTCCCGGCACACGCGAGGGCGTCGAAGCCTACATCTGGCACTGCCGGGAACAGTGGGATTCGGCCGGCCCGCTCCGCACTTTCGGCATCCGGGTGGGTACCGACGAGGCGCTCGCGGGGACGATCGACCTGCGGTTCGCAGCAGAGGGCTTGTCTCCCGGCCAGGTGAATGTCGCCTACGGCCTTTACCCGTCCTGGAGGGGGCGCGGCCTGGCCACCCGCGCGGTCATCCTGGTCTCTCGATACGCGGCAAGTGAGGGAGCGAAGGAGGCGGTGATCCGGGTAGAGCCGGAGAACGCCGCGTCTGCCGCAGTCGCCCGCCGGGCGGGGTCTACTCCCGGCAAGCAGACACACGGCGCGGACGGGACACGGCTCGACTGGTACATCCGGGACCTGCGCACCGATACCCACTGATGACCCTGGTGCCCTCAAGCCAGCATGAGCGCTTATGGCGAAGCGTGACCAGCGATTACGGGACACCCCTTAGGCCCGGTACGGAAGCCAGAGATCGCCATTTACGATCTTGGCCTTTGGGCTAGTGGAGAGGTCCCAGACGATCGACTGGGGCGGAACGGGGCCCTTGTTCGAGGTGACCTTGATGTTGCACATCTTGAGGTACTCCTCGGCTGGATACTGGCCCCCATGGGGATCGCCGAATGCCTCGATGTACTGGCAAATCCCGGTCACTGGTTCGGGCCACGTCTGCTCACAAGCCGTCTTGGGCGGGTACTCCGTGCCGTCTTCGCGTTCGAAGAACACTCGGTACGTGTACTTTCCGCCTGGCGTGATCTCCTTGAGCTTGATCACGCCGACAACCGTGTCACCGACCTCGACGTCATAGTCATCGCCCTTGACGCTTTCGTCCCCGTGGATGGCGTACGTGTGCAGATACCACTTGAGTTTGGGGTATCCAGCGTGGAAGGCGAGCACGGGCTGAAGAACGGAACCACCTCCGGGCCAGAGATAGATAAAGACGTCGGGGTTGCTCACGTCCTTCGGGATGCTGGGGACGACCCAGGTAGTCCGCATCTCCGTCAGGTACTCACCCTCGGGAAGCTTCGCCCAAGCGTGATGGTGGTTGTCTCCACGCTCGGGGGCACTGAGCGGCGCTGCCCAACGGTCGTTCATCTTCTGCTCCTCGGATCAGATATCCACAGAAGCGGAGCATGTGCACCACTTCGTCGCGGCTGCTGGCGTGCTTGTAGATGGCCTACGGGGCGCGGCGCGCACCCATAGGCTGCCACTGCCTGCCGTGTGAGCGCGCACCAACTCGCCGCGTCTTGCCGCACGATCCACGCCCCCAGTCGTAGACGACGTCGCCACGTGATGTGCTACTGGACACAACGGACCCGACCAGCGACAAGTCCACCTCGCTCAGGACTACACACTGGCACTGGCTCTGCGAGTCCTCAGCCGTCGAGGCACTGCACCATCCGACGCTTAGCCTCGGGCTTTCACGAGGAGTGCTGTCGGGCTCGTGATCGAGAAAGCAGAAAGTGCCCCTGAGCTGCAACGATAGGACTTGCTGAGGGTCCTGTACGTGGTAGCGAAAGAGGCACTTCCCAGGTGAAGAAGAGTAGCGGGTGCTACCCGCGTGTCCGTGTCGGGAGTGGCGGTCGCGGGGTGGTTGCCCAGGCTGGCTCGGTGCTGCTGGTCGAGACGGTCAGCACGTCAGGTCTGAGCGGTGCGATATCAGCGGCGTTGGCGCCGTAGCGCAAGCCCCAGGCGGGGGACGATCCGAGCAAGACTCTGCCGGATGTGCCTTTAGAACTCCCAACAGAGTGGCTCGAAGACGGGGGTGAGCCGGGTGGCGGTCACTCGACGCCGTTGCCGCGTTGACGGCTGCCGCCCTCCGATCCGGCCAAAGGGAGGACCTGGCTACCTAGGCCCGGCTTGCCCCGGGTCGGTTGTGGCACGGAGTGCCTAGGCTGTCACCGCTACGGAAGGGCGGTGCCATGGATGCTGACTCCCGAACCAGGGCCGCGATCGAGGAGCACTGGTGGGCCTAGGAACGCGGGAACACCGAAGCCGAGCACGCCATCTACGCCACGGACGCGATCCTGGACTACCCGCAGTCAGGCGAGCGGTTCCGGGGCAGAGCGGCGATCTCGGCGCAGCGCGGCGGGCACCCGGCCGACCGGCACTTCACCGTCCAGCGGATCACCGGCCATGCGCATCTGTGGGTGAGCGAATGCCTCATCACCTACGACGGTGTGCCTTCGTATTCGGTGAGCATCATGGAATTCGCCGACCAGCACGTGGTGCACGAGACGCAGTACTTCGCCGACCCCTTCGGCGTGCCGGCCCGGCGGGCCGCGCTCGCGGAGCCGATGCCGGGCCGGACCATTGCCGGAGCCTGATTCTTGGGCTTGCTCGGGCCGGCCGGGTGACGAGCCTGTGACCGGCACCACGGCCGCGGTCAGCGGTATGTCCATGTTCTCCCCCCTGGCCTGCACGCACGGGGCCATCGCGTCCCGATCCGGCCGACGGCCGGACCGCATTCGGCATATCGTCACCCCAAAGGAAGACGTTCATGCACACGATCGATCTCGCCTACGTCGGGCGGGGCCCGCACGAGGAACTGGTCACCTACATCGCTGACCAGCAGGACTTCTACGCCGACGAGGGCGTCCACGTCGCACTGCGCGACGGCTGCACCTGGGACGCGGAGCGGCTGCGCCGCGGCGCAGTCATCGGACTCGGCCGGACACTGCTGTCCCGGCTGAACGATGGCATCCCCTGGGTCGCGCTCAATGTCAACACCGCCCACCCGCTGTTCTGGTTCCTCGCCCGCTCCGGCCTGGCCTCCCTGGCCGACCTGGCCGGCCAACGGCTGGCGGTAACCCCTCCCCACACCGGCCCCGGGGTCTTCACCCGGATCATTCTGCGACAAGCCGGCCTCGACCCGGACCACGACGTGCAGAGCATCGTCCGCTGGCCCGGCGACTACAGCATGGACCTGCGCCGGCTGCACAACGGGAGTATCGACGGCGCCGTGGTCGGCGACACCATGGCACCAGAGGCGATCGCCGCCGAGCACAGCTGGCAGGTGCTGGCCTTTGTCGGCGACCACTTCCAGATTCCCACCGTGGGCGTGGCTGTCGACCCCACCTACACCGACCCGGAGGACCCCGCGGTCCAGGCGGTCGTACGAGCCCACCGGCGCGCCCTGCAGGTGATCCACAACGACCCCGACACCACGCTGCGGTACCTGCAGACCTTCCTCGGCCGACACACCGCGGACGAAGTCCGAGCGCACTACGAGAAGTTCATCGCACCGTATTTCACCACCGACGGCCAAACCGACCTCGCCGCCGCAGACACCGCGATCACCACGGTCGCCGCCGAACTCGGCGTCCCCGCCACCTTCACTGCAGCCGAGTTCTACCGCACCGTTTAGTCGTCGAAGGTAGTCAGTGAGCGGCTGACCACCTGGCCGGCCTGGAAGATGCACCACGCCGCGGCGGCAAGTGCCCCGACACGCTGGGCCACACCTACGACGGCACCCTGGACGGCGCGTGCTCCGTGATGCTGCAGGTCGAGGGGCACTTTCGCAGTGTCGTTGACCGACGCGATGAGCTCCGGATCGGCCGGGACCCACAGGGTCGGCATTTCCGCCGGGACACATACCAGGGACGGCAGGTCTCCGGCATACCGGTCCTCGCGACCCGATCGCCACGCAACCGGTCGAAGATGCAGTCGTAGACATCCAGGCGGCAGGCGCACCCCCCCAAAGCGGCCTGTTTGCGTGCGGGCAGAACCGACTCTTCCGGCACCCGCAGAGCGCCTCGCACACGGTCGCGAAGCCCTGCGTCCCCCGAAGAAACAAGCCTGAAGAAACAAGAGAGGAAGAGACCATGAAGGAGTTCCTGGTCGAGCTGACCGCCCGCGTGCCCGAGGGGACCGACCAAGCAGAAGTCGACCGGCGCCGCGCCGCCGAAGCTGTGCGAGCCAAGGAACTCGCCGCCGAAGGTCACTTGTTCCGGCTGTGGCGCCCGGTCGGGGAGGACCGTGTCATCGGCGTGTGGCGCGCCGACGACGAGGCGGAGTTGCGTGAAAAGGTCCTCGGAAGCCTGCCCATGTGGCCTTGGGCGACGGCGGTAATCACCGCCCTGCAGCCGCACCCCAACGATCCGGACCTGACCGAATGAGTCTTCTGGTGCGGCACCTCACTGCCACCCCTCGCTGTGCCAATCAGGACCACCGCACTGAAGCGGGAGTCCATGCCTTGAGGTTGAGAAACCGTTCGCTTACCGAACCGGAGACAGGGGTTCCGCGATCGACAGCGGCCCCGGACGGAGGCAGACCCATGTCTGAGAAGAACCATGCCACGGTGGCAGTCACCGGGGTGACCGGGGCGCTGGGCGGCCGGATCGCGGCCCGACTCGCGAGCCACGGCGTCCCCCAGCTCCTCGTCGGACGCAGCCCCGACCGCATGCCCGAACTGCCAGGCGCCCAGCGGCGCGGTCCGGCCGCCTACGCCGATGCCTCCGCCATGCGCAAGGCGCTCGAGGGCGCGTCGACCCTCATCCTGGTCTCCGGACACCGCACAGGGCGCCGGCTGGAGGAACACGCCACCGCAGTCGAGGCCGCGATCGCGGTCGGCGTGGACCGGGTCCTGTACGTATCCCTCGTCGGCGCAGCGCCCGCCGCCACCTACACCAACGCCCGCGACCAGTGGCTCACCGAACAGTTCCTGGCAGGGGCCGGGATCCGCCACACGGTGCTCCGGGCGGGCTTCTACACCTCGACGCCGGCCGCCCTCGCCAACGAGGAGTTCGTCGTGAGCGGCCCCGCGAGCACCGGCCGGGCCGCCTTCGTCACCCACGAGGACATCGCCGACGTGATCACGGCCGTCGCCCTCGACGAGGGTCCCCGCTCCGAGCACGACGGCGCAACACTTGAGATCACCGGGCCCGAGGCCCTGACCCTCGACGAAGCGGTCAACAGGATCGCCGCAGCCACCGGCCGGCCCTACCGCTTCGAACCCGAAACCCTCGAGGACGCCTTCACACGGCGATGGCGCCTGGGCATGAGCGGGGAACAGATCGAGACCTGGATCTCGTGGTACCAGGCGATCGAGAGGGGCGAGATTTCCGTGGTCACCGACGTCGTCCCCCGGCTCACCGGCTCACCAGCGACCCCGATCTCGGACGCAGCCTGGTGGCCCGCGCCGAAGACAGCGCGCGGTACCCGCTGATCTCGCGCTTTGACGAAGCGGCCTGTCCGGCCACTGATCAAAAAAGCAGAAAGTGCCTCTGACCAGTGAGAATGAGGACTGTTGAGGTCTTTGTTCCCGCCGCCGTCGGAGGCACTTCCCAGGTGAAGAAGCGTATCGGGTCCTACCCGCGTGTCCGCGTCGAGGCCGGCGGGGCAGTGGTCTCGCGGGCGGGAGCCGTGCTGCTGGTCGACACAGTCCGCAAGACCGGGCTGGACCAGGCGATATCAACGGCGCTGTCGCCCTGGCGCAAGCCCCGCGCGGTGCACGATCCGGGCAAAATCCTGCTGGATGTGGCACTCGCGGTCGCACTCGGCGGAGACTGCCTTGCTGACGTGGGAATTGTGCGGGCCGAACCGGGCCTGTTCGGGCCGGTGGCATCCGATCCGACCGTCTCCCGTCTCATAGACACCCTCGCCACGGCGGGAGACAAGGCCCTGGCAGCAGTCCGCTCGGCACGCGCTGAGATCCGTGAATACGTATGGAAGTTGGCCGGTGTCTCGGCGCCGAATGCCGACGGACAGGTGATCGTCGATCTGGACGGGGTGTTCGTTCTTGCGCACTCCGAGAAGCAGGACGCCGCCGCGACGTGGACGAAGACGTTCGGGCATCACCCGCTGATGGGCTTCGTCGACCACGGAGCGGGCGGCAGCGGGGAGCCGGTGGCGGCCTTGCTACGGCCCGGCAACGCGGGCTCCAACACCGCCGCCGACCACATCGAAACCGCCCAACTCGCCCTGGCCCAGCTGCCCAAGAAGTACCGGCGCGGACGCCAGACGCTGATCCGCTGTGATTCGGGCGGTGGCACCCATGAGTTCGTGGCCTGGCTGACGAAGCGTGGCCGGTGGCTGTCGTACTCGGTCGGGATGACCATCACCGACGCCATCCACCAGGCCGTCCTCAAGGTTCCCGCGTCCGCCTGGACGGTGGCCGTCGAGCCCGACGGCGAGGTCCGCGACTGTGCCTGGGTGGCTGAGCTGGACGGCGACGTGCTCAAAGACTGGCCCACGGGCATGCGGCTGATCGTCCGCAAGGAACGCCCGCACCCCGGCGCCCAGTTGCGCTTCACCGACCTCGACGGCAACCGGCTCACCTGCTTCGCGACCAACACGAAAGGAGGCCAGCTCGCCGACCTCGAACTGCGTCACCGCAGGCGGGCCCGCTGCGAGGACCGCATCCGTGCCGCCCGCGCCACCGGCCTGCGCAACCTGCCCCTGCACGACACGGCACAGAACCGGATCTGGCTGGAGATCGTGTCCCTCGCACTCGACCTCCTCGCCTGGATGCCGATGCTCGCGCTGACCGGCGAGGCCCGCCGCTGGGAACCGAAGAAGCTCCGGCTTCGGCTGTTCTCCGCCGCCGCCCAACTCGTCACCACCGCCCGCCGCCGGTACCTAAGATTCGCGGCCCACTGGCCCTGGACCCACCTCATCACGGACGCGACCGAATGGCTCCGCGCCCTCCCGAACCTTGGCTGACCAGCAGATCCACCCGTCCCGACGAGCCCGAACCAGCCCTCCGGAACCGTGGAACCCGGCGCCCACCCGACGCGACAGCCGGGCCCTCACCCTGCCCAACAAGCCGAAACGGCCCGCCAGATGAACCAACGAGCCGTCACGAAAGATCGAGGCTAAGCGTTGTGGAGAACTGCCGCGCGTCCCTGTGAAGCTCCGTATAGCAGCTGCGCCGCAGCTCGCGGTGCTCGCGGGCCTCCTCGAAAGCACGGGTCATCTCCAGCTCACATCGCTTGGCCCGGTCAGCACCACGCTGGGTAAGCAGCGCGCCCCCGAGCGTTCCCCCGACACCGGCGATCGCGATCAGTACCGCACCGACATCCATCCGATCACCCTAACGGCCATCCCCGTGGGAGCCGTTGGCGCCCGGTGCAAGAGGGGACGGCGGCTCGCCGGAAACGACGGATTCGGGCAATCCGAACGGGCAATGCAGCGCCTTCGAGAGTTACGGGACAGCCCTTAGCTTGACTCTGTCGGGGATCTTGGAGTTGCCGAGGTCAGCTGCCCAGGGTTCGCCAGGACTTCAGCCGGGGTATCTCGCGCTGGTCGAGGTAGTCCTGGAAGGCAGTTGGTCGGCGGGGTGTGGGTGTTTCCTCGGCCGGTGGCAGTCCGCTGAGGCGCTCGATGTTGACGGCGATGGCCGTCAGGACGTGCTGGATGTGGGCCTTTCCCTGTCCTCGGTAACGGCAGCGCCGCATGCCGTGTCCGTGGGCGAACTCGTTGACCGTGCCCTCCACTCCGGAGCGGACCGCGTAACGGGTCTTCCACTCGGGCGTCTGTTGCTCGGTACGGACGCGAAGTTGCAGGTCGCGGAGCTCCCGCGGAGGAAAGCCCACAGTGCGCGCACTGTCTGCGGTGGTGGTGCACTGCGCGCGGGCCGGGCAGGGGCGGCACTGGCTCTTGGTGAACCTGGCCACGATCAGCGGGGCCGCGGTGGGTGAGGAGGTTGGGTAGGGGCCGTGCCAGCCCTGGCTGACCTGTCCCTGGGGGCAGGTGACCTGCTGATGGACGTAGTCGATGTGGAAGTCGTCCCGGGCAAAGCCCTCGTTTCGGCGGTGTTGGCGGGTGGGGTTGCTCCGGAGCGGCCCGGAGACGGTGACCTGGTGTTCACGGGTGGCTTGTGCCAGGTGGGGCAGGGAGGTATAGCCGGCGTCGACCAGGTGCTCGGCGGGCAGCAGCCCGCGACGCGCCAGGCGGGTGTGGATGCCGGGCAGGACCTGACTGTCGTGGGTGGTGGCCGCGGTGGTGGCCACATCCGTGATCACGTTGGGGCCATCGGGAGCACAGGTCTCGGTCAGATGAGCGGCGAACCCCTTCCAGCTGATGATGTGTCCGTGCCGTGCATAGCGGGCCGAGGTGTCGTAGGGCGAGACGATCGCCCGGGACGAGGGCGGCAGTCCGGGCCCGCCTTCCTTCTCGGAGGTGCGCCAGCGCAGGTGCCCTGCGGAGTCACGGTGGTAGCTCTGCACCATGATCTGGCGCAGGGCCTGGAGGCGAGGGCCGGACGTGTGGTCTGTTCCGTGCCGGTGGAAGTGTTCCAGGAGCTGGACGGCGTCGTTTCCGGTGGCGAGGATCCTGGTCTTGGGCTTGGTGGGGTTCTTGCCCAGGCGGACCGGTCGGCCGTAGCGGAGCCCCCAGTCCTCGTCGACCAGATCGTCGAGCAGGTGCGGGGACGTGCCGGCGACTTCTTCGAGTGCGGCGCGGACCGCCTCGGTGATCAGCTCCAAGCGGGTCAGGTCACGCACCGCGGCCAGGACGTGGGTGGAATCGGTGCGCTGCGTGGTGCGCTCCCGCACCAGTCCGGCCTCCTTGAGACGGGCCAGTGCGAGGTCGAGGAGCCGGTCAGCACGGTCGTCTTCAGCGAGACGGTCGCGGAAGTCGGCCAGCACGCTGTGGTGGAAACCTGGATCGTCCAGCTCCATGGCCATCGCGTACTTGAAGTCGATGCGGCAGCGAACCGCCTCGGCTGCCTGCCGGTCCGACAGGCCGAGCAGGAACTGCAGCACACAGACGGTGGCCAGTTGAGCAGGCGAGAGACCCGGGCGCCCGTCCTGCGGATACCAGTCGGCGAAGTCCTCGTCGCACCACAGCCCATCCAGCCGGTCGCGTACCCATATCGCCGTCGTGCCAGCCGGGTTGCTCGCCCGCGCAACCTGCGCGGTCAGAGGCGGGACTTGCTCACCGGAACGGGGGCGAAGGGACAACGGGCACCTCGACAGCTGCATCGGTCGGCGGAACGACCCGAGCATGCCCGTTGACCATGCTGCCGCACCGGGAAACTCCAAGATCCCCGACAGAGTCAAGGTAGCTAAGCTCAGTAAACGCCCCAGTACGCGTTGCAGGTGCAGGCAGCGCCCGCCGTGACGACCGCCTTGGCCCAGACGTCCGGGTTCGCAATGGACTTGTCGGTACCGCCCGCCATGACAGCGCTGGCCGAGTGCTTCTTGCTCGGGTGAATGTAGTTCGAGTAGCAGTGCTTCCCATCGAGGCCGGCTGCCGTAGTCCTGTAGTTCCAGGTGCCGCCACCAACGTCGCCACCAACGCCGCCCCCGGTCGCAGCGCGGAGCGCCGGCTGGCGGGCGGTGGGCGGGCGACGCATCCGGCGCGGCTACGGCCATCCGTTGACCAGTCTCGCCACGCTGGGAGCCGACATCACCACCATCCGGGAGGCCCGCCCATGACCGCGATCACCGACGCCGAGGCCGCGCGCCTGCACGAGACCCTGACCACCGTCGTGGACGACGGGGCCACACCGGGCGGCGTCATCATCTGCGGCACCCCCGATCAGCAGCCGCACGTTCTCACAGCCGGCGTCATCGCGCCCGAACTGGGTGAGGCCGCTCCCGGCGCCACGACGGTCTACGACCTGGCGTCACTGACCAAGGTCGTCGCCACCTGGCCGATGGTCGGACAGGCCGTGGCGGAAGGGCGCGTGGAACTCGACGGCCCGGTGCGGGCCTACCTGCCCCCGATGGCGGGTCGGGCACCGAGCGGTGAAGCGACCATCCGGCAACTCCTCACCCACACGAGTGGGCTGCGGGCCTCGACGCGGCTGGACCAGTACCGGGGCGAAACCGCACCGCTGCACGAACTGCTGTGCCGCGAGCCGCTGGAGGGCACGCCGGGCGAGCACCGCTACATCAATCGCGGATACATCCTCCTGGGCCTGGCGCTCTCCCACGTCCACGGCCGCCCGCTCCATGAGATCGCGGCTGACATGTGGCATGGAATGGGCCTGGGCGCCACCCAGTTCGGACCGGTCGGCCGGGGCGCGAACGTGGCGCCGACCGAACAGCGCCTGTCGGGGGCTCCCCGCATCTGGGGCGCCGCGCACGATGAGAACGCCGCCCTCCTCGGGGGCGTGGCCGGGCACGCCGGCGTCTTCTCGACCGCGGCCGACCTGGCCACCTACGCGCAGTGGCTGCTGCGCTCCTACCTGAACAACGAGTCGGGAGCGTGGCTGCGCTCCAGCCTGGAGCCGCAGGCGACCATCGAACCGGGCATCGAGCGCGGACTGTCGTGGATCACCGCCGGTGGACGGCAGGTCGCCTATCACCACGGATGGACCGGAACGAGCCTCTACCTCGCGCCGGCCAGCGGCCGGTACCTGGTCCTGTGCACCAACGCCGTCTATGGCGGCGCCGCGCGCACGCGCATCCGGCCCGTAAGGGACCTTGCGCTCAAGACGCTCAGTGTGCCGTGAGGAGAGGGTGCGGACGCGTTACTTGCTCATCGCACCACCCTCCGTCTCGGCGGCCCCGCCGAGGCTCCGCCGCCGACAGGCGGCTGCTCCTCCAGCTGTTCCTGCGTGCGCCAGCCGTAGCCGGCCGACGGTACCGGTGACCCACCGAGTCCCGCCCTCGGGTTCAGCCGCCGAGCACGCGGCACGGCCACGGGGCGGGGCCCGGTCGGGCACCGCCCCGAACGGACACGCCGATCGCCCCGAGCTCGTGAACGGGTGCTAGATCCGCGACTTCCGCTCCGAGTGCCATGCTGCCCCGGCCAGAGCCCGCGCCGACCGGAACACCGAGAGCTGTTCGTGTCGACGATAGAGGTTCCAGTTGTACGGGACGAGCGACAGCTTGTTCGACGAGAGCGACCCGGCCCGCTGCGCCCGGTACACGGCCAACGGATCCCGCAGCGCCCGCGCGGGAGTCCCATCCCGCATGATCGACAACCAGAGCGCGTAGTCCTGCCTCTTCGGCATGTCCGGCATCAGCCTCGTCCCGACCACCTTGCGGTCGTACATGGCGGTCAGGGCGCCGATGTGGTCCTGAACCAGCATCGCGCTGTGGTCCACGCGCTCCGGTGCCCACACCACACGCCCGTTCGGGACGAAATCAGCGGCCTCGCCCGCGTACAGGGCGTCCATCTTGTAGTAGGAGGTGAACGTGAGGGGCGTCCCGGCCGTCGCGGCGAAGGCGAGCTGTTTCTCGACCTTCGTCGGGAGCCACATGTCATCGCTGTCGAGGAAGGCGATGTAGTCACCCCGGGCTCGCGCGATGGCCAGATTGCGGGCCTGGGCCGCGCCCCCCTGCCGGACCGCCGCCTCCGGCAGGACCCGCTCGTCCTGCCGAGCCAGCTCTCCGAGCAGATCCATCGAACCGTCCGAGGACACGTCGTCCGTGATCAGCAGTTCGAGGTCGGTGTGGGTCTGCGCAAGCACCGACCGAACTGCGGGCCCGAGCGTGGCCGCCGAATTGTGCACAGGCATCACCACAGAAACCAGGGGCACAGCAGTGCTCCTTACCAACCCAGTTGGAGTCGTCATGAAAGTGTTGTCGCCGACCAAGGCTACGTGGGACTGCCGCCCGCCGTGCGCGCCGGCGGGCTTCTCTGGGGTCGCGTTTGCCAGGTGGACGGTGTGCCAGCCCCCCGGGTACGGTCCGACCGAACGAGGCTCGGCTGTGGGGGAGTTGACGGTGATGGCGGCGGTGGCCGGCCTGCAGCAGCCTAGGCGGAGGCCTTGGTCGCGTATCGGGCGGACCGTGGTCTCGACCAGAGCACGCAGCTGGTCGCCGTGGGCCCGGTGCTCCTGTACGGGCGGCCCATGAGGAGACAGCGCATGTTTGGCCGGTGGTCCCCACGAAAGCAGTAGCGGAGACCGGCTGTCGAGGATGCCTGGATGACTCGCCCGACGGTCGGGGCGTCACGGGAGCCATCCGTGGCCCAGCGTCGCCCCGCCCCGCCTCGCCCCGTACTGGCTGCGCTCGTCAGCCGGGCAGCTGGCTATTCGACGTTGTCCGGTCAGACAGGTGTGGGTCGGCGTTGGGCTGATGCCGGACAGCGGCATCCAGTTGGACGAATGCCACCCGGCAGACCTCGTCGGCGCGGTTGACCCACGCGTGGTCCGTGCCGCGCTGAACGACGGTGCTGCCGGGCCTGAGCACCACCTCGGAGTTCCCGACGACCAACGTGATCTCGCCGGTGATCACGACACCAAAATCAACCGTTTCAGTGCGGTGCATGGCCGGGTGTGGTGAGTCGCCGCGGCCGGTGAAGGCTTCCGCGCCGCCGATCTCCGCGAACGCGTCCTTCGCGCGGTTCAGGTCCAGCGGCTGCTTGGACTCGGGCGGGAAGTCGACAATTCGGAAGAGGCTACCGCCGGGTGGGGGCGCCAGCGTGAGCGGTCCGGTAGTCGGGTCCGACCCGTTGACCATCGACAACGGGTCGGACCCGTCGTCCGTCCAGATCTCGTGGAATGTGGCCCCGGAGGCTTCGACCGTGACGACGGTCGGTAAGTGCCCGGCGCTGCTGATGACGGATTCGCCCTGGGGGTTGACCTCGGTCACCACACGCTCGATAGGCGGATAGCTCATGGTTCTCCTACTCGATGGACGTCGTGGCGTGGCGGTTTGCCGAAGAGCTCTACCCACACGACGTGGCTCTCCGACTGCTGGAGCCGTTCGACTCCGGACGAAGTCAGCCCGACTGGCCCGCGTATGGGGATGGCCGGTGGCCGGCACCACACCCTCTGGATGTCGGACGGGCAACGTCCTCTGCAGGCGGGGCGTGCCGCCTACGGCTGCTCCGCCACCCTCGGGGTGTGGCCGGCTAGTACCCGGCGGGCGTCTCCCACTCCGGGGTTTCCGTGACATCGGGCGCCGTGACATCGGGCGCCGTGACGTAATGCGCGGCCGCGGGGAACGCGGTGGGCGGTGCGCCAGTCGGCGCGGTGGTTTTCGGCCACGCACCATGGCGCTCTGGCAGCCGGAGGCGCGGGTGCTCCACCATGGCAGTGAGCGGCGTGATGACATCGAAGGAGGGGCGCTTGTGGCCAAGCACGAGAAGCCGGAGAAGCCGCTGTCGGAGGGGAAACCGCCGCCCGGGAATTCGGACGGTCAGGTGCCGCCTCCGCCTTCGCCGACGGGGAAGCGTCGGAAGGACGACGACTGATGGGTCGTCTCTCCGACCTCCAGTCGGGGTTGGGCCGCGCCATGGAGGAGCAGGGGCTGTGGCCGGCGGACTCCCCGTGGGTCCGCCGAGTCGCCGAGACCTACCCCCGCCACCAGTTCGCGCCTCAGCGGCTGTGGACGTGGAACGGGCAGGAATACGTGGTCGTTGACCGCGCCGTCGATCCTGAGGGCTGGGGCCGGCTGCTGTACGCCGGGCCGTACGAGTCGACCGTCACCCAGGTCACCTCCGGGCTACCCACCTCCAGCCTGTCGTGCGAGTCCGTCGTCGCCGACATGCTCGACTCACTGGACCTCCAGGCCGGCCACAGCACGCTGGAGCTCGGCGCTGCGACTGGCCGCAACTCAAGGCTCCTCGCGGCCCAGACCGGCCCCGACCACGTCGTCACCGTTGAGTTCGACCCGCACCTGGCCGCGGCCGCCACCGCCAACCTCGAAGCCACCGGCGGCGGAGTCGAGGTCTGCATCGGCGACGGCAACTCCGGCACGCCGGACGGGCGCCGGTACGACCGCGTCATCTCCACCTACGCCGTCGAGATGGTCCCATGGGCCTGGGTGGAGCAGACCCACCCCGGAGGCCGCATCGTCACACCCTGGGGGCGACTCGGGCACGTCGCCCTGAAGGTGGCGGCCGACGGCCAATCGGCTCGCGGCTGGATCCAGGGACTCGCGATGTTCATGCCCTCTCGCGGCACTGCAGCGACCCTGAGCTGGGAGCAGGTGCGCGACGGACACCCCGTTGCCGCGGAAGCGCCGTTCGGCAGGGACCTCGCTCTCCTTCACGAGGACGCCAACGTCCTCTTCGGACTGCGGGTCATCTGCCCTGACCTCCAGGTCCGCACCGCGGCGACGGAGGACGGCCGGGTCGCGTGGGTGCACGACGGACGGTCCTCCTGGGCACGCATCGAGCAGAACGGCCAGGGGCCGGCGGTTGCACAGCAGGGCGGCCAGCGATGCCTGGCTGACGAATTGACCGCCGGCTGGCGCGAATGGGAGAGGGCCGGTGGCCCGGCGGTCTACGACTTCGGCATGACGCGTACCCCCGAGGCCCAGTACCTGTGGGCGCACCACCCCGAGACGGGGCCGCGCTGGGGTGACCGCGAGCTGACCGGGGGCGTCCTGACCGCGTGAAGCCGGCCCGCGCTCCACGGTGGGCGCCTGCCGGCCGCCGTGCCGGGCTGTTGCGGTACTGCCCGCCCTCACGCCGGGCGTCCGGGGCACGGTACCTATCGGGGCATGCTCGCCCGACGACCCGTTCGACTACCTGTTCATCCGTTCCAGCGGCCACATCGGCTCGCTGATGCCCCTCATCGACCGCGGCTGCCAGCGAGCCTGTCCGCACCGGCGCCGAGCGCCTGGACGAGGAACTTCTGAGCCGCGTCAAGATCGACCAGGCGGCCCACCTGGCCCAGGACGACGTACGCAATCTCCTGAAGGGACAGCGCTACCGGCGGGTACGCCAGAAGGTGGCTCGCCGGTGACGCACGCGCGGACCCGTCCGATCCGCCTCGCCCCACAGCCGGGCGAGGCACTCGACTCCTGATGGGAGGCGATCGCCTACCGGCTGGGCACCACCATCGGCGACGTCCTCGCCTCGATGGGGCTGCTGCCCCGTGGTGCCTGTCGGCCCGTGGAGTCGGGCATGTTGCGCCGCCTGATCACTCTCCTCGACACGGACCAGGCGGTGGCCATCTCATGGTCGGCGGCCCTACTCCGGCGCAGGCGCAGGCGCAGGCCATGACCCTGGCCCGTGAACGCACCTGCCGCGAGCTCGCCGAGGAGACCGGCTTCTCGCTCGGAATGATCAGCTGTCTGGGCCGCCGACATGACCTGCCTGGTCGCCGACCTGCCCAGAAGCGGTGACCTGCCTCAGCGGGCCGGGAAGCTGTAGGTGTAGCCCTGGGTATCCAGCTGATCCAGCAGCTTGGCGAGCGCCGCGACGCTCTGCGAGCGATCGCCACCGCCGTCGTGCATCAGGATGATCGAGCCTGGGTGCAGGTGCCGGTTGATGTTCTGCAGGATGCACTCGGCGCCCGGTCGCTTCCAGTCGTCGGAGTCGTCGCTCCAGCCGATCGGCCGAAGTCCGTGCTGGGCGGCGATGCCGCGGATGGCGGGAGTGAAGTCACCGCCGGGTGCCCGGTAGTACCAGAGCTTGGCCCCGGGACCGGCCGCGTCGGATATCTGCTGCTGGGCGTCGGCTATTTCGTGGACGTTGTAGTCCAGCGGCATGCGGCTCTGCCGCTCGTTGTGGTGTACCGAGTGGTCGCACAGCCGGTCGCCGGCGGCGACTATCGACTTGGTGAGCTCGGGGTGACGCTGCGCGTTCGGACCGATCTCGCAGAACGTGGCCTTGGCATGGTGCTGGGCCAGGAGCGCCAGTACCTGCGGCGTCCAGCGCGGGTCCGGGCCGTCGTCGAAGGTCAGCGCGACGGACTTGCCGCCGTGCTGGGTGCTGCGTTCGAGCGCGTTACTCACTGTGAACTTGCTCGGCGGGCTGGTGGGAGCGATGTCCGGGCCACTTGGTGAGGCGGTGGCCGAGGGGGAAGGAGAGGGGGAAGGCGATGAGGGCGACGGTGCGGCGCTCGATGTGGAGGTCGACGTGCTGTGCGACGGGGTCGGGGAAGGGGAGGCCGAACCGGTGGCGACGGGGGGCGGGGAAGGCGCGGCGGACGGCGTCCCGGCGCCCAGCGACGCCTGCGCCGCATGCGTTCCGCACGCCGCCAGGGTGGCTCCGGTGAGCACCATCGCGACGGTGGCTGCCGCCTTCTTCGCACTGGCCAATGCCACAGCAGGTCCCTCCAGCGGCACACCGGCGGGCATGCCTGTTCAGCGGTGATGTGGTGGTGTCTTGCGCACGGCAGGGACGGGGGCGGGCTGTGCCGGTGTCATCGCCGGATCGGGCCCGCGTTGACGGATTCGGCAGCCGGTGCGCCTGCTCCTGGTTCGCCTACGCTCTGTGGCGAAATGGGGATGAATAGTCCGCTTTGTGCGCTATGTCTAAATCGTAGAGGAATCCGGAGCTGCAACCCAGGGGCTCGCTGTGTGAGCTACGTCCCGTTCGGACCTGCGGCGATGCGTACCTTCTCAGGGCGGTGCCAGGAGGCCCGTGCGGCACGTCGTCCTGCACTGCTTCCCACTACGGCCCGTCCAGCAGCCGGGCCCCGCGCGTCGGACCAGCGGTTCGACGGGAGACGAACAGTCGCGCCGCCCGAGCGGCCGGTGCGACGACCGGATCTCGGCGATCATGTCCGCCATCCGCTCCCACGGGTCCGGGCGATGTCACAGGCGCGCTGCCTCGCGCGGCGGCCTCGCCTCGGTCGCTTCCGTCGGGGCGTGCAGCCATAGTCGCTGACCGTGTTCCGTGACCATCTGGATCACGGCCATGCGGGGAGCGGGCACGACGCCTCCCCTGCGGATCGGAAATGTCGTGCTGATGGCGGTAGGGCAGTCGGCGGCGGGCGGAAGGGGCGCGCGAAGACCCGCAGCGAAGCAACAGCTGCCGTTTGTCGCTGACCAGCAGCCCCCCGCGGCCCTGGCCGCGCAGCGTCCGCGGCGGCTCGGGCGGCCGCCACGGAGCCCGGCCCCCGTGGCTCGCTGCGGGTTCCCGGCTGACCGGGCATGCCGAAGGACCACCTGGGCGAGCCGCCCCAACGGGGGCTTGTCCAGGCCGTCCCGTCTGCGCTGGGCTGGACACCGCGATCCGAACAGCCCAGCCGCTGTGTAGGAGACCCAGCATGCGTACTTTCGAGATCGGACAGACGCTGGTGCGGCGCGACGTGCACCGCACAGGTCGCGTATGGAGCGAGCACGCCCTGCGCGTCCTCGCCGACACGAACCAGGCCCTGGTGACCGCCTGCATGCCGGGCGCCGAGACACGCTGGCCCACTCTGTACGCCAGAGCCCGCACCGCAGGCGACCCGACGGCGCGCATCAAGGCGTTCGACGCGATGACGGCGGGGGAGTGGGGCCTGGTGCCTGGCCAGTGGCAGGAGACAGAGCTTCGGATGTGGAAGCCGCCGGGCGCGTGGTTCAGCGTCAACGCCTTCTATACACCAGCCGGGCTGCGGAACTGGTACGTGAACTTCGAGCACCCCACGACCCGGACCACCGACGGATTCGACACCTTCGACCTTGCCGTGGACCTGGTCATCGCCCCGGACCTACAGAGGTGGGAGTGGAAGGACGAGGACGAGTACGCCCACGCAAGGCGCCTCGGCATCATCAGTGACCAGGAGCACCAAGCCGTCGACGCCGCCCGCACACAGATCTTCGCGATGCTCCGTGAACAGTCAGGGCCTTTCGCCGACGTCGCCTCGTGGACGTCCTGGCGGTGGCAGCCGGCCTGGCCCGCTCCGTGTCTGCCGCATCCAAGGCCGTCGGGTTCACACACGACGCCATCGTCATCCTCCTGTAACGGTGGCGCAGTTGGTACGGACTGTCAGGGCCGCACACAGGAAGCCGAGTTGTCCTGGCACCAGCCACCTGGTGGGCGCCCCATCTCGTAGAAGCCCTGCACCAGCCCGACGAGAACGGCGATGGATACCGCGAGGCACGCGGAAAGGACCGCCCACAGGACGATCTTCTTGGCCTTGCCCCGATCGATGCCACCCTTCCGCGGTAGGTGCCGGGGGCGCGGCGCAGCCTGCGGCTTGTCAGGGTCGGGCAGTGGTGCTCCGGTGTGACGGCCGACGCTGCCCGCATCCGTAGCGAGAAAGGCATCCGGTGGGGCGGTCGACCGCATGCTGCTGCGACTTGACCTACGGCGCGGCCCGCAACGCCGCCGCAATCTGGACTCGACGTTCCACACGCCACCCGGGATGGTCTCCAAGCCGCTGCATGGTCACGTCAGGCCGAACCATGGCAGGCATTCCGGCAGCCCCTCCATCTTCACCGGGACCAGCTGGTGTTGCTGCCACTGTTCGGCAGTGAGGCGGAGCCTGCGCAGCACGGCGGGCTCAGCGCGTACGGCATGACGTTCGATGCCGTCCTCGTGATAGCCGAGCTTGCGCGAAACCGCCAGCGAGGCTGCGCTGTCTGCATACGCCCCAGAGACAGCGTGCTGTGCACCGAGTCCGGCGAAGGCCAGGTGGAGGACGGCCGCGCGCATCTCAGTCCCCAGGCCCTGGCGGTGATAAGCCCTGCCCAGCCAGGAGCCAGTGCCCACTTCACGGCGGACCGAAAGATCCCGAGCACCGATGCCCTGCGTACCCACGACGGTGCCGTCTCTCACGACCGCCAGGTTCAGCTCCCACTTCTCCGGCTGCCACTCACCCCAGGAGCGCCAGTGGTACTGCAGGACACTTCGAGCACGCTGCTCGGGCCCGACATCGGTCCATGCCACGGTGAACGGCTGCACCGCCGGATCATGCACGCCATCGGCGGCCACGAAGCCAACGCGGCGAGATCATCCAGGTTCGGCAACCGAAGCTCCAGCCGCGGTGTGGTCAACCGCAGGCCCGCAAGCGGCCAGTGGGTCAGCAGGGTCATGGCCAGGGATTCTTCTCGCTCCCAGCCATCGCGACCACTGGATTTCGAGGGGAGGCGTGTTGCGGAGGCTGTTTCCTGCGCCCCTAGCATGGTGGACCTCTTCGGTCGACACGCTTTAGTTGTGGTCGGCGGCCAAGTCGACAACCCACCTCCCTGCCGGTCACCGTAACGGAGCGGTGGTGAAGGGGCGTTGAGATCGCTGAAGGGGATCCGGGGGAGGGGCGGGTGAGGCATCATGGGTACCTCGCATCGCCCGAGGGCATCGGTGCAGGTCGTCAGGTCCCCGCCCAACGGGCTCCGGGCGCCGCCCCGCACCGACCGCGCGCCCGTCCCGGGCGGTTCACCTACGGCCCTGGGGGAGGGGCAGTGAGCAACTCCGCGGCATACCGGTGGTCCTACGTGGACGTGGAAGCCGAACGGTGCCGGGAACCGCGCGCCCGATTGGGGCAGGAGACCGCCCGCGCTCGCGAACTCCAGGGACAGGCCCGGTCGCTGCGCCGGGTGCACCGCACCGCGGCGGTCGACGTGCCCGCCGTCACCGTGTCGTCGCACGCCGGCTCCGAGGAGCTCGGCGCGGCGCTGGAGTCGGCCTGCCGGGCCAACCAGCGAGCCGAGGTCGAACTCGCCCGATGACCGCCGACGCCGTCCGGTTCACCGGCGTCCCCCGTCCCGGCGAACTCAGCGCACTGGGAGAGGGCTTGGCGGATCGCGGCGTGACCTTCCAGGAGAACTCATGGCGATGGCCGGGGAGACCACCGAGTACGAGCGGGAGAACGCCACCGGGCACGCCGCCGGGCATGAGGCCGGGCGCGCCACCGCTCCGCCGGGGGGAACCACCGGCTCCGACTCGCCCGGGACGTCGAGGTGGCCCGCGCCGCCCTCGACGAGCACGGTGCGCCCTGCTGAACAGCCCCGCGACCCGCCCCCGCACGCACCCGGCACCGCGACGCCGGAACGAGGAACGCTCATGGCCGACATGCCGACCGAAGACCCAGCAGGCGACGCCGGGACGCCCCAGCGGAGCCCGAGTCCACCGACCCGGAAACAGCACCGTGACACCGTGCCCCCGAAGCCGACGAGCCCGCCGCCCCGCCAACAGGACCCGGACGCCGCCCCACCCCGACCCACGAACCCGCCGACCCGCGTCCAACACCCCGAGGCCGTCTCCCCGGACGCCCCCACCCGCCCCAACCCGCCCCGCGTCGACCCGCCCACCCGCCGCGAGGCCGGCAACACCGCGCACCGCGAGTTCCCACCGGGCCTGCGGGACCGCTACGAACCCCACGGCGTGGCCGGTGCCGGCAGTGAGGGCACCGTCTGGCACGTGCGGCGGCTGGCCGACGGCTCCGACGCGGCGGTGAAGGTCGCCCACCCGGGCCAGATCATGGACATGGACACCCTCGAACATCTCGCGACACCGGAGTTCCGGCGCCACGTGCCCCGTATCCACGACTTCGGGGAGATAGCGGTCGGCCCCGCCGTGTGCGGCTGGGTGGCGATGGAGTACCTGCCCACGACCCTCGACGACCACCTCGCCCGGCAACTGCGCGGCGACCAGCGGCGCGACGACCGCCCCCGGACCGAACACACCGTCCGCGAACTGGCCGATCTCCTGGACTTCTGGCAGACCCGCATCGACCGCAACCCACTGGACCTGAAGCCCGCCAACATCCTCGTCAGGCAACGCCCCGACGGGCCACCGGAGTTCGTCGTCGCGGACTTCGGCGGCATCGCCAAGTTCACCGCGAGCCAGAGCTACCGCGACTTCCAGATCACCGCCCTCTACATGGCGCCCGAACAGATCGTCCACCAGAACCTCAAGGCCACCCCCTGGTGGACTCTCGGCCTGGTGCTGTACCAGGTGTTCACGGGCCGCCCGCTGTACGTCCTCGACGACGACGCCCGGATCACCGACGAGGCATGGACCCGGGGACTGATCCTGCACAGCGAGGTCAACCTCGGCGCGGTCACCGACGCCCGGCAGAACCTGCTGCTCCAGGGCCTGTTGACCAAGGACCCCGACGACCGGTGGACCGCGGCCGAGATCCACCGGTGGCTCAAGGGCGAGACCCCGGACGTCGTCCGGCCCTCCGCCCCCGACGCCCCGACCGCCGCCCGGCATGCCAACCGGCCGATCACCTTCCGCGGCCAGGCCCACCACGAAGCCGAGAGCCTGGCCGCGGCCATGGCCCAGCACTCGGAGGCGGCCGCGAAGTGGCTCATGAAGGAGGGCGGGCCGCGCCTGGCGGCCTGGCTGCGCGAGGACCTGTCGGACACCGCCTACGACAGTGAGCAGCTGCTCACCCTCAACCGGGGCCGGGACGGGCAGCGCCTGGTGCGCGCCGCGGTCGCCGCGCTGGCCTTCGTCGCCGTCTTCGCGCCCACCGCGACCCCGCAGTACCGGGGGCGGCGGGTGGACGCGGAGGGCATCGCCCGGATCGCCCAGGGCGGCGAGGCGGTCGGATTCGTCGAGGAACTCCTGGCGGCCTCCGTGCCCACCGTCGCCGCCGGCTTCGTCTGCGGCCACGAGCAGTGCACCGAGGGACGCTGCCGGGTACTGCTCACCCTCGCCGACGAACTGCCCCGCACCCTCGACCGGATCCGCGCCGAGGCCCGCACGCTCAAGCGCCGCGGCGACCCCCAGAACGACGGCGCCCTGAACACCTATGAGACGAACTTCGCCTACGGCCTGGCCGCGGCCCTGATCGTGCACCCCGGCGACCGCCGGCGGGCCCTGGTGCCGCTGGCCGGACTGCCGGGCGTACTCGCCCCGCTGGCCGCCAAGGCGCCGGTGGCCCTCCTGGTGGTCCTCGCCCACTTCGGCGCAGTGCGCCACCAGGCGCTCGCCGTACTGCGCCGCCGCCGGGAGGACGCCGGATTCCTCCGGAGGTGGGCGGACCTGCACCGCCGGGCGGCAGCCGGGGATCCGGCCACCGTGCCCGGGCGGGCTGCCCTGATCGCCGCCGCCGCGCTGCTGCCCCGGGTGCTCAGGGCCGATGCGCTCGGCACCGACCACCAATTGGCCTTCCGCGAGTGGTGGTCGGCCACTCGGATCCCCCTGGCGCAGCGGCTGATCGCCGCCGCCACCCTCTGCACCCTGTTGTGGCTGCTGATCTGGTCCGGCGCGGTGTTCCGGTCCGTCTACGACGCCGACCTCGGCTGGGCGGCACTGTGGCCCGACGACGCCCTGGTCGGCTCGCTCACCCGTGCCGCGAACGCCGCCATCACGACCCAGGCCGGGTTGTGTGCGGTGGCGGTCGCCGGTGCGCTGGCCTTCGCGGCGGCCCCCACTCGGCTCAACCGCCCCCTGCTGCTGGCCGTCGCGCTCCTCGCCGGCTACCTCGGCTACGCCCGCCCGCACCTCCCCCCGCTCGACCTGCTGCACCTGGGCGACGACCTGGCGGAGCGCCTGCGCCACCTGGAGGGCGGCTGGCGCAGCGGGAACGGCCTGGTGGCCCTCGTCGTCTTCCCGCTGGGCTGCGTGGCGTTGGGCGGCCTGGCCCACTGGCTGCTGGGACAGGCCCGCGCGGCGGAGGAGACCCAGGCCGGACTGCGCCGCGACCGGGCGGAGCGCCGACGGGTCCGGGCCGGGCTCCCCGCGCGCCCGCACTCCGATGCCCGGCAGTGGCGGAACGGGGCGGACGGCACCCGGGACCGCGTCCAGTTCGGCCTGGCCGCGCTGCTGACCCTGATCACCGTGCTGTGGGCGGCCGTCGAGATCCGGGTCGCCCTCCTCAGCGGGGAACACCACACTCTCGCCTCCTGGGGGACCGGTCAGCAGGGCGCCTCCTACCAGTCGCAGTACCTGCTGGTCTGCGCCGCGATCTGTGCCGCGGCGGCGCTGTGCCGACCGGCGGGCGCCCGCCGGGTGGTGGGGTGGGCCGTCGTCGCCGTCGCGGCGCTCGGCCTGCTGCCGCCGCCGGTCGAACCGGCCCAGGCGCTGAGCGTGCCGGTACTGCACGACTTCTTCGCCGACCTCGCCGCCACCTGGGGGCACGGCGCGTTCTGGGCGGCGCTGCTGCTCGCCCTGCCGCTGAGCGTGTACGCGGGTGGCTTCGCGATACGCCGCACCCGGCGTGCCGGGCGATGACGCCGCCACCCGCGCCGCCCACCCCACGACCCGCACACCGCCCACCACCACTTGGCCGAGATCGACGCCGCCCTGGGCGGCGGCACCGTCGCACCTGATGTCCGGCACCTCGTCGAGCGGGACCGCCCCCAGCTCGAACACGGCCTGGTCCAGCTGAAGTTCACCCCTGGACGCCCACCTCGGCCTCGCCCCCGACGGGGCGGAAGGAACGGCGGACTCCGGTCATCTTTCGGTCCGCGAGATCCTGCACCAGCCCCAGGGTCGCCCGTCCGGAGCGCCGGGCCGGCGCCGCCCTGGGCGGGATCCACGGCACCGCGTACGGCGGGACACCCCGACCGGCTCCCGCGTCCGCGCTCCCGGCGATGCGCGAGTCGTCCCAAGGCCGTGCGCATTCCGGCGGCAGTGCTGCGGAAGTGCGATCTCGCCGCACGGGGCTGATTCCCTATCACGCACCCGACCCAAGAATTACTAGAAGAATGAATGGAACCTGGGAGCCGGTCCGATGACTGGCTGAAAAACTGTGTGGTGAGCCAGGTCACCGCGAATTGCGGAACCAGATGGATGTACGGGGCATCCGGTGTGATCCCGGTTGGTAAAGAGATCGTTTACCGCCCCACCGCGTGTTAGTCGGCGCTTCGTTCATGACATACCATCGCTGAGCGAAGTACCCAGTGCGGAAAGGCGTACGGGAACGACCCCGACCGGGTCCGCCCCCACCTTCCGTCACTGTTCCCCCACCACGAGCCGGTGCCGCACACCCCGCGGCACCGGTTCATCGGAATGCGAAAAAACAGGAAAGTAATGCCCGTTCAACAATTAACGGAACTCATACGCTTCGTGCGTCGCAACTCACCCTTCTATCGGGAGCTGTACGCCGGCCTCCCGGACCGCGTGGACGAGTTGACGGACTTACCGGTCGTCCCGCACGACGCATTCTGGCGAGCCAACACGCCACGCAACAACAGCCTTTTGACTGGACCGCTCGACGAGGCGGTGGTTTTCAAGAGTGGCGGCACCACCGGTGCACCGAAGTTCTCCGTCTATACACGTGAAGAATGGCGAGAATTCACCTCCGCGTTCGGTGGAGGACTCGTCGAAGCCGGGCTCCGGCCCGGACATCGGGTCGCCGACCTCTTCTACGCGGGTGAGCTCTACGCAAGCTTCACCTTCATCCTGGACTCCCTCCACCGGACACCCGTCGCCAACGTCCGGCTGCCGATAGGCGGCGGCGCACCGCTCGAATCGACCGTGCACACGCTGGCGGAATTCGACGTCGACGTCATCGCCGGCACCACCACGACACTCTGCGGCCTTGCCGACCACCTCGTACGGAACGGGCACCAACTCCCCGACGTGCGGATCCTGTTCTTCGGCGGCGAGGGACTCTTCGAAGACCAGCGGCCGCTGCTCCGCAAGGCGTTCCCTTGCGCGGAGGCCCGCTCCATCGGCTACGCCGGTGTCGACTCCGGGCTGCTCGGACAGGCCGTCCCGGGACCCGACCCCCGCATCCACCGCGCGTTCACGCCGTACACCGTCGTCGAGATCCTCGACGAGCACACCGGTGAACCGGTCACCCGCGAGGGCGTTGCCGGCCGCGTCGTCGTCACCGACCTGCGCCGGCGGCTGATGCCGATCGTCCGGTACCCCGTGGGCGACCGGGCGGAGTGGACCGACGCCGCCGCCGGGCACTTCCGCATCCTCGGCCGGGCCGAGGAAGGCGTCCGCATGGGCGCGGTGTCCCTCTACACCCAGGACGTGCACGACCTGGTGCGCGCAGCCGACCCGACCGGCCAGGTGATCGGCACACAACTCGTGGTGCGCCGCTGGGACGGCCGGGACGGACTGGTCCTGCGGCTGGCGGTGGACGGGGACCCGACCGCCGCCGGGGACGGGGAGCCGAGCGACCTCGGACACCTCGCCGCGGCCATCGCCAAGGAGATCCTCGCGGCCCGCCCGATGTACGCCGAGGAGGTCGAAGCGGCCCGCATCCACCCGATCGCCGTGGAGTGGGTCCGGCACGACGGACTCGTCGTCAACGCACGGACCGGCAAGCTGCTGCGGGTCATCGACGAACGGCCGCACTCATGACCGCCACCTCGACCCCGCGCCGTCTCCCGGTGGTCCTGCGCAACCGGGCCTTCGGTGCGGTCTGGGTCGCACAGGTCCTCACCCAGGCCGCGGGCCGGATGTTCCAGGTCGGCGTGGTGTGGTGGCTGGTCGGCCACGCCGTCGGCGGCGCAGGCGACCGCGGCCTCGCCTCGGGGGTGTTCCTGGCGGTGAGCACGCTGCCCGCGGTGGCGCTCGCCCCGCTGGTGGCCTCCGTCATCGCCCGCTGCCCGCACCGCACGGTGCTGGGCGCGTCGGCCGCGCTG
Organism: Streptomyces sp. CB02959; assembly: GCF_002803155.1. Classification (GTDB taxonomy): domain Bacteria; phylum Actinomycetota; class Actinomycetes; order Streptomycetales; family Streptomycetaceae; genus Streptomyces. The sequence continues at coordinate 29,735 of NZ_NNBP01000038.1, forward strand.
GCGGGCCTGGTCGCCGCCGCCACCGCCGGATGGACGTACCTCGGCTCGCCGCCCATGGTGGTGGCCTACGGTGCCGCGCTGCTGCTGGCCGGCTGCCAGGCCCTCTTCGACCCGTGTCTGACCACGTCCGTTCCCGCACTCGTCGACGACGCCGACATCGAGGCCGCGACCGGGTTCGAACTCGCCACCCAGTCACTGGCCGGCCTGGCCGGCGGGCTGCTCGGACCCCTCGTGGTGGACGCCTGGGACCTGACGGGCATCGTCTCCGGGTGCGCCGGCGCCTATCTCGCCGCGGCCGCTTTGGTGGCCGTCACCCGCTTCCCCCGAAGCGGCGCGGCGGAGGACGACCAGGCCCCGGCCGACGGCGCACCGCCCCGGCGGACGCTCCGTCAGATCCTGGCGGACCACCCGTTCATCCGGCGGGTGCTGCTCTGCTTCGCCGCGGTCAACGTCTTCTCCACCGCCCTCTACGTTGTCATGCCCCTGTATACGCGCGCCGTGCTGCACGCGCACGGTTCCACCGCGGCCGCGTTGGAGACGGCGCTGGGCATCGGCACCCTGCTCGGCTCGTTCAGCGGCGCGCGCCTGCCCGGATCGGCCACCACCGTCGGCGGGGCCTGCCTGGCACTGCTGGCCGTGGCACTCGGGACACCGGGCCTGCTCACGGACCGGAGCGCGGTCGTCGGAGCGCTGGTCGTCGCGGGCTGGTGTGTGGGGGCGATCGGCGTGCGGTTCGTCGCGCTGTTCCAACGACTGGTCCCGGCCGCGGACAAGCCCGGCTTCTTCGCCGTGATGCAGGCCCTGCTCGGCGCGACCTTCCCGCTGTCCTCCCTGTTCTTCGGCGCACTCGGCGACCACCTGTCGCCGCGGACCCTGTGCCTGATCCAGGCCGTCGGACTCCTCCCGCTCGCCGCGGCGCTGTGGTGGACCGGGCGGCGCGCGGACGCACCCCCGGAGGCCGCCGAACGCGCCCCGGCCGCGTCCGGCCCGCCCGCACCCGCTCCCGCGACCGCCGGCAGCACGCCGCTGGGGGAGGCCCGGTGACCACCACCCTCCGCCCCGCCGCACCCCAGGACATCGCCGAACTACGGCAGTTGTACTTCGAGGTGTACGGCCACGGCTACCCGGTGGCCCTCGGCAGCGACCCCACCGAGATGCACCGGCTGATCACCGACCCGCACAGCCACTGGCTCACCGCACGCCGCACCGACACCGGCGAACTGGCCGGCTCCGTGGTCGTCCAGACCGACCCGGGCAACCGCGTCGGCAAACTCGTCGGTCTCGCGGTCCACCCGCGCCAACGCCAGTGCGGACTGGCCAGCCGACTGACCGGAGCGGTCACCGCCGACGCCTTCGCCGCCGGCACCCTCGACTCCATCCACACCACCGTCCGTATGGTCACCCAGGCCCCGCAACGCGTCGTCGCCCGCAACGGATACCGGCCGCTGGGCCTGCTGCCCAACGCCGCCGACGTCTCCGGCTGCGAGACCCTGGCCCTGTTCGCCTGCTACGCCGACGGCGTCCTCGAACGCCGGGAACCGGTGACCGCCGTTCCCCGGGCCCTGCTGCCCCTGCTGGAAGCGGCCGAGGAGAGCATCGGCATCCCCTGCACCGCGGTCCTTCCCCTCACCGGCGCGGACATTGCTCCGCTGCTGCCGCACCCGCGCGGCGCCCCGACGGCCGACTCGTCCCCGGGCGCCCTCCTGACCGCCCCCGTGGCCGCCCGGCCCACCACCCGCACCCCCATCGAGGTGATCACCGCACCCGGCTTCGTCCGCCGCCGCTTCCGCGAGCTGTTCCCCGACCCCGCGGGCGCCTACTCGCCGCTGCGGACCCCGAACACGGTACTGACGACGCCGGACGGCGAGTTCGAGATCTACGCCGACCTCGATCCGGCGGCCGGCAGCTGCGCCCTCGTCGCCGTGCACCCGTACCCGTCGGCCGCCACCCGGGCCCTCGACTCGCTGATGACCGCGCTCACCCGGGCCGGCGCCGACTACGTCGAGACGCTGGTGCCGCTGTCCGACACCGCCGCACTGCACGCCTTCCTCTCCGCCGGCTTCGTCCCCAGCGCCGGCTACCCGGCCATGCGCCGGGTCGGCGACCGCTTCCACGACTACGTCGTCCTCTCCCGCACCGACCGACAGATCGACTTCCGGACCACAGCCGTCAGCCCGCTGATCCAGCCGTACCTGAGCGCGTACCTGACCGCCTGGACGTCGACCTACCTGCCCCAGCACGAGGTTGTCCGATGAACCCGCATCTCGCCCCCGTCGAGGTCCCCGACCCCGCGGCCCTCGCCACCGTCCAACGCCTCTGCGACCTCCCGTCGCCCTACACCACCGGGCCCGAGGCCGACGCCCTGTTCGCCGCCGCGATGGCCGAGTCGCACGCCTGGCACGCCGAGCGCTCCCCGCTGTTCCGCGCCCTCCTCGACGACACCCCGGAGGCCCCGGCCCCCACCGTCGGCGCGCAGACCCGCACCCCGCTCCTGCACGCCAACTTCTTCAAGCGCCACGAAGTGCTCTCCATCCCTCGCGAGGAGGTCTTCCTGCACCTGACCTCCTCCGGCACCACCGGCCAGAAGTCGCAGATGTTCTACGACCGGTGGACCATCCGCGCCGCCCAACGCATGGTCGCCCGCATCTTCGACCACTACGGCTGGATCACCCCCGACCAGCCCGTCAACTACCTGCTCTACAGCTACGAGCCGGCCCCCGACGTGCGCCTGGGCACCTCCTTCACCGACAACTACCTCTGCGACTTCGCGCCCGCCCGGCACACCACCCACGCCCTGCGGCACACCGGCACCGGCCACGCTTTCGACGTGCACGGCTGCATCGACGCCCTGCACCGCTACGCCGACGACGGCCTGCCGGTCCGGATCCTGGGCTTCCCGGCGTTCCTGCACTTCACCCTGGAACGCATGCGGGCCGCCGGCATCCCGCCGCTCCAGCTCCCGCCGGGCTCCCTGGTGCTCCTCGGCGGCGGCTGGAAGGGCCACGCCGACCGGCAGATCGCCAAGGAGGAGTTCTACGACGGGGTGACCCGGCAACTCGGCATCCCCCCGGAGCGGATCCGGGACACCTACGGCTCCGTCGAACACTGCGTGCCGTACGTCGAGTGCACCCACCACCGCCTGCACGTGCCGGTCTGGTCCCGCGCCGCGGTACGGGACACCCGCACCCTGCAGCCACTGCCGTACGGCCGACCCGGCTACCTCCACCTGGTCTCCCCGTACATCACCTCGGTGCCGGCGCAGAGCGTCGTCATGGGCGACCTGGCCTCCCTGCACCCCGGGGACGCGTGCCCCTGCTCCCTGGCCACCCCGTGGTTCACGATCCACGGCCGCGCCGGGGTGAGCCGCAACCGCAGCTGTGCGGTGGCCGCCGCAGAACTCCTGAAGGGAATGTGATGATCAGCGAACTCCACTTCTGGCAGGGCGAGTTCATCGCCGAGACCGAGGCGGCCGAACGCCTCGCCGAGCTGCCGGACCTCGTCCGACGCGCCCTGGCGGAGCCGCTGTCCACCGAGACGGTCCTGATCGCCTGCGACACCGTCAGCCGCGCCCTCCAGCAGCCGCACAGCGACGTCCACACCCGACTCCTGGCCCAACTGACCGGCCCCGCAGGCGCGACACCCCCCGATCCCGAGGAGGCCGCCGCCACCCTCGCCGAACTCGCGGACGCCCTCGCCCGCCCGGCCCTGGAGCGCAAACTCCGGCGCGAACTCGGCGGCCCGCGCCCGGAGCGGTTCACCCGCCCCGACGCCCGCGAGACCGTCTACGAGGCATGGGCCCCGGTGGGTCTGCTCGTCCACATCGCCCCCGGCAACGCGGCCGCGGTCGCCTCGCTGAGCGTGGTGGAGGGCCTCCTCGCCGGCAACGTGAACGTGCTGAAGACCAGCAGCAGCGACACCGCGCTCGCCCCGCACCTGCTCGCCGAACTGGCCGCCGCCGACCCCACCGGAGCCGTCGGCCGCCGGATCGTCGCACTGCGCTTCCCGTCCAGCCGACAGGACCTGATGCGGCTGATGTGCGAGCCCGCCGACGCGGTGGCCGTGTGGGGCGGCGAGGACGCCGTGCGGGGCGTCGCGGCCCTCGTCCCGCCCGGCTGCCGGCTCGTCGAATGGGGCCACAAGATCTCGTTCGCCTACCTGACCCGCGAGGCCGCCACGGACCGGGCCGCCCTCACCGCGCTCGCCTCCGACGTCTGCCGGGCCGAGCAGCAGGCGTGTTCCAGCCCGCAGGTCGTCTACCTGGACGTCGAACCGGACGCCGAGCCGGACACCCAACCGGACGGTGCCGCCCCGGTCGCCGCCACCCGCGAGGCGCTCTTCGCCTTCGCGGAGCAGTTCGCCGCCGTACTGGACGAGGTCTCCGCCAAACACCCCGGCCCGCGCGGCGCGGACGACGCGGCCGAGCAGGCCGAGATCACCACCACCGAACTGGTCGCCCGGGCCGAGCAGCACCTCGGCCTGACCAAGGTCCTCACCGCCGACGACGGGAGCTGGCGGGTCCTCGCCGACACCCGCCCGGCCCTCACCGCCTCCCCCCTCCACCGCACCGTCTGGATCAAACCCCTGCCCCGCCGCGACATCCTCGCGACCCTGCGGCCCATGCGCCGCTACCTCCAGACCGCCTCCGTGGCCGGCACCCGCGCCGACATCGCCCAGCTGTCCCGCACGCTCATCGCCGCCGGCGTCCAGCGGATCACCCCGCTCGGCGCCATGCTCGACAGCTACCACGGCGAACCCCACGACGGCGTCTACGCCCTCCAGCGCTACAGCCGACGGGTAAGCGTCCAGGCCACCGGCGCCGAATTCGCCACCACCCCGTGCCTGGACGACCTGATCGCCCCCACCGCCCCGCCCGCCGCGCCCACCGGCCCGCTGATGGACAAGGCGGCGGCCCAGGCCCGACTGAGCTCCCTCGCACCGCACCACGCCCAGCTGTACTTCCGCAGCGGAGGAACCACCGGCACGCCGGCCCTGTCCGTCTTCACCTGCGACGACTACGACACGCAGATGCGCGCGTCGGCGCACGGCCTGCTCGCCGCGGGCTTCGACCCGGCCCACGACCGCGCCGCCAACCTCTTCTACAGCGGCAGCATGTACGGCAGCTTCATCAGCTTCTTCTCCATCCTCGAACGCCTGGGCGCCACCCAGATCCCGATGGCCGCCGGCCCCGACCACGAGGCGATAGCGGAGGCCCTCGTCGAGTACCAGGTGGACACCCTCTTCGGGATGCCGTCCTACCTGTGGCAGCTGTTCCACACCCAAGCCGAGCGACTGCGGTCCTACGGCGGCATCCGCAAGGTGTTCTACGGCGGTGAGCACTTCACCGCCGAACAACGCCGCATCCTCACCGAGACCTTCGGCGTGCAGGTGATCCGCTCCGCCGCCTACGGAAGCACCGACCTGGGCCCGCTCGGCTACCAGTGCACCCACGCCCGGGGCACCGAACACCACGTCCTGACCGACCTGCACACACTGGAGATCCTCGACCCGCAGGAGGACCGCCCGGTACCCCAGGGCCAGCCGGGCAGGCTCGTCTTCACCACCCGCACCAGGGCAGGCCAGCACCTGGAGCGCTACCAGATCGGCGACCTGGGCCGCGCCGTCGACGGGGTGTGCCCCTGCGGTAGCCACACCCCGCGCATCGAACTCCTCGGCCGCTACGGCGAGGTGTTCCGCATGGGCACCTACCACTTCAACTACCGCCGCTTCACCCAGGTCGCCGAGGAACACCTCCAGTACCGCGGTGAGCTGCAACTCGTCCTGACCAACGAGACCGGCCGCGAACACCTCACCGTCCGCCTCGACGACCGCTACGCCCCCGAACCGGACACCGCCCGCACGGCACTGCTGGCCCACATCCCCGAACTCGGCTCCGCGGTCGGCCCGGAGGCCCTCCTGACCTGCACCGTCGAAACCGCCCCCACGCCCGCCTTCGAACGCACCCCCACCAGCGGCAAACTCCGCACCGTCATCGACCGCCGGACGCCGACCGCCTGATCCTCCAACGGCGGCGGACGGGGGCGCGGCACCGCGTCGCGCCCCCCACCGCACCGTGGGCCGGGAAGGCCCGGGCGGTGACGTACGCGGCCGTACCGGCCACGGCGACGGCCAGCCATTCCCCACGGCCGTCCAGGGCGACCAGCGCGATCAGCAGCAGGGCGTACCAGGAATAGCCGGGGCTGAGGAGCAGGAAGGCGCTTCCGGTCACCAACAGGGCGCCGCGACGGCCAGCACAGGCAGTGCCCAGGCACCCGGCAGGACCAGCTGGAGCAGTGCGTACCGGCTGGTCCTGGCCGGACCGTCGCGGTAGCCCTGCCGCGGCGTCGCGGGGGCGGCGCACGTCGGACAGGGCGCCCGGCTGCCGCTACTCGTCGGAGAGCGTGAGACTCGGGACCCGCCAGGCCGCGATCAGGAAGGCGACCAGGGTCACCGCGGCGCCGGTGAGGAAGACCAGGCGCATCGAGGACACGTAGCCCTGGAGGAAGGGCAGCGCCGCACCGGGGTCGAGGGCGCGGAGGAAGGCGGAGTCCTGGAGTTCGAGGGCGCCGCCCGGGCGCAGGACCCCCGCCAGGGCGTGCGCGTTGTCGGGCCGGGCCAGCAGCCGGCCGTAGGCGGGGTCGTGCCGGGCCGCGGCGAGCCGGTCGGCGATGTGGCCGGCCGCCGTGCTGAACAGGATCGACAGGAAGGCCGCGGTGCCGATCGTGCCGCCGTTGGAGCGGAAGAAGTTCACCGATGCGGTGGCCGCGCCCATGTCGGTGCGGGGTATCTCGCACTGCGCGAGCGTGGTCAGCGTCTGCATCGACGCGCCGAGCCCCGCGCCCATCAGCGCCATGCCGACCATCGCCTGCCACAGCGGGCTGTCCTCCCGCAAGGTGGCGAAGACGAGCATCGCGGCGGTCAACGAGCCCGCACCGGCGACGAGATGGACCTTGAACCGGCCGGTGCGGGCGATCAGCCGCCCCACCAGCAGTGTGATCGCGAGGTTCGCGGCGACCGTGGGGAGGGTGGCCAGACCGGCCGCCATGGGCGTCATGCCGCGGACGAGCTGGAGGTAGAGCGGCAGCGTCGTCATCGCGCCGAACATGCCGATGCCGACGACGAAGTGCAGCCCGACGCCGAGCCGGAAGGTGCGGATGCGGAACAGGCGCAGCGGTATCAGTGCGGCGTCCCCCATCCGTCGCTCCACCACGACGAACGCGACGAGGCCCAACCCGCCTATCGCGTAGGCCAGCAGCGCCTGCGGCGCGTCCCATCCCCAGGTGCGTCCCTGTTCGGCGACGGTCAGCAGCGGCACCAGTCCGACGGTGAGGGCGAGCGCGCCGGGGTAGTCGAGCCGGTGCCGCACCGGTTGGTGGGGGAAGCGCAGCACGCGGACGATCGCCACGGCGGCCGCGACGGCGAGCGGCACGTTGATCAGGAAGATCCAGCGCCAGCCGGCGATGCCCAGCAGCGTGGCCCGGTCCGCGAACGCGCCGCCCACCAGCGGGCCGACGATGCTGGCGCCGCCGAAGACGGCCATGAAGTAGCCCTGGTAGCGGCCCCGTTCGCGCGGGGTGGTGATGTCGGCCACTATCGTCATCGCCAGGGATATCAGTCCCCCGCCGCCGATGCCCTGGACCGCGCGGAAGGCCGCGAGTTCGTAGATCGATCCGGCCGTGCCGCACAGCAGTGAGCCGGCCGTGAACAGGGCGATCGCGGCGAGGTACACGGGCCGGCGGCCGTGGATGTCGGAGAGCTTGCCGTACAGCGGCGTCGCGATGGTGGCGGTGATGAGGTACGCGGTGGTCACCCATGCCTGGGACGTCAGCCCGTGCAGGTCGTCGGCGATGGTCCGCAGAGCGGCGGCGACCACCGTCTGGTCCAGTGCCCCGAGGAACATGCTGAGCACCAACCCGGACATGACGGCGGTGATCTGCCGGTGGCTGAGCCGCGCGGGTGCGTCCCCGGCCGTGCCCTGTTGTCGGGCGTCGGAGAAGGTCACGTGTGGTCCTTGGGGTGGGCGGTTGGGGTTTCGAAGGGGCCGGGGGACGGGGCGTGGCTCCCGTCCCCGGCACATTGGACTACCGGCTACCGGCGAGCCCTTCCAGGTCACCGACGGCGTGCTCGACGCCCGGCAGCGTCAGCATCGCCAGTTGCGCCGACCGGGCGCGCGACCGCGGTGCCGGGTCGGCGAGGAGCTTGCGGCAGGTGTCCGCGATGCCGGCCGCGCTGCGGTCGGTGAGGTGGCGGCCCAGGCCCAGCTCCTCCACGCGGTCCGCGTTGGCGTACTGGTCCCCGAAGTGCGGCAGGACCGCCAGCGGCGTGGCGGTGCGCATCGCCTCGCGGATGCTGTTGAAACCGCCGTGGGTGAGGAAGAGGTCGACGGACTCCAGCAGCAGCGGCTGCGGGACCCTTTCGACGACGCGCACGTGGTCGGGCAGCCCCGTGGTGTCCAGCGACATCCCGGACGTCGACACGACGACCGTGCAGTCGTCGAACTCCGCCAACGCCTCCGTTATCGTGCGCAGGCTCTCGCTGCCGTCCGGCATCTCGACGGGCAGCGGCACGGACCGGCCGCCGTTGCGGGCGTGCAGGACCGGGAGGGCGGTGCCGATGGCGGCGTACACCAGCGGCCGGTCCGTGGGCAGTTCGGCCGCCCACTCGGGCAGCACGCCGCGGCGTTCGACGTCCACCGTCTGCCGGTAGGCCCACGTCTGGGGCAGGTGCTGGGCGAAGGAGAAGGCGGACGGTACGTAGTCGACGCGACCGTGCGCGACGACGGACAGCGGGTCGTCGTGCACGGGCAGGTCCAGCTCCGCGCGCCGCTCGTTGAGCTGGGGGAGCACCTGCACGGGGTCCAGGATGTTGCTGAAGCCGGAGGGCGTCGGCAGCTGCGGAACGCCCAGCAGCTCTGCGGTGAGCACGGCACCCATGTCCATGCCGTCCCGCAGGATCAGATCGGGGCGGAAGTCACGGGCGAGGGGCAGCAGGATGTCCAGGTGCGTTTTGACGCCCGGTCCGGCCACGCTGCGCAGCATCAGGCGGTTCAGCTCCGCCATTCGCTCCGCCTCGTCGGTGGTTGCCTGGAGGTCGGCGAGGTAGGGCGCCAGTCCGGCGGTCGGGTCGAATTCCGGTAGGACGGCCCGTACTTCGACGTCGTCGTCGCGGAAGACGGGGGCGAGGACATCGGTGGTGACCACCAGCACCTGATGTCCGGCCTCGGCCAGGGCGCGCAGGAGGGGCAACTGGGCACGCCCGTGGGAGGGGCTGCCGAGCGTGGTGCACAGAACCTGCATGGCGGGAGCCTTTCTCTAGGAATTTCTTCGATGCTGGGGACGGGGAGGGCAGACGGCCGGCCGACCCGAGCGGTCAACGGACCCGTCGGGGCACGAGCGGAACGCCGGCCGCCCCACGTTTCACGCCACCCGGGCCGGTGCCGCCGTGCGTCCGATGCCCCGCCAGTTCAGCCCGGCCCGGGCGAGCCGGTCGGCGTCGAGCAGGTTGCGGAAGTCGTGGACCTCGTGGCCGGCCATCCGTGCGGCGATCGCGGCCCAGTCGAGGTCGCGCAACTCGGGCCACTCGGTGAGGACGACGCAGGCCGCGGCCCCGTCTGCCGCCCGCACCGGATCGTCGACGAGCTCGACAAGATCGCTCAGGTCGGGCCGCTCCTCGCGCAACGCCGGGTCGAACGCCGTGAGTTCGGCGCCCCGTTCACGCAGCAGCCGGGCGACGGCGAGCGCGGGCGAGTCGCGCAGGTCGGAGGTGCCGGCCTTGAACGTCAGGCCGTACAGGGCGATGCGTACGCCGCGCAGGGAGCCGTCGGTGCTGCCGCACGCGGCGGTGACCCGCTCGACGAGCCGGCGCTGGTGGGTGACGTTGGTCTCGATGGTGGCGCTGAGCAGGGGGAAGTCGACGCCGGCCTGGTCGCACGCGGTCAGCAGGGCGTGGGTGTCCTTGGGCAGGCAGGAGCCGCCCCAACCGGGCCCGGGCCGCAGGAACGCGGAGCCGATCCGCGGATCGCGCCCGATGCCCTCGGTGACGTCGCTGATGTCCGCGCCGAAGCGCTCGCAGACGGTGGCGAGGTTGTTGGCGAAGGACAGCTTCATCGCGAGGAAGAAGTTCGCCGCGTACTTGGTCAGTTCGGCACTGGCCGGATCGGTGAGCACCAGGGGAGCGTCGAGTCCGGCGTACAGGTCGGCCACCCGCCGGGCCGCGTCCTGGTCGGCGGCGCCGATCACGATGCGGTCGGGGTGCAGGAAGTCGTGGACGGCGCGGCCCTCGCGCAGGAACTCGGGATTGCTGACCACCGCCACGTCCGCCCGATCCAGCAGCGCGGCGACGCGCTCGCTGGTGCCGACCGGCACGGTGGACTTGTTGACGACGACGCAGCCGGTGGGCAGTACGTCGCGGATCTGGTCGGCGACGGCCTCCACGGCGGCGAGGTCGGCCGCACCGCCCGCACCCATGGGCGTGGGCAGGCACAGGAACACCACCTCGGCCTCGGCGACGGCTGCCGCGGTGTCACCGGTGAACTCCAACAACCCGGCGTCCAGGGCGTCTCGGACGGTCCCGGGCAGGTCGGGTTCGAGGATGTCGACCCGGGCTTGGCGCAGCCGCTCGACCTTGTGCGGGTCGGCGTCCGCGCACACCACCCGGTGGCCGAGCGAGGCCAGGCAGGCGCCGGTGGTCAGTCCGACGTATCCGGTTCCGATCACGGCAACGCGTCGAGCAGGCACAGCAGATCACCATTTCCGATCGTGGGGGGTGCATGCGTGCGGCGGCTGTGGCGGTGCGCGGGTCGGCGCGCGCCGCCGCGCCGCGCGGGCGACCTGGCACGGGCCGAACCCGTCGGCACCGTCCCGGTATGGCAAGCACTCAAGTCATCAATCGTTGAACTGGTTCAGGTATGTCATGTGGCCCGAAAAGAAGTCAACGATTGATGACATTGGCCGGTGACTTTGAGACAGCCGCCGCAGACTGGAACATGGGCTCATGACGCACGGGGCGCGACGACGGAGGTGCAGTGACGTGACGGGAGTGCAGAACGGGCGGACGGCAAAGGTGGTGGCCCGTAGGCGCTCGGCCTCGGCCACCCGCACCGCGCTCAGGGCCGCCGCGTCCTTCCGCTTCGGCAAGTACGGCTACGAGGGCACCAGCGTGCGCGACATCGCGGGCGACGTCGGGGTGGACGCCGCGCTCGTCTACCGCTACTTCGGCTCGAAGGAAGCACTGTTCAACGACGTGGCCTGCATGGGCAAGATGTTCGAGCCGCTGCTCCAGGAGCCGGTCGAGGCGATCCCCGACTGGTTCTGCGCGCTGCTCGCGGGCGCGCCGACGGAGGGCGACTTCCCGCACCCCGTGCTGTCCGTGTTGCGCTCCAACGGCCGCGACGAGGCGGTGGGGCGGCTGCGCGAGGACTACACGGAGGTGTTCTCCAATCGACTGGCCGCGCGTCTCGGCGGCGCCGACGCGGCCCTGCGCGCGGAACTCCTGGCGGCCTGGATGCTCGGCACCAGTCTGATGCGCACGGAGATCCGCTCCCCCGCCCTGGCATCGGCTTCGGACGCCACTCTGGAGCAGTACCTGCGGGCCGGCATCGAGGTCCTGCTGGCCCCGGCCGCGGAGCACGGCGACGCCGGGTCGGCCGCCGCCGCGGACGGCGAGTGCCCCGCGACGGCGCGCATCCCCGGCTGCGCCGACGGCCACGAAGAGCCCGACGGGCCCGCGGGGAGCGAGGCGCACGAGGGCTGCGTCCGCGACCGCGCGGAACGCTTCAACGGCAGTTGTCCCGACAACTGCCCGATTGGCCGGGACTGACCGGCGCCGCCCCGCGCCCGCCGTTCACCACCCGCGCCCCGTACGCCCCCCTACGGCCCGTCAGAGGCAGTCCGGGTGGCCCCAACCACGCGGCCCCTTGGCCACCTTCGTGCCGGCCTCGTAGGCTCCGCGGCACGCGCCGCAGTGGCCGGGGAACTTCGCCTTGATGGTGGCGCCCTTCCCGGTGCGCCGGGCGGACCGAGCCGGTGCGCCCGCTCCGCCGCCGGGCCGTTGCAGCGCTTCGGCCCGAGGCCCCGGAACCGTCAGGTCCCCCCGGGACGTGCCGGCGGCCTGCTGGGTCACGGCGGCGGTGCTGGCCGCCTGGTCGGCGATGGCGTTCAACGGGTCGCCGTCGACCTGGTGCGCCGGCACGTAGCGGAACTCCACGGCGCGCCCGTCCAACAGCGCGTCGATGCGCACCACGAGCTCGCGGTTGGCGACCGGCTTCTTGGACGCCGTCAGCCAGCCGTTCCGCTTCCAGCCGGCGATCCACTTGGTCACCGCGTTCATCGCGTACTGGGAGTCCATGCGGATCTCCAGCGGCAGTGCGGCGTCCGTGGCTTCCAACAGCTCGGCCAGGGCGGTCAATTCGGCGACGTTGTTGGTTGCCGTCCCCAACGGGCCGGCCTCCCAGCGCGTGGGGTTCCCCTCGGCGTCGGCGGCGACCCAGGCCCAGGCGGCACGCCCGGGATTACCTTTGCTGGCCCCGTCACAGGCAGCGATGATGCGATCGGACATCCCCAGATCATGCCACGTCCGACGACGGCCGAGCCACGTCGCACCGCCATGCATAGACATTGTCTACCCGCCCCTGGTAGACAGTGTCTATGCAGAGTGGGAATTCCCTTCGGGAGCGCTTGGTCGACGTCGGGGTGGAGCTCGTCCTGACGGAGGGCTCGACGTCGCTCGGACTGCGCGAGATCGCGCGCCGGGCAGGCGTGTCGCACGGGGCACCCCGTCGGTACTTCCCGACGCACCACGCGTTGCTCTCCGCGATCGCCCGCCGCGGCTTCGCGGACCTCGGCGCCGAGTTCACCGCCGCGCTCGCCGCCGCGACGACGCCGCGCGCCCAGTTGCAGGCCGTGGCCCGGGCCTACGTCGGGTACGCACTGGAACGGCGCGGCATGTTCGAGTTGATGTTCCGCCACGACCTGCTCGACAGCACGCAGCAAGGCTCCGACCCGCCCCGGCTGCGGGAGACGACCCTGCCGCTCTTCGAGCGCGTCGTCGCCCTCGTCGCCCAATGCAGAGCGGAACGGCACCGGGCAGCGGAAGAGCCGCCCACCGTCACGGCCGCCGCCCTGTGGTCCAACCTGCACGGCCTCGCACAGCTGTGGGCGTGGGGCAGCCTGCCACTCGTGCTCGAAGCCGAACCGCCCGGCGCCGCGCGACACGACGCCGGGCCGGAGCAGCCCGCCCCACTCGACGCACTCGACCCACTCCTCACGCGGGTGCTCGACGCGCACCTGGGTCCGGTGGGCCCGTGACCGCTCCCTCGCGGCGACCCGTCGCACTGCTGGTCAGCGTCGCCGGAGCGATGCTCGTCGCGCTGGACGGGACGGTGCTGCTGGTGGCGCAACCCGGTCTGCGCCACGATCTCGGCGCGGACGTGGCACGGGTCCAGTGGACGAGCACCGGCTATCTGCTCGCGGTCGCCTCGCTCCTCGTCATCGCCGGACGACTCGGTGACCGGTACGGGCACCAGCGCCTGCTCTTCACCGGGGTGCTCGGCTTCGGGGCCGCCTCGGCCGGGATCGCGCTCGCCCCGTCGATCGGCTGGGTCATCGGCCTGCGTGCCGCCCAGGGCGTGTTCGGCGCGCTGCTGCAACCAGCGACCCTCGCGTTGTTGCGGCTGACCTACCCACCGGACCGACTCGGTGCGGCGGTCGCGCTCCGCACCAGCGCGATCGCCGTGGCCGCCGGCGCCGGTCCGGTCCTCGGCGGCGTCCTCGTCGTACACCTGGGCTGGCGTGCCGTGTTCTGGGCCAATGTGCCCGTGGCGGCGCTGATCGCCGCACTCGCGCTGACCGTCCGCCCGCCGGTGCCGCGTCCGGCGCGCGCTGCGCGGCTCGACCTCACCGGCGCGGCCCTCCTCGCGACCGTGCTCGCCCTCCTGGTCCACACGCTGACCGGCGTACCGGAGCACGGCTGGACCGCCGCACCGACGCTGTGCGGCCTCGCGGCCGTCGGGACCCTCACCGTCGTGCTCGTCCGACACGAACGCCGGATCGCGGACCCGGTCGTGCCGCGTGCCGTGGCGCGGTCCGTGCCGGTGACGGCGTCGATGGCACTCCTGCTCGCCGCCTCCGCCGGCCTGTTCGGCGCGCTGTTCACGGCCACGTTCGCCCTCCAGGACGTGCTGCGCCTCGACCCGCTCACCAGCGGCCTGCGCGTCCTTCCGCTGACCGTGTTGATGGTCCTCGGCGCGCCCCTCGCCGGCGCGGCGCTGCGTCGCCACGGCCCGCGTCGCAGCGCGCTGGCCGGAACGGCCCTCCTCGCCGTCGGCGTCGCCGGGCTGTCCCGGCTCGACGCGACCAGCGCCTGGTGGGCCATGGGCGCGGCCTTCGCCGTGATGGGCGCGGGGTTCGCCACCGTGATGGTCACCGCCACGGGCACCGTGGTCGGTGACGCACCGCCCGGCTGTGCGGGGGTCGTCGGCGGACTGAAGCAGACGGCCGTGAACGTCGGCCCGACGCTCGGCATCGCCGTCGCCGCCAGTACGGCCGCAACACCGGCCCACGGCTCGACCGACAGCGCCGCCGCGTTCGCCGGAGCCATGAGCACCGCCCTGTTGCTCCTGGCCGGCTGCGCGGCTCTCGGCCTCCTCCCGGCGGCACTGCTACCCGGCCGCACCACCGACCGCGCGCACCCCGAGACACCGGCCCGAGAAGGCGTTGCGGAAGGGGTCGCGTCCGCCGCCAAAGAGGCGTCGATCGCGACCAGTTGAGCGTCAGCGGGGGCACCCGACCGCAGGACGGATGGCGCGGCGGGCGATACCGCGACCCGAACAAGGCCGTGGCCCGGGTACGCGGGGTGCGTACCCGGGCCACGTGGCCGGGAGCCGCGGTGGCGGCGGTGGTGTCAGCCGGCGAGGGTCGCGTGGAGGGCGTCGAGGCCGTCGGCGTAGATCCCGGTGAACAGGTCGACGACCTCCTGCTCGGTCGCGTTGTCGGGGTTGAAGCGGCCGGACCACTGGACCTCGGCGACGTCGTCGCGGCCGGGGACCGCGTGGACGCGGAGGGTGGAGACGTACCCGTTGACCGGGAAGGGCGCCTGGAGGATGGCGTAGCTGTACTGGCGCTCGGTCTCGTTGAAGTCGACGAGGCGCTCGATGACGACCTCGCCCTCGGGGTTCTTGAGGCGGCGGACGCGGCCGCCTTCGAGGGCGGTGCTCTCGGGGATGTAGGGCAGCCAGTCGGGCAGGGCGTCGAAGCCGCCGATGAGGCTCCACACCTTGTCGGGCGAGGCGGGGACGATGCGGCTGACGGAGGTGGAGGCCATGATCGATTCTCCTGGATTGCGGTGCTGGGGTGGGGGCGTGCTGGTCAGGCGCCGTTGGGCAGCGGGGCGGCGAGGCTGACAAGGCCGGCGGCGCGCCTGCCAGAACGCGGCCGGGACGGTCTCGTGGAGGGCGGCGACGTCCTCGGCGATGCGGCTCGGGCGGGTGGCGCCGGGGATGACCGCGGCGGCCGCCGGGTGGGCGAGCGAGAACTGGAGGGCGGCGGCCTTGATGGAGACGCCGTGCTTCTCGGCCAGGGCCTTCAGGCGGGAGACCTTCTCCACGATCTCCGGCGGGGCCTGCTGGTACTCGAAGTGCGCGCCGCCGGCCAGGACGCCGGGCCGAGATCGCGGGCGCCCTCCTCCTTCTCGTCGAGGATGACGCGGCCGACCTTGGTGGACAGGACGTAGGCGTCGCGCGGCTTGGTGGCGAGGACTTCGCCGAGGCGGGACTCGGACAGGCCCGCGCCGTAGAAGGGGGCGGTGTCGAAGTAGCGGACGCCCTGGTCCCAGGCAGCCTCGACGGTGGCGGCGGCCTCCTCGTCGGGGATCGCGCGGAACATGTTGCCGAGGGGGGCGGTGCCGAAGCCGAGCCGGCCGGGAAGGATGTGCTTGAGGGACATGACGGTGCCTTGCCTTGTGATCGGTGCCGTGGTGCCGGGGTGTGGGGGCATCCCCGGCGGGCGGGGTAGAGGCATGAGTGGACGGATGCCTCGACGGGTCGGCGGCTGCGCGGGAGGGGCCGCGGCAGTGGATGCGCGGCGGCGCCCGGACGGAGCCGGAGGTGCGGCGCAAATAGATGCAGAAGCGCCTTACATGCAATGACAATAGTTGCAGACGCTTGCTAATGCAAGTGGCTGCCGCGGCGCCGGGCCCGTCCGGCCCGAGTGCCGGACCTGTGAGGCGCGGCGCCTTCCCGCCACCGACCCCACTGCGATCCGGGCAGGCCCGCAAGCCGCAGGCGGCCGCACCATGACAGTCCGCCGTCCGACAGCCACCGAGGACGACCCCGCGGATATGCCGGGCCTCCGACTCAGAGGACGGCCGGGCCCCCGACTCAGGGGACGATCGTGGGAAGGAGGCCGCCGTCGACGCCGAGCGCCCGGCCCGTGGTCGCCGAGGCCTGCTCGGAAGCCACGTACGTGATCATGCTGGCCACCTCGTGGGGGCGGATCAGGCGTCGGAGCAGGGACGCGGCCGCACGGTTCTCGGCCAGGTAGCGCCGCTCCTGCTCGGCGGGGTCCAGGCCGGGGTAGAGCTCGTCGAACATGGCCAGCACGCCGTCGCTCATCGTCGGTCCGGAGAGCACGCAGTTCACCGTGACCCCGGTCCCGGCGACCTCCTGGGCCATGCCCCGGGAGACCGCCAGCTGCGCCGTCTTGGTCATCCCGTACTGGACCATGTCCGGCGGCGTCTGGACGCCCGCCTCACTGCTGACGAAGATCACGCGACCCCAGCCGCGGCCGACCATCCGCGGCGCGTAGTGGCGGGCCAGGCGCACGCCGGAGAGCACGTTGACCTCGTAGAAGCGCAGCCAGTCCGCGTCGGGGATCTCGAAGACGGGCTTGGTCTCGAAGATGCCGGTGTTGTTGACCAGGATGTCGACGTCGGGCAGTTGCCGGATCAGCTCGGTCGTTCCTTCGGCGGTGCCGACGTCGGCGGCGATGCCGTGGCCGCCGATCCGCTTCGCCGTCTCGGCGACGCGGTCGGCGTTGCGGCCGTTGACCACGACGTCGGCACCGGCGGCGGCCAGGGCCTGCGCGGCCGCCGCGCCGATTCCCGCTGTCGACCCGGTGACCAGCGCGGTACGTCCCTTGAGATCGATCTGCATCGCAGGAGCACCTCCCCATGGGTGGGTTGCGGCCCGCCGACGGCAGGCCGCGGCTACGCGGCCCCGCCGTCCGTCCGCACCTCGGGACGGCCGGGCTCGGCCCAGCGGGTGTGGAAGGTGCCCGCTCGGTCGGTGCGGCGGTACGTGTGGGCGCCGAAGAAGTCGCGCTGCCCCTGGATCAGGGCGGCCGGCAGGTGCTCGCTGCGCAGGGTGTCGTAGAAGGCGAGCGCGGTGGAGAACGCCGGCACGGGGATGCCCTGCCGGGCCGCGCTCGCCACGACCGTGCGCCAGGCCGTCTGGGCGTCGGAGACCTCCGCCGCGAACTGCTCCTCGGCGAGCAGGCCGACCAGGCTGGGGTTGGCGGCGTGGGCGGCGCGGATCCGGTCGAGGAACGCGGCGCGGATGATGCAGCCGCCGCGCCAGATCTTCGCCACCGCTCCGAGGTCGATGTCCCAGCCGAACTCGGCCGCGCCATCGCGGATCATGGTCCACCCCTGGTCGTAGGCGATGACCTTCGACGCGTAGAGGGCCTGCTCGACGTCCTGGGTGAAGCGGTCGGCCTCCTGCGGGCTCATCGCGTGCGGGGTGCCGCCGGGCAGCGGCCGGTAGACCTCGCGCAGCTCGGCCCGGGAGGAGGCGACCCGGGCGAAGGTGGCCTGGGCGATGGCGGTGACCGGGGAGCCGAGGTCGAGGGCGGTCTGCACGGTCCAGCGCCCGGTGCCCTTCTGCTCCGCGGCGTCCCGGACGATGTCGACGAAGGGCTTGCCGGTGTCGGCGTCGGTGTGGGCGAGGACCTCGGCGGTGATCTCGATCAGGTAGGAGTCGAGGCGCCCCTGGTTCCAGCGCCTGAAGATCTCGGCGATCTCGGTGGGGGCGTACCCGCCGACCGCGCGCAGGAGGTGGTACGCCTCGGCGATGAGCTGCATGTCGGCGTACTCGATGCCGTTGTGCACCATCTTCACGAAGTGGCCGGCGCCGTCGGTGCCGATATGGGTGCAACAGGGATCGCCGTCCACGTGGGCGCTGATCTTCTCCAGCATGGGGCCGAGGACCGTGTAGGACTCGGCGGAGCCGCCGGGCATGATCGAGGGGCCGTGCAGCGCGCCCTCCTCACCTCCGGAGACGCCACTGCCGACGAAGTGGATGCCGCGCTCGCGCAGCGACTGCTCGCGGCGGCGGGTGTCGGCGAAGTGCGCGTTGCCGCCGTCGATGATCATGTCGCCCGGCTCCAGCAGTGGGGCGAACTCCTCGATGACCGCGTCGGTGGGCCGGCCGGCCTTCACCATCGTCAACAGCCGGCGCGGACGCTCCAGTGCGGCCACGAAGTCCTGCGGCGACTCCGCCGGGACGAACGTGCCCTCGTGGCCGAACTCCTCGACCAGGGCCCGGGTCCGGGCGGAGGTGCGGTTGTGCACCGCGACCGTGTAGCCGTTGCGGGCGAAGTTCCGCGCCAGGTTGCGGCCCATGACCGCCAGCCCTGTCACGCCGATCTGTGCCGATGCCTCCATGGCAGCGCTTCCTCCCTCGGACCCTCCGGAATGCGTGCGGACAGGCACCGCGGCCGTCCGGGCCGGGCGTTCAGGTCCATCGGCGCGCTCCACGCACGCGAACGAGCGCCTTGGGCGCCCGGAATAAAGGATCGCCAGCGGACCGTGGGGCCGCGCGGTGTGTTGGCCCGTTCGGATGAACTCCGCCACCTCGTCCGGCACTTCGTACGCCTCCGGGAAGCAGCCCATGCGCCGGTACGACCCGGCGGGCGAGCCGGTGCTCGTCGGAGTCCGTGGCCATCTCCGCCCAGGCCCGCTCCTCCTCGGACGGCGTGCAGAACACATGCCGGCCCCACCGGACGCGCCGCACGCGCCCGCGCGGGGTCATCGCGGCGGCGTCGCCGGGAGAGGATCGGAACAGCGGAACCTGGGACGGAGCCGAGTCCCTGGCGGCGGCGACAGGGACCAACGCTCAGGACTTCAAGGGCGTCCCAAGGCGGTTTGTCGGCTCGCCTTGGCGGGACCCCTTCGTCGCTTCGTCAGCCCAACGCGCCGACGAGTGCGGGCACATCGGCGAACGCGGCGTCGGCCGGCTGCCCGCAGACCTTGCCCGCGGTCTCCCCGGCGAAGCTGAACACCCCGACCAGTTCCGGGCCGCGTCGCCCCCAGACGACCAGGGGACTGCCGCTGTCCCCGAAGCACATGGTGGTCCGGCCACCGGCCAGATCGCGGGCGCAGAACATCGATGCCTCATCGACCACCGCCGGGGTCTGGGCGGCGCACTGGGCGTGGGTCCGGACGGTCAGGTCGCCGCGGCGCAGCACATCGCCGCGGATCTCCTTGCCTGGCCGGGACGGGTCCGGTGCGGCCGTGGTGCCGTGACTGAAGATCGACACGGGGGTGCCGGGGGCCGGCCGGTGCTGGGCGAGGGGAAGCGGTGCGACGTCGCGCACCGGTGCGGTGAGCCGGATCTCGGCCAGGTCGTAGGCGGCCGACGACAGCTCCGGGGCCCGGGGGTCGGCGGGGGAGGGGAGCAGTTCGTACCGCGGGTGGAGGGTGACGCCGCCGATGTCGCGCACGGTGCCGGGGTCCTGGGAGAGCACCGAGGAACCGATGTGCACCTCCGCCTTCCGGAAGTCCACGCCGTCGAGACAGTGCGCGGCGGTGAGCACCCGGTCCGGGGCGACGAGTGCCCCGCCGCACGAGGCGCGGTTGAGCAGGGGCGCGTCGCCCTTGATCGCCAGTGTCGCCAGCCAGGGAGCCGCACCCCGCTGCGGCAGCTGTGTGCCGCCCGACATGGCCTGTGCCGGGCCGGCCGTGCCCAGGACCGCGGCCACGCCGACCATGGCCGCGCCGACCGCCGCCCCGGCCCGTGCCCGCCGGGCCGTCCGCCGCCGGCGACCCGCCGCGCCCTCCGCACGTACCACTTCGCTGTTCATGTCGCTCCCGTACTCGGCTGTGCCGGATCGATCTCTGCTGAACGTCGATGTCCGAACGTAGTGGCGGGAGTTGGCGGTCGTCGTCAGACCACGGTCGCGTCCGCCGTCATCCTGCGGACGCACCGACCCTGACCTTTCTCAGGGTGGGTCCCGGGCTCGTCCCGCCCGGCCGCTGGGCGCAGGTGCGGATGTCGCCCGGCAGGGCGACCCGGCGATCGTCACCGTCCGCAAAGCGGCCCGCGGCAGGCCGCTTGCGGGCGCCGAGAAGTAAGAGGTAAAAGCATTCGGCATTTGCCTAACAGCTTTAGGCATGCGCATAATCACTTCAGGCAAGCGAAGGGGAAGACATGGCAGCGCGGGTAGGACTGACCACGGAACGCCTGACCCGGGCGGGAGCGGAGCTGGCCGACGAGGTCGGCTTCGAGCAGGTGACCGTCTCCGAGCTGGCCAGGCGGTTCGACGTCAAGGCTGCGAGCCTGTACTCGCACCTGAAGAACTCTCATGACCTCAAGACCCGGATCGCCCTCCTCGCCCTGGAGGAACTCGCCGACCGGGCCGCGGACGCCCTGGCCGGCCGGGCCGGCAAGGACGCCCTGGCCGCCTTCGCGAACGTCTACCGCGACTACGCCCGGGAGCACCCCGGCCGCTACGCCGCGGCCCGGTTCCGGCTCGCCCCGGAGACGGCGGCCGCCAGCGCCGGCGTCCGGCACGCCCAGATGACCCGGGCGATCCTGCGCGGCTACGACCTGCCGGAACCGGAGCAGACCCACGCGGTCCGGATGCTGGGCAGCGTCTTCCACGGCTACGTGAGCCTGGAGCTGGCCGGCGGGTTCAGCCACAGCGCCCCGGACGCGGGGGAGACGTGGACACGCATCGTGGACGCCCTCGACGCCCTGCTGCGGAACTGGCCCACGCCCTGACCACCACAGCGTCGCGCCCATCGGAGCCGACTGCCCCGTGCCGCCGCACCCGAACACACCCGCCGCACTTCGACGAACAGGTTGAGGCGATGAACGCCAAGCATGACTGGATCACCACCCCGCTGACCG
The DNA here is from genome assembly GCF_002803155.1 of Streptomyces sp. CB02959. Classification (GTDB taxonomy): domain Bacteria; phylum Actinomycetota; class Actinomycetes; order Streptomycetales; family Streptomycetaceae; genus Streptomyces. The sequence continues at coordinate 50,853 of NZ_NNBP01000038.1, forward strand.
CCGACATCCTGCGCGGCGCCCTGGAGTGGGAGCGCACCGAGCATGGACTGCTCCCGCACCGACTGCCCTCCCGGGCCCGCGCCCAGTGCGACGACGGGCAGCTCGCCATGGCCGAATCCCAACCCTCCGGCGTACGGCTGGTCTTCCGCACCCGGGCCACCGCCATCGAACTGGACACGCTCCCCACCAAGCGGGTCTACGTCGGCGCCCCGCCCCGCCCCGACGGCTTCTACGACCTGCTCGTCGACGGCCGCCTGGCCCGCCAGGCAAGCGTGACCGGCGGCAACACCCTGACCATCGACATGGCCAAGGGGACCGCTCAGCACGCGTCCGGCCCGAGCGGAACCCTCCGCTTCGCCGACCTGCCCGACGGCGTCAAGGACATCGAGCTCTGGTTGCCGTACGGCGAGACCACCGAGCTCCTCGCCCTGCGCACCGACGCCCCGATCGAGCCCGTGCCGGACCAGGGGCGCAAAGTGTGGCTGCACCACGGCAGTTCGATCAGCCATGGCACGGACGCGGCCGGCCCCACCACCATCTGGCCCGCACTCGCGGCCTCCCTGGGCGGTGTGGAACTGATCAACCTGGGCTTCGGCGGCGGTGCCCTGCTCGACCCGTTCACCGCCCGCGCCCTGCGGGACACCCCCGCGGACCTGATCAGCGTCAAGATCGGCATCAACGTGGTCAACGCCGACCTGATGCGCCTGCGCGCCTTCACCCCCGCCGTCCACGGCTTCCTCGACACCATCCGCGAGGGCCATCCCACCGCGCCGCTGCTGGTCGTCTCGCCCATCCTGTGCCCCATCCACGAGGACACCCCCGGCCCCAGCGCACCGGACTTCGCCGCCCTCAGCGCCGGACGCCTGCGCTTCCGGGCCGCGGGCGATCCGGCGGAGCGCGCGAGCGGAAAGCTGACCCTCACCGGCATCCGGGACGCACTGGCCCGGATCGTGCAGCAGCGCGCGGCCGACGACCCCCACCTGTACTACCTCGACGGCCGCGACCTCTACGGCCGGTCCGACTCCGCCGAACTGCCGCTGCCCGACGAACTCCATCCGGACGCCGCCACGCACCGCCGCATGGGCGAACGCTTCGCCGAGCTGGCCTTCACCGCCAACGGTCCCTTCGCCCACGGCGCCTGAGGTCGGGCCCGCCGAGGCTACGACCGTGTCTCGGTCGGGTGGTCCGGCTCGGCCCCGGCCTCGGCCGGGAAGAGGATCGGACTGAGCAGGTACGGTGCGCGGTCCGCCGTCGGCCGGTTGGCGAGGCGCGGCCAGAGGACCGTGAGCAACTCGCCGCTCAGCTCGGAGAGTTCGGACGGGCTGAGCCAGAACGTGCCCTGGCGGTAGGAGACCCCGTCCGCGACCGGGTCGGCGCCGTCGCGGTCCAGGTACGCGTTGAACTCCGCGATCAGCACGGCCATGGCGGCGACGAAGCCCCGCCGATGGTCGTCCAGCGACATCGCGGCGGCTGCCTCGGCGTCGACGACGGGGCGGTCCTGCCGCAGCCGGTAGTGCCGCTCGACGGCCCCCCGCACCCGCTGCTCCTCGGCGACCTCCAGGAAGTCCGCCTCGACCAGCAGTCCGACCTGCCGGTACATGGTCACCTTCGGGACCTCGGGCATGCGCGCGCACAGCTGGGTGGTGGTCAGCACCCGGCCGCCGGAGAACGCGTGCACCACGCGCAGGCGCACCGGGTGGAGGAGCAGTTCGGTGATGTCCATGGCTCTACTTTTCCATGAGCGATACCATTATCTAAATTGGAAACGTAAGGCTGCGGAGGGGAACATGCGCCAGGAAACGGGGCGGGCAGTGCGGGTGAACGGCCGGACCGTGCACGTCGAGGAGTCCGGTGAGGGGCCGGACTGGGTGGTCTTCGAAGCCGGCCAGGGACTGGGACGCACCAGCTGGGACGCGGTGCTGCCGCTGCTGGCGGACCGCGCACGGCTGGTCGCCTACGACCGGGCCGGCTTCGGCCGCAGCGGCCGGACGGCGGCGTGCCTGGACATCGACGACCTGGCCGCGGACCTGGTCGCCATGGTCGAGGCGGTCGTCCCCGACCGGTTCGTACTCGTCGCCCACAGCATGGGCGGGCTGGTCGCCCGACGCGCGGCGGAGAGCCTGCAACCACGGCTCCGCGGACTGCTGCTGGTCGATCCGACCCCGGAGAGCGCGCCGGTCTACGACACGTTCGACCAGACCGCGGCGAAGGTGGACCGCGCACTGAGCGTCACGCAGCAGCTGGTCCGCTTCCGCCCGCTGGCCCGGATGGCCAGCGGGAACATCCGCCGGGTCTTCCCCGCGGACACCTACGCGACCATGCTCGCCGAGGACTTCGTCCCCGACGGCATCGCTCAGACACGGAAGGAGATGCGGGCCGTCGCCGCGGCCATCCCGCGACTCCGCGCCGAACCGCCCGCGCTCCCCACCTGCCCCACGGTCCTGCTCTCGGCATCCCGCCCCGCCAAGGGCCGGGCCGCGCAGCACGCCGCCATCGCCGAGCACCAGCGACGTTGGATCGACACGCTGCCGGACGGACGGTTCGAAGAGGTCGACGCCGGCCACCTGCTCCAGGCCGAACGGCCGGACACCGTCGCGGACCGCGTCGGGCACCTCCTCGACCGGGTCCCGGGCCGGTCCGCACCGCCTGCCTGACGGCCCCGCGCCGCCGATCCAGTCGGGCGCCGCCGCGCTGGTCCCACGACCACGGGACCGCGGCGTTCGCGGGTCACCACGGGGCGTCGTCCCAAGTCGCCACGGGTCCACCGCCCGCCCCGCGCACCTGCCTGCCGGAGTGTCAGGAGGCGTCAACGCTCGCCCAGTACCGCCCGGATGACGTGTCGGGCGTTGTCCGCCATCGCCGGGTTCGTCCGCCGGTAGTACGGCAGCGCGATGAGCGCCTGGGAGAGCGTTCGCGCCCGGCCCCGGTCCCAGGTCGCGTCGTCCACACCGAGCGCCGTACGGAAGACCTGCCTGGCCCCGTCCGGCAGCAGGTTCCACGCCGGGAACAGATCGCAGGCCGGATCGCCCACCCCCGCGCACCCGAAGTCGATCACCGACGCCAGCCGGCCGCCGTCCACCAGGAGATTGCCCGGCATCAGATCGGCATGCAGCCACACCGGTGGGCCGTCCCACCCCGGGGCCCGCAGTCCGTCCTCCCAAACGGCCAGCGCGGCCGCACAGTCCACGCCCTCCTGGGGGATCCCGCGCAGGGCCTCGATCGCCGCCCGGGTCGCCGCGTCGAGCGAGGCCAACGCCCCTCCTCGGTGGGCCGCCGGCGCGTCGGGCAGGGTGACGTTCCGCATCGCCGCCACGAACGCGGCCAGGTCCTCGGCCAGTCGCACCGGCTCGTCCAGCGCCCCTGCCTGCGGAACGTCCCCGGCCAGCCATCCGTACACCGACCACGGCGACGGATACCCCTCGGCCGGCTGCCCGGCCCCGAGCACCTCGGGGATCGCCGCGGGCAGCCGGGGCGCGAGGCGGGGCAGCCACTCCTGCTCCAGCACGACGTCCTCGGCCCCGCCCCGGGTCAACGGCAGTCGTACGACCATGCGGTCGCCCAACCGGTACATGGCGTTGACCGTGCCACCGGACGGGATCCGCTCCACCGCCAGCTCCGCCCACTGCGGGAACCGCCCGGCGACCAGCCGCCGTACCAGGCCGTCGTCGATGGGATACATGCCCGGATGCATCTGCGCTGTGCTCATGGCGCATCATCCGATCGCCGCCCGCCGGCCGGTGTCAAACGCCTTTCCGGGGACGGCAGCCCGCAGATCGTGCTTACCTCGCAGGTCATCGACCCCTGGGGGGCCGCGTGCCAGGATCACCGGCACACGAGCCCGATCCACCGGAAGGACACCATGTCCGCCTACGTCATAGGCCATCTCCAAGAGGCCGCCCCGCACCCGGAGATCGCCGAGTACATCGAACGCATCACCGGCACCTTCGAGCCGTACGGCGGCCGCTTCCTGGTGCACGCGACCCAGCACGAGGTGAAGGAGGGCAGTTGGCCCGGGCACGTCGTGATGATCGGCTTCCCCGGGATCGACCAGGCACGGGCCTGGTGGGACTCACCCGCGTACCAGGAGATCGCCCCGCTGCGCTCGCGGCACATCGAGGGCGACATCATCCTGGTCGACGGCGTCTCCGAGGGCTACGACCCGACGGCCACGGCGAGCGCGCTGCGGGATGCCCTTCCTGCCGGGTAGCCGTCGGTCGCGGCGCCGAGCAACAGGCTCAGTGCCGCATGGGGTTGAGGCAGAGCGTGGTGTCCCCGAGGCGGCCGCCGCGCTCCTCGTACTGGTCGTACTGGTCGGGGCAGGTCCCTCGGGAGCCCGGCCGCAGGACGATCTGGTAGTCGGCCTTGGCGTCCTTGCACTCGATGGTGAAGAGCACGGGTTCGCTGTGCGTGCCGCGGTTCTCCAGGCAGTCCCCGATGCGCGCGTCGCGGGCGACCTTCTCCGGAGGTTTGCCGTCGTCGGTCAGGACGGACAGGACCCAGAAGCCCGTACCGAGCGTTGCCACGACGGCGAGGGCGATCACCGGCCGCAGCCACGGCCGCCGCGGCGGCCCGGTCGGCGTGAACATGGGTTCACCGGTCCGCTGCGCCGGCCACTGCGGTTGACCGGCGGGACCGTATGCCGGCTGCTGGCCGTAGGGGAACGCGGCGCCCGGGGGCGGGTTGTGAGGAGCGGGGCCACCGTGGTTGGCGGGCGGTCCGGCCGGCGGACCGTACGGGGCGGGGCCGGGCTGACCGTAGGGCGCGGGGCCGTTGGGTGGCGGTGAGTATGAGGACATGCGGATTCCCCCGGTTGCTGTGCTGCTGGACCGTCGCACACCGGCGACGTGCGGTTCGGCGTTCGGTACAGCAGGCTACGAGGTCCCCGCGCAGGAGTGGGAACAGGGGGTGGATGGCGGGAGTCGGTCAGGGTGCGCCGCCACCTCGTCGGACGGTGTCTGGCGGAGCACGGGCGAAGCACGGGACGGGCGCTCAAGTTCCTTGCCCAGCGGGCGCGTTGCGATGACGTGAGCAGGGCGAGCTCTATCCCAACTATGACGACCGGTCTAGTTATTTTGGATCGGCTGAGGGGTGGGCGCCGGACGCGGGCTCCGACGCAGACTCCGGACGCGCGGTCCGAACGCAGACTCCGAACTCGGGCTCCGTAGCTGGACTTTGCAGGCGGCGGGTCCCCATGACGTCGGCCCGCTCTCCGTCTGTCCGGCGACGTCACGGAGTCAGGACGAGCCGCCCCCGCAGACCGCCTTCGGCCAGTCGCTCGTGCGCCTCCGCGGCGCGATCCAGCGGCAGCGCGTCGGCGACGCGCAAGGACAGCAGCCCGCGTTCGGCCAGGGAGGACAGCCCCGCGAGCGCCGGGCCGTGCGCGGCGACCCACTGCTCCTTGACGGTGATGCCGCGCAACGGCACGGGTGCGACACCGTCCCGGACGGAGACGAAGGACCCCCGGTTGCGCACCGCGGCCAACGCCCGGACCCCGAGCAGCGCTGCGTCGACGGCACCGTCCACGCCGGAGGGGACGACGGCACGGACGCCTTCGGCGAGATCGGTCGAGCGCGGCACGAACCACTCCGCTCCGGCCGCCCGGACGAAGGGCTCGTCCTCGGTCCCGGCCGCGGCCACCACACGCAGTCCACGCAGCGCGGCCAGCTCCACCGCGAAGCCACCGACCGCGCCCGCCGCGCCAGTCACCAGCAATGTGGCCCCCGATTGCAGTCCCAGCAGGTCCAGAGCCTGCAGCGCGGTCAGTCCGTTCAACGGCAGAGTGGCCGCCTCGACGGCGGAGACCCCGGTGGGCGCGGGCGCCACGGCGTCGGCATCGAGGACGACGAACTCGGCGTAGGTGCCCAGCGACACGTCCAGCCTGTCCCGCAGACCTATCACCCGGTCGCCGGGGGCGAACTCCGTGACGCCCCCGCCCACCTCGGCCACGCGGCCGGCGACGTCCCATCCGATGCCGGTGATCTCGCGCGGCGCCATCAGCCCCGCCGTGGCGAGCAGCCCGGAACGCGTGGCGACGTCCACGGGATTGACGGCGGCGGCCTCGACCCGGATCCGGACCTGGCCCACGCCGGTCGGGGGCACCGGCACCTCGACGACCTCCAGGGCCCCCGGCCCGCCGAAGGACCTCACGACGACTGCACGCATGGTCGGACTCCTCACCTTCGCCCACGAGTTCGGGCACTGCGACGACCCTATGGAGAGCTACTCTCTATAGGGAAGTGCGTACTTCACAGTGCGTACCGCACCTGAAGGAGAGCCATGGCACCGAACCCTGACGCCCGCGCCGCCTACGACGCGTACCTCGCCGAGTGCCCGGCCCGGCAGTTGCTCGACCGGATCAGCAACAAGTGGGTCAGCCTGCTCGTCAACGCACTCGCCGACGGCCCGCAGCGCTACAGCGACCTGTCCCGCCAACTGGTCAGCATCAGCCAGAAGATGCTGACCCAGACCCTCAGGACCCTCGAACGCGACGGTCTCGTCGAACGCACCGTCACCCCCGCCGTGCCCGTCCGCGTCGACTACGCGCTCACGCCGCTCGGGAAAGGGCTGCTCCCCGTGATGCAGGCGATCAAGAACTGGGCGGAGGACAACATGGACGAGGTGCTGGCGGCCCGCACCCACTACGACTCCCAGACCGCAACGGCCTGATCGCGCCGCTGCCTGCCGAACCCCGCGAGGAGAACTCCCCAACAAACCGTCATTGGGCAGCTCGATGACGGGCAATCAGCTGGCGGAGGCGGTTATCCGTACCTTGGTGCCCGGCCGCGCCGCGGGCAGCCGCACCTTCGCCTGGCCGGACCCGTCCGCGCCCACCACGACGGCCGGACCGGCCCCGTCGACGGTCACCCGTGCCCCATGGGGGAAGGCCGTGGCCGGTAGGGACAGGAGCGTCCAGGCGCGCCGTGTGGTGCGGTCGGCGGTCAAGGTGAGGGTGTAGGTCCGGGTGGCCGGAGCGTAGGACTCGGCGCCGGGGATCCCTGCCACCGCGGGGGCGTACGGGGCGAAGGCGGGTTCCTTCCCGGGGGCGGGGCGGCCGTCGCGGTCGTAGGCGCAGTAGCCGCCGCCGTTGTCGGCGCGGCAGTCGTACCACATCGCCCAGCCTGCGGAGAAGCCGTCCATGGAGGTGACTTGACGCCGTATCAGGTCGGCGTTCCCGGGTGTGCGGGCCTGCGGTGGGCCCCATTCGCCGACCAGTACCGGGAGCCGATGGGTGGTCGGGTAGCGGCCGATGGCGGCTTCGTACTGCTCGATGAAACGACCCGAGGGGTCCCAGTCGGCGCCCGATTCGACCGCGGTGTCGTAGTAGTGCGGGGCGTAGCCCAACCGCGCCGTGCCGGGGCGCGGGTCGTGGAAGCCGGGCAGGCTGGTGGGGACGCCCTGGCCGACCAGGACGGTGGGTTCGACGAAGAGCCACGCGTCGGGGTCGGCTGAGCGGACGGCGCCGATCAACCGCCGGTACATGGCCGCCAACCGGCCGCGCTCCAGGGCGGCGGAGGCGCGGATCTGGTCGTCGGGGTCGGTCGGATTCCCGGGGACCGGCCCGAAGGGCTCGTTGAACAGGTCGTAGCCCAGCAGCGAGCGGTGTCCGCGCAGTGTGGCCGCGACCTTGGCGTAGGCGGCACGCTGGGCGGCGCGCAGGTCGGGGTCGTCGTAGAGGTGGGTGAAGGCGGCCTGGACGGCGGGCTGGAAGTAGTCCGCGAACCAGTCGTCGGGGTTGGGCTCGAAGGGCAGCCCGTCGGTGCGGGTGGCCCAGGCGGGGATGCCGTTGTGGCCGAATGCCGGGCCGAAGACGTCCTGGTGCCAGTCGATGAGGACCAGTACCCGGTAGCGGTCGGCCCAGCCCAGTACCCGGTCGAGGTAGCGCAGGTAGCCGGTGTCGTAGCGGCCGCGGTGTGGTTCGACCTTCTCCCACTGGATGTTGAGCCGCACGAGGGTGAAACCGTCGCCGGCCAACTGGGCGAGGTGCTCCTCGGTGACCGTGTCGGTCTTGCCGAGGTTGAGCCCGCGGGGGCGGAGGACCCGGCCGTCCCGGTCGGTGAAGAATGTACGGCCGTCGGGTGAGGTGACGGTGCCGGTGGGGACGGCCCAGGAGGCGGTCGCCTGCCCGTCCCGTGCGGCCGAGGGCGCGGACCAGGCGACCGTCCGTGCGTCCGTGGGCGGCCCCGCGGCAGGGCCGGCGGCCGTGACGGCACAGAGTGACGCCAGCCCGAGGGCAAGGGCCATGACGGCGCGGCGCAGACGCATGACGGCCTCCCGTTGGCACAGATTTGACGCACGGTCAGATCAGCGGGGGCGGCGCCCGCCGCCCGGATTCTGCGGCACGCGGGACGCGGAGGGAAGAGGTGTGACGGGGGTACTCCGGTGGGAGAGCCGGAGACTCCCAGGACCCGCGGGAAGGTCCTGGGAGCCCGATGGTGAACCCGCGACGGGCCGCCACCTCGGCCGGACGGACACGCCTTAGGCGCGGAAGACCTGGTCGAGTTGCGCGCCGAACTCGGCGGGGTGTGTGGTCAGTCCGATGTGCCCGCCGGGGAAGTGGCGGAGTTCCTTGCCGAGGCGCTCCGCCAGGAAGGCGGCCGGACGGTAGGACAGTTCGCCGCGTGAGTCCTGACCGCAGGCGAGCACGAGTCGGTCCGACAGCGCCTCCAGTCGGTGGATGTCCGGGGCGTACGCCATGAAGGCGGGGACGATGCGCCCGACGAAGTACGGGATGTTGGCCATCGTCTGCTCGGCCCGCGCCGCCGCTTGCGGCGGCAGCTCGACCTCGGCCTTCGGCTCGGTGGTGTCGCCCTCCTTCTTCAGCCCCTCGGCGAGGACGGCCATCGCCGGCATGAGCCCCTGGGTACGGAACGTCTCCCGCACCCGCGCGAGGAGCGCCCGGTGTTCGGCGGCGTCCGGGAGGACCTCGACCATCGGGGGCTCATGCGCCACGACGCGTTCGACGCGTTCGGGATGGGTGGTGAGCAGGTGCACGGCGGCTATCGCGCCCGAACTGGCCCCGAACACCCGGGCGGGCGCACCGGGCGACAGCAGTTCCAGCATGCGGAACGCGTCATCGGCGTGCTCGGCCACGTGCTGCTCGGCCTCGGGGTCGTCCAACGTGCTGCGGGACATGCCGCGCGGGTCGTAGGTGGCGACGGTGTACGCGGCGGCCAGCTCGTCGGCGATTCCGTCGAAGGCGGCCGCGCCGCCGGACCCTCCGGGGATCAGCAGCAAGAGCGGTCCCCGGCCGCGTACTTCGTAGTGCAGGGTCGCGCCGTCGACGCGCAGGCTGCCGATGGTCGGGTCGGTCATGAGTATTCTCCTTCTCCGGACGGAGGCCAGTGCTCCAGGAGGGTGTGCAGGGCGTCGAGGGTGCGGACCCAGGAGCGCTGCGAAGGGCGCGCGTGCGCGAACCCGCCCGCGGACTCCAGGGCGACGAACCCGTGGAAGGTGCTGCGCAGCAACCGGACCGCGTCGGTCAGGTCGGGCTCGGCCAGTCCGTAGCCGCGGAGCATGCCGTAGCTCAACTCGACCGCGCGCCGCGGTCCGTGCGCCTGCGCGGCCAGCTCGGGGTCGATCTGGATCGGGGTCTGCGTCGCCGCGTAGCGGCCCGGATGTTCGCGGGCGTACTCCCGCCAGGCGTTCGCGAACGCCACCAGTGCGTCCTTGCCCGCCCGCCCGGCGGTCGCCTCCGCGATGCGGATGGTCTTCTCGTCCGCCGCCAGCAGCGCGATCCGCCCGCGCAGATCCTCCAGGTTGCGGACGTGCGTGTAGAGACTCGCGTCCTTCACGCCCAGCCGCCGCGCCACCTGGGACATGGTCACGCGGTCGAGCCCGACCTCGTCCGCCAACTCGGCGCCCGCGATCGTCACCCGCTCCGCCGTCAGTCCGGCCCGCACCATGTGCCCTCCTTACGTTCCTAGGGGTCCTAGTTTTATCCTAGGGGTCCTAGGAATGGCAACCGGGTAGTGCTTGCGTGCGGAGTGGCTGTTGCGGGCCGGGGGGTGTCGGCCGGCGGTGCGGCCGTGTCGGCGCCGTGTCGGAACGATGTCGGTGCCTTGTCGGCGGCGCCGTCAACGATGGCCGGACGGCACCGATCCCGAGAGGTCCACCATGACGAACACCATCCGAGCGCACCACTCGCGTGCCACCTCGGTCTTGATTTCCGGCGCGGGCATTGCCGGTACCGCCCTTGCCTACTGGCTGCAGCGCTACGGCTTCCGCGTCACGGTCGTCGAGCGCGCCCCGGAGCCCCGGGCCGGCGGACAGGCGGTGGACGTGCGCGGCAGCGCCCTCCAAGTCATCGAACGAATGGGGCTCCTGGCGGCCGTCCAGGCACAGCGGACCGGACTGCGGGGCATGTCGCACGTCGATGCGGACGGCCGCGAGCTGAGCCGTACCGACGAACGGACGGTCAGCGGCGGGTTCATCGACAGCTCCGACGTGGAGATCCTCCGCGATGACCTGTGCGCCCTGCTGGCACGGGCCGCCGGGCCCGGCGTCGAGTACCTGTTCGGCGACTCGATGAACAGCCTCGTCCAGCACGAGGACGGCGTCCAGGTCCGCTTCCGCAGCGGCGCCGAGCGGTGCTTCGACCTCGTCGTGGGCGCCGACGGCCTGCACTCGGCCACCCGCCGTCTCGTCTTCGGCCCCGAGGCCGACTACCTGCACTCGATCGGTACCTACATCGCCGCATGGACTGCCCCCAACCACCTCGGACTCGACCGCTGGGAGGTCTTCCACCGGCCCCATGCCGACGGCGTGTGGGGCTGCATGGCCATGACCGAGCGGAACAATGCCGAGTTGCGGGTCTTCATCGGTTTCACCTCCGACGAGCCGACCGAACTGCTGCTGCCACGCGACACCGCGGCGCAGAAGCGGCTGGTGGCGGAGCGCTGCGCCGGGCTGGGTTGGGAGGTGCCGCGCTTCCTCAAGGCCATGTGGGAATCGGACGCCTTCCACTACGACGTGGTCGCGCAGATCCGCATGGACCGCTGGTCGCGCGGCCGCGTCGCACTGCTCGGCGACGCCGGGTACTGCTGCTCGCCGCTCACCGGGCAGGGCAGCAGCGTGGCGCTAACCGCGGCCTACGTGCTCGCCGGGGAACTGCACGCGGCAGGCGGCGATCACCGGGCCGCCCTCACCGCCTACGAGGAGCAGCTGCGCGGCCACGTGAGCGCCAACCAGGCGCTGCTCGCCCTGGGGGAGAACCTGGTGGCCGACAGCGCGGCAGCCCCGGGCGCAGAGGGCGGCTCGCACTCCCATCCGGAAGGCGCGGCGGGCTTCGACGCGCCGGCCCCCCAGGCCACGGCGGCCTTCCGCGCCGCCCTGGCCTTCGACCTGCCCGACTACTGACGGCTCCGCGGGGCCTCGAAAGGAGTGGGCGCGGCCTCGCGGGCGGCAGGTCAGGGCCTCCTGCGCGCCCGCAACTCCTCGATATACGCGTCGACTTCCTGTCGGTCGTATCCCCGCCGGGCCACGTCGAACGCCGGCGGCTCGGCCGGCGGCCCCGCCGGGGACGACCGCTCGACGTACGCCTCGACCTGCTCACGGTCGTAGCCGCGCCGCACCAGGGAGAACCCGAGGCGACCGTCCGGGCTCCCTGCTTTGCTCCCTGCCTTGCGCGAGAACATCCTGCGCAACCCCCATCCGTTCCCCATGGATTTCCTCCTGACGGAAGGAAAAGTACCCCCCCCTGCGCACCGACGCTTCGGAGCGGCCACCAGGCGCTCGCCTCCCTCGCGGGCAAGTGCACCGTGGGACCCGACGTCTCACCGTTTGACCTGAAGTTTGGTTGAGGTTTTATGTTCGGGTCAACGGCCGCCGACCGGGCGACCGTTGACCGGACCGACGGAGCGCGCCGCCATGACCACTGTCACCACCACCGATGCCTCGGCCCTTCAGCACCAGATCGCCGTCCTGGTGGACCGGGCCGAAATCACCGGTCTCATCGACCGCTACCTGCTGAGCCTCGACACGCTGCCCGGTGGCGGCGGCTTCGACGACGACTGGGCCCGTGGCCTGTTCACCGAGGACGTCGTGATCACCTCGCCGGTGGGGCGGCACCGCGGCATCGCCGGGCTGCCCGAATCCGAACGCGCGACCATGGCGAAGTTCGAGCGGACCCTGCACCTGGGCTCCAACTACCTCATCGGCCTCGACGGCGACCGGGCCACCGTCCGGTGGAACGCACTGATGACCCATGTCCACCTGGCCTCGACGCAGGCCGCCCGCGGTGCGGAACCAGGGGGCCACTTCGATGTCGGCGGCACCTTCACCGGCGAGGTCGTCCGGACCGCCGACGGCTGGCGCTTCCGGAGCCTGGACATCCGTGCGGTGTGGACGAGCGGACAGGGCCCGCTCGTCCTGACGCCGAAGGCCGAGGAGACACTGCGCAGGGTGGGGGCGCAGGCCGCATGACAACGCCCCACGACGTCGAGTTGACGACGGGGGAGGGGCGGTGGTGACGCGAGCCCCGGGTCGGCCCCGAGGCTCGCTCGCGCATCGGCGGGCGCGGACGGGCCCGATGCCGTCCGCGGAGGGGCTGCGCGCTGCCGGTCAGGCAGCTACCGCCTCCACCACGGAGAGCACCGTGTCGGTGGGCACCACGCGGGACAGGCGCAGTCCCGTCGCCTCGAAGAGCGCGGTGAAGTCCGCCTCGGTGCGTTCGCGGCCGACGAGTGACGCCATCATCATCAGGTCCAGCGCCTTGGACTGATGGGGTGCGTTGCCCGGCGGCACCACCGCATCCAGGACCAGGATCCGGCCGCCGGGCCGCAGCGCCCGACGGCAGTTGTCGAGGATGACCGCACTGCGCTCGTCGTCCCAGTCGTGCAGGATCCGCTTGATCAGGTAGACGTCGCCGGGGGGCACGGCGGTGAAGAAGTCGCCGTCCGCCAGCGTCCACCGCCCGGTGACCGCCTGCTCGGAGTCCAGGCGGTGCCCGGCCAGCACGTGCGGCTGGTCGTAGAGGACGCCGTGCAGTCCCGGGTGGCGGCGCAGCACCTCCAGGAGCAGGCCGCCGTGGCCGCCGCCGACGTCGACGACGGTGCCGACGGCGGGGAAGTCGTAGGCGGCCGCGAGGGGGGCATTCTCGGTGTCGGACATCGCGGCCATGCCGACGTGGAAGACGGCGGCGGTCCGCTCGTCCTGGGCGAAGTGGTCGAAGAACGGCATGCCGAAGATGCCCTCGAAGGCCGAGGTCTCCCCGGTCAGACAGCGGCTCATCTCGTTGCCGGGCAGCCACATGGTGCGGTCGGTGAGCATCAGGACGGCGGCGCGGGCGGAGTACGGGGCGTCGCTGCGGAGCGCCTGTCCGGCCTCGGTCAGCCCGAACCGGCCCTGCTCGTCCTCCGTCACCACGCCCCGGGTGGCCAGGAGGCGCAGCACCCGGTAGAGGTTGCGGGCGTCGGTGCCGGTCGCGGTGGCGAGGTCGGCGGGGGAACGGGGGCCGTCGGCGAGGTGGTCGGCCACTCCCACGTCGGCTGCCGCGCGAAGGGCGGCCGGGAAGAGGAAGCCGAGGGCCTCGTCGATGAGGAAGGCGGCGGAGCGGCGGGAGCGGGCGTCGGGATCGGCGGTGTCGGTCCCGGTGCCGCCTGTGATGCCTTGGCCGGCCTTCTCGCCTAACGCCGCGGTACGTCCGTCCGCGCCATGGCTGTTGCCCTCGTTCTGCCGCACGCAGTCCTCCTCGTCGATCCGTGCGCTCCGCCGCGCTGCGGGCGGGCGCATGAGGCACCGTCGTCCGGTGCCCGGGCGGGTCCCGCCCGCCTGTGAAGATGCCCCTCGGTGACCTTGCCGAAGCACCGTGCCACCAGCGCGTTTCCGGGCGCTGCGGGCGGTGGCGCGAGCCGGTGCCGCGGACCGCGCAGGCATCGGGTACGGCCCCCGGGCGGTGTCCCGTTGGCGTCCCCCGGACTTCGAGAGGGAGCGGAACACGACCGCCCCGTGGGAACGGCCGTGCGAACCGTTCCGCCTTCTGGCCGGAATTCATTCCGCACATGAACTTGTGAGAGAGATCGGCGGCGGGCCGTGGTGTCCCGGATCACGGGGTGCGGGGGCGAATCGGCAGATAAATGCGGTAGGCGTCGAATGACGAACGATCAATTCACGGTGCATCTTTCGGCGGGACATGATTTATTACCGTGTCCGGTTGGCGTCTTATTGAGTGTGGTTTCTTCTGCTTAATTTGAACGCGTTGTGTGTCGCACCTACCGAGGAGGCCACATGGCCGAAGTCAAGAAGGTCGTCCGCCCAGCGGTCACCGCGTCGTCCCGCCCGTGCGCGTTCGTCTCGCCGGACAAGGGCAACGCTCCGACGATCACGCCCGCCCGCAGTCAGGTGGAGGCCACCTCGGCCCCCTCTGAGCAGCCGAAAGAGCGTACGTCGGCCTAACGGCTGAGGTTCCTCCGGGGCCCTGCCCACGGGCCGGGCCCCGGTCTGTCGCGCGGGCCGAGCCGACGCTCGGGACCGGTCCGCGCCCAACGGCCCGCGCCCGGGGGCCTTTCGCCGACACCGTGCCGCCCACCGCACAGCCGGGGCCGCGCCGTACGTCGCGTCGGAATTCGCAACACGCAGGGAGAAGCCTCAGCCATGCAGAATTCGATGTACCAGTCGTCGCGCTACGTCCGAACCCTGCGCGCCTCGGGCGACCGGGATTTCACGTCATTCGGAGGTCGGCTCCATTCCTATGAGGGCGACGAGCGAACCATGGCCTTTCATTCACTCTTCGGAAATGCGCGGCTGATCGACCGGGACATCGTCGGACTGCTCGACGAGGCGTCCCAGGGCATCAGTTGGGACCGACTGCGGGAGCGGGTCGACGACGACTCCCTGCGCGACCTCGTCGAGGCCCGGTTCCTCGTCGAGGCGGGGCACGACGAGGCCAGGGAGATCGACGGACTGCTGGAGAGCCGACGGAGCGCGCTGGGCAGCGGCGTGTTCCACTCCTCCATCCAGCTCGTCCTCACCAACGCCTGCAACTTCTCCTGCCAGGGGTGTTTCGCGTACAACTTCGACGGCGGCGTCGAGGAACGCAACACCTCCGGAGAGTCGGTGAAGCCCGGTCCGGTCCTGGTCGAACTGCGCCGCTCGCGCGACGACGCGGGCCCCGCCCACCACGACTCGGGCCCCACACTCGCCAAGGGCGACTGGAACCACGGCTCGGACCAGGGCCGCAACCCCTCGATGCACATGTCGCGCGAGGTGGCCGAGAAGACCATCAAGGAGGCCATCGAACTGCGCAAGGTCAACGGCGGCGGCCACCTGACGGTGTCGTTCTTCGGCGGCGAACCCACCCTCGCGCGGGGCACCATCCTCCACGTACTGCGCACCTTCGGCGACCACCACGACGGGGTCACCCTCTCCTACGACCTGACCAGCAACGGCTCCCGCATCGACGACGAGCTGCTGGCCGCGCTCGCCCGGCACCGCGTCGACACCACCGTCTCCATCGACTACCTGGTCCCGGAGACCGGCGAGTTCCGCGGCGGACAGCAGCAGCGCACCCCGTGGGCCGTGGTCCGCAAGGCGATCCTCGACATGAAGGCCGCCGGCGTACCCGTCAGCATCACCTCGGTGCTCTCCCAGTACACCTGGGAGAAGTGGGGCACCCCGCTCATCGACTTCGTCGCCGAGGCCGGCCTGGACTCCCTCGACGTCATCGTGTCGTTCCAGGCCAAGGAGTTCTTCCAGGCACACAGCCCGCACGACGTGGCGCAGCGGCTGCTGGCCGCCGTCGACTACGGGCGCGAGCGCGGCGTACAGCTCAGCGGCTACTGGTACCAGACCTTCCAGATGATCATCGACGAGGCCAAATGGGCCGAGCAGGCCGACTACAAGACCTGCCCGGCGGTCGGCCGCCAGCTCTCCATCGAACCCAACGGCAGCGTCTTCGCCTGCAAGGCAACCGCCCGCAAGCTGGGCACCATCGACGACTGGCGCGGCATCTTCGCCTCGCCCGCGTACCAGGACTACGGCATGCGGGCCTACACCAACGGCCCCGGCTGCCAGGGCTGCGAGCTCCAGGGCACCTGCTCGGGCGGCTCCGCCGGAGCACTGGAGGAGGAGAACGGATCGATCCAGCTGATGTCGCCCGGCTACTGCGCCTACATGCGCGAAGTGGTGCAGGGCCTCCTGGAGCGCCATCACACCCAGAGCCTCGCCGGCTCGTCCTGACCCGGCCCTTCCCGACGACCACCGCAACGGCCCGCCCCGCGGGGCAGGCCGCCGATCCACGACCCGGCCCCGCGAACCCCGTCCGGGCCGAGGAAGGGTGACTGGTTCCATGGCAACGATTGGGATGCACTTCGGCCATGACGCGGGCGCCGCACTCACCGACGAGCGCGGCTACCGAGTCATCGAGGCCGAGCGCCGCCTCGGCCTGCGCCATGTGTGCGGCGGCAACGGCGACTTCCCCCGGGCCGCCGCCGAGTGGCTGGCGGAGCTGCGGCAGCGGGCGGCGAGCCCGGTGACCCGGATCGCGGTGGCCGACTGGTACACGCCGGTGTGCCGGGCACTGCCCCCGGCACTGGTCGAACTCGTCAACGAGGACGCCCGCTGGACGGCCACCGGCGGCACCCGCCTCGCCGACGTGGTGACCCGGGTGATCAAACCCCTGGACTGGCCACTGGCCAAGGGGTTCGGCGACATCACCCTGACAGCCGTGCGCCACCACTACGCGCACGCCGCACTCGCCTACTACACCTCCGGGGCCCGCAAGGCCCTGGTGCTGGCCCTGGACGGGACGGGCAACTACGCCGAATGCGGCATGGTCTGCCTGGGCGACGGCGACCAGCTCACCCCGGTGATGTCCTTCACCAACCGCACCGGCCCGCGCTTCGGCCTGGTCTACGAAGCGCTCGCCAGGCGCATCCACGGCAGCCAGTTCGACACCGGGAAACTGCTCGGACTGACGGCCACCGGGCAGACCGACAGCGCCCTGCTGCCGGTGCTGCGCGCCATGCTCGTCCCGCAGTCCACCCGCAACGCCTCACCGGACCTGTACGAGCAACTCGAAGAGGACCGACTGACCGGCACCGCGCTGCGCTACGCCGACACCTGGTGGGAGTACGACCCGTACAGCGGCGGGTATCTGGACGCGGGCCTGGCCGACTCCTCGGACGACGACGTCGTGCACTCCTTCGGCTCGGTCTTCCCCGACGAGATCCGCACCGCCGACGGCCGGACCACCCCCGTCGGCACCTCCCCCGAGAACCGCACCTGCCGGGACCTGGCGGCCACCCTGCAGACCGCCGTGGAGCAGGACCTCACCCGACTGGTCAACGGCATCAGTCGACTCTTCCCGAGCTACGCCACGCTCTGCTACGCGGGTGGCTGCGCGCTCAACATCACCGCCAACAGCCGCCTGGCCGAATCCGGACAGTTCACCCGGGTGTCCATCCCCACCTGCTGCGACGATTCGGGGATCGCGCTGGGCGCGGCACTGGCCGTCGCCGACCCGGCCGACCGCCCGGCCCTGCTGGGCCACTCGGGAGGGGCGCAACTGGCCTACGCCGGACCACCGCTGGCGGGTCTGGACACGGCGGACGGAGACGACGCGGCCTCACCCGGGGACCTCACCCGCCGGTTGAGCGGCCGCGGGCTGACCGTGCGCCGCCCGGCCGACGGCGAGGAGTTCCTCCGGACCGTCGCCGACCTGCTGGCCGACCGGCGTTGCGTGGCCTGGCTGGAGGGCGGCCTGGAGACCGGACCGCGGGCACTGGGCCACCGCTCGCTGCTGGTCTCGGCCCACTGGAACGGCGCCCGCCGATACGTCTCCCAGACC
Organism: Streptomyces sp. CB02959; assembly: GCF_002803155.1. Taxonomy (GTDB): domain Bacteria; phylum Actinomycetota; class Actinomycetes; order Streptomycetales; family Streptomycetaceae; genus Streptomyces. The sequence goes on from NZ_NNBP01000038.1 coordinate 68,635, forward strand.
ATCAAGCACCGGGAGTGGTTCCGACCGGTCGCGCCGATCTGCCCGGAGGAGGTGGCCGACCAGTACTTCACCGGCCCCCTGGACCACACCGAGACCATGCTGTTCGCCGTACGCGTGCGGACCGACCGGGCCCGGCAGCTCGCGGAGGCCCGGCACATCGACGGCACGGCCCGCCTCCAGACCGTACGGCCCGACACCCATCCCCTGCTGCACCGGCTGTGCCACGCGGTCGCCGCCCGCACGCAGCTGCCCGTGCTCATCAACACCAGTGCCAACGCCGGCGGCCGCCCCCTCCTCAACCACCTCGACGAGGCACTGCAACTGCTCACCGAGACCGAACTGGACGCCGTCGTACTCCCCGAACACCGCCTGATCGTCGAGTGATCCCGTCCGCCGCCCGACGTCCCGTACCCGCATCCCCCGACACCCCGACCAGCCGCAGTCCCGCCGAAACGGCGAGGTCGGGGCCGACCCGTCCCACCCGACCCCGTGCAGGCGCCGTGTCCCTGGAGAGTGCCCGTGGCCGCCATCCCCTTGCGAGACATCCACAAGACGGAACCACTGCGCGTCCTGTCCCCGGCGGACTGGGAACAGTGGACCATCCAAGGCTATGTGATCGTCCGTCAGGCAGTGCCGGCGCAGACGGTCGACGTCCTCACCGAGGGCCTGTACTCCTTCCTCGACATGCACCCCGACGACCCCGCCACCTGGACCTCCCCGCACACCGGCAACGACCGGCTGCCGGGCCACAGCGGGCTGGTCGAGATGTACAACCACCAAGCCCAGTGGGACATCCGGCAGACCCCGCGGGTGTACGGGGCCTTCGCCGACATCTGGGACCGCACCGACCTGTGGGTCACCATCGACTTCGCCAACGTCAATCCGCCCAACCGGGGAGCGCGCGCCTTCGACGGGTTCGTCCACTGGGACGTCGACACCGCCGCCGACCCGCTGCCGGTGAGCTGCCAGGCGGTGCTCTCCCTGACCCACGGCGACCAGGAGATCGGCGGCTTCCAATGCGTACCGGAGATCTTCACCGAGTGGGAGAAGTGGGTCGGCGGCCAGCCCGCCGACCGCGACCCGTGCACGCCGGACATCACCGGCTACCCGATCACCACGCCGGAGGTCGCACCCGGTGACCTGATCATCTTCAACAGCCTGCTGCCGCACGGGGTGCACCCCAACGTCTCGCCCGCCCGGGTGCGGATGGCCCAGTACCTGACCATGGCCCCCGCCTGGGAGGAGAACGCCGACCTCCGAGCGGCCCGGGTGCGTTTCTGGCGGGACCGGATCCCACCGCATCCCCCTCAAGGCGGGGTGCGCAAGGCCGAGGCCGACCTGTACGGACCGGCCACGCTGACCGAACTGGGCGAGCGACTGCTGGGCCTGCGCCCGTGGCCCGAGGGGAGCGCTGTTGGCTAGCACCGCCCGATCCGGCACCCGCCCGGTCCGCCGGGTGGACCTGGGCCGCCCGTTCCGCTGGCTGTGGGCGTCGACCGCCGCCTCCAACGCGGGCGACGGCATCACCCGCACCCTGCTGCCGCTCCTGGTGGTCGCACACCACCCCGACCCGGCGGCGGTCGCCGGACTGACCACCGTCAACATGCTGCCCTGGCTGCTGTTCGCGCTTCCCGCGGGCGTCCTCGCGGACCGGGTGGACCGGCGCCGCATCGTGCTGGGCAGCAACGTGATCCGCGCCGCGGCCCTGCTCGGCGCGGCCCTCGCGCTCGCCGGCAACCGCCCGCTGCCCCTGCTGTACGCGCTGGCGTTCCTGCTCGGCATCGCCGAGACCCTCGCCGACACCGCGGCGCCCGCGATGCTGCCGTGCCTGGTCGACGAGCGGCACCTGGAACGCGCCAACGGCCGACTGCTGACCGTGCAGATCGTGCTCAACGAGACGATCGGACCGCCCCTCGCGGGCCTGCTGGTGGGCCTGACCGCCGCCGCGGCACTGGCCACCGGCGGGGTGCTGTACGCACTGGCCGCGCTGCTGCTGTTCGGCCTGGCCCCGCTCGTCCGCCCCGGCCGCGAGGCGACCCCGGGTGCGTCGCAGGGCGGAGTGCTGCGCGACATCCGGGGCGGTCTCGGCTTCGTCCTGCGCCATCGCGTCCTGCGGCTCACGCTGGCCGCGAGCGCCCTGTACGGCCTGGTGTTCTCGGCGACCTTCTCGATGCTGGTGCTGCTGAGCGAGGGCACCTTGGGACTGAGCGAGACCGGTTACGGCCTGCTGCTCACCGCCGGATCGCTGGGGGCGGTCGCCGGCAGTTGGCTGGCGCCCCGGGCCGCGGACCGGCTGCCCACCGTGCGGCTGGCCCGGTGGTCCCTGGTGGCCTCCGGCGCCGCGTACGCCGCGCTCGGCCTGGGACGCCACCCGGTCCTGGCCGCGCTGGCGCTCGCCGTCAACGGCGTCTTCATGATGGGCTGGAACATCCCCGTGATGTCGCTGCGCCAGCGCCTCACACCGGAAGAACTCCAGGGCCGGGTGATGAGCGTGTCCCGGCTGTGCGCCTGGGGCACCATGCCGGTCGGCGCGACGCTCGGCGGCCTGCTCGCCGAAGCCCTGTCCGTTCCCGCGGTGTTCGTGGTGTGCGGAACCGTCCTGGCCGTGGGAGCGCTGCTGCTGCTCGCGCCGCTGCGCGAGGCCACCTCCGCGGCCGACAACCAGCAGGCGCACACCGCACTTCCGGCCCCCTCCGCACCACCGCCGTCCCCGGACCCGCCGTCCCCGCACCCACCGTCCTCCGCGCCGCCGCCATCCGATCCACCACCGGCAGATTCACCGCGATCAGACCTACCGCGATCACACGCACCGTCATCAGACGCACCGCCGCACGGCGACCTTCTCGACAAGGGGTGACTATTGGACACGCAGCTCTACGACACGGTGATCGTCGGAGGCGGCCCGGCCGGCCTCAACGGAGCGCTCTACCTGGGCCGTTCACGCCGCCGCGTGCTACTGATCGACTCCGGCGACGCCCGCAACATGGCGGCGGGCGTCATGCACAACGTCCTCACCAACGACGGTGCCACCATCGCCGACTTCCGGGCCCGCTCGCGCGCCCAACTCGCCGCGTACGACGTCACGTTCCGCGACGACGAGGTGCTGTCGGCCGAGCCCGACGGCGACCACGTGGTGGTCACCACCAAGGAGTCCGGCACCCTCCGCGCCCGCACCGTGCTCTACGCGGCCGGCGTGCGCTCGGTGCTGCCGCCGATCCCGGGCCTGGCGGACCTGTGGGGCAGCACGGTCCTGGAGTGCCCGTACTGCCACGCCTGGGAAGTGCGGGACCGCAGCTTCGCCGTGTACGGCGGGGCCGAGCCCGGCGAATGCCTGGCCGCGACCCTGACGGTCTGGTCCGACCGCATCACCTACCTCACCGACCGGCGCGAACTGCCCCAGGACGAGCGGGACCGCCTCACCGCGGCCGGCGTGCCCGTCGTCAGCGACGGAGTCAGCGAGGTCAAGCCACATGCCGAGGGCGTCGAGGTCGTCTTCGAGGACGGCCGGACAGCGAGCTACGGGGCACTCTTCCTGCACCTGGGCATCGAACCCCGGGTGGCCCCGCTGCGCCCCTGGCTGCAGGCCCCGGACCTGGAGTCCGTACAGACCGACGAGCGCGGCCGCACCAGCCTGCCCCGGCTCTACGTGGCCGGGGACCTCGGCCGGAACATGCAACAGGCCGCCATGGCCGCGGCCAGCGGAGGGCTGGCCGGTATGGCCATCAACGCCGACCTGATCCGCGAGGACCGCCCCGGCTCCCTGCCCGAGCCGCCACCCCCGCTCCCGGCCCGCTGAGCACCCGCCCCGGCCCGCACACCCGTGCCCACCAGGCACGACCGGCGGCCGACCACCCCGCAAGGCACGACCGCCACGCCCAGCACCCCGACGGGAGCCCCGCTGCGATGACGTCCCCCCGCGCCGAGTTCACCCCGCACATGGAGCACTACACCTTCGTCCTGGAGGACCAGCCCTATCTGGGGTACTTCCAATACGGCAACGAGAAGACCCCCGTCTACAGCACCGACCGGCACGGCTTCCGGGTCACCCCCGGCCCCGGCGGACTCCGGGCGACGGTCGGCGACGACCGCCCCGACGGCCCCGTACGGGTCCTCGCCGGCAGTTCCGCAGTCTTCGGCGTGGGCGCCACCGGTGACGCGGCCACCATCTCCGCCCGCCTGTGGAACGCCCACGCACCCCGACTGCCCTGGCTCAACATCGCCGGCCAGAGCCACAACTCCGCCCAGGAACTCCTGCTGTTCACCCTTTTCCGACACGAACTCCCACCCGTCGAGGACATCGTGCTGCTCTCCGGGGTCAACAACCTGGTGCTCAGCCGACTGCCCGAGGAAAAACAGGGCCGACACGGCGCCTTCTTCGACTGCGGGCCCGCCCCCGACGTCACCCCCTCACCGGAGCAACGAGTAGCACACGCATCGGAATTGACGATCCGGCACCTCGGCGGCTGGAAGGCGCTCGCGGACGCCCTGGACGCCCGGCTGACCTTCGTGCTCCAGCCACTCGCGCCCTGGGTGCGCGAGGAACCGCTTCCCCGCGAGAAGCTCCTCTTCGAGGAGTTGGACGAGGTGTCCAACTTCCGCCGGTTCCACAACGACATCTCCACCCTGAAAGTGGGCCGCGCCTACGCGGACCGGCTGGCCGCCGGATGCGCCCGGCTCGACGTGCCCTTCCTGGACATGAACGTGGCCCTCGCCGAAGCCGCCGGGCCGGCCGACTGGCTGTTCATCGACCGCGTGCACCTCACCGATCTCGGATACGACCTGGTGGCCCGGCAACTGGCGGACCACATTGACCTGGTGTGAGGAGCCCCGTCATGCGCGACCACGACACCACGGCCACGTCGACGGACCACGGCCGCACGCCCCGGCTGCGCCACCGCCTCACCGCGTGGCTGCGACACCGCGGCCGCCCCGCCCCGCCCTCCGGCGCCCCGCCGGACCGGCCGGCCGGCCAGGCGCCGTCACCGTCCCCGCTGCGGCCCCAGCCCGAGGACGACGCGTCCATCTACCCCCTGTTCTGACATGAGGACCGGCAAGCGCGGAGCGCACCCCGACCGCTCGGGCCCCGGCCGGCCGGACGGCCCCGTCCTGGGCATCTCCGCCTACTACCACGACAGCGCCGCGGCCCTGGTGACCGGCGGCAACCCGCTCGCCGCGGCGCAGGAGGAGCGCTTCACCCGCCGCCGCCACGACCCCGGCTTCCCCGCGCACGCCGTCGCCTTCTGCCTGCGCCAGGCCGGCCTGCGCCTCGACGAGCTGGCGGCCGTGGCCTTCTACGAGGACCCGGCGCTGAAGTTCCGCCGAGTGCTGGCGACCTGGCTGGCCACGGCCCCGCACGGCCTCCCGGTGTTCCGCCGGGCGTTCCCCCAGTGGGCCACCTGGAAGCGGCGCGCCCTGGACGACGTACGGGCACAGCTGCGCGACCTGGCGCCCGGGCGGCCGCTGCCCCCGGTGGCGGCCCACCGCCACCACGCCTCACACGCCGCGTCGGCGTACTTCCCGAGCCCGTACCCGTCGGCCGCGGTGCTGTGCGTCGACGGCGTGGGGGAGTGGGCGACGACGACACTGTGGCACGGCCGCGGCACCGAGCTGGTGCCGCTCGCAGAACTGCGCTTCCCGCACTCGCTCGGCATGCTGTACTCGGCCTTCACCTACTTCTGCGGCTTCAAGGTCGACTCCGGCGAGTACAAGCTGATGGGCCTGGCGCCCTACGGGACGCCGCGCTACGCCCCACTCATCCGGGAGCGGCTGATCGACGTCAAACCAGACGGTTCGTTCCGCCTGGACCTGCGGTACTTCACCTTCCCGTACGGGCAGACCATGGTCGGCCGGGCCTTCGAGGAACTCTTCGACGGACCGCGCCGGACACCCGAAGGGCCGCTCACCGACCGGGAGTTCGACCTGGCGGCCTCCGTCCAGCAGGTCACCGAAGAGGTGATGCTGCGGCTGGCCCGGACGGTGCTGGAACGCACCGGGGAACGACGACTGTGCCTGGCCGGCGGCGTGGCGCTCAACTGCGTGGCCAACGGTCGGATCCTGGCCGACGGGGTCTGCGACGAACTGTGGGTCCAGCCGGCAGCCGGGGACGCGGGCGGCGCCCTCGGCGCGGCCCTGGCCGAGTCGCACCGCCGGGGAGCACCCCGGACCCACGTCACGCGCCGCACCGACGCGATGGCGGGGGCGCTGCTCGGCCCCGGCCACCCCGACCGGGAGATCGAGGCGTTCCTGACCCGGGGCGGATACCCCGCCGTGCGGCTGACGGAGCGGACGTTGGTGGAGCGGGTCGCGGCGGAGCTCGCGGCGGGAAAGGTGGTGGGCTGGTTCCAGGGGCGGATGGAGTTCGGGCCCCGGGCGCTGGGCAACCGGTCGATCCTCGCGGATCCGCGCGATCGCACCACGCAGTCCACCCTCAACCTCAAGACCAAGTTCCGGGAGTCCTTCCGGCCGTTCGCGCCCGCGGTGCTCGCCGAGGACGCCAAGGACTGGTTCGACCTGCCGCAGGAAAGCCCGTACATGCTGCTCACCGCGCAGGTCGCCGCGGCCAGGCGGAGGGAGTGCGATGCCGCGGCGAAAGAGGCGACGGGCCTGGACCTGCTGCACGTGCCGCGCTCGACGATCCCGGCCGTCACCCACGTCGACGGCTCGGCCCGGATCCAGACCGTGACCGCCGAACACAACGCGCGGTTCCACGCCCTGCTCACCGCGTTCCGGGAACGTACGGGCTGCCCCGTACTGGTGAACACCTCGTTCAACGTCCGCGGGGAGCCGATCGTGCAAGACCCCGAAGAGGCGTACGCCTGCTTCATGCGCACCCGCATCGACCTGCTGGTCCTCGGCGGCTTCCTGTTGGACAAGCGGGACCAGCCCCAATGGCGGGAGGAGGATGACTGGCGTGCCGCCATCCCCATGGACTGAGCGCCTGCGGTGCCTGGGCCTGGCCGCGCTGTACTTCGCGGTGATCACCCCGGCCGGGCTGTGCGCACGAGCGGTGCGGGACCCCCTGCGGCGTTCCTGGGACGCCCGCCGGACGAGCTACCTGGACCGCCCGGCCCGTCCCCGCGCCCTCCCGCGGGGCGCCGAGCGGACCGCGGCACGCCCGTGAGCCCTGCTGCAGCGGTAGACCCCGGGCGAGCGGCCGCCGGGCTCACCGGTCGCCGGGCTCACCGGCCGTCGGGCCGTGTCGCCGAGGTCACCACCACACGACGCGCCCCCAGGACCTGGATGCGGGAATCGGCCTCGATGAACCCGCAGGTCACCGCCCAGTCGCTCGCCTCCTGCGCCGTATGGGGCAGCGGCACATCATCGGCGACAAGCCCCGAGAAGCGTTCCGACGGCCGGAAGTGCGTGGCCAGCGGCAGCGTGAACCCGACCCGGCCCCCCGGACGCAGGGCGCGCCGCCAGTCGGCCGGCGCCCGGCGCCCCAGGAAGTGCAGCGAGGACGCACAGAGCACGACGTCGAGGGAGTGATCGGCAACCGGCAGCGGCACGGCATCGGCGACCCGCCAGTCGATCGCCGCGTCACATCCCGCGCCCGCGGCGCGTGCCCTGCCCACCGCGACCATCCCGGGGGACAGGTCGACGGCCAGGATAGGAGGGGCGTTCTCAGGCCGGATCGGCGCGAGTTGCCGGGCGACGGCTCCCGCTCCGCACGCCACGTCCGCGACGGCGTCGACCGGTCCCGGGGCCAGCCACGCGATCAGGGCCCGCGCGATCTCCTCGTGGTGCCCGTGGTCGTAGCTGTCGGCCAGCTCGTCGAAGGCCCCGGCCAGCGTTGCGCTCTGCGTCACCATCCGATCCTAGCCATCGAGTCCCGCCGACCGTCGGTGGACGTCACACCGGACCACCGGCCGACCCTGCACCCCCTCTCGCACCACCTGCTCCTCAGGCGAATTCACTCAACGGCTCGGTGACCACTTCGCGCCACCGCTCCCGATGCCATGTCCGATGGTCTGCTTCAAGGGTGTTGCCCCAGCTGGTGCGCGACCAGCGGGAGGAACAGCTGGTCCACGATTTCCTCCAGGTCGGCGTCGGTCGGGGTCCGCCGGGCCATGAAGAGTTCGTGGACGACCAGTACCACCGGCAGTGTGACCAGGCGGTCGGGAAGGGCGTCCGGGGCGTCGATCTCACCGCGTCGAGCCGCCCGTTCCAACGCCGTCCGCATCCAGGTGAGGCCCGGTCCCTGGTTGCGCGCGGCCAGGTATGCGGACAGTTCCGTTGCCTGACCCTGTTCCGCGGCGAGTACCTCGCGGACGGGGGCGAGTTCCCGCATGCGCGTGATGACGCGATGCAGCAGGGCGAGGACGTCGCCGCGCAGATCGCCGGTGTCGGGCGGTGCGTCCGGCAGGGGCGGAGTCCGGTGGCGCAGCGCGGCCAGGACCAGCTCCCGCTTCGAGGGCCATCGGCGGTAGAGCACCGGGCGGCTCGTACCGGCGCGGTCGGCCACCGCCTCGTACGTCAGCCGCTCGTAGCCGACCGCGACCAACTCGTCCCAGGCCGCCTCCAGGAGCGCCGCTTCCAACTCGGCCCCACGACGGCGCTTGCGCATTGACTCATTAGACACGCCGTGCATCTTAAGCCTTGCCATAAGATACAGAGTGACTCTTATTGGAGGCGTTGGTCATGCGTGGCAGGGGCATCCACTACGACACCGGCACCTTTCCCAACGGGGACACCTCCCGCCCCGTCTTCGACCCCGGGACCGTCGAACGGGAGATGCGGGTCATCGCCGAGGACCTGCACTGCACCGCGGTCCGCATCACCGGCGGCGACCCCGACCGCATCGAGACCGCCGCCCGGCACGCGGCGGCCGTCGGCCTGGAAGTCTGGTTCTCGCCGTTCCCCTGCGAGTTGACGAACGAGCAGATGCTGCCGTACTTCGTCGACTGCGCCGAGCGAGCCGAACGGCTGCGCCACGACGGCGCCGACGTCGTCCTGGTCACCGGCTGCGAACTGAGCCTCTTCGCCCGCGGATACCTACCCGGCGACACCTTCGGCGCCCGCGTCCCGGTCCTGGCCGGGCCCGGCCGCGAAGCCGCACTCCAAGGCATCCCCGACAAGGTCAACGCGTTCCTCGGCGAGGTCGTCACCGCCGTACGGCCCGTCTTCGCCGGTCCCGTCAGTTACGCCTCCTGCCCCCTGGACGGCGTGGACTGGGGCCCGTTCGACATCGTCGGCCTGGACGCCTTCCGCGGCCTGCGCAACGCCGCCACCTACCGCGACGACCTGCGCAAGGAGTTCGCCCACGGCAAGCCCGTGGCGATCATGGAGGTCGGCTGCTGCACCTTCCGGGGAGCGGGCGAGCACGGCGGCGCGGGTTGGTACGTGGGCAAGGGGCCGGACGGGGTCACCCCCAAACCGGACCTGGTACGCGACGAGAGCGAGCAGGTCCGCTACCTCGACGACCTCCTTCCCGTCTTCGAGGAGGAGGGCGTCGACTCCCTCTTCTGGTTCAGCTTCGCCGGCTACCCCACTCCCCACCGTTCCTGCGGCCCGGACCCGGACCTGCTCTCCTACGGCATCGTCAAGATCCTCGACGGGCAGAGCGGCCTCCCCGCCTCCGAGCGCAGCTACCCCGACCTGCCCTGGGAACCGAAGAAGGCGTTCCACGCACTCGCGGACCGCTACCGGGCCCTTGGGCAGCGAGGTGTCGCCGAGTAGCACCGCCGGTGGCCGGTGGCCGGTAGTTGGTGGCGGCGCGTTGGCACTTGGTGTCGGTCCTGCAATGCCATGTCGCTGGTTATCGGGCATGGACACCCTTCCGCGCTGCCTGTTCGCCCTTGTGATGCGTCAACGGCCGAGGGCTGACGCCCCACCATCCGGCGGTGGTGGGGCGTTGCGCTGCGTGTCAGGTGGGTGGTTGGGGGAGTCAGCCAGTCGCTGGTGGTGTGTCGGTTGTGGTGTCCGGGGTGGGTGGCGTGTTGGTGGTGCGGTAGGTGTGCCAGGCGGTGTGGGCGAGGCGGGTGGAGAGGGGGTGGGTCCCGTGGGTGGGGAAGGCGAGGTGGGTGGGGATGGGGGGCGCGTTGTGGAGGGGGACGAGGCGGACGTTGGGGTGGGTGTTGCGGCGCGCGGCGGTCGTGGGGGCGGTGCCGAAGCCGGCGCCGCCGGCGATCTTCTCAAGCCATTCGTCGTAGTTGCGGCAGTGCGCACCGATGACGGGTTGCGCGTCGGGCGGCCAGAGGTCGGGGAACGTGGTGCCGCTGATGGTGTTGACGACTAGCGGGTGCTGGGCGAGTTGGCTCCACTCGATGTGGGGGAGCTGGGCCAGGGGAGAGGTGGCGGGGACGGCGGCGATGCGCTCTTCCTCGTAGAGCTGGATGCAGCGGATGCCCTTGGGGTTCAGGTGGCCGCGGAGGAGGGCGACGTCGGTGTCGCCGGTGTCGAGTCCGGCCAGGGGGGTGTCGTGGCGTACCCATTCGATGTGGGTGTGGGTCTCTTGGGCGAAGCGGTTGGCGAGGGTGGAGAGGGTTTCGGGGAGTCCCCAGGCGAAGCCGATGCGGAGGGTTTCGCTGCCCCGGGCGTCGGCGAGGGTGGCGTCGAGTTGCTGAATGATCGGAATCAGGGATTCCCGTAAGCGGGTGCCTTTGGGTGTGAGGTCGATGCGGCGTGTGGTGCGGTCGAAGAGGCGGACGCCGAGGGCTTCTTCGAGACTGCGGATGTTGCGGGTGAGTGTGGGTTGGGTGAGGTGGAGCCGTTTGCTGGCGGTGGTGAAGTTGCGTTCTTCGGCGAGGGTGAGGAAGTGGCGGAGGTGACGGAGGTTGATATTCATACGTATGGAGCATAGGTGGGTGCGGTTTGGCATTTCCTCGGCGGTGTTGGGTTTGTTTAGTGTCGAGGTGTTGTTGAGGTTGTTGGGGATGCGAGTTGGGGGTGGGGTTCCGTTGAGCCTGTGAGTGCTTTTGGATCGTGTCGCGATGTGTATGGATTGCGCTTTCTTTGCTGGTGTTTGGGTTTAGGGAGGTTGTTGTGGCTGAGGTTGTGACGCGGGATGGCGTGGTGGAGTACACGTTCGTTGAAGGCGACGTGTCGTTGGCCCCGTTGGTGTTTGTGCATGGGGGGACGGGGTCGGTTGCTACGTGGAACCGCTTTCCACGGTTGTTGGCGGCGCGGACGGGGCGGCGGGCGTTGTTGTTCTCCCGATTGGGAAATGGGTTTTCGTCTCCGCTGAAGGCGCCGCGCACATCGCGCTATGTGCACGAGGAGGGGCAGGAGAGGTTACCTGAGTTGTTGGATCTGTTGGGGGTCCAGCGGCCGGTGGTGGTGGGGCATAGCGATGGTGGGTCGATGGCGCTGTTGTACGCGTCCGTTCGACCGGTGGAGGCGGTGGTGGCGCTCGGTCCGCATCTGTATTGCGAGGAGTCGACCGTGCGGGGGGTTCGGGCGGCGCGTACCTCGTTTGATGCCGGTGGGGCGTTTGCCAAGCGGGTGGCGTTGGTGCATGCCAATCCGCGGCTGGTTGTTCAGGGGTGGAGTGATGTGTGGCTGTCGCCGGAGTTTGGTGACTGGAGTATCGAGGGGGATGTGGAGGTGGAGGCGCCGGTGTTGTTGATCCAGGGAGATCAGGACGAGTACGGCTCGTTGCGGCAGTTGGACGCGGCGGAGCGTGTGCTGCGGGGGCCGGTGCGGCGCGAGGTGATCGAAGGGGGCGGTCACTACCAGCACATGGCCGAGGAACCCGAGCGTCTGGTGGAGATCATCGGCGCGTTTTTGGCCGAGCACGCCGACAGCCACGCCGCGGGGAAGGCCCAGGTATGAGCCCGGCAGCCGCCCACCGGCCCATCGACCCCGCCATGTCGGTCGAGGCCGCCCGCAGTGCCGGCCGCCCCGGCGCGGTCGACCTTGCGGGCACCGCCGAGCGTGCCGACGCTGCTGATGTCGACGACGCTGCTGGTGCTGGTGCTGGTGCTGGTGCTGGTGCTGGTGCTGGTGCTGGTGCTGGTCGTGGTCGGGGTCGTGGTGGCGATGGGGGTGTAGGCATGGTGCGGTTGGATGGATTGTTGGCGCGGGCAGCGGAGTTGTTTCCCGATCGGCCGGCATTGGTCGGCGCGGGGGAGTGCTGGTCGTATGCGGAGGTGGAGCAGGCCGTCGAGGGGTTGGCGTCGCAGCTCGTTGCGGCGGGTGTGGTCCGGGGGGATCGGGTGGGGGTGTATGCCGCGAAGTCGCCTGCCGCGGTCCTGGCCGTCTACGCCGGGTTGCGGGTGGGGGCGGTGGTTGCTCCTTTGGACCCTGCGGATCCCGCGGCGCGCACGGCGCGGATGGTGCGGGCCGCGGGGCTGCGCGTGCTCCTGGCCCCCGACCGAAGTCTGTCTGCGTGCCGACGGGCCGCCGCTGAAGCCGTCGACAACGCCGCCATGGCCGAAGGCGTCACCGCGAACGAAGGTGTCGGCACGGTTGCCGGAGGCAGGGGTCCCGGAATCAGTGAGGGTGTCCTCGACCATGGGTTGAACTGGGTTGCCCTGGGGGTGGGGGAGGGGCAGCGGGCGGTGTTGCCTGCGCCTGCGGATGAGGGCGGCTACGTCCTGTTCACCTCCGGGAGTACGGGTTGGCCCAAGGGGGTGTTGCTGTCGCACGCCAATGTTGCTCATTTTGTGGTGTGGGCGGCTGGTGAGTTGGGCTTGCGGGAGAACGACAGGGTGGGCTCGCAGGCGTCACTGACCTTCGATTTGACTACGTTTGATGTGTTCGGCTCTGCGGCGGTGGGCGCCTGTGTGGTGCTGATGCCGGATGTACTGCGGGCGTTTCCCCGTGATGTGGTGGGTTGGCTGCGGGAGCAGGAGATCACCGCGCTGTATGCGGTGCCGTCGCTGTATCAGGGGATGCTGCAGCAGGGCGGGATCGGCCGCGAGGGCCTGCCGCCGACGTTGCGGGTGGCGGCGTTCGCCGGGGAACCCTTCGTACCGCAACTCCTGGAGAAATACATGGAGTTGATGGGCAACAAGGTGCCGTTCTACAACCTTTACGGACCCACCGAGACCAATGTGTGTACGTATCTGCGGGTGCCTGCCGACTTCCGGGCCGATCAGGAGCTGAGTGTGGGCGGGGCGATCGCGGGAGATGTGGTGGAGGTGTTGGACCAGGACGGCAACCCCACCGAGGGGGAAGGGGAGATCCACGTCGCCGGGCCGACCGTCTTCCAGGGATATCTGGTCGAGGGCGTCCTGCGGGACCCGACCGTCGCCGTCGCCTTCCGTGACGGCACGGTGCGACGGGCCTACGCCACCGGGGATGTGGGCTGCTTCGACGCGCAGGGGCGTGTGGTGTTGCGGGGGCGGCGGGATTCCCAGGTCAAGCGGCGGGGCCACCGTATTGACCTGTTGGATGTGGAGAGCGCTGTCCTGGGTCTGCCGCAGGTTGCCACTGCCGCGGTGGTGGCGAAGGACGGCGAGCACCGCGGCGAGATCTGGGCGTATGTGCAGAGCAGCAGCGCCGTCCTGACGGACAGGGGTGTTCTGGCGGATCTGCGGGGGGTTCTGCCGCAGCGGATGTTGCCGGATCGGGTGGTCCTGGTCGCTTCGTTGCCGCTGACCGCCCGCGGCAAGGTCGACCGCCTGGCGCTGAGCGCCCAAGGCGTGACCCCTCACGCCACCGCGGAGACAGTCCACTGACCGGTTACGTCAGCGCACCCACCACGGCCTCGCCCTGAGAATCGACGAGCGGGCGACCGAAAGAAGCGTCAACGCTGCGACCTGAGCTTCAACGAGACCCGACCGAGATCGCACCCGTGTGTGCGTCGACGAGACCACGACCGGCAACGTACCTGGCAGCGTGTCGACGAGGGCACGTACCAGAGCATCGAGCGGCGGGCCGATGAGGGCACGCACTGGCCCGACTGCCGCCGTGGCGAGGGCGAGCCTCGACGAGGGTGCCCACCAGGACCGACCGGCGCGCCGGCAAGGGCGCCCGGCGAGGTAGGGATCTGGCTTCCTCAACCGTATCCCGACGGGGCCACCGCCCTGACATCGGCCGGCGCGTCGACATCACCACCCGGACACGACGAGACCTCGGCCGACGCCGATCACGGCAATGACCGGCGCATCGATGCACCCAGCAACCGCAGCACCCGCCAGGGTACCGACCTGACCACCGGTCGGAGCGTCGACCAGTACGTCGTTGCGCCTTGGGTCCGGCTCGTCGATGGCGAGCCGACCTTCCCACTCCACTCCAGTCCACTTCAATTCCCCTCCAATCCACTCCAGCCCATTGAGTGGTGCGCCGAGCTGCGCACCGAAAGTGAAGGAGAAACCGATATGAACAGCGTTGAGGATCTGTGCGGCGTGATCGGAGGCAAGATCACCTGGGGGCGGGGCGAGGACCCGCAGCAGTTGACGGCTGACACTCCGTTGCTGGAGATGGGGTTGTTGGATTCGTTGGCCATCATGGAGATCATTTCCGCGCTGGCCAACGAGCACGATGTGGAGCTGCCCGACACCGAGGTGGTGGCCGCCAACTTCCGTACGCCGAAGGCATTGTGGGCGGTCATTGAGGGTCTTTCCGCGGGGGCTCGGAAGTGACCGCACCGGTTGATCGCCTGCTGCGCAGCGGCCCGGACGAGGTCGAGGCGTTGGTGGATGAGTTTCGTGGGCGGGCGGAGCCGGTTGTTGAGCGGGTGCGGGATATGGATTTCCGTACGCAGTGGCAGGCGATGGCTGATCTGGGGGTGCTGCGTCTGACGGAGGCCGGCACCGCATCTCCCACCGGCCCCCACAGTCAGCCCAAGCCCAACCAGCCCCAGTCCCACACCCAGTCTCAGCCCCAGCCCCAGCCTCAGCCCCAGGCATCGGACTCGGCCCCGCCCCTGTCCTCCACCTCCGCCTCGACCTCGGAGCCGGTGTCGACCGTGGGTCCGGTGACGCGTTCCTTGGCGATGGTGGAGGGAATCGGGCTGGCCGGTCTTGACGCGGGGGTGTGTTACGCGTTGGCGTCCCAGGTGTTCGGGATGCAGTTCCCCTTGCGTGCGGTGTTGCCTTCCGCGGCATGGGAGGCGATCGCGCACGTCC
The DNA here is from genome assembly GCF_002803155.1 of Streptomyces sp. CB02959. Lineage (GTDB taxonomy): Bacteria > Actinomycetota > Actinomycetes > Streptomycetales > Streptomycetaceae > Streptomyces. Next base: position 83,646 of record NZ_NNBP01000038.1, read on the forward strand.
AGTCCGGGCGTGAGGTGCTGTGTCATGCGTTGACCGAGCGCGGTGGGGGCAGTGACCCGCTGTCGATGGACACCAGCGCCCGGCGGGAAGGGGACGGCTATGTGCTGACCGGCGCCAAGACGTTCATCACGGCCGCGCCGGTCGCCGATCACGCCATTGTCTTCGCCCGCACCGCGCCAGGCCGTCATCCGTTCGCGCTCTCCGCGTTCCTGTTCCCCCTGGGCCTGCCTGGGGTGACGCGCAGCGAACCATTCGCCAAGACGGCCCTGCCGAAGGTCCCGATGGGGGAGTTGGTCTTTGACCAGGTGCGGTTACCGGCCGGTTCACTGATCGGTGAGGAAGGCTCCGGCCTTGCGTTGATGGCGTCGACGACCGCGTGGGAGCGGGCTGTGTTGCTGGGCTACGCCCTGGGCCCGATGCGCCGCACGTTGGGGCGGAACGTGGAGTGGGCCGCAGGCCGTGAGCACTTCGGCCGGCGGATGGGGGCCAGTCACCAAGTGGCGTCCCGTGTCGCGGAGATGGCGCTGATGCTGCATCGTTCCCGGGTGCAGGTGTACGCGTTGGCAGGTCGGTTGGATGCCGGGACGCCTGCCAGGCAGCTGGCGGCCGAGGCCGCGCTCACCAAGATTTCGATCGCCGAGGACTACGTTCGGCTCACCGAGCATGCCACCGCGCTCTCGGGCGTGCGGGCCTTCATCGCGGACTCCGATCTTCCGGCCGATCTGCACAGTCCGATGGCCGCCATGACGTATGCGGGCACCAACGATCTACTGCGGGTGGGGATCGCCCGCCAGCTCGGCCTCCCGGTTGAGAACTGACGTGCACGGGAGACCGATGACGCTGCCTTCCCACGAGAACTGATGTGAAAGGGACTTTCGATGACGCTGCCATCGCATATCGACGATCTGCTCAAGCTCGCCGCCGGGACCGGCGAGGCCCTGGCCCCGCTCGCCGCCGATGTCGACGCCGGCCGTTCAGATGGCCACGAGGCGTATCGCATCGTGCGTGAGGCCGGGCTGCTGGGCCTGCTCATCCCGCAGGACGCCGGCGGCGCCGGCCTGGGATTCGGTGCCTATACCCGTGTCCTGGAACAGCTGGGGATCCGCAACGGTGCCGCGGCGCTGGGCTTCAACATGCACAACGTGGTCATCGGCGGTCTCGCCGAGACCGCCGGAACTCCGCTGCCGCCGGCCGCCGAAGCCTTCCGCTCCTGGGTGTTCGACCAGGTCGTCCACCACCGCAAGATGTTCGCCTCTGCCGTCTCGGAGGCCGGCAACGGCGCCAAACTGCGCGGGATGCGCACCACCTACCGACTCAGCAAGGACCGCGAGCACTACATCCTCAATGGCGAGAAGTCCTTCGTGTCGCTGGCGGGCGCCGCTGACTACTACGTGGTGGCAGCTCGCGCCGAGGACGGCGAGTCCAGCGAGGTCTCGCACTTCGTGGTCGCCGCCGACGACGTGGGCGTGAGCTTCGGTACCGTCCACAGCATGGCGGCGATGAACGGCACCAGCACCGCCGGAATGACGCTGAAGGACGTGACCCTTCCCCGATCCCGCCTCTACCTCAACGTCGAGGGCATGTCGTTGTTCAAACTGGTGCGGGAACCGCACTGGATGACCGCCGGCTACACCGGCGCCTACCTGGGCATCGCCGAGGCCATCTACCGCTTCACCGTGGACTACGTCACCGCCTCGCCGCAGCGCGCCGAGAATCCCGTCATCCAGCACGACCTGGGACGGATGTCGGCTCGTCTGCGGGCGGCCCGGGCACTGGTCCACGAGGCCGGTGACCTCATCGAACGTGAGCGGGGCAGCGTGGAGGCCAACGCCATGGTGCACGCCGCGAAGTACGTCATCGGTGAGGTCGGGCCGGAGCTGGGGCGTGATGCGGTGCGGGTGTGCGGATCTGCGGCGGTCAGTAGGAAGGCACCGCTGGAGCGGCTGATCCGCGAGGCGTCGTTCTCCTCTGTGATGCCCGCCAAGCCGTACGACTGCCTGGAATACCTCGGCAAAGCCGCTGTCGGCGTCAACCTGCACGACGCCCGGACCTTCTCGTGGTGACGCCCGTGACCTCCCTCACCCCCACCCCAACCCCCACCCACTCCGTGACCCCAACTCCCATCCCGGCCTCCATCCCAACCTCCAGCCTGGCTCCGGCCTCTTCCCTCCTCCCCACGGTCTGCGCCTCGTCTGCGCAGACGGAGGAGCAGGCGGTGGGGCCGGAGACCTTCCGTGCGCTGATGGGTTCGCACCCGGGGGCCGTGGCCGTGATCACCACAGCGGATGAACAGGGAAACCCCTACGGGTTCACCTGTACCGCACTGTGCTCGCTGTCCCTGGACCCGCCGCTGCTGCTGGTCTGCGCATCGAACACGGGCAGCACACTGCCTGTGCTCGTCGAACGCGGCGAGTTCGCGGTCAACTTCCTGCACAGCCAAGGCCGTCGGGCGGCCGAAGCCTTCGCCAGCCGCACTGCGGGCCGGTTCGCGGCGGTGCCCTGGCAGACGGCCCCCGGCAGCGACCTCCCCCTCCTGCCACAGGACTCCCACGCCCTGGCCCGCTGCCGCCTGGACCGACTGCACCCGGCCGGCGACCACACCATCGTCATCGGCGAAGTCGTGTGGACCCACACCCCACCCCACCCCTCAACGGGTGCTCCAACCGACGCCTCGCCAACGGCCGGACCCGGCCCGTTGCTGTACGGCCGGCGCCAGTACGCCGCCTGGCCCGACTGAGAACAACCACCACCACCCGACCTTCGACCACCCAGCTCTCCATCACCCAGCTCTCCATCATCCAGCCCTCCACCACCACATCCCAACGCCCTGCCAGCACGCCCCTCCCTCAACGCTCTGCCATCCGCCTGGCCCGTTGCGCTAGTGGTGCTTTGCGTGCAGGGGGTTGGCGGTTTTGGCGCGTGCGGTGAGGTGGTGGAGGGCTGCTTGGGTGTCGGGGTCGTTCGGGAGGTAGCAGAGGAAGTGGTGGTCGGGTTGGTCGAGGGCGGCCAGCTTTATGTAGCGGAGGTGGAGGTCGCCTGCGGTGGAGTGCCGGAAGTGCCGAACGGCGGGCTGATAGATGGCGGTTTCGCGTTGGCTGTACCAGTGGGCCGCGTGGGGGTCCTGGGTGATGTCGGCGATGATCTCGGCATAGCGCCGGTCGTGGGGGTGGCGGGCGGCGTTGGCGCGGAACTGTCCCAGTAGGTACCGGGCCTCGCACTCCCAGTTGACGATCAGGTCACGGGCCGGTGCCCACCGGAACACCAGCCATGGCAGGTTGCGTTGCCTGGGCGGCAGGCGTGCGGGGTCGGTCAGTAGTGCCGCGTAGCCGGTGTTCCAGGCCAGTAGGTCCCAGTGCGGGTCGATGACCACGGCGGGGTTGGGTGCGACGGATTCCACCAGTGTCAGCAGGTTGGGTGAGACCCAGCCCGGGGGCTGTTGCTGTTGTGTGCGGCCCTCGACGAACGACAGTACGTGGGCGGTGTCGGCCGCATTGAGGTGGAGGGCTCGGGCGACTGACCGCAGTACCTGTTCTGAGGTCCGCACTCGCCCTTGTTCGAGCCAGGCGTACCAGGAAGCGCTGATGCCGGCCCTCTCGGCCACCTCGCCCCGGCGCAGCCCTGGAGTGCGCCGCCGCGGCGTGACGGGCAGGCCCAGTTCCGTGGGCGAGAGCCGCTCACGCCGCGATCGCAGGAATGCCCCGAGCTCCCTGCGCAACGCCCGCGCTGTGCTGCCCTCACCAAAGGTCCGTTCCGCCCCGCTCACGATGCTCCCTCTTCCCGTCCCGACAGCCCACCACAGTCACTCATGATCCAATGCTCTCCCGCGCGCCACGGCCGCCTACGACACCCCCACGCGCAAGCGCTGCCCCGATAGGACGGTCACCCGACCCGGACCGCACGGCCCCGACCGCCCCGGGCCAGCCCTCATGGCCCCGGCCGACCCGCCCCTGCCTGCCCTGCCCGCCCTTGCCCGTACTTGGCCTTCCTTGCCCGTACTTGGCCTTCCTCGGTCGGGGTGTGCCGGCAGGGTGTGGGTGTTGGTAATTGGCTGGGGTGATTGCTTGGGGGCTGGGGGTGGTGTTCTTGGAGGGTCTGGCGTGTCGGAGTGTGGAGGGATGAGCGTTGACGGTGTCTGGCGTCGAGTCTGGTGTTGTGCCTGGTGATTCGGTTGGTTTGTCATCGCGTAGTTTGTGGTTATTGCGGTCGGCTGGATTTGTAAGTAATTTCGATCGCTTTTGTATTACGCCGATGTTGGTGGTCATTGCCGATCGGTTGGGGGTCGGCATGGCCTCGGCGGTGATGGCTGCGAGTGTGTATTTCTTGTGTTACGGGTTGATGCAGCCGGTGTGGGGGTTGGCCAGCGACCGGCTGGGCCGGGTGGCGGTGATGCGGATGTCGTTGCTGGCGGGTGCGTTGTCTTCGCTGTTGTCCGTTGTGGCACCGAATCTTGCGGTGTTGATTGTGGCGCGTGCGGTTGCGGGGGCATGTTTCGCGGCGTGTGTGCCGGCATCGCTCAGTTATGTGGGTGATGTGGTGCCCGCTGCGGTGCGTCAGCGTCCGCTCAGTGATTTGATGACTGCTTTTTCTTTGGGGACGGCGCTGGGAACGGTGGTGGCCGGAGCGCTTGCGAATTACCTGAGTTGGCGTGTGGTGTTTGTGTTGCCGGGTGTGATTGCGGCGTATCTCACCTGGGCGTTGCGGAATTTGGCTGAACCGCAGCGTGTGTCCAGTGGTTCGCTTCTGGCGCCGTTCCGTCTGGTACTGGGTTCGCGGTGGATGTGGTGTGTGATGGCGCTTGCTTTGGTGGAAGGGGCGGTGCTGTTGGGTTTCTTGACGTATCTGGCGCCCGCACTCCAGGCGCGTGGTGTGCCGACTGCGGTGGCGGGGGCGGCGTCGGCACTGTATGGCGCGGGGGCCATGGGTTGCGCGCAGTTGGTCAAGAAACTGGTGGGGCGATGGAGTCCGGCAATGTTGATCCTGGCCGGTGGGGTGCAGGCAGCAGCAGCTTATGCGGTGGCGGCATTGAGCCAGTCGCTGCCCGCGTTGGCCCTCACTGCGCTGTTGTTGGGCGGCAGCTGGTCGTTCATGCACACCACGCTGCAGTCGTGGGCGACGGTGGTGGTGCCGGCGGCCCGGGCCACCAGCGTGGCGATGTTCGGCGTCAGCCTCTACGGCGGGAGTGCGCTGGCCAGCAGTCTGACGGCGTCTGCGGCGGCCACCCATCACTATTCCCAACTCTTTCTGATTGCTGCGGTATTGATGTTCCCGCTGACCTGCGCGGCTGTCGTCGGGCGGGCCCGTTACCGGTGATGTTCCCTTAGCGGTACAACCCCCGTTTTCGCTGGCGGGCCCGCCCTTTTGGGCGGGCCCGCCGTTGTCGTGAGTTCTGTTTCCGTGGGTGGGCCGTTTATCGCTGTTGGGTTCTTCCTGCCATCGTGCGTGTGTCTGTGTGTGTGGTGGGTGTTAGGTGGG